>CAZQHK010000001.1:0-6773 GCA_964593455.1 uncultured bacterium
ATACCTGACCGCTCTATCTGTACTCAGAGCGCGTCAGCGCAAGACGGGGGTGAGTCTTTATGCAAGCCTGTCCATATCACGTAAAAAGCACGAAAAAGGCGTTTTCTTGACACTTTCACAAACACGGGCGTATAGTTAAGCGGCCTGCTGCAGGGAGGAAACCCGGGTGGATACATTGGTAGGACGTACTCTCGCCGATTACAGACTGGTGGAACAGATTGGTGAAGGCGGCATGGCCACCGTTTTTAAAGCGGTAAAAGAATCACTCGGCCGCACGGTTGCCCTGAAAGTGCTCAAATCGGAGATCACCACCAACCCGGGTTTTCTTAAACGTTTCCACAACGAGATTCAGACTGTTTCCGTTCTCAAGGAACATCCGAATATCTCTTATCCTTACACTTCAGGCGAAGAAAATGGTCACCATTTCATGGTGATGGAATACATCGACGGACCGAATATCCGTGACATCATCCGTAAGGATGGGTATCTTTCCGTACGGCGGAGCCTGGATATCGCTGTGCAGGTATGTGAGGCGCTGGGTTATGCTCATGATCGTGGAATCGTTCACCGTGATGTCAAACCGGCCAATATCATGGTGACTCGTTCGGGGGAAGTGAAGGTAACCGATTTTGGCATTGCCAGAACCAGGACTTCGGAACGATTAACCGTTACCGGGGTCATCATCGGAACCCCGGTCTACATGTCACCGGAGCAGGCTGCCGGTAAACGGACCGACCACCGGGCCGATATCTATGCTGTAGGTGTGCTTCTCTATGAGATGCTTGCCGGCGAGGTTCCGTTCAAAGGGCAGGACCTGGTATCACTCGTCTATCAGATCTCCACCGCCCAACCGGAGCCTCTTACCGAACTCGTACCTGACATCCCACCGGCTCTGGCCGGAGTTGTTGCCAAAGCCATGGAGAAAGAGCGAGAAAACCGTTATCAGAGCATCAAAAAACTAAAAAAAGAACTGGCCAGGGTACAGCGTAATATCCGGCTCTCGGCTTTACCTAAACGGTCTTCGTGTGCTCACCACCGCGCGCCAAGAAAAACTCACTCTTCAACTAGTGCAGCGGCCTCCGGATCATTAGGAAAGGCTACCGCCACGTTTGTTGCTGACGCCCCTGAAACTGGTGATAACGCTGCCACGAGGATTATCGCTCCTACCGGCTATCAGACAGCCGGACCGGTTAATATGCCGTCCGCGTCGTTCGGCACCGCCCGCCCTTCACCCGTAGCACAAAAGGATACCCACCGACGGTTCGGAGTGCTATTTTTCAGTGTCTTACTAGCCTTGTGCCTGGTGGGTGGTTCTATGTATGGTTGGCGGCAATACCGCCTAAAAAAGGTGCTCGAGTCAGCCCGGGATTCCCTGGCCCGGGCCCGGTATCAAGAGGTTGTCAAAAACCTGACGCCACTGGTCCGGAAAGGTACTATAACACCGGAATTGCAGTCACTGCTGGGGTTGTCTCATTTTAAAATAGGTCAATACGGCCAGGCCTTGGAGCACATGAAGGCGGCGGTTGTTGCTAAACCCGGTAACGCTCTTTACCATTTTAACCTGGCCATGGTATACGAGAAACTGGATGCACGTCCGGCAGCAGTCAAGCATTTTAAAAAAGCTATCGATCTCGATCCTGGTGTGGTTATGTTTTATGATGGCTTTTGCGAGTGGGTTTTGGCGGCCACTAAACGATACGAGGCAGATCCTATTAAACCCTATCTTGGTTTGAAGGCCGTACCTGCCTATGATTCTTCGGGAGACGCTTTAGGAATCAAGGTGACCATGGTCGATCCGGGGTCTGCTTCGGCCAGGGTGATAATCAGGCCGGGGGATGTGGTTACGCATATCGAAGGAATGAAGATCACCGCTTTGAGCGATGTCCGCACCAGCCTTAAGGGTCTTGTTCCCGGAGAAGCGCTCCTGATCAGAATCCTGCGGGATGATCGAGTAGTGTATTACAATTTCATGACCGGAGAACGCTCCACTGACAGCAGAAAAGGATATTTTTGACGAATGGAAAGTATTCCCCGGCAATTGCTTGGTAAATACCGGCTGGTAAAAGAGATTGGAGCCGGTGGCATGGCCAGAGTCTATCTGGCCACGCTGCTCACGTTCGATAAGCCGGTGGCCATCAAGATACTGCACCGCAGACTTTCGGAAGACGAAGATTATATCACGCGGTTCCATAATGAAGCCAGAGCTGCCATCAAACTGCCATTGCATCCCCATGTGGCCTTTGTCCACGATTCCGGCCGGGTGCAGAATTTCCATTTCATTGTCATGGAATTTGTAGAAGGAATCTCTTTAAAGCAGAGTCTCCAGGACGGGAGTATTGCCTCTGTGGAGCGTGTTCTGGAGGTCATTGAGCAAATCCTCGAGGCGTTGAAATTTATCCACGATTACGGGATCGTACACCGGGACGTGAAACCCAGCAATGTCATGATCACCACCGGCGGATCAGTCAAACTCACCGACTTCGGAGTGGCCAGGGAGGTACAGTCCACCAGGAAAGATATCACCCGGGCAGGCGAGATAATCGGTACGCCTGAATACATGTCTCCCGAACAGGCGTCCGGAGGCAAGGTAGATGACAGAAGTGATGTGTTCTCGGTGGGAACCATCCTTTACGAGATGTTATCCGGGCACTCGCCGTTCGCGGCGCCGACTTCATTGGCCTCGCTCTACAAAGTGATCAAGACTCCCCCGGGTCCTCTCCAGTCACTGGTTCCGGAAATTCCCGAACCGTTGGCCAGGTTTGCCCACCGGGCTTTGCAGAAAGAAACCCGGCACCGGTATGCCAGTGCCAGGGATATGTTGGAAGAACTTACCCTGGTCCGCTCTTCGTTGCCCCGTGAAATTTCGAAGCTCAAACCGGGACCTGTATCCATCGATTCCGATGGTGAGACGGTACTGACGAATGCCGAAAGTGTGACCGCCACTACCGCCGCCACCGTTCCTCAAATCGCCGCCGCGACCGGCAGTACGTCTAAATGGATTTACAAATTGCTCCTCGTCATAATGGTGTACAGCGTGTTAAGCCTCGTCTACTGGGGGCATAACCGTCTCACCGGGGAAGAATCGTTCATTACATTAGCCATTCCGGTACCTGAGACGTATGCTCCGTCCCATCCTATCCCAGGGCTGGAAGATGCCGGAGGCCCGGATGGTAGAATCCCTAAGCCGGTGCCCTTACCCGGTTCTTCCTCGGAAGTATCCGTGAAACCTTCGTTGGCAGAACCGGCCACGCGGCTGTCCGAAAGTGTTCTCCATGACCTGCTTCAAGAGGTCAAAACCTTGTCGCTTACCGGTGACTTTATGGCGGCCATAGCATTTTTGGAACGTGAAATTTCCGCTCGTGGTCCGGACCGGCGCTTGATTACCTCGCTTGGGTGGCAATACCTGCACCTAGGGCTCTATAACGAAGCTCTGGGAGAGGCGGGGATTGTATTGGCGGAGGATGATGGAGACGCAGACGCTCATCTACTTCGAGGGGCATCGTTACTCTCCAAGTATTCGTATGAGGAAAAGATCGGAATCGGGGGCTCGCAGTCTGAATACTATGAGGCCGAATCGGAAATTAATCATGCCCTGGTAATCTCTCCGGTTTTGATAGACGGGTACTATTACCTGGGAGAGATATACCTTTACCGGGGCTGGTATGATCGTGCCAAAAACGAGTTTCTGGAGGTACTCTCCCGGGATAACTCTCATGTACGGGCTCATCACAAGCTCGGTATTACTTATCTCAAATTGGGGCAGCCTCATATGGCGAAAGGTCGGACCGAACGGGCTATCGCTTTGCAGCCCGGCTTTTTAGAGGCCAGAATTGATTATGTCAGGGTCTTGTTGGCCCTGGATGATGAGCGCTCGGCCGAACGTGAGGCCAGGTCTCTTTTGTCTCTTTATCCGGACGAAGCGGAAGTCCGAATGGTTATATCGGAATCTCTGTGTGATGGCGGAAGTTACAACGAAGCCCTGGAACAGCTCGATAAAGGCCAGGAACTGGGAGCTTCCGGCCTGGAGGTGGCCAAAGCCCGAAGCAAGGTGTATTTTCTCAAAGCATTCAACCAGCCATCGGGGACCATCGGCGAGAAAGTTCATTGGTACCGTAAGTCTCTGGAGGCGTATCCTGAAAACAAGCGGGCCAGGGAAAACCTGGCGGCAGTATACACTCAGCTTGGTGTGGAGAGCTCGGCTCTTGTCGAGAAAGAGAAGTGGTACCGCAAAGCGTTGGAGGTCGATCCCGATTGCCTGGAAGCCCGGTTGAACATGCGGGGTCTTCGCCAGCGTACCAATAAGCTGAAGCTCGTTCACGAGCCGATTTCTACCGATCAGAAAACTAAGAAACCTACCGGGCCGCTTTCCGAGAAAATCCGACAGGAAATATTTAATGAACTGCAACGGTTTGAAAAAAGAGCGTCTGAGGAAGCGTCGGATAAATATCCTACACCACTTCATCTTCATCTTAAAAAAGGTGAACAGTATAAACTCTCCAGGAATACGAACATGAGGCCCGAACTAAATCCCGATAATCCTTCGTTTGGAGTTACAAAGTTAACGCAGCTTTCTGCCGGAAATAGCATAGAAATAGTAAAAATTGCTTACTTGAAGGAAGTCCCCTGGTATTATGTGAAAGTCTCTCATGGTGGATATGGTTGGATAGATAGCACCGTTTTGGCCGGACAGCTACCGGACCGGTCGCGGCAGCAGTTGAAAGATAGAGTTGATTTGAAACTGAAACTGATGGATCAGTACCAGCAGCATGTAGCCAGTAAGTTCAATCTGTCGGCTGAACGGCTGGAAGCTATCACCGTGGAAGGAACGAGAAGAGACTGGTAACTTAAAACGCGATGGTCAATCTGACGGTACTCTCAACGTTTGCCGGATTGGTGAGCGGTTGTGATAGTACGTCGGTCTGGAGTCCCCGGTCGGGCAAGCTGGTACCGGAAAAGGAATTTTCCTCGCCAACCGAGAAAATTATCCTGGACCGGGAACTGAACCCGAAGAAGTCTGTTAAATATATATCTTCAAAGACGGGATCACATTCCACCCAGCCTGTTCCGGGAAGATAGAACTCCACCCAGACATGAGGTTTAAGAGTATAGAAGCTCCCCGTTTGTCCGGCCAGACTGAACGTTCCTTCTCCCAGGTCCACCAGTCCGTACAACAGGCGGGCGGGGATTCCTGCGGCCCGCATCAACGCTACGGTCAAGGTGGCATAACCACTTGAGGATTGGGTGGAAGACGAGAGAGCGGAAAGAGCATCGGAGAAATTGCTGCTCTGATCGAACGTCAACCTATCCAAAACGTAATCGTAAACAGCCTCTGCTTGCTCGTAAGGACCGGTTTCACTACCCACGGCATTCCTGGTAGCGGCGATGATCAAGTCGTTACTGGACTGGCACAGATCGGTAGAGCGGGTGTACAGGTAATAAATTGCTGAAGTTTGATCATAAACCGTGCCCACACCGGACGGTTTGCCGCCGAGCAATGTGTCGACGTTTTTCAGATTGAAGGAGACGGTAAAAGTGATATTCTCGTATTCCTGGATGTTTTTGTTCCATACCGCCGCCTGGTTGCCGTGCATCGAATCGGTCAGGATTTCCCCATCAATCGGTGAGAAAGAAATGTCGCTCACATCCTGGTTGGTGCGGTCGATAGGAATTCCCACCACTACTGAACCATTGAATGGTCCCTGCACTTCAAATGTGTAGGAATACTGCATCTGTTTCAGGAGGTGTTCGGTGGCAGGCAGGAGTTCCATCTTTGAAAGCTTCCAATTCCCTGAAGTTTGCGTCAGAGTCAGTTCCACGTGTGAATCCTGCAAGGTATCAGTCCCGGTAGCGACCACGGTGGCTTCCAGTCGGCGCAGAGCGGTCCAGCGGGCGGTGCTCCCTGAAACGTAAAGCTGTTCCTGGTTGAGGGTTATTTCCGCATCGTTGTAGGTTAAAAAGAAGTTCTGCAGGTAGTTTCTGAACTCGTCTGAATTGGAACCGAAAGTCTGAGAAGAGAAACTGGGAGAAACCAGGGTCATTATGGTGGTGACGGCGGCGTCTTCCCCGGCCGGTTCCGCCTCGAGAGACTGGTAAAAACTATCAAGCACTTCGCCGATAGCCTGGCCGCTGGTGAACACGTCATCCGAAAGTCCCACTCCGGTCACTGTTTCCACAACTCCGGTGTTGTTCTTTTTGACGATTACACCATTGTTGCCGGTAATGGCGATATCCGTAGAGAATCTGATTAAAGTCGCTCCTTTTTTAACGGTAAAGGTATTGAATCCCGAAGGCGGTTCATAGAGGATAAACGCACCGCTGCTGTTAGTCACGGTCTTGACGCTAGTTCCATCCATGGTGACCGTGGCACCGGCCAGCGGCGTGTAACCTTCACCCACCAGGGTGTCATTGACGGTGGTCAGCGGTTGAACCTGCCCGGCTTTGGCCGCCGCGGCCGGGACATAGACATATCCGGCCAGATTATATTGCTTGCCAACCTGGGTTTCAAGGTCATCATAAGCCTGGTCTTCCGATCGGTCGGTAATAAGTTTGATCCCCAGCAACCCACCGGTTACCACCCCGAAAATCTCTCCGTGACTGCAACCTACCACGACTCCCAGACAGGCCATCAAAACAGTGGCCACAACAGTTTTCCAATATCTGGACATACGTATTCCTCCTCAGTGAATGACACTACAGGTATTCACTATCATGTATCGGCTTTGGAGAGGCTGAGATTGAGGCGGAATAACCTCCATTAAGCTCGGCGCCTTTGC
>CAZQHK010000001.1:6873-238991 GCA_964593455.1 uncultured bacterium
TTTGGAGAGGCTGAGATTGAGGCGGAATAACCTCCATTAAGCTCGGCGCCTTTGCGCAGCAAACAGCCGAGTGCCGGAAGCTCCCAAATACCGCCCTAGCCTTCAACGAGATTATGAGATTGAGATGATAAACAAGTAGTGTAGCCCTCCGCCAAGCTCGGCGCCTTTGCTTGCAAACAGCCGAGCGAAGGAAGACTCCAGTAGCCAAACCAATATCAGGCGAAGCATCGTTCCTATGAGTCTGTCTTGCGGAATACGATACACGGGTAAATAAAGTGTCTATATCGTTGTGGTCATTCCGTTAACAAGGAATGACAAACTTGCTTGAAATCAGACTATCACCGAATAAAGACTTTTTCTATCTCTGTAGCTTACTGGAAGAGAAAGGACTCAAAGGACCGGTTGCTGAGGCCGCTGTCTTGTGGTCTATAATACTCTATGATATAATAACGTCCTTGAGATTGCGGTAATTCCGGCTTTCATGTGGAGTGAGACCAAAAGAACCTATGTCTATGATCCAGATGTATCATACCACCAAAATATACGATAATGGTGTGAAGGCTCTCGACGATGTGACGGTGGAGTTTGAAAAAGGGGAGTTTGTTTTTCTGGTCGGGCCTACCGGCAGCGGAAAAACGACGTTTCTCAGGCTTATTTTCAGAGATGAGTCTCCTACCGAGGGCCAGGTCATCATCGACGGCCGTAACATCGAACGCTTGAAACCTTACAAGGTGCCTTATTTGCGTCGCAATATCGGAGTCGTGTTCCAGGATTTCAAGTTGCTTCCCCACAAAACATGTTTTGAAAATGTTGCGTTCGCGCTCAGGGTCATGGGTATCACCGGTCCTATTATCGAGCAGCAGGTTTCCAAGGTGCTGGAGCTGGTCGGCCTGGCGCACAAGAAAAACATGTACCCCCAGGAATTATCCGGTGGCGAGCAGCAGCGGGTATGTATCGCCCGGGCTTTGGTCAACGACCCGGCCATCATCCTTTCCGACGAACCAACGGGTAATCTCGATCCGACCACTTCGTGGGAGATAATGAAAGTATTATTGGAGATAAATGTTCGAGGTACGACAATCGTTCTCGCTACTCACGACAAGACTATCGTTGACAGAATGCGTAAACGGGTAGTGGCTCTCACCGACGGCCGCATCGTCAAAGACCAGCAGAGGGGAGTCTACGACTATGGCGGTGCTTAGAAATCTCGGGTATTTCTTTCAGGAAGCCCTGCGAAGCACTCGCCACAGTTGGGTGATGAGTCTGGCGTCCGTAACCATTGTCACCATCTCCCTGCTTTTGCTGGGAATCTTCCTTCTTATGGCCAGGAACCTGGACTCCTTTGCCGGCGATCTCGAAACCCGGATGGAAATAACCGCTTACCTTACCGACGGTATGAGTGAAGATATACGTTTTCAACTCCAGCGGCAGATAGAGAGCTGGGCCGAGGTCAAAGAGGTAGGATTCATTTCCAAAGACGAGGCTCTCCTGAAGCTTCAGGATGACCTGCAGGAAGACAGCGAGATTCTTGATATCGTCAGGGATAATCCCCTGCCGGCTTCGTACGAGGTCCGGGTCAAGAGCGGAAAAGATATCGCCTCGGTCGCTGCCCGGTTGGAACGGATTGTTTGGGTTGATGATGTGAGCTACGGCCGGGAGATCGTTGACAAGATGTTGGCGCTCACCCGGATGATAAGATACTTTGGTTGGGGTATGGTAGCGCTTTTGGGCCTGGCCTCACTTATGATCATTGCCAACACCATTAAATTGACGGTATATGCCCGGCGTGATGAGATAGAAATTATGAAATTGGTGGGAGCTACCGATTGGTTTATCCGCTGGCCGTTCCTGATAGAAGGAACGCTCCAGGGATTCTTCGGTGCGGTTATCGCTATTCTGATTCTGTTCGTTTCGTACCAGTTTCTTATCCGCGAAGCCGAGTTTATCTTCCCTTTCCTGTCTCAACAGATCGACGCCGCGCTGGTCGGGAGACTGTCGGTAAAACTGATTCTGTTCGGCGTATTTCTCGGGGTTGTCGGCAGTTTCGTTTCGGTGCGCCGGTTTTTGAAAGGGTAGACGGTTCATTGCAGACCATACCTTGACCACTTTAAGGAGGGATATACGCTGATTAAAGATCGCGTGTGGACTGCTGTAACCCTGGTGGCAGTCCTTTTTATTTTTCCTTCTGTCCACTGTCGGTCAGAGACGGCTTCCCAGGTCGATGAGAGAATAGAAACCTTGCAGCCGGAGCTTGACCGGCACCGGATAAAAGATCAGCAGATTCAAGCCCAACTCAATCGGGTGGAAGATGAGCTGACCCGTTTTATCAGTAACCTGAAGAGCACTGAGATAGAGGTAGCCCGGCTCAAAAGCGAACAGGTCGAAACAAACGACGCTTTGGAAAAAGCCGACGAAAGTTTAAGCGAGATAGAAAACACCCTCAAAGATGCTGAGCAGGAGCTCGAGTCCCGCCGCCACATTCTCACCGACCGCTTGCAGCGTATCTATAAAAGGAACCGGATTGAAGAAATAGGACTGCTCCTTAAATCTGAATCCATGTCGAGTTTCACCTTGCGCTACAAGCTACTAAAGCGCTTGATAAAGGACGACGTAAAGCTTTTCAAGGAAATAGAAAAATCGCTGGTCCTGGTTAAAGAAAAACGGGAACAGAAAAAACTGCGGCGGCAGGAAATCATGTATCTCAAAGAGAAAAGAACCTCGGAACTCGAGAGCCTGGAAAAGAAAAAAGCCGAGGTTTACCTTCTGAAAAAGAGGATTGAAACGAAAAAAGAGGTATTGATCACCCGGGCTGAAGAAAACCGAAAAGCGGCTGGCGAGCTGGTGGAGATGCTGCAAAAGCTCAAGGAAGAAAAAGATCGCCTGCTCGAGGAAGCCCGAAAGAAGAAAGTGGTTATCACTGAAAAACGCCGGAAAAAAGTTGACCGGCTCGAGTGGCCTATCGGGAATATCAATATGGTCGTTTCTCCTTTCGGCCAGGGAGTAGATCCGGCTTTCGGTACACCGCGGTTTAACGCGGGTATCGATCTGCACGCTTCTCCGGGTCAACCCGTGCTGGCTGCCGCTGAAGGGATCGTGCTCTATAAGGGGAGAATGACGGGATATGGAAAATTTGTTATCGTAGAACATGGAAGCGACCTGGCTACGGTTTACGCCAAGCTCGATGATTTCATGGTTCGTATCAACCAGGAAGTAAAAACAGGTGACGAGATCGGAGTGACTTCCGATCAGGCGTTCCATTTCGAGGTGAGAAAAGGGACCAACTGCGTAAACCCGCTAAAGTGGCTGCGGTAGCAGGAAGGGGAAGGATATGTTCGGACGAATTGGCAGTGGGAGAAAAGCGATCGCGGTATGCCTGTCGATCTGCGTTGTCTGGGGTACGGCTGCGTCAGCCGGAAGTCTTCAATATCAAAATCTCCGTGAACTTGAGACGGTACACCGGGTGTACGATCTGGTAAAGGAACACTTTGTAGACGAGCCCGTTCAAGATAAGGAATTGATCTACGGGGCGATTGAAGGACTACTGGCTTCTCTGGACGATCAATTCACCCGGTTCCTCGATCCGGAGACCTATAAGGAAATGCAGACAGAAAGTGACGGAGAGTTCGGCGGCCTGGGAATTATGATTTCCGTACGGGACGGGCACCTGGTGGTTATCAGCCCCATCGACAGCACGCCAGCCGCTAAGGCCGGCATAGAGGCCGGAGACATTATCATGAAAGTCAACGGTGACGAAGTGAGGGACATTACCTTGCCTGAGTCGATCAAAATTCTCCGGGGCCCCAAGGGCAGCAAGGTTAATTTAACGGTGAAACGTGAAGAGGTAGACGATCTGCTGGAGTTCGAGATCGAACGGGCTCTGATCAAGATTGAAAGTGTGAAAAACGGCCGCATCGGCGACGATGTTCAGTACATCCGTTTAACTCAGTTTATCGAGACTACCGCCACTGATCTTGAAAACGTGTTGAAAAAAGTAGATAAAGAAAAACCAAAGGGAGTCATACTGGATCTTCGTAACAATCCCGGAGGCTTGCTCGATGCCGCGGTTGAAGTCTCCCGTCTCTTTGTTCCCAAGGGCAATATAGTTACCATCAAAGGCCGTGGTGACCGTGAAGTAGTCTACTCGTCATATTATCAGGCTCATCATAATTTCCCGCTGGTGGTATTGGTTAATAAAGGATCGGCTTCCGCTTCTGAGATCGTGGCCGGAGCAATCAAAGACAGCCGGCGCGGACTGACGCTCGGGTCCAAGACCTTCGGTAAAGGCTGTGTTCAGACGGTAATGGAGATCGGTGGTGGTTCGGCTATTGCACTTACCACTGCCTGGTATTACACTCCTTCCGGAGCGTGCATTCACAACGAGGGTATCGAACCGGATATACCGGTGAAACAGCCCAGATTGAGTCCCCAGAAAAAAAAGGAAATCCTGAAGAAGGAGAAGAACGGTTTCATGCAAATAGATGAGAAGACCGGCGAGATGATGGTCAAAGTTCCGGTCTTTGATGTTCAACTCCAGCGGGCGGTAGACATTCTACGAAGCTACCATATTTTCCGATCTCGCGAGGAGAAAGCTTTAACGAAAGGGTGAGTGTAATGGGATGGTGGTCGTTGCTCCCCCCGGTTTTGGCCATTCTCCTGGCTTTTATCACCAAGCAGGTTATTCTCTCGCTCTTTCTCGGAATCTGGATTGGCGCTGCTGTCATGGCCGGGTGTCATCCTATCTGGAGTCCGTTCGTCGGTTTTTACCGTTCGCTTGATACCTATGTGGTATCGGCACTAGCCGACCGGGACCATGCATACATCATTCTTTTCAGCCTGTGTCTGGCTGGTCTGGTGGGAATCATGTCCCGCTCCGGCGGGACCCGGGGCATCGTTCGGAAACTGATGAAATACGCCAAGACTCCCCGGTCCGGACAGGTAGCTACCAGTTTGATGGGTGTGATTGTTTTTTTCGACGATTACGCCAACACGCTGATCGTCGGCAACACCATGCGGCCGCTTACCGACCGGCTGCGGATTTCTCGTGAAAAACTTTCCTATATCGTCGATTCTACCGCGGCGCCCGTGGCCAGTCTGGCTCTTATCTCCACCTGGATCGGCTATGAGGTCGGGCTCATGGCGGATGGATTTGAAAAACTCGGAATTGAAATGAACGCCTACGTGACGTTCATCCAAACCATTCCTTACAGGTTCTACAGTTTGTTTGCCCTGATGCTGGTGTTCCTGATCAGTATTACACTCAGGGACTATGGGCCGATGCTTAAAGCGGAACGCCGGGCGCGTTCAACCGGTAAGGTGTTGGCTGATGGAGCGAAACCAGTGTCTTTCAATGAAGGCACCACGGTGGGAGACGAAGATCTCGATGAAGAAGCCGGCCAGTGGTACAATGCGCTTGTACCAGTAATATTTTTGGTGGTTGCGGTACTGATAGGATTGTTGTGGAGCGGGTGGGTTAATTTGTATGCGGACGCCTCACCGGAGGCGTTTACCTCCATTTCCGCCCTGGAATATATGGGCAAGATTTTCGGGTCTGCAGACTCTTTCGCGGTACTTTTCGTCTCGTCCGTGCTGGCCAGCTGCCTGGCTGCAGTGATGGTGCTCTGGCAGAGAGTCCTGTCTCTGGGACAATGTCTGGAAGCCTGGCTTGACGGGGCCAAATCCATGCTCATGGCCGTGGTTATCTTGATACTGGCCTGGAGTTTGAGCAAGGTGTGCGGCGATATGGGTACGGCGGAGACGGTAGCTAAACTCTGCCAGGGCCATATCCCGTTGGCTCTGATACCGGTAATGGTGTTTATACTGTCTGCTTTTATCGGATTTGCCACCGGAACTTCATGGGGAACCATGGGGATTCTCATTCCCATGGTGATCCAGGTAGTATACAGCATGGGTGCTTCGGAGGGGACCGATCCGCTTATCATGAACCAGGTTCTTCTGGCCTCTATTGGTGGTGTACTGGCCGGCTCGACTTTCGGCGATCACTGTTCTCCGATATCGGACACGACCATCATGTCTTCCATGGCTTCGGCGGCCGACCATATAGATCATGTTAAAACACAGATTCCCTATTCAATGACAGCGGCTTGCATCGCCGCCCTGATCGGGTACCTGCCTGCGGGACTCGGTGTCTCCCCTCTTATTTCAATAGCTGTGGGCACAGTGGTGCTGGTGGCGGTAGTACATATAATCGGTAAACCATCCGATCCCCAGGAGGTGGAACTATGAGAGGACAGTCTATGCAGTACGACCGCTACCGTGTGGCCAGAATGTATCGTCTGGAAAAAGCGGCTATACGGCTCGGTTACCGGGTTGTATGCGGTATCGACGAAGCCGGGCGGGGCGCGCTGGCCGGCCCGGTAGTGGCCGGAGCGGTTGTACTCAAGTCCGGAACCTATGTACCCATGCTGAAAGATTCGAAGTTACTGACGCGCAAGAACCGGGAACTCGTCTTCCGCGAAATCAAGAAACGCGCCCTGGCTATCGGGGTGGGGATCATCAGTAACCGAGACATAGACTCTTTGAATATTCTAAAAGCCACTAAATACGCAATGAAAGAAGCCTTGTCCGACCTGAACATGGTCCCCGATCTGCTTATACTGGACGCTATTACCCTGGAAGATGTCGATATCCCGGCCCGGGTGATGGTACGGGCCGACCGCAAATCTGCTTCCGTGGCTGCCGGGTCGGTGGTGGCCAAGGTCATCAGAGACCGGATCATGGAAGATTTGGATATCGTTCATCAGGGATACGGTTTTCGTCAGAACAAAGGTTACGGTACCCGCAGTCATATCAAAGCCCTGGGAGAGCAGGGACCGACCACAGTACACAGGGTTACATTTGCTCCCGTCACCCAGGTTTGCAACCAGTTAACAATTGAGAAGGAGTGAGGTTCCATGGCCTTCTCCGGCGGTATCGAAGGCCCAGCTGCAAGTTTCCCCATGCGTCTTCCCCCGGAGTACCGGGGACAGCTTCTACCAGGCCAGCAGGTGACCGGCCGAATTCTCGGATTCTACGACGGTAAAGCTGTGGGAGTGTTCAACGGCATTCCGCTGTTGGCGGAAACGACCGTGGCTTTGAAAGCCGGAGAAACAATCAACGCCCTGGTGACCAGGGTTACCGATGACCAGGTCTTCATCAAGCTGGTGTCGCGCGACGGCGACTCCAACCCGATCTTTGTTACCGACAAGAATGTAACTGATATCCTCGAGAATCTAAAGCTGCCTGTCAATGAGACAAGCCAGAGTATCGTCCGTGGGCTAATGAAATTCAACCAGCCTCTGGATTTCAAAACTATTGCCGAGGTTGTCGGCAAGGTGAAAGGCGATATCCTGCCGGTCTCGCAGGATGCGGAGCTGGTCAGTTTTCTTAAAGCGTTTGATCTTCCGATTACACCGCAAATCAAAGATATAATGGCTTCTTATCTTTTCCGGTCGGGTAACCTGGGGCAGAACCTCAGTCAATTGCAGAATCTGCTGGGACAACTCCAGGGAAGCGGGGGAATTCCTTCCGGAGAGCTGACGGCTTTTCTGGACCGCTTCCAGGCTACCCTCAACGCATCGGTGGCCGACCCGGCGCTGGGTGCGTCCGATATTGCCTGGCGGCTGCCCGCGCTTATGGAAGCCATCGGTTTTGATCAGATCAGGAAGATGGCTGCCGGTTTGATTAATCGGGGTGAAAGCGGCATCAACGAGATTGCCGGAAAAACCAACCTGCTGGGAACACTGTTGGGAGTGGGAAAAGAACTCCAGGCATTGGCTGCCCGTTTGGACGGGGAACCGCAAACACTGGCTTTGCAGTCAGCGAAACTGGCGGGAGATATTTCCAAGGCTTTGACAGGGCAGAAGATTGCCAGTTCGTCGTCTGTCGATTATTTTGCTTTTCAAATCCCCCTGCAGCTGCCGGACGGTCTGGGAGACGCACAGATTCGGGTGGGCGCCAGGAAAGAGCGGGAGAAAGGAAACCGTATCGATCCCAATGACGTCCAGATAGCGTTTCTCCTGCACATGACAAAACTGGGGAGCCTGCGGGTGGACGTCAAAGTGTTGGGCGGAACGGTATCGCTGCGGTTTTTGGTGGAGTCGAACGATGTCCGGACACTGGTGGATAACGAAATTGTTTCACTCAAAGTGGGGCTGGAAAAACAAGGATACTCGGTGAGTTCCATGGCCACCAGGTTGGCGGTGCGTGATGAGATAGATGCGTTTGAATGGGGTCATCCGGTGGAGCCGGAACGGTTATCGGGAATCGATGTGATTATATAGTGAACCGAAAATTATCCACTATTCTGCTGCGGCGACGGATGATTTCAGAAACAGAGAGAGGTTGAGATTTTTACCCGGGCGGAGGCTGGTTTATTCCTCCGAAGGTAAGTGCGAACATTGAGGTGTAGTGTGGACCGGGTGGTCCCGCCCTCAAGCAAGAAGCGTAGAAAGTAAGGTGGGAGATTTAGGAGATTGAGAATTGAAATAATCCATCACAATCACACAACTGACTTTCTACACCAGGAATTCAGAGGGTGGGGGGGAAGTAGAAGCTTACGCTACGCCAGTGCGAACATTGAGGTGTAGTGTGGACCGGGTGGTCCCGCCCTCAAGCAAGAAGCGTAGAAAGTAAGGTGGGAGATTTAGGAGATGATTAGATTTCATATCTACTTCCACCGCCTCGCGACGAATAGTGGATAATTTCCGGTTCATGGCAGTATGAAGAAGATTGAGGAAGAGAAATCTCGATTAGCATCTTGATTTTATATCTTATTATTATCGCGGAAGCGTAGGCACGGTGAGGAACTAAGGAGAAACGATGGCTGATAGGGACGGTAAAGATAAGATCGAGGCGGCGGTGGCTCTCGATTATGACTTTCACCCGGATAACCCATCGAAAGATGCTCCACGGGTTCTGGCCAAGGGCAAAGGTGAAGTGGCCAGGAAGATCATCGAGGTGGCCACGGATCATGACATCCCTCTGTATGAAGATCCCGATCTGGTGGAGGTGCTCTACCGGATCGATCTCGGTGAGGAGATCCCGCCTGAACTCTACAAGGTCATCGCCGAGGTGCTGGTTTTTATTTACACCGTCAACAAGAAAGCCTGAGATGAATGAAGCCCGAATCGTTGTCAGGGAGGCCCTGGAGAACGATCTTTCACCGGCTGAAGAGGTAAGCGAATTGGCGTTTCGCGAGCTTCGTTCCTGCTACCGGCCAACTCCAGAAACCATCGATTTCAAAAAACAGATTTATCACTCTCTCAAACGGTTGGTAGCTATCATTGATAGCCGCCTTATTGGGACCGTAGAATACCGTATAGAAACAGATTCCCTCCATTTTTTGGGGCTGGCTGTTCACCCCGACTGCCGGTTAAGAGGTGTCGCCCGGGAACTGATCAATGAACTGGAAACCATGGCCCGGCGGCATAAAATCAAACGCCTGACCCTGGATACCGTCAAAGAGACTGGTAACGTAGGCTTTTTCAAGCGAGTTGGTTTTCTATCCGTCAAAGAAGACGAGGCCACACAATTTGTTAGCGATAGGTTCGATCGTTTAACAAATGTTGCCATGGAGAAGGTTCTCGTTTGACATGACCCCGGATATTTCACTTAATACATTCTGAAAGCATCTTTGATCAGATGAATGACATGATCGCTTGTATCTCCGGGAGACATCTCCACAGAGACCACATCGAACCGGATGTTCTTCGAAGTCTCCCGTTTCTGCTGAACATAGTATTGGGCTATCCGGAATAGCCGTTCCTGTTTCCGCCGGTCGATTTTTTCCAGGGGTGTGGTCAGAAAAGCGCTGGAGAGACTTTTAACTTCGATGACGGCCAACACTTCTCCGTCCAAGGCAATAATATCAACTTCGCCGAAACGGCAGCGGTAGTTGCGTTGTAAAATACGGTACCCTCTGCGCTTAAGATACTCGCATGTCAGTGATTCGGCGGTGTACCCGAGGGTTTTCCTGGTGTCAGAAAGGTGTTTTATCACCAGTATGATATCCTCACTTTCGGTACTATCATGTAACCTGAATAATTCACAAACCGTTTAGTTTCTTTACCTCGCTACGAAGATTTGTGAATTTTTCGGGTAATTACAATATGATACAATAAAATTCAACGATCTGATTGAAAACTTCGGATTACAGAACAAGCGGGCTGACTAACCCGGGAAACCATGGAGGAGTAGGGAATACTATCGTGAAACGGCACACAATAGCATTACTGCTGGCAGCCGGGCTATTTCTGGTTTTTCTGGATGCTCTGGTATGGCAGCGGTCCGTAGCCCGGGGACAGGTACGATACGGACATTCGCTGATTGACGGAGAAGAGTTTTTTGAGCTGATGTCTTTTCTGGAGGATTTCGATCCCAACCAGTGGCAGGAACTTAAGAAGATGATGCAAGACTCGCCGGATGAACTGCGTTCCAGGGCGACTGAACTCTATGAAGAGATGAAACGTTTTAAACTGCTTCTGGCCGATGATCCTGAAGCCTTTTGGCGGGAACGGGACATCCGGTTGAAAGCAGCTGTTTCCCGAATTGATGTCGTGGAAACGGGAAAAGATAAGTTTGAAAATCTGGTGGAAGAGTGGAAGGAAACACCTGCCTCGATGGATAATTTTCTTCACCGGGCCGGCCTGTTGCTTGAATGGATACAGATCCTGGAGAAGAACGAAAGTTTTGATTCTGAAGAAGCATATGAAATGGTCCGTAAGATGCAAGATGCCTATGATCAGAGAAAACAGGACCACGCGACCAAACTGCTCAACAGGCTCTTCGTTTTTACCTGGCGGGGTGCCGGCGGAAAACCGGAAGAGGAAGAGAAGAAAACTATAAGAACCGAAAAACCGGATATTCTGGTGATCAGCGGATCTGAGCTCTTTGACCTTAAATATAGTATCGAACCGAAGTACCGGAAGGACTTGAAACTGTTTGGATACCAGGTAGATTCATGCAGCTATGGTGACATTACCTGGGAAAAGCTGAAGAACTACAATGTCCTGGTTTTGACATGGCATCCGAAGAAAGAAAACCAGGAATATATCGATAAGGTTTACCAGCCTGCTTTCCCTCTTTTGATGAGATTCCTGGAAGAAGGCGGTGGAATTTTTATCATGGGAGGAAGCTATGCCCACTCAGAAACATCTATCAACCGGTTTCTTGAACCCCTGTCCGCCAAGATACTTCATGAAGCAATTCTTGATAAAGCTATCGATTACCATCAACGAGACTATCTTTTTCTTGATTTCGCCTCCACCACGACGATTGAACGCCATCCGGTGACCTCGGGAGTATGGGAACTGTGGTACTGTGCACAGGAAATAGAATCTGGTTTCGGAACACCCGCCCTAAAACTGGGCCCCTCCTGGAAACCTCTGGTCAAAGGAAATAGTACGTCGTTTTCTTCAGGAAAACAAAAGACGGCGGGCACCTATGATACAGAGCCGCCCATGGTTGCCTGTCGGTCGTATACCCAGGGACGAGTCGTACTCTTTTCCGCCCACCCGAGTTTCTGGATTACCGATCCTCACCATCCTGTTTGGGAGGAAGTATGTATTACCAAGGGAAGAGGATTCAGTTTGTTGCTGAATATCTACAACTGGTTGGGAGAACCTTCTCTGGATTCCGGTGCTTTGGGAGGAGTTAAGGCTTCATCCAGGGTAGCTGATGAACTCTCTGTTCCCCCGGGTGATATTTACGAACAACTAACTGCTATAGGGTTTCGTAAACCGGAAGCCGCTCGCCGTCCAAAAGCTGATATTACCAATACCTATTCAGGAATAATCGGAATATCGAGTTCCCACTCAAGCGGTAACGGGAGCGTGTCGGAGTACGCCCGGGAGGCCATGGATCTGGAATACGATTTTATCGTCTTCACTGAAGATTATACCTTGATGACCCAAGAAAAATGGAACGACCTGGTATCGGAATGTATCAAGTACTCCGGAGAGAAATTCCTGGCCATCCCCGGTTTGAGTTATAAGGATATGAAAAGCGACAACTCATACATCGTTTTCGGCTTTAAACAGTGGCCTCCCACTAAATGTTTCAATAAAGAAGGGAAGGGAAATCCGACCGCCATTTCCAAGGCCCTGGGCGCACCGCCGAGCTTTATCATGACACCAGCTTTAAATCCTGTTAAACCCTGGTTCCAAACGAACTATAACGGGTTGGAAGTGGTTTCGTATTCCCACGGGATACAGCTGATTACCAGGAGTTTGGATGACTACCTGTCTCTCCAGGCCAACACGTATAACCTTGCCCCAATCGTCAGTCACAGGATTCAAGATCCAGAAGAATTGAGTTTGATAAAAAACTACTTAAACTACGTCCGGTGTAATGATCTAACCCGGGTTCCCGAGATGTTTACGTCCAGGGGAGAAGAAAACCCCCGGGGAGTGTATGTCTCCAGTGGACCACGTATTAATGTGTGGTACATAAAAAATGCAGTTAAGGCGGCTCGAGAGGAAGAATGGAGACTCTCCCTCGATGTTTCGTCAGATCAAATACTTTCAGAGGTAATCATCTATGATGGCCGGGATATCTACCGGGTCTTCAGACCATCAGAGAAAACATTTTCGTTCGAGTTGATCGGCCGCCATGAGAAACAGCACTATTTCACTATGGTGGTGAAAGATGCCGCCGGCGGAGAAGTCATATCTTCTTGCTTATGGACTTTTGATATCCGCCAGAAGCTGTGCCTGGACGATGATCGGCAAAATACTACCGCCTGGATGTCGATAGTCGATCAGGAAAGAAAACTCGTCTCCTTGCCGACTGGTTTGGTCATACCCACCGCCAGTGACGAAGCCGGCGGCAATATCATGGCGCCGCTCAAGGAAATTATGCCACAGGGATTCGAGGTAATTCCCAACGGGTTCAAGACATATTTTTCTCCCCGGATTCTAGATTCTCAAAACAAGCAGGAAAGCGCCGTCGCCCGGAGGGAGATCGTTTTTTCCTCTGGCGATGTGGGCATTATCGATAACTACCTGGAGATGACAAATCCATCGGTGGTCACGAGTCTTGCAGATACCCGCGTACGGCTCACCATGTTCAATCCGCGGCCCTACAGTTACACCATGATGTTCGTAGAGTCGGATATCACATACAAGAAAGATTTTTCTTTCGGCAATGAAAAAGGCTTTGAGCTCATCACCTTGAACATCCGTGAAAAAAACAGATGGAAACAGTCGTTTCTACAGTCTACGTACTTCGATGAAGAGGGACAAAAGGTGACCAGAAGACGTTCCCAGACCGTACGGGGAGAAGTTAAAAAAAGACGATACGTCTCGGTCGGACCCGATTTCTATGGCTCGGCCGCTGTATTTCCTCTTTCAGACGGCGTCTATGATTTTCTCATTGATGGAGGAGGTTTGCTGATTGGTCACGAGATGCCGAGTTGGCCGGCAGCGGCCGGGGATACGGTACAGGAGCGGTTTCTGGTTGTTCGCGGTCGGCCGGGAGAGCCTGGTACTGAAGGATTTGATCTGATATCGAAGCTCTATGGTCTCGACGGACCTCCGGCATACCAGATAGAACTCTCTCACGGAAGTGTTTTGGAAACAATCTGTCTTCCGGTGCTGGAAGCCGGGGATTATTATGTTGAAGGGAACATCAGTCAGGCACCGCTTCCCAACGAGCTCGGTTTGTGTATCACTAAATTGAATTCCCACTGGGATGCCGGTATGCAAGACCGCACCACGGGAAGTTTAAGAAGAATCGGCGTGTGTCCCGCTAACAGCACCGGATACCTGACCATAGATACATCTCAAAAACGCAGTTTCGTGATTGGTAATTTGCTTACCTGCGACAACAGCGAAATCAGGCTGGCTCTGCTTTCCGAGAAAGACAGCAATATTGAAATAGAGGTTCACAATCCACTCGCTGAGAAGGCAAAGGTTGTAGTAAAAAGCCCCTTCTATCCAGACTTAAAGAAGAGCGTCTCCTTAAAACCAGGTGAGAGCCAAAGAATCACGACTCGGGTTAAGCGAAAGTAATAAGGTAATTTGAAAAATAGCGGCTCAGGCTAGGCCTGGTAGTGGTATCGGTTCTTGATTCGGCTCAGAAGCGTTTCGATAGCTCCCAGTTCATGGTGTATGTTCCCGGTGAGAAGCTGGTATCGCCTGATCTCTTCATCAGTCCCATAAAAATAGATCATGAAAGTTTCCTCGGCCAGCATGTGATTGTACCCTTCCTGGATCAATATATTAATTCCTTTCAGTGCTATATTAGTGATTTAAGTCGTCCAATAATTTTTTTTGCTTGGCCAGTCAGCAATTGCGTTGCCTGAGCTGAACAAGAGTTCTTGTGGGTCAAGCGGCTTCGGCGGTAGACATGGTTCTCACATCAAAATTGCTCTTTCTAAATACTCGTGAGATGAGGCGTTTGATAAACGGGTCATCATCAATGCAGAATATAGCGTACCTGGATCTATTGTCATCCGTGACCGTCGTGTCGAGGTGATTCATGTCTTCATCATATCCTTACTGTTTTGACCTGCCACATTGGATTTTGAGTAGGTGAGCCTGGTTCTACTTTTTTCATCCGGATAGTTTTTAAAGCGAACTTCGTGCCAATACATGGAATATGGCTAAAAACTGCTTAAACAGGCCCTAAATAGGAGAAAGGGCTCGACGAATGATATTTCTGGCCGAACACAAATTGACCTTTCTTAAAAGCCAGACGGACAGATTGTGTCCGTCAAAAGCAGGTTAGGATACGTTTCAGCGAGTTGACCGGGCAGTTCTGTTAATCCTACAATTAAGCCATGTCAAAACGAAAAGGAAAACGGCGTGCTCAAAAACAACAGACCCGCTTTCTTTTCCAGGAACGGAAGAGCTTTAATTGCCGGGCATGCGGGGTGTGCTGCCGGCAGTGGACTATTTATCTCTGTGAGGCCGAGATAAAGCGGCTTGAAGCCATCGACTGGAGCCAGGCGGCAGATCGTCTCAAAGATGTCTCCGTGATCCGGATGGTTACGCCGCCTGGTGAGACCCGGGAGCAGCCGGCTCTGGCCCGAGACTCCGCCGGTGCCTGTATTTTTCTCGAGGATGACGGTTTGTGCCTGATTCATCGCCACGTGGGGTTCGAGGCTAAACCGTTACCATGCCGTATGTTTCCCTACCGATTGATCAAGACACCTGATGGCGCCGCGGTAGGCTACTCCTTTTACTGCCCGTCGGTTTTTGATGACGACAACCGTCCGTTCGAGGAAGAAGACTTGCTTCGCGAAGCCTTGCTGTCACGACGTCTGCCCATGGCTCTGGAACAAGAGGTTCCTATCAGGACCGGGTGGACGGTCCCGTGGTCGATATTTCACCGGCTGGAAGAAACTCTTGATACAATTATGACTGATGAGGGCTGCATAATTCCGGTATGCTTGTTGGCTGTACACTTTTTTGTTACCCGACAGTTGAGTATGTTCGGACAAAATTATTTAGACAAAGATTTTCCTTTTGCCGCTCTGGCAGAAGATGCTCTTAAAATGGCTGCCAACCAGCATGGTGGTCGGTTCTTCGAGAGGTTTTTCCGGACGCCGTTTCTACTTTACCCGGAAAGCCTGACATTGCTCGGTGTTAATCCAACTACGCGAGACAGGATACGGTATCTCCGATTGTTCCCGCAGTTTTTACTGTCGTTGGGGACGCCCTCTACTCTGTCCTTCCCGGAGGGAATACCGCTTCAACGACTGGAAAAGATAGTCTTTGACATCCGTAAATATGAACCGCAATTGACTCGCTTCTTCAGCCACGTGCTCTTCCGTAAAGATCTGTTGGTGGGCAGCAGTCTGGCTCAGGCTACGGCGATCATCTTAATGGCCTGGACGCTGCTGCGCTGGTACGCGAAAGCCCGGGCTTCCCTGGCGGCTCGGGATACGGTTGAACTCGATGATGTAAGGTATGCAGTAGCTGATGTCGAGCGGCTTTTCCTGTTTCACGCCAGCACCCTGAGTGCTCCCTTTAAGCATGAAATGTACCGTAACCTGCTGGATTTCCTCTTCTCCAACGACACTTTCAGTGCTTCGATGGCTGGTTTGATGTAGAGGCCAGAGCTTTATCCTACTTTACGGTTGATTTCATTAATGTCCAGGATCATCTCGTATTTCTTTACCAGCAGCAGGGCGATCTCGATGGCAATGTTCCTGATGAGCCTGAAAAAGTCACGGGACGAGAGAAAAACCTGCCCCCCTTCGGCGTGCAACAGATCGATAAACGAACAGATGAATATATTATCTCGTTCGGACAACCCCAGGTACAGGTTCAGATACTCAAGCGCCGCCATGGTCCGGTCTTCGCCTTTTTCCTGAACGAGTGGAGTTTTCAATATCCCGGACAGCCGTGCAGCCAGCTCATGAATGAAGCCTTCCATGAAAACCCGGAACTTTTCAATCATAGTGAATTCGATAATATCAGCGGTTTCCTGGGTGATGAAGAGGTCCAGCTCTTGCAGAAATTGAATGTATTTCTGGTCAAAATCGAAGATGGCAATCTTCTCTATGACTGTTTTCTTGTCATAGTTAATCTCGACATTGATGTTTCTGATCTGTTTTTTCAGAAGCTCATAGCGCTTGGTTACCAGGTTCGAGATAATTGTGGCTCTCTCTTTTTCCAGGTTGGAACTGACTTCCATTCGTTTGAGCCCTTCGTGAAGAAGAGCCAGCTGGAGGCTGTCGAAGTGCCGGACATCTTCCTGCAGAAGGTCGGAAATGATCCGGAGAATGCAATTGGAAGATTGCAGTCTGGTGATAAAACTCTCCAGGGCCAACCCGGAAAACCCGAGCTTTATCAGGGTGTAGAAACACAGCGCTGAGACCGTTAGACAGATTCCCGGCGACGGTTCGTTCTCCTGGTCCCACTCCACCCTGTTCTGCATGAGGTCGAGAAAAGATTTCGAGAGCTGATCGTCTTTGTGAACGGTGGCGAAGATGTCCGTCAAGGTGTCGGAGTTGGGATAGTCGATAAATTTCTTCCCTTGCAGGAGCTTAATCCTCCAAAGGATATTTCCCAGTTGGAGATCAAGCATCTCTTTTTCAAAAACCGTCTGAACAAACTCTTCCAGTTGTGCGGCGCTCGTGTACATGTACTCCTCCGAAAAACTAAATTGTAAAACATATTCTAATTATTCCAAACCGATACTGTCAACCATCTGACATTGTTATTATTCCAACAACCATACTTTCTACGCTTTCTTGCTGGAGGGTGGAAGGATGACACTATTGAGAAACAGACACTGTTGTGGGAAAAAGGACGTTAAAGACGAACCAGCCTGCTACGAGGTCCATCCGATCCTAATCATCAGCGCTGCATTGTCCAGTAACAGTGTCTCTCCGTCCAGCCCTGTGGTCAGCCTTCGCTGCGCTGTTGCTGCGCAAAACGCTTGCTCGACAGAGTTTCGTTCCATGAGCCTGAGACTTAGCGGTAGATATCTTTCGTCGCTTTGGTGAGGGCCAGCTTGAACAGCCGACAGATATCTTCAAGCGGCAGGAACAATACGTCGTCATGGTATTCGGGCACCGCCTGCATTACAATCCACTTGGTCCGATCGACCAGGACGTTGAAGCTGCCCACCTCCATCTGCACCAGTTCAGGGGCAGCGGAATAGTTGACCGTTTTGCCGGTTCCCGTTGCTCCGAGAGCCGCGGTGATAAGTCCAGTCTTTTGATCCAGGGTGGTCAGAAGCCCGGCTTTTTCCAACATGAACGGGGCCTCTACCAGCGGCACCCCTGAAGGTGCCTCCTTGATAAATAACCGGATTACCGGAGTGTTGCCGATGAGATAATCTCCCTGGCGGGCAATGAGTTCAGGAAGAACTGATATTTTCGGCTCACCGGGTGCTGGTGATGGTGGGACCGGTTCACCGGATACAGGTGGTAGCGTTTCGATCTCGATACCCGGAACCTCTCGGGTTTTAAGACGCGGCTTTTCAGGTGGTTTCTGGAAAAAATCACGGTCGAAAGCGAGATTGATCGAGAGCCGATGAATGTCCCCGATATTCTGGTCGGCGAAAGCGTAGTCGATGTTCCACCAACCCATAGATATACCAGCGCCCAGGCATAGCTGGCTCTGGTCGAGCCCGGCTCTCAAGGCCACCAGTCCTTTCATGGGCCGCCACTCTGCGCCTAAACGGAAGTCGAACCGGTTATCACCTTCGGTGAAAATATCTAGGTTGCCCATCAGCGAGTCTAAGACACGGTAGCTCGCTCCAACTGTCGAGATGAATTTAATTTCTTCTTCCTTGTTGCTGGCGGTGTTCCACTTGAGGGTTCCCATGAGGTTCCTGAAGCTGAGTCCCAGGGTCAGGTCGTCGTTCCATTTCCAGAGTCCTCCAAGATCCAACGCATACCCAGTGGCGCTCTTATCCAGTATCTTGTGGTTCAAGAGTTTTAGACTGCCGCCAAACCGGAGCGTTGGCTGAAACTGGTACGATCCGCCGAAAACCAGGGAGTGTTGCTTATCGTCAAAGTAGCCGAGGGTTGTAATATCGTAGACCGGCAAACCGTTGTGATATCCAATGATTTTTGAGGTATTCAGCTCGGTATGTGGTATCCCCTCCAGTCCGAAGAAGATGTACCCGGCGGCCAGTGCGAATCTGCCGGCGGGATAGGCGAAAGAAACATTGTCGTGCTTACGGCCTTCGGACAGATTGGCATGGCTGGTCGTCAGTTCTATTCGGTTTCCAAGACCGATGCCGGCCGGATTCCAAAACAGAGCGGTCCCATCGTCGGCTGCGGCCACGAAAGCGTTTCCAAGACCCAGAGCCCGGGCACCGATTCCCTGGCGCAAATAAGCGGCGGGTGTCGGTGCACCCATCACTCGTGAGGAGCAGGTAAAGCAGATCATCAGCAGGACCGCGGCGGCTGCGGCCGGCAAACCGGTTTTTGTCATCATCCGCGTTACTTGATTCATCTCAGGATACTCAACTTCCCTGTTGTTTTGAAGGTTTCCTGCAGCCGGGTAGCCATGACCCGGTAGATGTAACTGCCGTTGGGGACCGGTGTGCCACCGTAATCAGTCAGATTCCACACTACTTCGTTGAAAGTGGCAGCAGTACCGCCGTTAAGTTCTTCCATTAGGTCGCCGTTGAGATCGTAAATTTCGATGATAACATCGTCTGCTTCCTGGGTAAGGACGTACCTGATGGTGATATTGTTTGTCCGGACGGGATTGGGGTAAGGAAGCGTGTACCTGATTCCGAAAGCTTCCCTGAGGAGAAACGATCGACTGAACTGGGCGCTATTGCTGCAGGAATCGGGCACCGTCAGCGTTATTGTCACCGTGGCTCCCGAATGAGGTCCCGCGGGCACATAGAATATCTCACCGTTCATATCATCTATCGTTTTGTAAAAATGGATGCTGTTCAGATTGTTAACCTGGAGCAGAATGCTCTGGGTATTGATGGGACAGCCTTTCTCCGAAACATCGAAATGCAGTTCTTCTCCGGAGTCCAGTGTTTCTCCCGGATCGGGGAATAACGTGATGGTAGGATTTACCGTATCTGCCAGGAGCTCAAAGGTTCCCAGCTTGTCGAAGGTGCCTTCCGCCAGCGTGACGGTTCCGGAGTCGGTACTTACCGTAAGCAAATTACTACCGCCGAAATCGTAACGGTTTGTCGTGTCATTCCATATAAAGACTCCCAATTGATTCGAATTGACCTCGGTGACGCCATCAAGAGCGGTCACCGTACCACTCTGGTTCTTAGTATAAGGAAGACGGACCGCGACCTCCGGAGTGAGAGTAACGGCCGTTACTCCCACCGGCAACCCGGCGAACTGCATCTCATAACCTTTGGCTATCTTGACCAGACCCTGGCTGGCCCTGGCGGCTGTTTTGAGTTCTTCAGTACGATCGTTCTGGCGTTCTTCCGTCCAGCTGAAAAATGAAAGGTCGGTCGTGATATCGTTTCCGGTGCTCTGGTCGTGGAATGAGTTTTCCTGGAAAACGAGAGTGGTTCCGTCGTCGGTAGTAAAGGTTTGTAAGCGGTCGTCATAAACCAGTACCGTACCCAGCACCGCGCTGTCGAGCAGGGTTGAGTTATCATAGAGTTGTAGCAGTATTTTGCGGTTGAGGATCTCGTTATTAAGCGTGAAGGTTGTGGTGTAATACTCACCCCACGGATAGTCCCTTACTCCTTCCCATTCATTATCGGCAATGAATTGGTCCAGGTCTTGTTTGCTGAAGGGAGCGTCCGGGGGAAATTTGATTGATGTCGCGGAGATAGCGGTATCGAACTCCTCGGTATAAATATTGAGTAAGTAATCACTCGGATCGATTGCCAATTTTGACAGCAGGTGCAGGGTTACCGTATCGGAATCGTTTTCATTCCAGTCTAACCAGAGCATGGTCTCGGGCGCTTTGGTCGCAACGGTGAACGTTGTTTCTACCGGTTGGGCCTGGTTCCCCAGGGTATCGGCGGCGGTCAGTTTAAGTGTGTGCTCTCCTTCGCTGAGATTTACGATCACCGTATACGTGCCCTCCATGGTCAAATCGTCAAGCACCGAGATTTGGGGTATAAAATCGGTGCCATCTATGATGACTTTGAGAGAATTGGAATCAACGCCGGCAAAGTCGTCTCCTACCCGGAAGGAAATGACAGGCGTGGCAGTGGTTACGGTGGCTTGCGGTCTAGGTGAAACCAGTTCTATGACGGGAGCGTTGTAGTCGGTAACATCCGGGTCGAAGGTAACCTTTCTGGTCTCTGTTGTGCTGTTTCCCGCCAGGTCGGTAGCCACCACGGTGATGGTTCGCGCTCCGAGTTTGATTACAGCCAGATGGGTAAAACTACCGTTGGTTTCTATTTCGACCACGGTATCGTTAACGGTAAGCGTGGCTCCCGGTTCAGAGGTGCCGGCTACGGTAACGGCGCCCTGGCGGACGATCGAGTTGTCGGTCGGCGCGGTCAATGTGAGTGTGGGAGCGATCTCGTCCACGGTTACAGTTCTGATCAAGGCCCAGGATTGCGAACTCGGATTGCCGCCGGAGTAATTGGTAGCCGGTCCATAAACAGTGGCGGTGATGGTATTGGCTCCAGCCTGGAGTGGAACATTGTATATGGTGAATGTCCCGTCGTTGCCGATAACTGCGTCCAGCGGGCTGGTGGTGAGAGGAGATTCTACTGTAACCATGTTATCGATCTGTGTTCGGCCGGTGACGTTAATCTCGGTGTATTTCCAGTTGATATCTTCGCTGGGACTGGTGATATCAAGTCCGGGCCGGGTATTTTCTACTGTCACTTTAGTTGCTTCCCTGCCGACGGTAACACCGGTGGTTTTTGTGATATCAAGCCTGATGGTGTGCAGACCTTCGAAGCCACGGGTGTCCCAGGTGGCCAGCAGATCATCGGTGACCGGGGATGTTCCCTGAACGGCTCCGCTCGATCCGTCGCCAACAGGAATGGCATGCCAGGTTGAGGGACTTTCCCCTTTCCCATAATAGACTTTATAGTAGGAAAACTCCGGATCGGTGGCTGTCCCGATGATCTGAACCGAGTTCCCACCGATGATTTCGTATCGAAGGGGTTGGGTAATGAAGTTTACGTCGTTATCGATAATGACTGAGATTTGTGTTGTGGTTGCGTTCCCGGCCAGGTCTTCGGCTGTAACCCGAATAGCGTAGAGGCCGTCCGAGTCTTCCCTGGTTTCGGTTATGTTCCATTTAGCCAGTCTTTCGTTCGTTTTCTCGGCAGCGGCTTCAAAGCTCAGTACCTTGATGGGGAACCAGGCGGTGGGAGCGTTTCCTTCTCCGTACTCCACCCGGTAAATTTTAAACTGATCGTCCTGTACGGTACCCTCTATTTCCACTGTTATGCCACTCAGAGTCGCGCCTTCTGCAGGTACGGTTATGGCAACCGTCGGCGGCGTGGAATCGGCCGCAGCGGAATCGTAGATAAAATTTGAGGTGTACTCGCGGCTGCCCAGAGCGTCCTGTACCCGGATGGCGAATTTATAGGTGGTCCCGTCTACCAGACCCTGGTTGCGTGAGATGAGCACCGAGTTTGTAGGGTGAGATATGGTGGCTATCTCTTTTTGCCAGCCGTAATCCAAGGTGCCGGTTCCATTATCATAGAAAAGCAGGTATTTGTCGGCGTCCCCCGAGGCGGAGAGAAGCCATTCCACCTGGATGGCACCGCCGGGAAGTGGTATGGAGGTAACATCCAGAGAATATGCCGGTGGAGTATTGGTGAAATGGGCGGTTGAGGGTCCGGTATCCGAAGTCCCCTCGGTGAAGTAAAAAACAACAAAATCGGGGGGGGGATTGTTCCAATAGGTTTCGAACACCCGCTCTCCGTAAATGAAAAGGTGTATCTGTTCGTCCGTCGAAAATCCTTCTTTCACCCCCTGGGTAAACGTCAGATCCGGTTTGGCCTGTACCCGGTAATAACCCACACCGTTGATGTCCCGGTAGGTGTCGTGAGGTTGGGTTAGATCTGTGTAGTCGATAAATGAGCCGGTACCGATGTCGATACTCATTACCCTCACATCGAGGTTTTCGGGAACGTAATCGAAAACATCGGTTACCCCGTTTTGATCTTCTATCGATATGGTTGCATAACAGATGCCGTTCAGGCTCATGTTGGCGCCATACACTCCTTGGCCACAGGCCAGCAGGCACAGACAGGCCAGACCGGCCACCACGAAACCTGCCGGTCGTAGCGCTGTTATTAGATCTTTCTTTACCATACTACATACCGCCTAACGCACAAAGAGACTGAATCATGTCACATATCGGCATGGCCGTTTATTTGGTTTAAAGAAGAACATATAATAAGTCCTTTTTTAAATACATGTTTACTCCCCGCCGATATAGAAGGATGAGTAGTGCAACGTCTGGTTATTGGTGGGAGATTAGTGTGAAAAGTAAAATTACGGTATTGATGGGAGTGCTTGTCTTTCTAGCGGGTTTCGGTCCGGTTGCCGGTCCTCTGCGGGCGCAACCGTCTGATCAGCGTGCCTTCAGGTACTCCGCCAACCTCAGATTGGACGGGTTGGCACAAAATATCAATAAGGAGAAAGACAAATACTTCAAAGGAATTGAAGGGGTATTAAATTTCTCCTACCGGAAAAATCCATCGGATTCGGTAACGTTGATGTTGGCGGACAAGATCGATCTGATCGGATCTGAACTCAAGGATTACGGGTTTAAGGATTACAATGTTAATGTGATGTACAATACCGCCTACGGCGTAGCCGCCTGGGACGTATCTCGGAAAAGTGCCCTGGAGTTCAAGGTGGAAAACGAATTCATCAAAACCATGTTTCGTCCGTATGATGCAAACGTTCTCACCCTGGCGGAGTTCATGCTCGATGAGGTTATCTTCAACCGTATTAATGATGAAGTATTATATTACCAGATGCCGGGCGCTGTCCCGGTCCATAATCGATATCTGCTCAGCATTGATGATCTGGTCAATGAGGTGCACGCCAACACTGTCTTCCTGGTAGCCGATCATATGATAACCAGGTACAGTTTCGCGGCCTTCAGTGGCCGTTATGAACACCGTGATTATCTGTACGACAATACCCTCGACAACCGTTTCGCCAGTGGTGAAATGCGGTTTTATAACTTTTTCCCCGGCACAAAATATCTCGATTGGGAAGCTTTCTCCGAGTCGCAGTATGAAGATAAAAAAGTGAATAAGTACGACGATTTCAGACGGGTGAAGGAGTACTTCAGGGGCCAGAAGAGCCGGGTGAAGATACCCGGCGACCGGTTTTTCGAGGCCCGTTACCGATACGATGAGAAAAAACTGAAAAAGGTGACCAGTGGCGGATACGATCTGCACTCGTTTCAGTTCAAATTCGGTCAGGATGTGGGTACGAAGGGAAACTTCACAATAGAAGACCGGTTTGATGTCCGGAATTACGATCCTGAAGGACTGTATTTCAGCGATTACCGTTCCAACTACCTCTCGACCGGGTATGAGTTCAAGCTTGATAAAGATACATCAATCATGTCCGATCTCGGGTTCAGGTTCTATCGTCATCCAGAAAGTTCCGAGGAAGATTACAACACCACCAATCTGCGGTTGTATTGGTATCAATTGTTTCCCGGTGGTCGGGGCATCACGGTGGGATCGTCTCTGCGATGGCATGATTATGCAGAAGAAGACGATACCCGTCAGGGATACCGTAAAACTGTATTTTCAGGAGTTTTTAACCAGGAACTCGGGAACAAAGGCGGAGCTCAAGTCGGCGTTGAGTGGCAAGATATGGCTTATGGTTCAGGCAGCCAGTATTACTCTGATTACGATCAGGTCACTCTGGCTCTGCGGCTGTACCAGCGTCTTTCCTCCTGGGGGTCTCTCGAACTGGGGTGGAAACATGAGGATCTGGATTTCTCTGCTAATCCAAAGGATGATCGGGAAAGTTCGCTCACCCGAATAGCGCTCAGCGTGATTTTCTAATGAAGAAAAACAAGTTTATCCTTTTTATTATCCTGGCCCTTATCGTCTGGGGAGCATCTCTCCTGCTGGATTACCTGGGAAGCTTTGAGCCTGTTGAACAGACCGTTACGTTTTGGCGGTACCGGTACCGGGTAAAGCGCAACCCCCTGCCTCCTACTATCGATGGTACCCCTCTGGTCATGGTGGCGCTTGATGATAATTCTATGGACATCATCAACTCCTCTGGTAAAAGCGGCATGATTTCGAGAGAAATCCATGCTCGGGTAATCGATTCTTTAACCCGCCGGGGAGCGCGCTTGATTATGACAGACTTCTATTACCCCTATGATTCTGACGATCCGGTTGCTGATAGAGCTCTGGTCAGTGCAGTGAAAAAGGCCCGGAACGTTGTTATCGGAACCCGGTTTGAAGACGTACAGGAATTGGATCCACTTACTATGGATCTTGTCAGTCAGCGAACGGTTCTTCCTCCCTATAGCCGTTTGGACCGCGTGGCTGCTGGTACCGGTCTTTTAAATGTGGATACCAGATACGCTAATATCGGTGGGGTCTTCCACGAGGCGTTGCTCGGGCTGAAAATCGGTACCGTGTTTCATCCGTCGCTGGTGGTGTCAGCGGCAAATAAACTGAATATTCTTCAAGGATCAGTTGATGGACATCTCCAACTGTTGGGGAATAATAGATCCGTTCCTTCGGACGAGCGTGTCTGGGAAACTGCCGGTGATTCGCAGGTATCGGGAATATCGGCCAGACTTGACTTTGTCAACCCATTCGATGAACAGGGTCGGATTACTGCTCAGGAGGGATTCAGGTACGTGAGCTACGCTGACTGTCTCTCTGATTCTTACTGGGCAGAGGGGCTGCGCTTTTTAAAAGAAGGAGCGGTTGTTGAAGCCCGGGAAGCTTTCAAGAAAGAAACCGAGTATTCAAATAATCCGAACGATTCGGCCGGTTTACTGGTTAAACTTATCGATTCCATGGGAGCAAGTCTTTGTGACTACATCCAGGTTAGCGATGTTGTATCCAGTCCTTTCCGAAAAGCTTTACTCGCCTTGCTCCAGGGTGAAGAACGTAATAAACCGATACAGCTTGGAGAACAACTCGCCGGGGAGAAAAGCGTGGTTGATGGGGCGGTATGCCTGCTGGCTCCATGGTCGGAAACTTTCGGTGACCTGGTGCTGACGCCGCTTGGTAGAATGCGCGGAGCCTGCCTGCACGCCAACCTTATGCTTACTCTGGCTTCCGGCAGAATGCTCTATGTGTTAACGGGGACGAAGGTCGGATTTCTAGAGCCGTTTCTCCTGCTTTTACTTCTGATACTCATTGCCTGGCTGCTAACCTGGACTGATTTACGGATAGCAGCCACAGTAGCGGTTCTCATTCCCATCTGTTTCTTTCTGGCTTCCTTCGAAATATTTTCCAACTGGGGTTTGATTCTTCGTACCAGTACACCGGTAACAGCTTTGGGATTCCTGGTATTCATAGGGACGGTAGCCCGATTTATTATTGAACAAAAAGACCGCCGCCGGATCAAACGTTTGTTCAGCCGGTACGTGGCCCCGAACGTTGTTTCGGAAATCCTTCGAAACGCTGATATGTTGAATATGAAAGGCAAAAAAGTGGAGGCGACGGTGCTCTTTCTGGATATATGCGGCTTCACTTCTTTTTCCGAGTCTCACGCTCCGGAAGAAGTGTTTAAAAAGTTAAACACATACCTGGATATGATTGTCGCGGCTATTCTGGAGAGCGGCGGCACTCTGGACAAGTTTATTGGAGATGCCGTCATGGCAGTGTTCGGAGCGCCCATTCCCATGAAGGATCATCCTGAGAAGGCTGTCCGCTGTGCTTTGGATATCAGGGACCGTTTGGATCGCTATAACCGGTCTCTCGGTGCTGATGAAGCACCTTTCAGGATCAGGATCGGACTGAACAGTGGATTCTGCGTGGCCGGAAATGTCGGGACCGATGCCAGGAGCGAGTATACGGTTATCGGGGACACGGTCAATTTGGCCAGTCGCCTGGAATCATCCGCTTCGCCACAGGAGATAATCATCAGTGAAACGACATATTCTTTCCTGGTAGGCGTTTTTAAAATAGAAGAACGTCCTCCGATTAAGCTTAAAGGAAAATCGCAACCCCAGAAGACTTTCAAAGTGCTGGGTTAACCCGGATATTTCACCAGTGTGCCTACTCCGATCACGAATTCACACGCATCTTCTGCGTTACGCTCGGTCGCCTGTCCTCAGCGTATCACAACGGATACGCCTGCGGAAGGCTTGGTCGCATGCCTTGAAGCTACGCACGACTTCACGACCTCGTGACGGCAACTCGTGAAATATCCGGGTTAAGAGTTCAGCGAAACCGGTCGATATATCAGTGAGGTGATGAAGGATGATGATTTACCTGCTCATGTTTGCCATGCTGACGCTGGTGCTTTATGAAAAACAGTTGATATATTAAGTTATTACTCCGAACTTTCTTCCTGTTTTTCCTGGCTGGCTTTTAGTTTTCCCAGCGCTTTTTGAGCTGCTTCACGAGCCTGCGCGTCCTCTTCATTGGCGATGGCCTTCTCCAGGAACGGCAGCACCTCGATATCACCAGTTTCTCCCAGGAATAACAATGCCGCCCGGCGTATTTCGGGATCGGAGTTCTTGTGAAGAACAACGAACATCCCCTTGACGCTGGGAACACCTGATTCCGCCAAAACAACCAGCGCCTGTTGGGCTTTCTCCCGGACTTTTTCGTCTGCGTCCTTCAGCATTGCTTTCATCAGTGGGTCTACCGCCCGGCCGTCGTTGAGCTCTCCCAGGGCCTGGGTGGTATTGGCCCGGATAGTGGCGTTTTCGTTGTCGAGATACAAGATCAGGTCCGGAATAAACGAGGTTTCTCCGGTTTTCCCCAGGGCTTTGACCACGTTTCTTACCACTTCGGGACTCTCGTCGGTCAGAGCTTCCATGAGTGGTTCAACCACGTGGATACCGCTGATTTGTCCCAGCGCAAAAGCTGCTGCCGCCCGATGCCAGACTCGTTCTTCCTCCAACAACATATCTTTGAGAATACTGATCATACGTAGTCCGCCATATTTGGCCAGCACCATGGCAGTCGTAGTTTTTACCCGGTGATGATCGTCCTGGAGATAGGGGGTTAGTCTGTCCACCACTTTTTCACCGCCAAGCCGTTCCAGTGCCTCTACAGCGTCGCTTCTAACCCGGGGGTTTTCATCTTTGAGATGTGGCTCGATAAACTGCAGCATTCCCTCATCGCCCATTTTACCAACAACCCAGATCATCTTGGCCAGGACATCAGGATCTTTCTCCTGGACGATCAAATCGGTAATGGGACGGAGGATCTCCGGAACGTTGATTTTTCCGAGAGCCCAAACGGCGTCTCGCCGTACTTCCATTTTATCATTGGCCAGCAGAAGAAAAACGAGTGGTCCCAGAGCCTGGAGATCTTTAATGTCGGACAGCCGGTTCATTGCCGGAAGTGCGCGTTCGGGATCGTTGGAGTGGCAGTCATCAATGAGTCGTTGAATTTCTTCCTGGTCGATGTCCACTGCAACACCTTCTTTCTCCTGAAGAACGCCATCTGTGCTTGGCGACACCAGGCTTTGTCTCTTAAAATCATATCATTATACATGTATTTCGGTCAAGACGAGGCTTCTGTCACGAAGCGTACACTTCGGTTTATTTATGGATAACGGTACGGTTCCGTCCGGCGTTCTTCGCTTCATAGAGAGCTGAATCGGCGTATTCTATGAGTTTCTCTTTCTCCGAGATATCGGAAGTGGGATAGTTAGAGACGCCGATACTGACGGTCACATGAAGCTCATGTCCCGGTGGAGTGAAGGTATAGGTTTCTACTCTTTTCCGGAGTCGTTCGGCCAGGGTGTAGGCACCGTTCATGTCGGTTTCGGGTAGGATAACACTGAACTCCTCACCGCCGTACCGGGCGGGAACATCGATATCACGGACCGCGTCTCGCAGGATGTTGGCCACTCCCTTGAGTACGTAATCGCCGATCTGGTGTCCATAGGTATCGTTGAATTTTTTGAAATGGTCTATGTCGGTCATCATGAGCGACAGCTGACTGTCGTAACGAGTGGCCCGCCGCAGCTCTTCTTCCAGGCGGGTCTGAAAGTGCCGGTGCACGAATAATCCGGTCAAACCGTCCACCGTCGCCAGCCGGTAAAGCCGGGCGTTTTCTATTACTCCTCCGGCCTGAGCGGCTACGGATTCCACCAGGGCCAGGTCGTCTGGAGTAAACGATGATGTCCCGGCGCCGCGGAACAGGTTGATAAGGCCGACCGGACGCTTGTCGCCCAGAATCATCGGTACGGCAATGAGAGAGCTAAATTCATACCGACAGTATTGCTTGATGTGAAGGGCGATACCGGGTTCGATCTCGTTGAGCTGAAATATAGCGCTCTTCCCGGTCATGACCGTTTTCCCCAAAGCTCCTTCTCCCACGGGAACGATGAACGAGCAGGGGGTTTGATCGGACTCATGTTCTTCCCGGTTTGCGTTACCATATTGCACTAGCTCGGATACAAGCTCTTCTGTCAGCGGATCGTACATCAATAAAAATCCGCCGTCGGCCTGAACACCGATCACTGTGCGGTTTAAAAGCAGTTTCAACCGGTCTTTTCGCTCGGTAATCGAGGTCGAGGCGAGATCGCTGCTTATCCTGTAGAGCGTCGCCAAGCGCCGGTTTTCAACCCGCAGATCCCGGTTGGCAAAGAAGAGGCGGAGATAAAGTTGATAGAACTTCACTATTACCGCCGCCGCAGCCGTACCCAGGAACGTGGGAATGAACTCGATTATAATTCCACTGCCTGAAAAAAGACCCAGGGTGCCGGCAACTGTTCCTCCCAGAGTAGCCACGATCAGGCCTGAAGAGACCCAGCGGGAAAACCGTTGTAGAAACCAGGCGGTCACGGTCGAGAAGGCCACGATAATGAGGAATGATACCGGGATCGGTAGACGAGTGATATGGTCGCCGGTAATGAGCGAGGCGCTGATCAAGGCGTGGATTTCCATTCCTCGCACCGGTTTCACCGGTCCGGAGTAGTAGTCGGCTTGTCCATAAGCAGGACCGATAATCACTGTCTTTCCTGAAAAATCAGGCCACTCAGCGCCGTTAAAGCTGGCCACTTCGGACAATTTTTTGAACCTGAAAGAAAAACTTTCCAGTTTCGTTTTCATTGTCAGGTAGTTAACCAGGTGTAATTTTCGTCCGTTAAAATCAGTCCATAGTGGAACCTTTTTATTCCCCAGGAAGATCTGTCCCTTTTCAAATCTCGGCTGCTCATCCAGGTAGGTAGCGGCACCGAGAAGCGACATAGAGTACCAGGGCTGTTTGAGATTTGGTCCCGTGTTTACCAGGGGAATTTTTCTGACAATCCCATCGTGGTTGATATCTTCTTTCCAACCGACATTAATATATCCCTGGAAGTTCGAGACGGCCGCCAGTTCTTCGAACGTTTCCACGGGAGAAAAAGAGGTGGTATCGGAAGAAGAAATTGTATCGTCGATTCCGGGAAGCATACCGTTGAGAGAGGTAACCTCGGTAACCTTCTGGAGTACCACCGGTAACACCACCGGCTGGTTGTTCCGGACCGTTTCCACCAGGCGGGCGGCTCCTTTTTCTTCAACTTTATCATCGATGAAAATGTCGAGACATATCGAGCGCGCGCCCCACCTAAAAAGTTTCTCGATCACGTCGGCATAAATGCCTCTGTCTATAGGCCAATTGAATTCTTTTAGACAATCGTCGGTTACTCCTACCAGGATTATAGGGGCGGTGCTCCTGACATCCCCCCGCCAGCGGAATCGGTCGTCGATAGTTCTGACCTCGTACTTCTCGAACAAGCCGTGATAGAAAAGAGCAGCTGTGATGAGGCCGATGACCAGGCTGATAATCAGCTCGGCAGAGGCCAATTTCCGCATATTCTAGGCGTCCCGTTTCCGGGGAGATTGGGAATCCGGGGCCGTTGTTCGTGATGAAATTTCAATGGTCAATGGCATCCGGCGTTTATACTGTGAATTTTTGATAACCATAGATACCTTGTTGATGAAAGCGGGTTTGTATCCCATATTCTGCAATTCGGACATGGTGCATTGCCGGTCGATCATGTGGTAAAGCAACTGATCCACGGCTTCGTAGCTGAATCCCAGTTCGCCTTCGTCGGTTTGGCCTTCCCACAGGTCGGCGCTCGGTGGTTTAAGGAGTATCCGGTCCGGCACTCCCAGGTACCTGGCTAGTTGCCGAACCTGGGTCTTGTACAGGTCTCCCAGCGGTGTCAAAGCACAGGCCATGTCCCCCCACAAGGTAGTATAGCCGAGCAGGTACTCGGTTTTATTGGCTGTTCCCAGCACCAACGCATTATGCTCGGCAGATTTATCGTAGAGGATTATCATCCGCTGCCTGGCAGCGATATTGCCGGTCCGGACCTGGCCGGCCTGAGGAACCAGGGCCAGATAAGTATCTACCATTGCAGTGATATCGATGATTTCACGGGATATACCTAACGTATCAGCCACCAATGCGGCATCATCCGAACTGGTCGGCGAACTCGTCCGGTAGGGCAGGAGATAGGCCAGAACATTGTCCGCTCCCAACGCCTTGACCGCCAGAAAGGCTGCGGTAGAGGAGTCGAGACCGCCAGACAATCCGATCACGGCCTGCCGCTTACCGGCCTTACAGAACTCATCACTGATAAATCGTGTGAGTATCTTCTCGATGTCGATGCAGTCCAGCCTGAGGGCATCCATCATTTAGCCTCTGTCAACAGGAACGTTTAAGCAGTTTCTTCCTCGGTTTTGAGGTTGTATTTGCGCATAAACTTCTCTACCCGGCCAGCGGAGTCAACCCATTTCTGCTTACCGGTGAAAAACGGATGGCACTTGGAACAGATTTCTACCCGGATTTTCTCTTTGGTGCTCAAAGTCTCGAATGTCGCGCCGCAGGCACAGCTTATGCTGCATTCGACATAATCGGGATGAATTCTCTTTTTCATTGCTAATCACCTTCTTACCCTGAGGATATACACCAGTTGTCTCGCAAAAGTCAAGCCTGTCCTGAGTTTATAAACACTCTTCTGGCCACGTCTTGTCAACCGTTGCGCTGATTGATACAATACTACCAGTTACAGGGAGGTTGAGCCGGATGGATGACACAAAAAGAAATGCATTAATATCATTTATGTGCGGAAAATTAGTTTTTGAGAATCTGAACCAGGCGATTGGTCAATCGGATGGTGGCGATTCGGTCGTTCACACCTCCCTTACCGTGGCCAGGGACGAATTAATAGTAGTGAAAACCGCTCTCGCCGCGGCGGGGTTGCCGTTCAGTTACATTGTAGAGACCAAGCTCACCTCGGTACTCGAAAAGGCGAGCGGCGGTGAGGACGAACGATTCACACATCGAGTCCGAGATGTCCTTGATAGCCTTGAAGGCATGAAAAATGAGCTTATCTCTCAGATTCTCGAATCGCATTTAAAAGTAATTCATATTATCGATTTGCGAAAGTGATGTTGAACCCTCGTTCGATATCAGAAACTATGATTCGCGGTAGACGGTGAGGATAGTAATGTCATCGAACTGAGGAGCATTCTGGCTATGGTCGGTGACGAACTTAACCAGCAAGTCAACGGCTCTCTGGGCTGATTGTGGATTTTTCTGCAACAGTAGTCTCTCTATTTTTTCCCTGTCCAAACGATTCTTTTTCTCATCATGAGCATCTGTGAGGCCATCGGTGTAGACTACCAGCAGATCGTTCGGTTCCAGTATCACCGTCTTTTGCTTCAGAATACTTTCCTCGAAGATACCCAGCATAAGCCCTTTTGATTCCAGTAATTCAATCCGCCGGTCCCGGCGCAGGAGAATTGCCGGTTCGTGTCCGGCGGAGACATATGTTAGTTTCCCGGTCTTCTGGTCGAGTATCCCCAGGAACATGGTGACAAACATGGTGGAATCGGGATCGAGATCGAAGAGAAAACGATTTGTCTTGGCCCCGATGGTTCTTGGTGAACGGTACCTGGCACAGAGAGCCTTTATGTGACTGAGGACTAGAGCCGAGTAGAAAGCAGCGGGAATGCCTTTTCCGGTGACATCTGCTATGAGCACTGCTAGTCGACCGTCGGGGAGCACGAATATGTCGTAGAAATCGCCTCCCATTTCTCGCGCCGGCCGGTTGTAAGCGACGACCTGAATATCTTTTGTGCGGGGAAAACTTCGGGGGAGAATGCTTTTCTGCAAACCGGCGGCTATTTTCAGTTCATTTTCCACCTGCTGCGCGTATACCAGATGCTTGGTAAGCTCGAACTTTTCCATGGATTTGGATATTTGACTGGCCAAAAATTCGAGCAGTTTCAGGTCTTCAGAGTTGAAATCATCACCGGAAATCTTGTCGGTTGCATTGACGATAGCCACGATGTGTCCCTCGAGATAGACCGGCACCGATACGAAAGAGTGTGTCCGGTAACGAGTGGTTTCTTCGGCGAACAGATCCTCGCGTTTGTTTTCGTCGGTCACCAGCAGTGGACTGCCGGTTTCCAGTATATAGCTGGTCACCTTACCGCGGACCTGAAGTTTTGTGCTTGAGTTGCTCTTATGGTTGATGATTTTACGGGAACCTCTGACCAGGATATCGGTATTATCTCTTTCTCCCAGGAGCAGGACACTACTCTTGTCACACATCATGACGGTAACTACCAGGTCGGTAACCATCATCAGCAATTCTTCCAGTACCAGTGTTTCCCTGATTTTCTCGTCGGCCGTGTAGATGGCGGAAATCTCTGTTTCCCGGCGGGTGAGATCGGTTCTGGTCTCCTCTAATTCTTCCCTCAGCTTGAAGAGATGGTCTCGGAGAAGGTTTGTCTTCTGGGACATCTGCTCGACCAGGAAACTATCTTCCATCCAGTTGGGCGAGCGTTTTTGTTGTCTCGAAAAGGCGGTTTCGATAACGTTCACCAGTCTGGCGGCGCAATCGAGATCATCCCGAGTAAACTGTTGATGATTTTCTTTATCAGTGGCATTGATAATGGCCATTGTCCGTTTGCCGATAGTTACTGGAAGGGAGATAAACGATGGGGTATGATAGTAGATCTTGTTCTTGCGATAAAATCGTCGATCGGTCTCTATATTCTTGACCAGAATAGGCTCGGAGTGATCAAGGATATAGGTAGTGACCTGTCCCCGTTCTTTCAGGCGGACCGTTACCGGTTCGTAGCTGGTGCTGGTGTCCCGAAGCATAATGAGCACATCTTCATGTGATTTTTCAGGTAGAATGACGGACACTTTCTCGCAACCGAGCATTGTTTTCAGCACCCGTAGAAACACCGTGATAAAAAGCTCCGAGAGCTTACTCTGTTCCACAAGGCCGGTGTGTTCGGTCATGAGAACGGCTTGTGCCAAATGCATGATGAGAGCGGTTGCCCGTTTATCGTCCGTCGGAAACCGTTGAGCAGGCCAGGCGGATAAACCGAAGTTGGTAAGTGCTAAATGTTCCATGGTGGAGTGGATGGTTCTGTCAATTTCCACGGGTGACGCGTCCAGGGGAAGAGCGGCCCAGGCCATGGTGTTCAGCGCCTCGATGGCATGTAAACGGGTCTCATGGTCATACAGGGTGATAACTGCCGAAAGCGGAGACACCTCGCGAATAATGCTTAAATACCTGGCAAAGTCGGGCAAACGACTGTCAATAAGAACGCAGGAGAAAAAATCCTGATACAGCCAATCCGGCAGTTGTGGTCCCGGTGATAGGCTGACGATCTTACCCCTGCTTTCTTTCAAGTGGGTCCCGAAGTGTTCGGGCACCTTATCATCGGCGGTTATGACAAGCAGGTTAATCACGATTTAACTATACCATCAGGCCAAACTCTTGAAAAGAGAAACAATAGTAAAAGTTTCCCCTCTAGATGTCGAAATAGATATATGGAGGTGAATATCACGGGACGTCTGTACCCTTTTACTAAAAGACTGCCCTGGAGTTTTATTTTTCCGGCGGTAGAAATAGTGTGCGTGGTGTATCTTCTCTTTTTCGGGCTGGCACGCCTGGCCGACGCTCGTGAACGACATGATGTCACGGTGGGTACCCGCCTGACCTTCAATGTGCAACGGTTTGATAAAAACGAGTACCAGGAGGTCAAGGCCACCTGTTTAAAGAGGGGAAAACACTGCTATATTTTCGTCGATGAGCGATATCAGGTGGCGGATGAGCTGCTCACCATGGCTATGATTCAATTTGATTTCACCATCTTTCCTGCCGTCAGGACCAACTTCGGAATCGAATGGTCCCCGGGGGTCGACGGCGACTATCTCATTTACATCCTGCTTACCGACCTGACAGACCGACCTGCCGGTTATAACCAGACGCTTAAGGTCACAGAAGGGTATTACTCCATATTCGACGAGATGACTACGACCGAGATCGGGTTCTTCAACCAGGAGCATGGGACCTGGTATAAGACCAATGAGAAAGAGGTCGTCTTCATGGACATAGATCCGCTGGTGGTGGGCTCCACCGGGTTTAACTCCCGGTTAGCCAGGCTGTTCCAGCGGATGGTGCATTACTATCAAAGTACTTTCGGTTTTGAAAATCCCCGGATGGAAGAAGAATGGGTAGTTACGGGCTGCTCGCTGCTGGCACAGTATCTTTGCGGATATGGAATTCCTGAAGAATACCAGGCGTTCATTGCCGCTCCCACGGCGGAACTGCCCGAGGAGGCCACTTTCGTAAGCGATGCACGGGCCGGAGGGGCTTTTCTCCTGTTCCTCTATATGTGGGAGCAGTTCGATGAAGAGGAGATGACCCGGGCCATCACCTCGGCCTTCAGTACCGGAATTGAAGGGCTCGGCGAGGCTCTGGCTCCTCGGAGAGATGTCATCAACCGGGTCTATGAAGAGACTTCAGAACTCAGTGAATTCGACCTAGAGATTATCAGAAAAGCCTTTAAAACAGGCTACAACAGCCTGGACCAGTTCGAGAAGGCTTTCCTCAGCACACTGCTGTTTAAATCGATCTACATGGATTGGTTATGTGCCCTGCTCCTGGATGACACCACCATTGAGAGCGGCCGCTACGGTTTCAGAAGTTTTGAAATAGATGATCTGAACGTTCCGCAATACAATGAATATCCGACAGAGCTCGATGACATTGACGTTGAATCATATGCCGCCCGGTTATACGATTATCGAGGAAACGCCACCAATACGCTGCGTTTTCGCATGATTTCCGACACCTACCCCGAAGCGCTTCGAGTCCGGTTGGTCAGGAAGGGAGCCCTGGAGCCCAGTTCGGTCACAACTGTCAATGTGGTCAACGGGTGGGCGAGCGTCACCGTGAATGATTTTGGCGAAACCTATCCCGATGCGTACTGGGTTGTGGGTAAGGTGAGCGGCGAAGAGACCGCTCGTTTTGACCTGCGGGCGTATCTCAGGGGTCCGGTGGTCGCCGCTTTTCTCTCCCCGATCTACAAAAACATGATTATCATTGATGTAAAAGCTTCCGATTACCCGGTCGTTGGAGTTTATCAAGAAGGCGCACCCAACGCCACTGATGTGGACATGGTGAAGTCTCCACAGGGTACGTACACCGGATATTATGTGCTCGATTCAACCTGGCCTGGCCGCGGGGAAATATCGGTCAGGGGTACCGGGGTCGATTTCGTTAATGATGAGATTATCGTTCCGTTCGAATATCAAAAGGAACAGTCGGGTACCATGCATTTGGGATCCGTGGCCGGGGTGGAACTTGATCTTTTAAACACCACTGCCGGTGATGGAAGCGTCGTGCTGTTGGTATCGGACAGCGAACCATCTAAGGAACTTCAACCGCTCAGCCCGGTAGCCCAGGTTCTGGTCCGGAGCGAGCAACTGAACAGTCCCGGACAGCTTACTTTCCCGCTTGATTCTCGGGCTGGTTCGCACGGGTTGGGCTTGTTTCGCCGTGGAGAAAACAATACCTGGATCTTCGAGCGCACGGCTTCGGAAGAGACAGGAAACGGCCGGGTACGCGTTGCCGTCAGCCGGCCGGGAAGATTTGCCATTCTGCGTGATCTGACCAGGCCGCGTCTGGTTTGCCGGGAAGCCCTGCAGGGAGATGACGGCACCCTGAGTATTTACGGTAGTGTCAATGATACCGGCAGCGGAGTTGATCAGGAATCGCTCTCAATCAGAGTTGGCGGGAGACAACTGCGTTTAGGTACTTCTTCCTGGAACGGATCAGGTTTTGAAGTTACGGTGGATGATTCTATCCCGGCCGGAAGTTTCGTACGTGTCAGCGTAGCAGACCGTCTCGGTAATGCCTCCTCGGCGTATGTTGAGGTCCGGCAAGCAGTCATTCCGTTGAACAATGTTTCCATGAAAGCTTATCCCTGTCCCGCTGTGGGAAACGTCACTATCCAGGTCTCCGTTGCCGGTGGTCTGGGAGCGGCCGCTTCGCTGAACCTTACGATCCGGGATGTAGCTGGAGACATAGTAATGACTGCCGACAGAGCCGATTTTACGGATCAGGGTGGCGGTGTGCACGAGTATGTATGGAATCCGGTCTCATCTTCTGCGGCCAATGGCGTTTACCTTTACGAGATATCTATTAACGATAGTGGGAATACCTGGAACGGTAGGGGAAAGATCGTTGTACTCAAGTAAGTTTCACCGGAAAGAAATCCCATTTACCACCGCAAAGTTGTGGTGGACAGTGGTCTTTCTGTACCTGGCTTTGCTCGTTGGGCAGCCTGGCCGGAGCGTTGCCGGGCCGTATGTAGAGCCCGTCCGTCTCGGTGATGAGGAGAAGTTTATAGTAAAAGATTACCGGCATGAAGCAGATGTGGATAACGACGGTATCACGGATCACGAGGATCTCGATCTCGACAATGACGGAATTTTTGATTATGCCGATCTAAGTTATGATTTGCTGATCGAACAGGACGACGATTCAGTGCAATTCAACGGACACTGGACCAGAGATTCGTTTCCTTATTACAGCAATGGGACGGCCCGTTCCTCGATTTTTGAAGGCAATATCTGCGAAGTAACGTTCAGGGGAGAATACATTTCGTGGATAGGTTCGGTGGGACCCGGTATGGGATACGCCCATATTTATATTGATAACACCTTTACTGTGTCGGTGGACCTGTACCGTGAAAACTATGAATTGGAAGAAGTGGCGTATCGGTCGCGCTGGCTCGATACCGGTGTCCACACGCTGCGTATCGAGGTGGGAAAACGATCCGGGGAAAGCAATGTATATCCCGTCGAGGTGGATGCTTTCAGAGTTGTTACGGATGCGCCGAGTCGCAAAGATTTCTACCAGGAAGTAACGGCCCGGTGTGAACGTATCTCCTGGTATGCCTATTTCTTCGTGGACGAGGAAGAATCCATCTCGGATGATGATCTGGACAATCTGGTGGAAGCATTTGATCAGGCAATTTATCCGACAATAACAGATAAGTTCGGCCCTCTTCCCGTGCCCGGAATCGACAGTATAGAAAAATTGTTTATCCTGCTTACCGACATCAAGGACGGTTACAATGGAGAAACCGAATTCGAATATGTCCCCGGATACTTCAGTCGGATGGATCAGTTCATCCCGGTCACTTTCCCTTTCAGTAACAAGAAGGATCTCCTGGTACTAGATGTCAACCCGACTTCATTTGATTCCGGCGAGGTAAAAAAGAGCCTGGCCAAGCAGTTTCACTGGTTTATTCACTGGTATGCCAAGAGCAATGGGCATCCGGTAAGTGATTACGACGATTACTGGGTTCGAAATGGATTAGGCCTGCTGTCCGGGTATCTCTCGGGACTGGGACATCCGTACCAAATGGAGTTTTTTAGAAAGTATCCGGATTCCGAACTGGTCGTGGAAGACGAGCGTTATTCCACCGATGCCAACGAAGGGGCAAGCTACTTGTTCTTCTTGTACATCTGGGAACGCTACGGCACGAATTTCCTCCAGGGTATGACGGCGACTTCGACGACCGGCCTCGATGCCGTCATAGAACAATTGGAAAGCTTCGGGACAACTTTCAGGGATACGTTTTCTGATTGGGTAATGGCTAACTATCTCGACGATCCCACCGAGAATAACTGGGGTTACCGGTATGCCGACTTTCAGGTGGTGCCCACTGCCGAGCACACCACGTTCGCTCTCGATACGACTAATAATGTTCTTCCTCTCACGGCTGCCCACTATATCAAGTTGACCGGTGTCGACCGACAAGACCTGATGTTGAAATTTGTGGGTAACACCATCAACTGGTTTCTGCTCAGAGCGGTCTACCTGAATAACGATGGAACGGCCAGCGTAGAGGAGATAACGCTGGACTCGCTCCAGAAGCTTGATCATACTCTAGGGGGATTTTCACAGACCTATCGAACTGTGATACTGGTTCTCTCAAATCGTCCGCCATATGAAGAAGACGGACTTCCCTGGGGGGACGGCGTTTATTCTTACAATATTGAGAAGTTTGGTCCGGTGGCCACAGGTTTTTTTAACCCGATATTCCCCAATACAATTATTATTACCATGGAAGCCGGTCCCCGCCCTCAGGTAAAGGCGTATCAGACAGGGATGGAATTCTTTGATCTGCCGAAGGTCAACACTGTATCCGATCATCTGTTTTCAGCTTTCTATTCCATAAAACCGGAGTACACCGGGCCGGGTAAAATAGTGGTGACCGGTATCGGCCTCGACGGCCGGGATGGTGGTGTTCAGCTTGATTTTGTAACGGGACGAGTCACCGGAGGACAGCGATTGGATGTGACCAGCGGGGATATCAAACTCGGTGTGCCGGAAAACACCCTTCCGGACGGAACCTCGCTTGTTTTGCTGCCCACAGCGGCCCCGGACGGACAGGGTGAACTACGCCCCGTTTCTCAAACAATCGCTATTTCTCCCGGCGCCGCGCCGCTCAAAAGATCAGCCAGTCTCCTGATCCCGGGAATGAGTTCGGACGCAGGCGGTATTTCACAAACCCAGGTGGCCCTCTTCCGGCAGCAGGATAATACTTGGATCTTTGAAACGGCCGCCACGGTCGCAGCCAAGGGTATATTCAGGAGCGAGATTACCCGATTTGGCCGGTTTGCCGTCATGGCCGACACCACTCCTCCTCGGGTATGGATCAACGGTGTGCAGTACACGGAAGATGGAATGATCATCAGTGTTCACCTGACCGACGGAGGAGCCGGCGTCTCGTCAGGCGGAGTAGTGGCAAAAACATCCGCCGGAGACGAGGTAACGATGACGGTGTCGGGAGGAATCGCTACGGCGTTGGTTGAAACAAATGCGTCACACACGGTGAGGTGGGTGGCCGTCACGGCCGCGGATCGGACCGGTAATCAAACGACGAGCACTCTACAGGTTGCGCCGCCGGTCGCCGGAGTATCGCTGGTGATGTATCCGAACCCGGCTTCGGGCGCCATCCAGATGCGCTGCACTCTCACTGGTGCTAACTGGACCGGGACGGACACCGAGGCCTATGTTTACGACCTGGCCGGCGATATGGTAATGCAATTCGGTTTGAATGATTTTGTACAGACGGCACCAGGTGTGATTTCCGCTGCCTGGGATCTGGAAAACGAGCAAGGCCGCTCGGTCGCCAACGGCACGTATTTTTGCAAGGTACGGCTTGGTACATCACGGGGACAGCTTGAGGCGAAAAGCACACTCGCTGTTATCAGGTAAGTAACGAATTGGGAGGATGATTGTTATGCGGTTTGGATCTATTCGGTTACGGGGTTTGCTGCTTATTACAGGTACTCTTGGAATTATCTGGTATATTTCTGGTTGCGGCGGCGGCGGCGGTCTGTCCGACGGGGGTATGGGGTCATTAGCACAGAATCTGGCCCAGGGCTGGGCTTTGATGGAGAGCGGTTCCTACTCGGACTCCATCACCAAGTTCAATAATGTCCTGTCCGGAAGCCCGACCGCCATCATGGAGGCCGATGCCCGGACCGGTCTCGGGTGGGCGTATGCCAAGCAGGGCAGTATCAGCACAGCCATCTCGCATTTTGAGCGTGCCAGTAATGTCAATAACGATGCCAATGTCGGTCTGGCCGGTTGCTATCTGGCCCGCGGCAACGCCACCGATTACTCGCAGGCTATAGCGCTTTTAAACTTCATCGATCAGAATGGCGGGGGAATTAGCCTCTATTCGTCACCACACACGGGAGTGGCTCCGGCAGAATTGTATGCCGTTCTCGGGTACTGCCATTTTCTCGATGGGGATGAGGATAAGGCAAAGCAGTACGTGGAAGAAGCGAAGAAGCTCGATGCGTACAATGAGTCGGTCCTTGATATCGAGGACGCCCTCAAAGCGCTCGGCCTGTCCTTCGATTAAAAAAACGGTCTCCGCAACCGGTTCCTTTGAGTCTTGTTGTTTCCTTTTGTTGAGGTTCGGAGTCTCTTCCCGAGGAACACTCACGGCGCTTGGGCGCCTCCGTTCGGGTTATGCCCTCGTACAGAGACTCCGAACCTCAACTCAATGGTTATTCGCAAAATAGGCTCATAGGAAGATGCTCCGCCTTGTATAGGTCCGGTTACTGATGTCTAGTCCAACGCTCGGCTGTTCGCGTGGCGAAGGCGCTTCGTTTGACGGGGGCTTGGTGTTGTTATTAATGAAGATGCGGAGAAATGTGGTTTTTGGTGTTTAGTTCTTCAATCTTGCGGTGGCAAACGGCGGCTTCAGCGGTCAAACCGCAGGCGGTGTAAGCTTTTGACAGGTCGCTCCACGCATCGCGATACCCGGGCCAGAGGTGTATCGCTTCGGTGAAGGCCTTAATGGCAAGATCATAGTCACCTGTTTCCAGGTAATAGTTTCCATATGTGTCGTGAACAAAGGGGTTACGTGAATCCAGTTTCCAAGCTTGCTTGACAAAGGCCAGCGCCGTTTCATAATCTTTCAGGCCGAGATAGGCGATAGCTGTATTGTTATACACCGTGGCGTTACCGGGCTCACCTTCAGCTGCCTGTTGGTAGTGAGCAACAGCTTCTTGATACTCATTGCGGGCGAGATAGCAGTTACCCAGGTTGAGATGAGCTGAACTCAAGCCGGGGTTGAATTCCAGTGCTTTTTGGTAGAGGTCCATGGCGGCCTCGATCTGTCCCCGGGCCTGATAAGCATTGGCCTGGCTCCAACGTGCTTTGGCTGGATCGTCTCCGGTTACCCCGTAAGGGTCGATATTTACAGCGAGAAAAAGGCCGGCCAAAAGCGGCAGGCAAAATAGACTCAGTGGTTTCCATTGCTTCTCCCGGATCTTGCGGCAGATTTCCAGCCCTGCCCAGGCGGCGAATATAATTAGAACCGGCACTACCGGAAGGCGGTATCGGCCCGCGTTGAAAAAAGGCACTACCGAAAACGTATAAGAGATGACAAAGAGAAACAGGATGCGCCGTTTTATCAATTGGTTTGATGAGATCGGCGATTTCCGCTTATTCCACAGGAGCGCGAGAAGCCCGAACAGAGACAGGGGACCGATTATGCCGAAGTGAAAAACAGCTATTTTCAATATCCGTGAGAGGCTTCTCCGATAGGAGACGTACATGATATTGTTTATCTCCGGTCCCAGCCAGAAGATATGAAATTTCTTGAGGAAAACAAGCACCGCTGCCAGAGGTTGTTCCCGCCAGAAGCGGAGACCTTTCTGAAACCAAATTTGAGATACCTGTGACGGCCGGAGCTTAAAACCTGCTTCTTTTTCAGCCTGTTTTCGGGCGAACAGCCAGGCGGTATCGACATAGTGTCCCCGCAGAGGGTAGTAACCCGGCAGAGGAGTGTATTTCCCGGTTGACTCCGGGTTGTTCCCAATGAAAAAATTGATTCCGGCCTGAGAAGAAATGAGGACGAAATCACGGCTGACCGCGTAGTTATGGATAGTGACCGGAGTGATAACGAGAGCTAGCGCGCCCAGAAAGCAGATCAGGTAGTGGAAAGGAATCCCTCCGGCCGATTTTGATCTGCGAACCTTTGAGAACATCCAGAGGGTAAACAGTCCCAGGAACAGGAGAATATTGGGCCGAGTGATAGAAGCCAACCCGGCGATGATTCCTGCCGCTCCCCACCGGATGAGCGCTTTGTTGCGTCCGATAGGCGGCTGTTCGCCATCGTTTGTAACAGTAATTGTCTCGACGAGCTGGAACAAGAGAAACAGCAGGAGAAGCGTCAGGAAAATAAAGGTTCCCACGATGAGTAGTGTACCTTCAAAAAAAATAAATGGGAAATAAAAGGCTGCTATCGTTCCGGCAATAAGGCTGGGGAGCGGCCCGAACGCTTCTTTACCCAGGTAGTAGACAAGAAAACACGAAACGGTACCAAACACCATGGTTAGAAAGCGTGGAACAAGATATCCGTGTCCGAAGATTGCGTAAATTCCCCCCAGCAAAAACGCATACAGCGGTCCCCTGAAAAACGCTTCCTCCGAGATGAAAACACCATGCGATATTTTTATTGCCCATTCGTCGAGATAGCGTTCATCAATGATTGGGTGAGACGACCATGGTGTGGTTGACAACTCCGCCAGGTAGCACATCCTGATAGCAAAGGCACCCAGAAGTATCCAGAAGAGAAGAGGTATTCTTCTTTTTTTCTTGTTGGCTTGTTCGATCATGGTAAATTAGCACCACATGTAAAACCGGCATGGGTCTGCATGAAAATAGTATACCCTGAACAGTCGGCCCATTGCATAGTGTATTATTTTGAGACAGATACTACAATATAGTCTCTTTTTGAGACTGCCTCATCTCCTCCTTTCCATTTTCGATTCTGTGTACTCTCTTTATTTACCGTTGTTTTTGAGACACTACACGAACTTGGCCTGTTTTATGCCTATTGGTTAATCAAACAACGAAAGGAGGTGTTCTCGATGAGAGACATCAACAAATTTTTCGGGATAGGGAGGCTTACGGCTGACCCGGAGCTAAAGCAGGTAAGTGATGAAATTGCTCTGTGCACGTTCGCTATCGCCATGAACAGGACCGAAGGGGAGAAGAAAGAAGAGCGGGTAACGTTCCTCAATGTAACGACCTGGCGCCGTCTGGCTGAGGTCTGCAGCCGCTATCTTTCCAAAGGAAACCGGGTGGCTGTGTTGGGGTGGCTCAAGAGTTCAGAGTACATGGGGCAGGACGAGGTTCAGAAGAAGCGCCTGGAAGTGGTTGCTGAGTCGGTGCAGTTTCTCGAAGCGGCAAGGCAGGAGTCATCCTCCTGCCCTGCCGGAAGGTATTTATTTTCATGACCGGTATTTGGCAGAAGATGGTGCTTGCCTTCCAGTGCGTTCTATGCTAGGATTATGCAGCTGGAGGTGGTTGTTGTGTTAATGAACATTTTCCTGGTTGCCCAATTTCTTCTGGCACTGGGTTTGATCATTGTAATTCTTTTGCAGTCAGATAAGGGAACCGGTCTTTCCGGAGCCTTTGGCGGAGGTGCTTCACACACTAAGTTCGGCTTGCTTTCGGGTGGAACTCCTTTGGGGAAAGCGACAGTTGTTCTTGGAACGGTCTTTATTATCAATTCTATCTTTATGACCTACCTGGCCAGAGCCAGTGCCAATAAGTTCGTGGCCGAACAGAAAGCCGCCGTTGAACAACAGATCCCGATACAGCAGCTTCCCGTGACGCCAGGTGTTCCGATCGATGCCGCTCCCGTAGAATCCGGAACCCCCGGAGGCTCGGAATAAAGGGAGTCTACAGTTCCCGCCAGAGAACGAGCTGTTTGCCAATACTGCCGTAAACCTTGTTCGCAATCCTGTTTCTGATTCTTGAATCGTAGTTGATATGAACGGTTTTGGGCATACTGCTCGCCCGGTCTTGCGTATGCCGGTTAAGGTTTCTTACCAGCAGGTTTCCGTTAATCTCCACAGCCTCTCCTCCGATGATACTATCTCTGGCGCTTAAGGCGGCGTCGATTTTAAAGCGGGCATTGGGAGGCATTATTATCTTTCCGTTGGGAACCACGATGGCTATGAGAGTTTGTTTATCGTCTGCCTTTAGGCTATCCAGTATACGAACACTACCGTTTGGAACATACAGTATTCCCCGTCCGCTGATCGGTCCGCCCAGGGTAAGGTTTCCGGGAATGTACGTCACCCCTTCGATTTCTAAGGGTTTTGAGAGCAGACCCATCAGCTTGTGATGACCGTCGGGAAAAATGAAATGAGCATAGCTGCGGGCATTGCGCAACAATCGTTCCAAACCGGGAGGATTGAATTCCTGGGGATGCAGAGTCGGGTAACGGGGGTCGGTGGAGAAAAGCGTGTAGGTTTTTGAAACCGGTTGACGGCGTTTTGATTCGATGGCGAAGGGCGGCAGCTCGAAATAATATTTCCGGATATTCCCTTCATAACGGGTGTACTTGCCCATGAACCGGTCGTGGAGACGGTTGTTGCAGAGCATGTAGCCAATTTCGGGGAGCTCTCCAATGGAGGCGTCGACAAAGTAATGAATGATATCATCGACTTCGAAGAAAGGCAGGTAGACGTCGAGCCGGCCGTTGGTGCGCACCTTCCCCCAGGGATTAAGCGTCATGATGATTTTGTTGATCTCTGTTTGGAGGGCGAAACTATCTGTGGACAGAACGAATTCTTTCACTTTGTCCAGCATCTCTTTTGGTTCCATCTCATCGGGATTGAACCGGATAGTCTTCCATTCAGCCCAGTTCTTGATGAGCGGTTCCAGTACTTTCCCCACTGTTTCATCAAAGTCCCAGTTATTGAGAATGAACTCGCCTTCTTTGATCTCATCATGTTTCTTTTCGGATATAAACAGGGTGTACTCCGAGGCGGGCGGGGTAAGATCAGTCAGGCGAACGTCCTGGATTATTTCGATGGTTTTCGTAGTCTTGCCGACTTTGCCGGTTGAGCGAATCCGGAGGTTTGCCTCCCATCCGCCAAGCGGCTTGTTTTCTAACATATCCCATGAAGTCTGACGGTAAATATTGAGTCGCGAAGGAGCTTTCTCCTTCTTGCCGATAAAGCAGTTGAAGGCCGTTCCCTTGATATTGATAATCTCCAGCCCTACTTTAAAGGAGCCTTTTTTCGGTATCAACTCTTCCTCGATGACCTTGTTATAGTTGGAGGCCATATCAAAGTCCAATAACTGGAGTTTTTCCTGGTTGGTTTCTCCATCCACTACCAGGGGCCTGGCCAAATCATTTTTAAAGGTCCATATAGCTTTTTCGATACCGGCTTCCGCCAGATAGAATGCAAGAATATCTTCTGAGGTCATGGAGGTCTGATAACGGACCTGGGAAGAATACCAGACAAAAGACATACCGATAACGAAAAGCGCGATAGTACCCGCCAAGACCATAAGGAGAATTGTGCCGCGTTGTCGAATGGACCTCATACCAGCCTTAATCGTATCACAGCAATCATAGATCGTCAATGTGTTAGCCTTGTCTTTCAACAGAGCCGGAAAATAATCGGATCGGGATTGAAAAACGGTTTTTGCAGAAAAATATCTTTTTTCTCGTCTTTTTTTCGTTTGATATTGAGAAAAGTAATGTATACTTGTAGTGTAGTTTACTGGGAAGTTTTTTAACTCTGTACGAAGGGGTATTTTGAATGATCGGATTAACAGATGTAAGCGGTGGCGTGACTTCCGGGTATACCGCCACTCCCGCTGTAACCGCTGGTGACGTAACTACGACGGCCACCACCCAAACCCAAACACAAACGCTGCACATGAATCCCCAGGGCGCCTCTGAACCCATGGGTGACGTTAGAATGACTCCCCCGGCACTTCGGCAGGGCAATCCTTACGGAGTCGGCGTCAACATAGACTACATGGCCTAGGAGCCAGAGATAGCCTCACGGCCTCCTCGACCTACTATTCTCATTGTCATTAATCTCAATCTCTTTAAGCTCCAACTTGAACTTTCCTTTCTATTTTCGGCGAAGATCCTAACCTCTTTGGTCTCGGAAGAATACACCTGGTTTGGCCGATATCTCTCGTAAGGAACGTAGGCTCCCGAGCCGGCCAGGGATGGCCGGTCCGGGAGAGAGTTATCGGACATCCAATAGAATATCGAGTTAGCAGTAAAGGGAGATTCCTGGTTTTTCTTGCAGCATGGCGCACCAGGGCAGGGTGTCTTCGTCGAGAAGCACGCTGGCACTGGTGGGTTTAAGAGCAGAAATTGTGCTGATGAAAGCACGGGATTTTCCGGTCAAGGCCAGATAAGTCTTTTTTATCATCTCAGGCTTCTGATATTCTCCGTTGCGGCGTTGTCGAAAGGTTCTTCGGGACAATGCTTCTTGTCTCCTGAGCATCCCGGATAACGTCATCTCCGCTCTGGCCAGCTGCGCCCGAAGTTTTGTTTCTTTTTGAAGCAGCCAGGTGGACAGGCTTTTCATGACCAGTTCGGATTTCCTTATACTTGACGACGTTTCCAGGTCTATCGTATCCAGGTTGACTCCGGTCAGAGTAATGTCTATGGGCAGTTCGGCTTCTTTCCCTATTTTGTTGCGGGTTCCACAGTAGACGGCCGCGGCCGCTTTTCCAAACTCGTAAGAAACCGATATTTCGTCTCCCGGTTGTGGAGCCTGACTCCCTTTTAGCTCAACGGTGTTGTTGATGATGGAATACCCGTTAAATTTGTGTTTCGGGATCTGATTGTCATTGACCGTAACAGTCAGTATTGCCGGGTTGATAAGCGGTTTATCCAGAGGGACTACCAGGGTTCCCCGGAGAGTCAACGGCAGCTCTGGTTTATGGCGGTGGGTGGGACGATCTCTCCATCTATAGGTGACCGTTATGATTCCTGGCGCCGGCTGACGGTCGGTAAGAATGACGGTAGAGCCTTTAACTATCCAGCCTGATTTCAAACTACTGAAAAAAGTCTTCTCAGTATCGTCAGGAACCATGGTCACGGTTACCGAACCCGGTATCGGCTTGTGTTGAAGATCGAGACGGTGTACGGGTTCCTGCACGCGATAATCAACCGTGATGACATCGTGACTTTCCAGCAACAGTTCTTCCTGGAGGATTACTGTTTTCCCGGTGTGTTGTACAGTGATTTTTTTGTTTTCACATCTTCTGGATTTAAGGTGGGCCGTAACGCTGCCCGGTAGCGGTTTCCTGGTTAGTTCAAGCGTGCGTATAAGGGGATCCATCGATTCTCTTATGATAACCAGGTCTCCGTGCCGGGGTTGTGCTTCTCTATTGAAAAAGAGCCGTTGGTCAACCAGGCTGAATTGATTATTGTTCAGAGGAATTCCGTTGATCTCGACGTCAATGCAGCTGGACGAGGGATCAATTCGTACATCAAGAAATCTGACCTGTATTCCTGTATTGAAAGTGACCTGGACGTCATCCCCTTCTTTTGGAACGTAGGCCCCATGAAGTATGATAGTGTCCTCCTCCAGGGAATATCCGTTTTCCGAGTCACACGGAACAGGATGGTTTTTAATGGTGACAGCGGTAATCGGATTGGACGGTATTGTCGGCTGAGTCAAGTGGAACCGGTTGAGGGAGGTATCTGTCCAAAACTCGATATTCATCTGTTTACCCTCAGGGTAGTCGGTTAATCCATGCAGTTGCAGTGTGTGCCCCTCGATACTATATCCAGAGACCGCCGGTGTCTCCGGCTTCGCACGTGGAACTATTCTCCTGTTAACGACGACAATTTCAGTGCCTAGTTTTGGTGGTCTTTTCAGACTAAAAACGGTGTTGCCGTCGGTAAGCGTGAATGTTTCCCGGGTTTCTTCAAGTCCTCCTGCGGTGAAAAAATTCCTTACCGTTCTAACCGAGTCAACTTTGATAACTTCCAGTACCGGTCCAATTCGATCAGGCCCGAACCGTTCCTCCAGAATAAAGGTCTGCATCGTGTTGAATTGTTCACTGCTGCGATTTATTATTTCATAAGGATGAGCAGGAGTAGCGTCCCTATCTCTCACCAGCACCTCCTGCACTCGTTTCTGCGGTGCATACGCCTGCGACAGCAGGTCTCCCCGGACACTGTGTGCGAGCTGATCAAGACTGTCCAGGAGCATACGAATGGATTCCCTGGTGTTATCGGCTGAAGGACCGGCTGTCTCGTCTGTAGTAATGTTTTTAATATCATCGATTATGTGCTGAAGAATCTCCCGGTACTGTTCAATCCCTCGCGATGTCCTCTGGAGAAGCGTAATACTTTTCTGTACATCTTCCGTTTCACCCCGGACCCTGACGATTTCCTGTACTCTGTCGGTGGGGGTCTGCAGAAAAATTGATTGTTTGGAAGGTCTTCCCTGATCTTTATAATCTTGAAGTTTTCCTTTAAGCCAGGTGCTTTTCCCCGGACCTGATTTGGCTTTTCCCCGGGTCTTTTGCTTAATGTAATAGTAGAGATCTTCGGTATTCATCATAGTTATTATCGGAAAATATAATGGTGACCCGAAGTCTTGGCGGATAGGGAAAGAATAGTTGGAGTAATGTTATTGTGATTACCGTGTGATATCCGAGATGGTGTTTCCGATTAACCTGGCCAACGCTTCAAGCAGGTCTGGCTGCAAATGAACAAAATTGAGTCCGTGTTCAAAGGTTGGCCCTTGGCCGGAAAGCGATTTCCCGCGCCAGGCCACCTTGGCCAGGAGTTTCTTGCCCCGCAGCTCAGGATGGTCTGAAAAAAGCAGGATGGCAATATCGTTCACGGGTATGTTTTCCCGGGTAGAGAGAAGAATACCGCCCACGCTGATGTTTTTACATAGTCCCTGCAGGCCTTTACGGACCTTGGTAGAATCCAGAACATGGAAGAAAAGTAGTGGGAGATCGGTGGCAACGCGAACGTGCCGCCGTTGGGCAATGACTCTCCCCATTCGCGGTTTTGACAGGGTAACGCATGGTTCAGGGAAAAAGACTTGTTCCACTATGTGGGCTTTGAAGGCGACGATCAGGTTACGGACCGGGATAATTATTTTCACATCGGGACTCAATGTTTCTTTGAACACATCTTCACCTTGGCGTGAGGCCCATTCCAGAACGAAGTATTGACCGTCGAAGGAAAGCACTTTGGTAAACCTGGTTTCGACATTTAACCCGGCCTTCACCTCCAGTTCGATGGTGGTTCCGGGTTTCAGCATGCCGGAGGAAAAGCGAATCGGTTTATCGAGATCAGTAAGGGAAAATGACATCACGGCTTCTTTGAGAGATGAGTAATTTTCGACGTTGCCTAGCAGATCATTTAGCTTGCTCTTGGCGATGCCGGAATTCAGGGCGATAACCTTGAGTACCCCGCCAAACGTATTGAGTTTTTCAGCCAGATCTCGAATTTTCGTATAAGCCTCGCGGTCTATTTTACGCACTTGTTCACAAAAAAGAAGAATCTTGTAATGTCCTTTGCTCAAAAGATGTTCCATGATGGTGGTAAGTTTGTGCAACGTGTATACATCAAGGATTCCGGCCAGGGCGACGATAGCTATGTCGCCTGTCTTCTTGATCTGGAATTCAAGTTGACAGGTGTCGGAAACCTTTACCGGCTGTATCGTCTGGGTTATCTTGTACTGGGCTCTGATTCTCCTGGCTATTTCCAATTCTCCGGTATATTCAAAAATACTGAGGACGTTCCGACACAACTCGACATCCTCCTCTGAGAGATGGTTTCCAAGCACCGTAAGTAGGTCTTTCTGGGAGAAACTGGTCAGGATCGATAAAATTTTATTTAAAACGATCTCCTGGCTTCCGGACATGGCATAGAGCAGGGGAAGAATAGTACTTTTTGCTTTGAAGGAACCAACCAGGTCGAGAATATCGAGGGCCAGAGAGTCATCCGACATCTTGAGGGGGGCAAAAACGTATTTGAGGCATTCGGGTGAGTTCAAGCTCCGGAGAGAATCAACGGCTGTTTTCTTGACATTGCTGTCAAGGTGATAAAGGTAGGAAGCGATGGGTTCTGTGGTGTTTGGAGCTTTGAGAAAACCCAGGATGGTAATCCCCGCGATCAGTGACTCGATTTTTCTCAGTTCCGTGGACCAGTGTTCCATCTTATCCAGCAGGATTGAGGCGGCGTTCAGTTGGGTGGCCAACTGAACGAGTTCTTCTCGCAGTGGCACAGAACTTTGTTTTAGAATGATGCTGAGACCCTGGTAGACCAGTGCCTGGTCGATATTGAGCAGCACCTTCAAAACTTGTTCTTTAAGAGAAAATTCAGGTTGCCGCAAGGTTTTTAGCAGGAGATCGATGGATCGGGGTGTTCCGTCCAGACCGAGCTTATCGACCACTTGCTCCAGGGATTCAGAGTTGTTTCTCCCGGTGAGCACTTCCTCGCATCGTTCGAATTGGGACTTATCCATACAAAAATATTCCTAGCTCTATGCATAAGAGTATACAAATAGTGTTATAAAATTGTAAATTTCTTTATTTGTTTAGTAGTGAAAAAGTCTCAGAGGATTCGAGGCGATGTTCCCCAGGGTCCCTTGAAAAAATAGGCACAAAAACGATATCGAGGGCCTGATTGTAAGGCTTAAAATGTCCGGAAAATTTACCGGGATAAACCGGAGATTTCGAGTAAATCCCCGATCAATTGTTCTGAATCATCCCGGCCTAACCCCAGCGTTTTGATCGCTCCGATAATTTCATTGATTGCCGGAATGTATACCGGTTGCAAGTTTGCCGGCAGTTCTTTAAGAATTTCGGTAAAGCTCTTAGCCTTGTCCAGGTTACGGTCGCCGAGTATCTCTTCCACCAGCTTGTTGCGGTGTATATTGCGGAGCTTAATCATCCTCATATACTCCTGTTTTTCCTCGCGGGTAAGTTCTCTGCTGGCCGTGGCGGAAGGTTTCAGAATAGAGTTCAGGTAACTTTGAACTTCGGCGATGTGCCGGGTCCGTTCTTCCACCAGGTCGCCGGCCCGCTCGATCTGGTACAGGCAGGCGTTGACATTGCCTTCGCAGATCCCGGGTACCTGGCTGTCGGGGGGAACGAAAGTCCAGGCCAGCTCGATCAGCATGGAAAAGACCCCGGCATCGCCGTAAAGCCAGTCCTCGGAATCTCCCGCCGCCGGGTAGAGATCGGCGCTGTTTATGGCCTCATACCCGTTGAGCTTCGCCATTTCCCCGGCCATTTCCTTGAAAACGGGCTCGTGGGGATTGGGAACGTCGTAGGCGTACCCGAAGGGATAAAGCACCAGCTCCGAGTAACTGTGAAACGAGGTGGAAGTGGTGAAGTTCTCCCGCAGGGCAAGATCGCGGATGGCACAACTTTCCGGTTCGGAAAAGGAGTTGGGGCCATGATAAACATCGGATCCCGTGTAGTCGCTGGCGCCCGTGTTTCCCCAGGCGTATGAGTAGTTGCGGTTGAGGTCAACGCCAATCTTGCTGCCCCACCTGCGTAACGCTGCCGGGGCCGGCCGGCGGTTCTTGCGCCACATTTTGTATGACTCGTGGGAATGATTTACCCCGTCCGGGTTGACCAGCGGAACGATCCAGATTTCCCGCTCGTCGACAAGATTGGTAATAATCTCATCAGATCCGTAACCGGTAAGTAAACGCTCGATCAGGGCCAGGGGGACTTCATAGGAAATCCACTCCCGGGCGTGATGGGCGCCCATTACGAGACAGGCGGGTTCCTCTTCGTCCTCTTCGGGGTTGTCCGAAATCTTGAGAGCCCATATATCGCGGTCTTCCCATGAGGTTCCGATCGATTCCAGTTTGGTGATTTCCGGGTGGCTGGCCTGGTAGCTTTGAAGAAGTTCTTCAACCTGGACCACGCTGCGGTATACTCCGAGATTACCTTTCTCGCGATACTCCTTCAATTGGTCGTCAATATTTTCCTCGAGTATCTCGAGTTGACAGCCGCGGCTTTTCAAGGCTTCGACCTCTTCAGGCAAGATGATGATATCGGCATAGTTGGGGCCGACCTGGTAACCGCAGGCAGTCAGCGAACCCATAGCAAGCAAGGAGCCAATATTCACATCCCGGTTGAAGTGCACGCGTACCTGTGAACGTATCTGCTGTTCGTCCGCTATGGCCGGCAGGGCAAGGGTGAAGGTGAAAATTGCGAGTAGAGCGATAGTTAACAAACGTTTCATAGAAAAACCTCCATATTATATATTTGATGGAAAATGAGCGTCGATGAAGTACTATACGCACCAAATACCATAATAAACGCCACCGCCGGGCGATGCCGCAAAGCATTCAATTGTACCGGTGAAAATGAGAAGTGTCAAGAAATTAAACGTTTACTCAAGGCCTATCCAGTGGCGATTTCTTTCATCTGAGCATAGATATTCCGGGCTGAGATTTCCGCCTCTTTACGAATCTGGTCGAGTTCACTGGGATCGGGTACCTCACGCACGACCTCACAGTAAAATTTGACTTTCGGTTCGGTTCCACTCGGCCGTATGGTGGCCCGACCACCGCCTTTCAGGTAGTAGGTAAGAACATTCGCCTCGGGTAAATGTGTCGGACCGCATTCCTTCCCGTCAGGTGAGAACCGTTTTCCTTTCAAGCAATCCATCGTCTCCACGATGGGTAAACCTCCAAGCCGGTCCGGGGGATGGTCTCTGAAAGCAGCCATCATGACAGCCATCTTATCCTGCCAGTCAGGTGAGTCAAAAACCATGCTTTTGTTGTAGCAGGCATGGTACCCATACGCACAATAGAGGCTGTCCAAATGCTGCAGTATAGATTCATTCTTCGAAGCGCACCAGGCGGCCAGATCAGCCATGAGGGCCGGCGTTACGATACCATCCTTGTCTTTGACGTAAGGTCCGGCCAGGTAGCCGAGTGCTTCTTCGTATCCGAACAAGAAGCGGTACCCTTCTTTTTCCAGGTCCATGGCTCGATTAGCTATCCATTTAAATCCGGTCAGGGTTTCTTCGTATCTTATCCCGAATTTCCGGGCTACCCTACCCAGCATGGAAGAAGAGACCACTGTTGTTGCCATGAGTTCTTTACCGGTGATCTTGCCTTCTTTCTGAAGTCCGGCCAGGATAAAGTGTCCCAGCAGAGTGCCTACCTGGTTCCCGGAAAGCTGGACGTATCGTCCGCTGCCGATGGGTACGGCCACAGCTGTCCGGTCGGCGTCGGGATCATTGGCCAGAACGAGGTCGGCTCCCTCTACCGCCGCCCGCCGCAAGGCCAGATCCAGGGCCCCTTTTTCCTCAGGATTGGGAAAGGTTACCGTGCTGAAATTAGGATCTGGTTCGCACTGCTCTTTAATCGGGATTAGGTGATTTATTCCTCGGCGGCGGAGAGCGTTGAGGGCCAGTGGCGCGCCGACTCCATGCATAGCCGTGTAGACAACCTTCAGGGTTTCATGATTGCCTGGCAGAGCCGGCAGTCGGAGCTTGCCGATACAGTTGAGATATGTTTCGGTCATTTCACTGCCCAGAAAATGTATGTATCCGTCTGCTTTGGCCTGTTCGAATGGAACACGGCTGATTTGTTTGTACGAGGTGACTTTTTTGAACTCTTCAGCAATACCTGAGTCATGGGGCGGAATGATCTGGGCGCCGTTGGCCCAGTAGACTTTATAACCGTTGTACTGGGGTGGGTTGTGACTGGCGGTTATCATTATCCCGGCATGGGCGTTGAGAAACCGGACTCCGAATGATACCAGGGGAGTCGGGATAACATCTTCAAACAGGTGTACTTCGAATCCCGCTCCGGCAAACACCTCAGCTACTACCCGTGAAAAAGGGAGGGAACCGTGCCGGCCGTCATAGCCGATAACTATTCTGATTAGGGTTTCATCCTTGAACTTTGATTCCAGGTAGGTAGCCAGCCCCTGGGTTACCCGGGCAACCATGAACTCGTTCATCCGGCTGGTACCGGCACCGAGAACACCTCTTAGTCCCGCTGTTCCGAAACTGAGGGTCGATCCGAAACGCTCCTGGAGTGTTTCTATATCCTGTTTGGCCAGCAAATCTTCCACTTCAGCGGTGGTTTCTTTGCACGGGTCATTTTCTATCCACCAACTGGCTGTGTCTAGCATGTTTTGCTGCACTTCATGTCACCTCTTTCTAGAAGACTCTCGTTCGAGTACTACTATGGTCCAGTCGTCGGTTTGTCCAGTTGAACCAACAAACTCAAGAAATCTGTCAAATAGTTTTTCCAAAAAAATCTTTCCGTCAAGATGTCCGAGTAATCGTATCACATTCATGAAATCCGTGTCGCAGAACATCTTTCCTTTGTTGTTCTTGGCTTCGAGAATGCCATCGGTCATCATGAGTAGTTTATCACCGGGCACCATGATATAAGAATCCTGATGAAAATTGAAATCAGGAAACAGCCCCAGGGGAGGATGTATACTGTGCGTTCCCAGTTTATAAGCTTCTCCGGACCGCACCATGAGAATAGGAAACTGGCCGGCGCAGGAAAACTTCAGGCAGTATTCAGGCTTGTTAAGAAGGAGGTAGGTAATGGTCAGGAATTCTTCCCTGATCAGTGTTTCCTGAAGGGATTTGTTCAACTGCCTGAGCAAATCCTTCGGCTGGGGCTTTCGGTGTTTCATGGAATGAATGAGAAATTTGCACATGGAGGCTACCAGTGCTGCTGTCTGACCGTGCCCGCTGGCATCGGCCAGGCATATTCCGACGGAGGTCTCCGTGATGGAAAAGATATCGTAGAAATCACCACCCACCGCTTCCATCGGCCGGTATATGGAAAACATGTGAACTTCTCCCGTTTCAGGTACATGCAAAGGAAGAAGAGCTCGCTGGATCATTCTTATTTTGATGATGTTCTGTTCGGTATGGTAGTCTTCATCCATAACGATATAATTATAATTTCCTTTACCATGTTCTGTCAAAAAATACCTGACCCGGAAACGGCGGTAGACATTCTGTATCACGAGAATACATCGTGTATTCTCACCTTGCGAGTGTCACTTCTCGGTCTCGTGACGGAAGTTCGTGAAATATCCGGGCTACGTTTTGATCTATAGTTATGCAACTGGAGAAAGTGAGGTATTCGCTCGTGTGGAATACTTACCGATACAAGTGACAAGGGTTTTTGAACTGAGGAGTTACTATGGAACTGTTAAAAAAAATACTCTGGTGGGCTCTAGCAGTGTTTTTGGCTCTAGTTGTGATCGGGCTCATGATTTACATATTCTACGAATTCCCGGAGTTGGTTGATCTTATCCTCAGGTCTGAAAAACCAAAGTCATTTCCCGCTGCCAGACAGTACCGCCAGGCCCTGGATGATGCGGAGATGACCATCGAAGTAAATTTCAGACATTTAAAATCTATTGGAGTCACCGATGAAGTACAGATGACCGGTGAAGCTGTTCTTACCGGGGAAAGTTCCGCTCCAGCTAAGCAGTAACCGATAATCGATAAAACTCGACTTTCTCAAGTAACCTTAGTTGATCAGACGGCTGCCATATTTAACATCCACAGGAAAAAACCAAAATGTTTGAGATAAATACTGTGGAAAAGGCTGTTGCCGTGAAAATGGGGCGTGTACTTGTAGAGTGAATACGTGGCCGGATTTTCCACAGAGACAGTCCGGCCGTCAATCTGCAGAGTAATGGTGTCTTTCCCCTGCGCGTCGTCGTAGTGGCGTCGGAGGGTGCTGGCTGCGCCCCGGATCTGGTTTTTCAGCCCCTTGAAATCATTGTTGAAGGTTCCTCCGTCATAAGCTCCCACTCCCAACGCCGTTCTTCCTCTTCGACCTCCGCCTGTTCTAGTTCGCCGATCTTTTTATTCATCTCCCGTTTCTTTAATGAAGAGAATTTGCTGTCCATACCGGCGGTGAGATAATGATCAAGTGCTTCTTTCATCTTTTTACGGGCTTCACCGCTCTGGCCGGCCTTGGCCTGCATGACGAAAGAGGAAAGCCAGAAACGGAATCTTTGAGAACCGGGAAAGAGGGCTTTGTTTTTCATCTTCAACTGTTTCACCACCGGTGTCGCTTAGCGTGTCTTCCTGAGATGAAACTGTGCTTTCAGTCGGCTGTTGTGTTGAACGGATAGTGTCCAGTATCGGTAGTCCTTGTGCTTCTGCCGCCATCGGCACTAACAATGAAATCATGTAAAAAACTACAACAATCCAGGCTGTCGATTGTAATCTGGACATACTAAATTCACCTCGCACTTTTACTTTCATATTTTACCGGGTATATGCATACCCCCCCCCCAAAAAAAAAAAGTTTCAAATCAAGAGACCGGTATCAAAAATAACTCGTTACTCGGTCCGGCTATCTGGTTTTCATCATGGTGTTAATTGAGCTAAAATACTGTCTGAGAAACTCGACCCGGTGACTTCAAGTAAGACTCTTGGAAATGATGGAAATAGGTGGTGTTCACCCGATGGAAAGTGTCCGCAAAAGAAAAAACAGAGTAAGTAAGATCCTGGAGAGGCTAACTGAGATCTATGACACTGCCCGATGCACGCTCGACCATGATAATACTTATCAATTGTTGGTAGCTACTATTTTGGCTGCTCAATGCACCGACAAACGGGTCAATCTGGTGACTCCCGATCTTTTCCGGAAATACCCTGATCCGGCCGCCCTGGCGAAGGCCGATCGAACAGAATTGATAGAGATTATCAGGTCGACCGGTTTTTTCCGGAACAAGACCTCAAATCTCATTGCCTGCGCAACTGACCTGGTCCGTTTGTTCGGTGGTGAAGTACCGGGAGAGCTTGAGAAACTGGTGAAACTCAAAGGTGTCGGTCGAAAAACTGCGAATGTCGTCCTGGGAAACTCCTTTGGTGTTCCCGGAGTTGTTGTGGATACCCATGTAAAAAGACTTTCAGGTCGGCTTGCTCTCAGCGACAACACAGATCCCGGCAAAATAGAGCGTGATCTGATGGAGGTGGTGCCCCGGTCTCACTGGACACTTTTCAGTCATTTACTGGTTTTTCACGGTCGTGAAATTTGCCGGGCTCGCCACCCGGTCTGCGCTTCATGCTTAATCAATAAATGGTGTCCTCATGGCCAGGAGATTGTTTCCCTGGCTGTTGAATAATTATCATTTCCCGGCCAAATGGTTTAATTTTATACAGTGTCAGACATAGTTGTCTTCACCGTCTCACGAGGGTCCCCAGCGTACCGGAAACTGGTCTGGCAGGGAAGTAAAAGCTAAAAAAGAAGCCCCTTTTCGAAAAGGGGCAGATTAGGGGGATCAGTTGATGAATACAAACGAGGGAAAACCCTCGGCAGTATCCTTGCTTAACAACTACTTCTACTTCACTGCTAGAATCGTGCCAACTCTTGAGTGAACGTTAATAAATATCTACTTTACTCAAGTCGACTTGGAATAATGCCTGAATACAGGTTTTGATCAGTGGATAATTCATACCCGAATAATTCACAAATAATCTACATCAGACGAAGTCATCCTAGCTTCGTCCCCTTCACCTCGCTACGAAGATTCGTGAATTATTCGGGCTTACTCGTTCTGGAAGGAGTTCAGTAACTCTGCATAAGGCGGTACATGGGGGGCAAGATTTGGCAGTTGTTTTCGCAATCTCTCGTCATTTCGTTGGGCTGCCTCGAATTCACCAATCTCGAAAAGGCAGTTGATAAAAGATTTCCAGGCTTCCACGGCTCGCGGAGAAGAGGAAAAGTTTCTCAGGAAAGAGTAATAGTGTTCCGCGGCCTGAGCCCAAAAGCCTTCCCGGGCTTGTTGTTCGGCCACGGTCAGGATGATCTCGGATAGGTGAAGGTTGGCCCTGGTTCTCGCTCGTTCCGGTATTCCGTAGGCGCCTTCGGAAGACCAGTTGGCCGGGCCAATTGGTGCTCCCATTCCGGAATCCACTCGTTTCATAGATTTTGCTCTCGCCAGTGGCATGCTCCGCGTCGGCATCCTGGAACTGTTAACCGGTATGATTTCATCCCGGCTGGTTTCTTCGAAAAAGCCGGCCGGCTGTAATGACCCGAAGTGGGTATCCTGGAAACGTCCTTCCTGTTTTTTTGACATCGAGGAAGGTAGCTCTGAGACCGCTACCGGTTTTGCTGCCGGGACTTCTTTGTCTGCTAAGATCGCCTTAGATGTCACTTTAACGGAAGAAAACGGGTTTGAATCTTCGGCCGGGTAGTTGGCAGCTACCGCCGGCGGCGACTGAGTTTCCGTTTCTGCCAGGGCTATGGCTGCAGGGTATTCATAATGGTCGGTTTCAGTTTCAGCCTCGTCTTTGGTCTCGGCGATTGCCGGCCGTGAAACTGCGACGGTGGCGTTATTCTCTTTTTGGAGTGTCACTGAAGACCTATCTTCTGTTGTGAACGGAGTGAGTAAAGCGGCCAGAAGTATCGCTGCGAATCCGGCTGCGGGAAGAAGAACACGCCAGACAGGAAAGCGGAACCATGGCCGGTTGTCAACTTCCTGTACCGTCTCTTTTGGGATGTCTATTGCGTCCCGGGCGGCCTGGAGTATTGTTTCCCGGGCGGTTGCCGGGGCTGGATGGAGAGAGAGAGATGCGCACAGGTCCAGAGTGTCCCGATGTTGTTCTAGCTCCATGCTGCAGACGGGACAGGCTTGCAGGTGTTCTTGAAACTCTCGCCGGCACTTAGGATCAAGCTCTCCGAACAGGTCTTCCAGTATCAATGACTGTGCTTCAGTGCAGTTCATGCTCTATTCCTTTGCATTTCTCTGGTATTGAATTCTCCAAAAACTGCATCTTCTCCAGGTATTCTCGTATTCTCATCAACGCGTAGCGCATCCTGCTTTTGGCGGTGGCTTCAGGACATTCCATTACCGCTGAAATCTCCTTGAAAGAGAGTCCAACCTGATGGCGGAATAAGAACACTTCACGCTGTGGAGTAGGCAGTTGCGCCAGCGCATCTTCCACGGCGCGTTCCAGTTCCCTGGCTTGAATTACTTCTTCAGGCGGCGGATTTGAACTCTTAAGACAATCTTCAAGAGAAGTTTCACTCCCCTGATAGTTTCGAATTGGCACCGACATGGAAATATAATTACGGATTTTCTTCCGTCGTATCTTATCGATGCAAAGATTCCTGGCGATTCGGTAAAGCCAGGTTGTAAATTTTGCGTCCGGCCGATACCGAGCGGCATGCCGGACGACCCTGATAAATGTTTCCTGGAGCACGTCCTCGGCCAGAGTGCGGTCCTTCAGTATTCGCAGGATGTAGTTATAAACGGGTTTTTCATGTCTCCTGACCAGAGTCTCGAATGAATGTATATCACCTGAACTGTAATATTTCATGAGGATCTCGTCAGGTACGTTATCTTGCATTGATTTCGCACCTCATTACGCCTCCCGGAAATTGTGAACGCACGAAAGAGGCGAAAGGTTTAGAAGGCTGCAAAATAAGATCCAAAACCTCGCTCCAAGATCTGCTGGGCTTTCTTCTGGTATTCAATTTTCTGGTCGGAGCGTCCTATTTTACCGCACATCTCGGCCATTCGTTCAAAGACCACTTTGTCTCTGCTGGGGTTGCAGCTCAACTCCTGTTCGTAGAGTTTCATGGCGGACTGGAAAAACTGCTCGATTTCAGTCGGGTTTCCCATTTTAAATGCAATATCGAAAAGACGATAGTGTGTTTCAGCATCTCCCCCATTGTACCTGATACGTTTCAAATAAGCCTGCTGCGCTTGTTCCCAGGCGACGAACGCCTCACGGTTTCGACCTTCCTTCCAGGCGATGAGACCGTTGGTGAAACACTCGTCTCCTTCGCGTCTGGATTCAGTCAGAGGGAAAATAACCGTAGTTTGTTTGGTCCCGCCAGCGAAGAACTTACTGAAATCAAGCCGTTCTTTCAACCCTTTTCCTAACACGCTCAGATTACATATGCAAGAAGCTCTAGCTCTAGCGGCAAGCGGTTTGCTATCAGAATCCGAAATCTTTGTCGCCATTGGGCTTCTTTCTTGATGATTTGAGAGTATCCTGATGCTCCGGCTGCTTTTCTGAGTGCTTTTGGGTCTGGATCTGGCTTACGTCAAGCAAGGAAGCTTCTTCCCATATTTTTCTCAGGCCGATAAACGTTTCTCGAACATCGTTCATCAGGTCGGCGTTCTTATGCACATTTGCCTCAACCAGTTTCTCATGAAATGAGTCATAAAGAATAAAGAGGTTCAGAGCTGTCTCGCCAACGTCAAGATCCAGGGATAGCATTAACTCGGTGATGATCTTCTGGGCCTGGATAAGAGAATCATTGACTCGATCCAACTGCTTCTTCTTCATTCCGTTCAAGGCGTCTTCAAGAAGTTTGACGACACCGTCATAGAGCATGAGAATCAGCTTTATCTGACCTTGTTGTTTGTCCATCTGATCTTTCATTATTGAGGCCACTTCCTTGCTGAACCTTAAAGTTCGAAAGCTTATTGTAACTCAGGTAATAGGCTCCAAGCAAGGCATAATTTGTAGTAACAGCTTGCGTTGAAAGGAGGTATCGTGATAAGGATACAGGGAACAGCAGGAGGTGACTCAGGTGAAACAGGTTCCAGCCAGCCTGACCGACCTTGATCGGAACAGGTTTGTACATTTCATTGGTATCGGGGGAACGGGAATGTCTGGTCTGGCCAGCAGCCTGGTAGCTCTCGGCTATCGGATCGCGGGTTCTGATAACTCCCCGGGAGACATTGTGGACACCTTGAGAAATGAAGGGGTTAAGATTTTCCTGACGCATAACTCCGCCAATATCTTTTCTGATACACAGTTGGTGGTACGATCGGCGGCAGTCAAGGACGATAATCCTGAAGTGTTTGCCGCCAGACTCCGAAACATACCGGTCATCAAGTATGCGGAGATGCTGGGTCTTCTCATGAAACAGAAATCAGGTATAGCGATTTCCGGAACACATGGAAAGACGACAATTACCGCCCTCGTTTCGTTTGTTCTGACTCAGGCGGGTTTAGATCCGGGATTTGTGGTCGGCGGGGATGTTCCACAACTGGGAGGCGGTTCACGAGTCGGCCGGGGTGAGTATTTCATCGCTGAAGCGTGCGAATATGAACGGTCGTTCTTGTCTTTGTATCCAAAATTGGCCGTGGTCAACAACATCGAGGAGGATCACCTGGATTGTTATCGTGACATCGAAGAGATAAGAAACGCTTTTTCAAAATTTATTCAACGAATCCCTCCTGACGGTCTTCTTCTTTTGAGCGACACTGTTCCGGATAAAGAAAATCTGGTTTCCAAGGTTGACTGTACGGTGAAATACTATGGCCAATCGGAGGAAGCTCATTACCGTCTGCTCAATTCATCTTCTCAAGCCGGCATTACTACGGGAACCGTGAGTTTGCCGCAGGGAGATACGGTGTCACTGGTTCTGAAGCTCATGGGAGAACACAATATTTTGAATGCTGTAGCGGCTTTGGCGATAAGTTGTGAAGCGGGGATAAAACCTGCTGAGACTATTGAAATATTGAAAAAATTTACCGGAGTTACGCGGCGAATGGAGACCTTGTTCGATCGGGATGGTCAGATAGTCATGGATGATTATGCTCATCATCCGACAGAGGTACGGACGGTTTTGGCCTCCCTTCGACAGCATTTTCAAGAACACCGGTGTGTCGTTATTTTTCAGCCTCACCAACACTCGCGGACCCGTTTTCTTTTAAAAGATTTTGCCAGATCGTTTTCCGACTCCGATCTGGTAATCGTTCCTGATATCTATTTCGTTCGTGACTCTGAGACCGAGAAGAAAAACATCCACTCTCGAGACCTGGTAAATGAGATAGTCAAGAATGGCGGAAATGCAGTTTATATACCATCATTTGGTGAAATTGAGCAGTTTCTGGTGAACAATCTTCTGCCTCGCCAGTTAACCATTACCATGGGGGCGGGTGACGTGTGGATCGTAGGCCATCGGTTGGCCAAACGACTTGACAGCTAACGGAGACTTTCGTAAAAACAATAGACAAGAGGTGTAATTAATGAATTTCCCATGGTACGCTTCTGCCTGGGTTGTGTATCTTTTTGATACGCTGCTGGTATCGGTTATTGTTATTTTTCTTCTTCTGGCTTTATTGGGAGAAAAACAGGCATCGTCAGATCGAGAGACATAAATTTCCCACCTTTGATGCAGAAAGGCATGTGAACTATGCCGGCTGGAGCCAGGGCCGATCGGTTAATCTCCCTCATTCTTTTTCTCGGGTGTTTTCTCATTTTGTTGAGAACAACCGCTCCCACTCTGGTAGCGGGAGATTCCGGTGAACTGGTTGTAGCTGCTCACACTTTGGGAGTCCCTCATCCCCCTGGTTATCCTCTGTTTGCCCTTTTGGGAAAAATTTTTACGTTACTAGCATGTGGAGGAATCAGTTTCAGGGTGAATCTCATGTGTGCTACCGCTGTCAGCGGCAGCGTTGTTGCTCTATACTGTTTATTGCGAGCAACCGGGGCGGAATGGTTCAGTGCGCTGTTGGCATCGCTGGCGGCGTTTTCAGTTCCCGCTTGTTTTTCCCAGGGTACTTCCGCCGAGGTATACGCACTGGCTGGTTTATTGACTGTTATCTTCGTTTGGTTTTGCCTGCGCGAGGCCGCCGGTGACAGTTGGCTTAAACGGCAATCCTGGCTTGTCGTCTGGTTATTATTCGGATTAGGCCTGACAGGTCACTACTGGTTCGTGCTGCTGGGCCCGCTGGCGCTCTTTTCTACCTGGAAGCGTCTCCGGATTTCCATCCGGAATATTTTGCTGGCGGGGTTTGCTTTAAGCCTTGGATTTTCATGTGTTTTTATTCTTCCTCTCCGGTCGGCGAAGAATCCTGAAGCCAACTGGGGTAAACCGGTATCCGCCAGGTCGTTTTGGAACGTTCTCGCCCGTGGACAGTACGGTGTCAGTTGGTCGAAAACACGATCCTGGCCGCGGACGATCAGACAGGTGGAGCATCTTCTGAACGAGGCCTGCTCCGGAGGAAGACTGGTTTTACCGTTCTTGTTTATCATTGGACTGTGCAGCCGCAGATACAAGAAGTCTGCCAGGGGTTTGTTGTTGGGCGGAGCTATCCTGTCCGGAATAGGCACGGTGGTGGTGGTTAATTATTCCTTGACCGAACCGGCTTTGGAAGCGGTACGTCCTTTTTTCGTTCCGTTCCATTTTTTGTTGCAAGGGGGAGCCGGTCTCGGTCTGAACGTTGTATTTGAACGGCTTGCAAAGTATCGCAGCCCGGTCCTGACTTATCTAATGGGAGCAGTGGCGATAGCTGGAGTCGGTATGTTTTTATGGACTTCGGCGGTCGACGGATCGCGGCGAGAAGATGAGGTTGCCTATCAATTTGCCATGAACGTTTTTCGCTCATCGAATCCTAAAAAAACTGTCTTTATTACTGATCATGACGACAACTTCTTCCCCCTATGGGGTGTTTCCCGGGCGCGGCGACGGCGGCCTGAAGGCCCGGTAAAAATAATATGTACCCGGCTATTGTGTTTGAGATGGTACCTGGAAGAGCTTACACGATTGTACCCTGACCTGGAGATTTACCCGCTGCCCATAGAGGTTCGCTCGATCACGCTCAATCAGCGTCTGAGAATGCAACAGATGTTGGCTGCTAATAGTAACGAAAATCGGTTTTACCTGGTAACCAGTACCGACCCTAAACTGCCAAAACGGTATACTCTCGTACCCGAGGGACTGGGATACAGAATTTCGCCGGCTTCAGTAACGCCGGCCGCTCGGATCCGGAAAGCCTGGACAAGATACTATCTGGGTACATCGGCAGTTCCTGAAAAAGCTCCGGCGCTTCCTGAACGGAGACTTCTTTCGTATTACGGCCTGGGGTTGACAAACACAGCCGCCCGCTTGGAGGGTCGAGGAAATCTGGCCGCGGCTTTGATATTCATGAAACAAACTGAACGCTATCTGCCATATTTTGAAAAGTCTCTTCAATTTTCGTACTACAAGCGACTGGGATTACTGCATGTCAAGATGAATCAACCGACTCTCGCCGTTGAATATCTGCACCGTGCGCTAAAGATCAAACCCGGCCGGCAGGATATCCAAGAACTCATCTCCCGTCTGCAAGCGAACTGACAAAAGAAAAAGGAAGCTGGTTAAGCTTCCTTTATTTAATAACTTTGCGACTTAATTACTTTTTGGCAACGGCTGCACGCAGCGCTTTGCCGGGGCTGAATTTGGCGACTTTCTTGGCTTTTATTTTGATCGATGCGCCGGTCTGGGGGTTACGGCCCGTACGGGAAGCGCGCTTCTTGGTGGAGAAGCTGCCAAATCCCATCAGGCTGACCTTTTTGCCCTTCTTGAGGCTGTGGGTAATGGCATCCAGCATGGCCTCAAGCGCCCTGGCGCTCTCTTTCTTCGTAAGTTCAGCTTTCTTGGCGATGGCTTCAATCAGTTCGGTCTTGTTCATTCATTTTCACCTCCTTTTCCTTGCAAATAGCGACTTTTAGAGAACTTATACCATACGATCCCAGGTACGTCAAGAGTTTTGGCGATTTTATATAAGAAAAAATCAGTAATGACGTGCCCTCTCGCTGTTTAAGAAGGAGAAAAAAATATATAAACCAGCATGAATAAAGGGATATAGAGCTTTCCGGAATAATTCGTTAGCCTTAAAAAAAATGAGTTTACCCTTGCTGTACGCGAGATCGAGGTAAAATCGTTCACCCGGGTAAAACCGGAAGTTTGACTTGTCATTCTGGGGATGCTACTATCAGCGATACCGACAGCCTGTTAAGAGAGGGTTGCGTTTCCATGACTTCCAGGTTTGATATTTGGGGAACATTGACGAAGTCAGAAGAATTCCAGTTATTGCGAGAACAGTTTTCCCGTTGTTGCCGTATATCCTGGGAGATTATTCCTCTTTCTGATATCGGTGACCCAGCTAGATTTCCCCGTACACCGGCCTGCCGTCTTTTCAGCGCCTCCGAAAAAGGAAGCGAGTTATGTGCCCGGTTTCACGCTCAACTCAATCCGCGAACCAAGTCCCGGAAGAAAAAACACGCTATCAAGGTGGCTACATGCAATTGTGGTGTTTCGTTTTTCAACTTCCCGGTCATTGTCGGCCGGGAAGTTCGGTGTATGGTGGTCAGTGAGGCGGTGTTAACAGAACAACCGGGTCGTGTGTGGCTGAAGGACTTTTGCTCCCGAGTTGGAATGAATGCTGACGACGTGCTTGAATCGTTCAGAGCCATGCGTTCCATGTCCGGAGAAGAGCTTTTGGATATGGGACAGTTTCTCAAAGAAATTCTCGATGTGTATCTATCCCGTACGGTAATCGAACAGAAACTCGAGCATTACCAGCGATCGCTGGCCACGGTACAAGGAGTGAGCCAGGCTCTCAGCACGTTACTCAATCTAGACGAGGTCCTGACTGAGTCGCTTGAACATATATCCCGGGTAATGGGGGTGGAAACAGCGTCGCTCATGCTGGTTGATGAAACCGGTAAATACCTGACTATCAGGGAGGCTTGCGGGCTTTCGCTTGAGGTAGTAACGAACACCCGGGTAAAGGTTGGAGACGGTATAGCCGGATGGGTGGCCCGCCGCGGAAAACCGCTGCTTATTGAAGATGTAGAAAAAGATAAACGGTTTAAACAAACAAACCTGACCGATTACCGGACAAGATCAGCCATCAGCGCCCCTCTCAGAATTCATAACCAGGTCATCGGTGTCGTTAATATCACCAATCCATCGTCGGGAGACCTTTTCAATGATACCGATCTGGACTTGCTGACCGGACTGGCTGCTCCACTGGCTATAGCCATCGAAAATGCAAGACTCCATGCCGACACTGAACGCAAACTCCAGGAACTCCGCGTGTTGCATCAAGTGGGAGAAACCATGAACACAGTCATGGACCTGGATGGCCTGTTTTCACTGGTCCTTGATTTGATAACAAAGATCATGGCGGTGGAAAACTGCTCTCTGATGCTATTGGATCATAGCGGCGAGAGTCTGAGAATCAGAGCCGCTCGGGGTTTGTCTGACAATATTGTCAAAACCACGTGTATCATACCGGGTGAGGGAATTTCCGGTTGGGTTGTCAAACATGGTAAACCATTGCTGATCCCGGATCTGGACCGCGACGACAGATTTGCGCCGAAAGAGACTTCGCTTGATTACAAGACCCGGTCAGCCCTCTCTGTTCCACTGATGGTGGATCGACACGTTTTGGGAGTCATCAATGTTAATAACAAGGTGAGCGGAGATATTTTTACCGAAAGTGATCGACAACTACTGGTCACCCTGGCCAACCAGATAGCGGTGGCACTGGAGCGCACCGAGCATTTTAAACGGGCTTGTGAAAAGGTTGAGCAGTTGTCACTCGTTTATGAGTTGACCAAAAGTATAAGTTCCACTTTGAAGCTCCCACAGGTTCTGGACCGCATTTTGGACGCCGTCATGGATAATTTTCAGGCTGATCGAGCCTCCTTGATGCTCCTGGACAAGGAGAGCGGTATGTTAAGTATTGCTGCTTCTCGTGGAATTCCGGAGTCGGTCGTAGAGACCCTGACTTTCGAGATAGGGGAGGGCGTAGCCGGTGCGGTGGCTTTAACCGGAAATCCGCTCCTTATCAATAATATAACTGTTGACGAACGTTACAAAAAGAAGCAGAAGAAAAACGACATGACGCTGCTCTCTGTCCCGCTGCTGAGCCGCGAGGCGGTGATCGGGGTCCTGAATGTGGAACGTGTTCTGGACGAGGAACGGGATTTATGGCCGTTCACCGGTGAAGACCAGGAATTTCTTTCCACCCTGTCTTCGGCGGCGGCGGTGGCTATCGAGAACGCCGAATTATATAAACATCTCCTTAACGCTTACCTGGGGACCGTTCAGTCTCTGGCCGCAGCCATCGAAGCCAAGGACGCTTATACTCACGGCCACTCCACCAGGGTAACCGAATACTCCTTGACCATCGCCCGCGAGATGAACCTGTCGGAAGATGATATCGAAGTTATCAAACACGCCGCTCTACTTCATGATATAGGCAAGATTGGAATTAGCGACAGTGTGTTGCTCAAACCGAGCGGTCTTACCGCCCAGGAGTTCAATATGATCAAACAGCACCCGTTGTTGGGTACCAGGATTCTACAGTCGGTAGAGTTTCTGGATTCGGTGCGCAATATCCTGCTGGCGCATCACGAACGATATGACGGAAAAGGCTATCCTCTTGGATTGAAAGGTAAGAATATCCCTCTCGGCGGAAGGATAATTGCCGTGGCCGATTCATTTGACGCCATGATATCGGACCGCCCATACCGACGCGGTTTGGAAGAAGAAAAAGCCATAGTCGAGGTTGAAAACTGCATCGGCAGCCAGTTTGATCCCCGAGTGGTGAAAGCTTTTCTCCGAACTCGCCGGACCCCAAAAGAAGCTGATGCCGCCGATTAGTCTTTCAACCTTGCTCCTATCGGCTCAACTTGATAAACTATATTACATATCAGGAAACAGCAGAACTATGAATCCGGAAGAAACAAAGTTATTCTATCTGGCCGCTGAGAAAATCTCCTCCGGGAACGAGGAGGAGGTTCTTGTCGGTATCTCGATCATGCTCAATAACCATTTATCGGAAGGCGCTGACGTTATTACCCATTGTCTTACCCATTCAAGTCCCAGGGTGAAACTGGCGGCAATAAAGACTATGGGAGAACTCCATGCCTCCACGGCAGTGAGCTCGCTGACGGCTCTTCTGGGACGGGAAACCGATCCCCGCGTCCGGGCCACAGCGGCCATTGCACTGGGCAGTACGCGGCAACGAAAAGCTTTGCCGGCGCTGACCAATCTTTTGAAGGACGAAGACTCCCGGGTCAGGGCGAACGCCGTTGAAGCCATAGCTCTGATGGGAGACCCGGCCACAGTTTCTATTCTTACTCCTCTTCTCGAGGATGAGAATCACCGGGTAAAAGCCAACGTGGCCATGGCCTTGTGGCAATTTGGAGGACTGAAAATGCTCAATGTCCTCAAGCGGATGCTGAAGACCGGCGATGATAAGTGGAAGCGGGCTTCGGCCGCCTACGCTCTGGGAGAAATAGGCGGTTTCCAGACTATGGCCACGCTTATTTCTGCCCTGGATGACCGGTCAGCGGAAGTGCGCCGGAACGTTATATCATCCCTGGGTAAAATGGGAGCAATTGAGATAAATAAAGAACTGATTCCCTTTCTCTCCGATGACGATCCGCACATCCGTGCCAGCACATTAGAAGCGCTCTGCGGCCTCAACAGCGAGCGGAACATCGATAGTATTCTTCACCAGGCTAAAGTTGAAAAAGATGCAATTGTCCTGGATAAAATGCGATTAATTCTGGCCGATCTTGTTCAGTCCAGGGTGCTGTCGGTAATGGAGAAATTGAAAGAATTACTTTTCTCCCGTAATCCGCGGGACCAGGGAATCAAGGGGCTGGTTATTGAAGTGTTTGAAGCTGCTGGTACCCAGGAAGAGTTGTTTGATCTCCAGAACATTGTTCGCAGCCTGGCCGGCAATGAGGTCAAAGACGCTGCCAGAAAAGCTATCAAGGCCATCAAATGCCGTCTCGGCACGGTTGAAGCGGAAGACGAACCTTAGAAGTCAACTGCATTTTCTGGGCTTAACCTGAACCCTCCTCCCGCCGATAAACAGATGAGAAGGAATTATCTTTTTATTGGAGGATACGAGGGTGAGCTGTTTTCGTTCTGTCCGGATCACCGCTTATTTGCTGCTGTTGTTGGGTGCTGCGGCTATGGGTGTGCTCTCTGCCGGATGTCTCAACTATCGTGTGCAGGGACTTACCGAACCGCGCCTCCAGGAAGGATTTATCACCTTTGCTATCACCAACTCCAGTGCCCGATCGTCCGTCAGTTCATCTCCTGAAGCCGTGGTCGACGCAACGTACTGTCGGGTGATCATTCAAAAAATCGAAATAGCCGACACAAGCAAGGTCTGGATCCCCGTATTAACGGGCAACCGACTTGAAGTTGATCTGCTCGATCCGAATGTGGCTCTGGACAAGCTCTGGCTTTTTCCGGAGGGCATGAATGTGCGCAGTCAGACATACTACTATGTGCGTTTCCATCTATCCTACCTTGAGACAGATGCCTTCGATCCCACGATGTTCCATCCATCCTCGTCGCTCATTAAGGAAGTCGCGACTTCCGGTTTTCAGGTCAACTCTGCCAGAACCACAACTATGATCATCGATCTGGATGGACCCGGTGCTTTCAAGAATGTCGCCGATCCGCTCGCTCCGGGCTTTTCTGTTGAATCTATCTCCTGGCTCAATCGGGAGATTATCCTGATTCCCTACTCGCGGACTATTCAGGGGCGGCAGGGAGTTTGGACCAGCGGGGAAGAATACGGTTATTACCATGAGTCAACCATGCTGGATACGGTCGGGAATGTGGTCGGCTCATTCACCTTTAATAACTCTTTTTCTTCCGGCACATACACGTTTTCAGCCGGTAAACTGCAGGGTGTCCAGGGAACATTTCAGTTCATCCGGGATGGATTTACCACTCCGAACACTGTGTGGAAAGGCGATATAAGCAGCTCACTAAAGTGGGCGCCGTTTTCACCTGCTTTCATCCCCCGTTACTTCGTAAAGACGATTGAGTTTGACAACACGGCTGCGTTGAAAATCATTATGGTTTGGGCCAATTCGGCTGATTGGGGATTCTGGACTGCCGACACGGTATTCAATGATTTCAGCGGATATTTTTACCATCTCGATGAAGAAGGGAACTCGATGCCTTTTGGGAGTCACGCTTACACCCGGTTTGATACCGATGACTACAGCTATCGCTGGTTCGAATATCCCGGGACGCTACGCCAGGAATGGTGGGCCGGCAATTGGGAGTTTGGACCAACCATCGATGAAGAACGGGCCGAATCCCACAGACTTTATTCTCTCACCGAATAACCTTCTTGTCCTGCCAGTCGTTGCACTGATACAATAGAGTCTCACAATAAACAGGAGGCTTAATCAATGAAGTTTTTCTCGGTGGGAATTTCCATGTCCTGGCAAATAGCAGCAGGTACTGCGGCCTCCTTAAAATCCGAATGTATCGAAAAAGAACATATTTTTATCGGACTTTTCAGTATGGAAAAGCTGGTGGAACTCGGCCGGGAAAGATTCGGACTCACTCCCAGTTCGTGGCGCTCCTTGATCAACGAACAGATTATACTGGAGAATCTCCTGACCAGATATGGAATCGATTCCGCTGAAATTCGCCGTCGGGTAAGAGCTCATCTTTCTCCCGGAACCTTCGATGATCACGACGGGATAGTTCATCGGAGTCACGAATGCATACTTATTTTCAAGCAGGCCGAGCAACTGGCCAGGGAAGGAGGCGGGACGACGTTTGCCTGTATGCATCTCCTGGCGGCCGTTCTGAAAAATCCCGGGGAAGCCATCACCGCCGCGCTGGACGAGTCGGATATAGTGCCACGTCTTTTCCGGCAGCATGTCATCAATATGGCGGGAAAGAGACAGGTCGGGTTCACCCGGTTGGACGGGTCCGACTTTGATACTATGCACATGTTCGCCTCGTCCACAGGAAGCGCGGAACTGGTAACGGTGGTGGACGATATCGTGGTTGCTCCCGAGTTGTCCGATTTGTTGGAGGAAGCCGCGTATGGGCAGCTTCTCGTCCGACATGATGAGATTGTAACCGCTATCGTACGGAGGTACCGAAGCGGTGAGGTGATCAAGTCCACCGGCTCCGGGCTTCTGATGGTTTTCACCTCTCTACAAAACGCGATATCTTCTGTTCTCCAACTTCAGGAGACATTCAAGAACGTGGAATCATTCAAGATACGAATCGGAATGGACATGGGCGCCGTCTTGCGTGAAAAACAGCAGGAAACTGTTGAAATATACGGCACGGCGGTAGACAACGCCTATCGGCTCTCCCAATTATCCGCTGGGGGGCATATCTTTTCCACCGAGACCATTTATGAAAAAGCAATATCCCTGCAGATACCGTTTTCTGCCTGGTATTGTACCGGCACCCGCCGCGTGGATGAAGACAACCCGCCGCTCGTGATCTATGAGGTGTACGATTTCAGGAGTACCCGCCCTCTCACCTGTTTCTTCAACCAGCGGATCGATTCCGACCTGGCAGCGTTGGAAAAAAACCTCGACTCGATGTAAATGGATACCGTGAAGCGACCGTGACGGTTCTTGCTATTTTTCTTCTCATGCCCTACAATTGCTACCAGAGAGGTGATGAGAGAACATGCGGACATTTTTATTCAAAATAGTGACTGTTGTCCTGCTACTGTTTAGCATTGTTCCTCTCGCCTTGGCCCAGGATAAAGCCGAGTGGGTGGCCCGGCAGGTTGACCAGCGGGACACCGGTCGAGACGCCAGCCTGGAGATGGAAATGCACCTGGTTGACAAGAAGGGAATTCAGCGGCTGAGGCGGCTTTTCATCGTCCGCAAGAACTTCGGTGGTAGCGACAAGTTCTTTCTAAAGTTTACGTATCCAAATGATATAGAGGGAACAGCCTTTTTAGTGTGGGAGCACGAGGATGACGACAGTGAACGGTTCCTTTTTCTGCCCGAAATCGGCCGTGTCAGACGAATCGCTTCTCGTGAAAAAGATGAAAATTTCGCCGGAACAGATTTCTCGTACGAAGATATCTCCGGCCGGCGGTTTACGGACTACACTTACAAACTGGTGCGGGAGTCCTACAGCTACAACGGCCGGGAGTGTTACGTCCTGGGATCATACCCCAAAGAAAAAAATCCACGGTTTCCAAAAGTAATTTCCCTGGTCAGGAAAGATAATTTTGTTCCTATCAAGGCGGGTTACTACAACAAACACGGCAAACTGGCCAAAAACTACGAGGTGATTTCACTGGAAATCGTGGACGGAGTGTGGACTCCGCTTGAGATGGTGATGGAGAACACCGTCACCGGTCACAAGACCACTATCTCGGTCAAGAAGGTCCGGTATAACCAGGGTATTCCCGATGACCGGTTCACGCGAAGCGAGCTCAAGCGGTAATGTCCAATCTGGCACGACTTCTCTACCGTTTTCGGTTTATCTGCCTGGGATTGATAGTATTCATTACTCTCGTGGCCGCGTTTTCAATCGATGTTCTCATGGACAATTCCATCGGGGCCTGGTTCTCCAAAAATGATCCTGATTTTGTTATCTATAAAGATTTTTGCAATACCTACGAGGACGGCCGTTTTATTATCATCGCTTTGCGGGCGCCGACTATTTTTACCCGGGAAATTCTCTCCTACATACGTGAAAAAACCGGCGAACTCAAGGAAGTACGTCTGCAAATAGAAAGACCGGACATCCCCGTCGACAGCGGGATATCCGGGAAGACTCCCGATGATGATCTGTTTTCTCAGTTCGAGAATTCACCGGAAAAACTCCCTGGACGACCGGGTGAAAAAAATGATCTGGATCTGCTGGCCCAATTGGAGGCTCCCATGTCGGGAGAAAAACAAAGCGGATCTGTCAGGCTGGTAAAACGGGTACACAGCCTGGCCAACGCCAACAAGATCATCGGTACACCGGATGGGATCGAAATTACCCCCCTGCTTGAAGATCTGGAAAATGTCAGTCTGGAAAAGATCAAACTACAGGTCCTGGAAGATGAGCTCTTTAACGGGTACCTGGTCTCCAAAGACGGTAGATTTACTACCATCATGGTGGCTTTCGAGGACATGACCGTAACCGAGACGGATTTTGCGGTGGCTCAGGTGAAAAAGATCATCGGCCGGGCAAAACCCGATGGCGTAGATGTATTTCTGTGCGGCGACATCATGATGATGTCGGAGTTTAACCAGTACGCCAAACAGAACCAAACCGTGTTTCCGTTATTGATCATGCTGATTATCACGATCTTCCTGTTTCTTCTCTTCCGTTCCTTCTCCCGAGTGTTCATTGTCTTGCTGGTGGTGGGAATCAGCCTCTGTTGGACTCTGGGATTCAATTGTTTCCTGGGATTTTCCGTTAATGTGGTGACCGGGATGCTGATCCCGCTGGTGATCATTCTCTCCATTGCCGATTGTATACACATCATCGAGTACTTTGATGAAGTACATGAACAAGGCGCTACCAGCCGGTCGTTTGTTCGGACCGTGGAGTATATCGCCATCCCCTGTTTTATCACCAGCCTAACCACCGCTATCGGACTGGTTTCACTGGCCACCAGTCCCATCGAAGCGGTGAAAACCTTCGGAATCGGGTCGGCGGCGGGAATTATGTTTGCCTTTCTGATATCCATTATCATCGTTCCCTGGTTGATGACCCTGCTTCCGGCAGGAAAGAAGCGGGAAGAAGGTCGTCTCTGGCACGTGATCCTGAGCGCTCTGGCCCGGGTAAACGAACGGGCTACGGGGGGGGTGCTGGTGCTGACTGTCCTGGGATTCATCGTCTTTGGTCTTGGTATCGGATGGGTCAGAATCGAGACCAACCAGATGGAGTGGTTTCCAAAAGACAGCCCCTTTTATCTGGCTTCCGGGGAGATCGACCGTCACCTTTCCGGCGCCGGCGACCTGGAGGTGTTGCTCCAGGGAGGGGAAGGATCGCTGAAAGATCCCGATATCCTCAACCGGATGGATACGCTCTGTCAGGAAGTGGAGGAGTTCGATCTGGTGGGACAGGTGGTTTCTCTTGCCGGGTATATCAAACGGATAAACAAAGCACTTAACAATAATGATCCCGGGCAGTATATCGTTCCCGGCAGCAGATCTCTAATCGCCCAGGAGTTGTTCCTGTTCAGCCTCTCGGACGACGGGCGCGAAGAGCTCGGGCGACTGGTCACCTCCGATTATTCCCGGGCTCGGGTATCGGTGAAAATCCGAATCCAGAACACGGCTTCCCGGAACATTGTGGCTCTGGCCCGGAAAATAGAGAAACGAGCTCGGGAGGTGTTCGAAGGGACCGGTGTCATAGTCAAGGTAAACGGTATCTCGTTTATGTACAACATTCTCTACAAGTATCTTCTGGAGAGTCAGGTAAAAAGTTTCACCATAGCCTTCTTCCTGGTCACCGTGTTGCTGTTCATTATCTTCCGATCGGTGAGATACGGCCTCTTAAGCATAACCCCGAACCTTCTTCCCATCACCTTTATTATCGGGCTTATGGGCTGGCTGGGAATCAGTCTTAATGTCGGCACAGTGATGGTCGCCTCGGTGGCGTTGGGAATAGCGCTCGACGACACCATCCACTATCTCACCCGGTTAAAAAAAGAACTGGCTGCGGCGCCGCTGACAGTCTCTATCCCCGGTCTGGCCCGGGAAACGACCATTTTGACCGGGAAAGCCATTATTTTTACTTCAGTGGTCAATATCGCCGGCTTCCTGGTCCCCATGATGTCCGGATTCCAGCCGACCCGGGAGTTTGGTCTCTTGGTGGCGATGACACTTTCCTTTGCTCTTTTGGCGGATTTATTTACGCTGCCGGCCAGTATCATGGCTACCAGCCGGGTGTTGATACAGGGTCAGGCCGGGGAATAAGACGGCCGTAGGTTCCTTCGCTAATTACTCGTATTTAGCTGCGCATTAGCTGATCGCTTTTTTCAGCGATGATACGAATTTCGAAACCTGATTTAGTATTTTAGGAGATTCCTGGTACTGTTCAATAAGCTTGATGATGGCGCTACCCACAATGACGCCGTCGGCCCACCGGGACACGGTGATCGCCTGTTCCGGGGTGGAGATTCCGAACCCGATGGCGATCGGCAGGTCGATGAACGAACGGGCGCTCTTGATCTTGTTCCGCGCGTTTTTCGGGAGTTCTTTGCGGGCTCCGGTAACCCCGGTAACCGCCACGAAATACACGAATCCCCGGGCTTGATCGGCCACCAGTTGCAGACGTCCCTCATCGCTGGTAGGGGTGATGAGAAATATGAGATCGAGCCCGCAGCGATCGGTGTGTCGTTTGAGCTCATTTGATTCCTCGGGCGGCAAATCCACTACCAGCAGCCCGTCGGCCCCGGCCTTATGAGCGTCACGGGCAAACCGTTCGGGCCCGTAGGCAAAAATGGGATTGTAGTAGCCGAAAAGGATGATGGGTACCTGATTGGTTTTTCTCACCCGTTTTACCAGCGACAGTACATCTTCCGGAGTAGTCCCCGCCTGTAACGCCTTTTCCGAGGAAGCCTGGATGGTGGCGCCGTCGGCCATGGGATCGGAAAACGGGATTCCGAGCTCGATAATATCCGCTCCCGCCTTGCTGAGTGCGTGTATCATGCTCTCGGTAGACTCCAGATCAGGGAACCCGGCCGTAATAAACGTAACCAGCGCCTTCGCTCCCTTACCCTTTTCCCGTTCGAAAACCTCCGTCAACCGGCTCTTAGTGGTCATGACTCCCCCCTAAGGTGTTTCGATACGGTCTCCATATCCTTGTCTCCCCGACCAGAAAGATTGACGATAATGACCTGGTCTCGTTTCATTTCCGGCGCTCGTTTTATAGCGTAAGCCGCGGCGTGTGCGCTTTCCAGAGCCGGTATGATTCCCTCCAACCGCGACAGCTTCATGAACGCTTCCAGGGCTTCGGTATCTGTGGCCGCACCGTAGGTGACCCGTCCGGTATCTTTCAGGTAACTGTGTTCCGGTCCCACGCCAGGATAATCGAGACCGGCGGCAACCGAATGTGTCTGAAGCACCTGCCCATGCCGGTCTTGCAGAAGATAACTTTTGCTACCGTGCAGCACCCCCGGTTTCCCCGCCAGCAGGGTGGCCGCGTGCCGGCCCGTCTCGAGTCCGTCCCCGGCTGCCTCCACGCCGACCATCTCCACGTCGTCTTTCAGAAACGGGTGGAACAGGCCGATGGCGTTGGAACCGCCGCCTACACAGGCCACCAGCACATCGGGAAGTTTTCCCTCTTCCCGGCGTATCTGTTTCTTGGCTTCTTTGCCGATGACGGTCTGGAAGTCCCGAACCATGACGGGGTAGGGGTGTGGTCCCGCCGCGCTGCCGATGATGTAAAAAGTGTCGTGCACATTGGTGACCCAGTCGCGCAGGGCTTCGTTCATGGCGTCTTTCAGGGTCCGGCTGCCGGTGCCGACCGGTTTCATGGTGGTACCCAGAAGCTCCATCCTGAACACATTTGACGCCTGCCGTTCCATGTCTTCTTCACCCATGTAGACGGTGCATTCCAGCCCGAATAGAGCCGCTACGGTGGCGGTCGCCACACCATGCTGCCCGGCCCCGGTTTCCGCTATAATTCGTGTTTTCCCCATTCTTATGGCCAGCAGGATCTGGCCGATAGTGTTATTGATTTTGTGGGCGCCGGTGTGGCAGAGATCTTCCCGTTTCAGGTAGATCCTGGCACCGCCCAAGTGTTCGGTGAGCCTGGCGGCATGGTAGAGCGGAGTCGGTCTGCCGGCGTATTTTTCAAGGTAATACGTGAGTTCTTTTTTAAACTCGGGATCGTCCCGGTACCTGGTGTAAGCCTGCTCCAATTCAATTACCGCCGGCATGAGGGTCTCGGCGATGTATCTTCCGCCGTAGAGACCAAAGTGTCCCTGTTTGTCCGGTCCGCGTTTCATACTATGTCCTCTCAAAACCTTTAGCCTGCCTGATGAACTCACGCACTTTGAAGCGATCTTTCCTCCCGGGCTGCTCTTCAACACCGCTCGATACGTCAACGCCGTATGGCCAGACCGTTTTCACCGCCGCCGCCACGTTGTCCGGTGTGAGACCGCCAGCCAGGATGATTCGGCGGTTTTCTCCCGCCTGCCCGGCTTTAATGGCCAGGTCCCAGTTAAACGTGGTACCGGTCCCCCCGGGAAGACCGGGGTGATAGGTGTCAAGCAGGTAAGCCGACACGGAATAATCCGGCAGACGGTTCAAAACGGTTTCCGGTCCTTCAGCGCTGTTTTCGTCTGTTTCTTTTACCCTGAACGCTTTGATTACTCTCCGGCCAAGGGAGAGGCAATATTCCGGTGGCTCATTTCCGTGGAGCTGAATGACATCAAAACCGACGAACCCCGTAATATTTTTAACCGCTTCCAGGGGTTCATCAACGAAAAGTCCGACCACGGTCACGAAAGGGGGAAGACTGGAAACGATGCCGCGGGCTGTTTCAGGGGAAACATACCGCTGACTTGCCCGGTAAAACACCAGCCCCAGTGCATCGGCTCCCGCTTCCCAGGCGACCCGGGCGTCTTCGATATCCGTAATCCCACATATCTTGACTGTAACCATACGGCAAATTGTACGGTAACAGTGCCGTTTGTTTCAAGTACCTCATCACCTCACTTTCTACACTTTCTCATTCTCCTTGACAAAACATCGTATAATTCTTTACACTTTCCCTAAACTATAAAGGGAGTGTTTTCCTGGGGAGGTAAAGCGGCGTGCTTCAACACAAGGAAATGGATGGAATTATCATCATCCGGCCCGATTCCGGTTTAGCGGTGGACAATGTCTCCGAGTTCTCGGAATATATCAGGAATCTGATCAAAGAAGGACAGACTCGTTTCGTCATCAACATGGAGAGTGTTCCCTACCTGACCAGTATGGGGCTGGGAACAATGTGCAATCTTCATAAACAGCTCTCGAGCCAGGGTGGCTGGATCAGGTTTGCAGTGGTGAACGAGGACATGCGTGAAGTATTGAGCATGATGTTGCTCAACGACATGTTCGGTATGTACGAAACGGTTGAAGACGCCATATCTTCAGAAAGTTCCGGTTAACCTTCCTCTGCCGGAAGAACTGACTTCAGTTTTAAAAAATCCTGTTTGATAGTCTCCTTCATGGCCTGGCGATACAGGGCTACCGCCGGATGGTAAAACGGTAGGATCTTGATCGGTCCAAAGTCGGTCTTCACGTCAAAAACCTGGCCGTGTATCTTACTGATCGTCTGAATTCTGTTCTCCAATCCAAACTGTTCCATGATGAAATGCATGGAAAACCGCCCTAGTGTCACCAACACTTTCGGTTTAATAATACTGAGCTGTCTGAGCAGAAACGGGGTATAAATGGCTATCTCCTCAGGCAGGGGGTCTCGATTGCTTGGCGGCCGGTCTTTGAGAATATTGGTTATGTATACGTCTTTCCGGGGCAGGCCGATACTTTGGAGAAGTTCGTCCAGCACTCGTCCGGCCGCGCCGCAAAACGGACGTCCTGTCTTAGCCTCGTTCTCCCCGGGGGCTTCTCCGACGAACACGACCCGTGCCCGATGGTTCCCTTCGCCAAGAACGGGGTAGTACCTGTTTTGGCGGCGGTAAGTATAAAGGGGAGAGGCTTTGAGATTCCACACTTCGTCACGAATCGTGCGGAGCAGTTCGGTTCGTTCGGAAGTCTCTCCGGTTTCTTTCCCGGGAGCCTCGTCTGCCGGAGAGCCGGTACGTAGATACGATAGTTTCCTCTCAATACTCCGGGCTTTGATGAGCGTTTCACCGATGAGGCATCCGTCGAATCCTGCTTTTTCCAGGCTCTCGATATCTTCTCTAGTGGCAATTCCGCTTTCGCTTATGGTGACCCGGCTGCTTGGAATAAGTTTCTTGAGTTTAAGAGAAACGTTAATATCAGTGGTAAACGAGGTCAGGTCCCGGTTGTTGATACCGATCAACCGGGCTTTGGTGGCCAGCGCTTTGACCAGGTCAATCTCGTTATGAATTTCCACCAGGGGTTCTAATCCCGCAGCCAGGGCCAGGGATACCAGGTTTCGAAGTTTCTCGGCGGTCAGTATCCGAGCGATAAGGAGCACGGCATCGGCTCTCGCTGCCCGGCTTTCCCATATCTGTATTTCTTCCAGGATAAAATCTTTTCTTAGTAGCGGTAGCGGGACTGTTTCGTGTACTGTTTGAAGGTAACTCAGGTGTCCTTGAAAGTACGGTCCGTCGGTCAGAACCGAAATAGCCCGCGCGCCTCCATTACCGTAGCTGCGAGCGATTTGGGCCGGGTTGAAATCGGCCCGAATAATACCCCGGGACGGCGAGGCCTTTTTTAACTCAGCTATTATGCTGGTACCATTGTCCTTTATAGCTCTCAGAAAATCCCGTGGCGCAGGACTCGATTTGGCCCGGCGCTCGATATCGGCCAGAGTCGTTCCGGCCAGAAGTTTGGCGATCTCCTGCTTTTTGGTGGCAACGATTTTTTCCAGAATAGTCACAGGAATGTATCTCCTCGATGGCCGACGGGGTTACCCCCGTAGACGGTTTCAGTTGGTCAGGTCAATCAAGGCTTCGAGTTTTTCCCGGGCCTTACCGGTGTCGATGGACTTTTCCGCGAGCCGGATACCGGTTGGTAGATCGTCCGCCAGCCCTCCCGCGACGATTGCTGCCGCCGCGTTCAAAGCCACGATGTCTCTCCGGGGGCCTTTCCGCCCATGGAGAAGCTCTTTAATGATAGCGGCATTAGTCTCGGAATCGCCGCCCACCAGGTCTTCTCGTGAGCAGCGTTTCAAACCCAGCTCGTCGGGTTGCAACCGATAAGTTCTGATCTGTCCGTCTTTTAATTCAGAGACCCTGGTGGCCTCGGTAATGGTAAACTCGTCCAGCCCGTCTTCGCCGCGAATGACGAACACGTGGAAACTTCCCAGATTACGCAACACCCGTGCCATTAGATCGGTGAGTTTCTCGTCGTAGACTCCCAGGACCTGGCAGTGGGCTCCGGCGGGATTGGTAAGCGGCCCCAATATGTTAAACATGGTTCTTATGCCCATCTCGCGCCGGGGTGCGGCCACGTGTTTCATGGCTTTGTGGAAGGTTGGAGCGAAGAGGAAGCCAATACCGATTTTATCCAGACATCGCTCGACAACACCGGCCTCTGTGGTTATGTTGACTCCCAGAGCTGCTAAAACGTCCGCGCTTCCGCAGCGGCTGGAAACAGACCGGTTACCGTGTTTGGCTACTGTAATCCCGGCGCCCGCGGTTACGAAGGCAGCCGCGGTGGAGATATTAAAGGTATTTGATCCGTCACCGCCGGTTCCACAGGTATCAACTACTCGGCTGTTACCGGATACCGTTATCTTCAAGGCGTTCTCCCGCATGACCCGCGCCGCGCCGGTGATTTCATCTACCGTTTCACCTTTCATCCTGAGAGCCGCCAGGAATGCCCCGATCTGTGCCGGTGTGGCCTGCCCGGCCATAATCTCTTTCATGATGCCGATCATCTCTTGTTCGGTCAGGTCTTCTCCGGTGATGACTTTGTTTAAACCTTCCTGTATCATTGTCTGTTCCTCATGGTTTACTTACTGTGTCCTTCTCAGAAAATTGTGCAGCATATCTTTGCCGTTACGGGTCAGAATAGATTCCGGATGGAACTGCACACCTTCCAGCGGATATTGTTTGTGGCGGATAGCCATAATCTCTTCATCGTCGTCACTCAAGGCACTGATCTCAAACTCTTCCGGGAGAGAATGTTCCTCGATGACCAGGGAGTGGTACCGGGTAGCTTCGAGAGGGTTGCGAATGCTATAGAATATGCCTTTACCATCATGGAAGATACGCGATGTTTTTCCATGCATAATTGTTTTGGCTTTAACGATACGGGCGCCGAAGGCGTGTCCGATAGCTTGATGTCCCAGGCAGACGCCGAGAATGGGGATCGAACCGGCAAAAGTGGTAATGACTTCTACCGAGATACCTGCTTTATCGGGTGTGCATGGTCCTGGAGAGATGACGATCCGGGACGGATCGAGCTCCTTGATCTCGCCGATAGTTACCTGGTCGTTTCGGAACACCAGCACATCTTCACCCAGTTCCCGCAGGTACTGGACCAGGTTGTAGGTGAACGAATCGTAGTTATCTATCATTACCAGCATGGTTCTACTCCAACCCCTGCCGTGCCATTTCCACCGCTTTGAACAGGGCACTGACCTTGTTGACCGTCTCCTCGAATTCCGTCTCCGGGACGGAATCGGCCACAATGCCTGCTCCTGCCTGAGCGTAAACTCTGCCGTCTTTTATCACCAGAGTTCTGATGGCTATACACATATCCATATTTCCGGAAAAACTGAAATATCCCACCGATCCCCCGTAGATCCCCCGCCGGTTCGGCTCCAGTTCCTCGATAATCTCCATGGCCCTCACCTTCGGCGCCCCGGACAGAGTACCGGCGGGAAAACAAGCTTTAAGGGCACTGAATGCGTCTTCATCGTCCTGAAGTATTCCGCTGACATTGGAGACGATGTGCATCACGTGGGAATATCGTTCGACCGCCATGAGTTCGTCCACGTTGACGCTGCCGGTTCTGGCTACCCGACCGACATCGTTTCTTCCCAAATCTACGAGCATAACATGTTCCGCACGTTCTTTGGGATCCTTCAGCAGTTCCTTCTCCAGGTCCTGGTCGTGCTGTTCCGTTTTTCCCCTGGGCCGGGTTCCGGCAATCGGCCGGACCATCACCTTTCGATCTTCCACCCTCACCAGGATCTCTGGTGATGAACCCACCAGGATGGTACCGTCCAGCCTGATATAAAACATGTACGGTGAAGGATTAATTATCCTCAAAGCTCGGTAAATATCAAACGGGTCCACGTCTAAAACTGTTTCGAAGCGCTGTGAGAGCACCGTCTGAATAACGTCGCCGTCGCGAATGTAAGCTTTGATCTTTCTGGTTGCCGCCATGAACTCGTCAGGGCTGAAATTACTGCTGAATCCTTCCGTTTTATCAGAATCCCGGTCAGGAATTGCATCCGTAGACGGCTGGGACGGCAATGGAGTCTTCAACCGTTTGACCATGTCATCAATCCGTGACACCGCTTTGTCGTATGCCTGTCCGGGATCACTCTCCGGAATAAACGCATTTGCAATCACCTTGATGGTGTGGGAGATGTTATCGAACACCAGAATCGTGTCCGGGGCGACAAAACAGCTGTCATAGACATCCACGTCACGGTTGGCGGTAGACGGCAGTCGTTCGAAAAAGCGGACCATATCATAACTGAAATAGCCTACCAAACCACCGTAGAAACGAGGTAGTCCCTCAGCTTTTACCGGAGTAAACTGTTTCAGTATATTGCGGATTGCCTGCAGCGGATCACCGTCTGTGGTGCTGGTTTGTCCATCTTCGATAATCTCTAAAGTGGTCCCCTTTGACCTGAACACGATCCGTGGATCAACGCCGATAAAGCTGTACCTTCCCCAGTTCTCTCCTTGTTCGACACTTTCAAATAGGAAAGAGTTTCCGCTGGTATCAACTTTCTTAAAAGCCGACACGGGTGTTTCCAGATCGGCGAAAATCTCTTTGTAAACAGGGATAAGGTTGCCTTCGGTTGCTTTATTGAGGAATTCGTCCCTGGTTGGAATCACAGTGTGGATATTCATGGCATTTCGCACGGTAACACAGTCATAAGATGATGTCAAATACGCGAACCTCAATGTGACAGTTTCTTGATAGCCTCCCTGGCGGCATGGCCAGATTTACCTTCCCGTTTGGCAGCCTGCTTAAGCGCTGGCAGTACCGTACGGTTTCCTATTTCCCCAAGGGCTTCGGCAGCGAATGAGCGTACCGTGGAATTGTGATCGTCAAGAAGGAGAGCCAGCGCCATCCCGGCTTCCGAAGCCTTGAGTGAAGCGAGAGACGAACAGGCCTGTATCCGGACCCACCGGTCGTCGTCTCTCAGTGCCTTTATTAACTGCGGAATAGCTTTCCGGTTTCCCATCGAGCCGAGTGCTCCGGCGGCCCAGGAACGAACACCCGCGTGCTTGTCGGTGAGTGCTTTCAAAAGTTCCGGGACCGCTTTAGAATCTCCAATCTGTTGAAAGGCCCTGACGATTGCCTTTCTCACTTCAGGTTCAGTATCGTCAAGTGCTTTGGTTAAAATCGGAATTGAAAGGGGGTCACGAATCGTTCCGATTGATTTAGCGGCGCTTATCCGAACAAGCTCTACCGGATCCTCCACTAGTCCTTTCTCGAGCGCCAGGCGGCTTGTTTCCGAATTGATTCTTCCCAAGGCACGCGCGCCTGTCCGTCTGGCCTCAACGGATCCCTGTCTCATAATTTTTATCAAAATGGAGACTGATTTACTGTTGCCGATTCTGCCCAGAGCCTCGATTGCCTCAGTGGACACTTCTTCCATATCGTTGGTTAGTTTGAGTAGTTCATCAACAGCTTCATCTGTTTTGAGTAATCCAAGAGCCTTGGCTGCTCCCTGGCGGACCTGGGAAGTTCTGTTTTTCAACGCCTTCATGAGCACCGGAACAACTGACGGGTCTCCTATTTTACCAAGTGCTACTGCCGCCGCCTGCCTGGTTGTTTCAGCTCGGAATACATGCGTAACGTCTCCCGGCCAGTAAGACTTTGCCGAGGGGACGCTCGAAGCATAAAGATAGACATTATCCTGATGATTGCTTTGAAGAAGGGTAATCAAATGAGGGATGGCTTTGGCTTCTGCCATTTTGCCGAGAGCTTCCGCGGCTCGATAGCAAACATACCAATCGGCGTCAATGAGGCCAACACACAAAATCTCAACCGCAGCCGGGTCTCCTATTTCTCCCAGCGCTTCCATACAGCGGCTTCTTACGGTGGGATCACCATCCCCGGCCGCGTAGATAAGGCGTTCGAGATGCTCCTTAGACCGGATGTTTCCCAGAGCCCAGGCAGTCCATGCCCGCACATCCCTGTCCCAGTCATCCAAAAATCGAATGATGATATGAGCTGTTTTTGGGGGGGAAATCATTCCCAGTATGGCCACCGCGGCGGATCTGTTAATTGGGTATTTGCTGTCTAAAAGTTCTATGAGGGCTGGCACAGCGGGTGTCCCGATAGCTTCGATAGCCCGGGCTCCTGCGTTTTTAAGATCCCATATATCTGTTCCCAAAAGTTTAATAAGTTTCGGGATGGCAGCCGGGTCCTTGAGTTTACCGAGAGACTCGGCTGCTTTTACCACGACTTTCGTGTCTTCATCTGATAGGGCCTTGATAAGCGGTTTTATACTTCTCCCCGCTTTAAGCAGCCCCAACGCTTCGGCGGCAGCCCTTCTCACCCTTGGTGAATCATCGTTAAGACGGTCTATAATAGGGAACACAGATTTCTCGTCGCCTATTTTGGCCAGGGCCATGGTGGCTTCCAGCCTGACTTCCAATGAGCTGTCATGCAATGTTTCCAGGAGAGCCTTTACTGCAGTAACCGTACCCAATTCTCCCAGTGTCAGGGCGACTCCTGCTCTGACGGTGTATTTCTTGTTTTGCTTGAGTTCCTTGACTAGCGGCTCAACGGCGGGAACCCCAATCTGGACGAATGTATCCACCGCCCGCATCAGTTTTTCTCCCGCATCTCCTTCTGGAGTTGAATCTATGTCCATGGTTGTTTGAGTGAGGTAATCGGGGTGGAGATGGTAATTCAATTCAAAAATACGGAGAGTCGCCTGGAACGTCTTATTTTCTTTTTTTTCAAATGGATTTGAGAGAATGAGGATAACAATCACTGTAGAAAAAAAAATGATGATAGCTACTTTTTTTAGCCTGTTCATCAGTCAGTTTCCTACCACTTGAGTAGTTATTCTCATTGCTTACAAATCAGTGAGTTCGTTCGTCACCTGACGGTATAGTTCCCAGGCTTTAACTATGTTCCCGTTGAAAACTTCCATATCTGCCGACAGGTAAAGGAGATAAATTTTCCTTCGTTTTTTCGATTTGGAGATGAATTCATCTACCAGTTGACGCACCAGAGGAGCGTTGCCTTCCAGCAGATGAAGCCGGATCAACTCGTCGTAAACCTGGTTGACTTTATCTTTCATATGTTCGCTTCGCAATAAGGTCATCAGTTTTGCCAGTTCATCAAAAGCTTGCCGGGCGCCCGGATAATCCTCCCTCTTTATCAGTACCCGGCCCAGCCCGTTGACCGAGTTGGCCAACCCGGCGAAAATTCTCCGTTTTGAATCGGGCATCGCTCCATCGACCAGCGCTGCGGTAATAAAACTGCCGGGAAACTCGAGAAGATTAACATAATTAACCATTGCCGATTTGTTCTCCGGTAGCAGCACCTCTCCCAGGCTAAACATACTATCCGCGGACTTGTCTGCTGACAAAAAACGCTTCAGGCCGACCTTCAGCGCTTTTATAAAGGCTTCAGACTGGATATTATCACGTCCATCACCGAATAGATCTATTTTTTTGATCATGTCCGCTCCGGTGGAGACTAAAAGATCGGGCAACCCGGTCGCCGCCGAAATATTCAGCATTTGAGAGTAGGAGTTGGAAATATAATAAAGCATTTGCTTTTCTTCGTCTTCAGTGCCGTAGGCGGGAACGTTAGAAGCCGGTTCGGTGGCCCGGAAAAAACGGCGGAACCAGCTTGATGGTTGGATTGAAGAACGGTTGAAGCTACCGGAATCTGTCACCAGTTCGAGTTGCAGTGGATCGGTTGTATGGGACATGATGACCATGAGTGTCATGAGCAGGTCTGCTTTGAGAGGCAGCTTCAAATCGTTCCATCGGTACAGGTCCCATCCGGTCTTTCGAGCCAGAGCAAAGTTTTCTTTCGACAGATATATCTTCAAAAAGGTGCTGTTAACCAGACCCAGTTTCCGGTTAACTCCCGGCAAGTTCAGACTTTTCAGTATATCCATCATGTCACGCCTGATCGTTTCAACCTGGTCCAGGTCATTTCTTTCCAGTGCAGCCGCTACGAGATGTGAGAACGACGTCATCCATCCGTAATGTAACTGCCGTTGCCGGTCTTCTGCCTGGTACTCTTGCCCTTCCGGTAGGATAACGTGACGATCGAGAATAAATCCCTCTATATGAAACTTTTTAAGCAGGCTGTTGTATGGAGAGGGTAAAGGATTATCAAGTGCTTTTCCCAGGGGATCTTTAGCAAATGTCCGATTCCAAAAAATATCCCTAAGCGGTCCGAGTGCTGAGGAAAGGTCGGGAGAGAGCTCTTCCCGATGGGGAACGGCCGGGATATTTTCAGCCCGTACCGGGAAAGCGATTGTTATCAGGAGCACTAGCGAGAAACATACAAACTGTCGTTTATCCATATTCACTTTCGTTTTGTACTTCCTTTTCCCTTTATATATACGCTTGCGAGTACGGACAAGCTTCCGCCGGTCAATAACCAACTCATGTGATAGATATTGTAGGACATTAAGTCCTCGGAAGCAAATTAACCCGGTTAAACGCCGGTGATCCTGCGGATAAGATTGTCGCTTTTTTGTTTGGCTTCTGTCAGCCGGCCCTGGAAGAAGTGCTTCGTGTCTTCGAACTTCTCTTTGTATCCTGCCAGGTCGCCGTGCCCAATAACCGAAGCCCATTCTCTGACAACCGTATGAAACTCGAGATCGTCTCCCCGTATTCCCTTGTCAAGCAGCGCTGCCTGGATCGATTCTTCCAGCAGGCTGGTATTTCTGAAGAGATACTCGGCAATGCCCAGGCGCAGCCTGAAGGGGGGGGTCTGGTACACGAGATTATCATACGGGTTTATCTTTAACTGGTACCAGGTATCCACCATGGCCAGCAGACTCAGATGAGAATTAGGTAATCGCTCTCTCGCATGGCTGCCCAGGCTGAACTCTCCCATCACGGTGTCATCCAGCAGGATAGGGGTATCGACGTTCCCAAAAACAAAATCGCCGGCCTGCAGAAGCCGTTCGCGAAACGTCCGCTGCTCTTCCTGTATCATCAGTTTAAACAGTTCCGATTCGGAGCGGGCGTATTGCTTCACCAGTTCCCTGGCCAAGGGGTTGAAGATAGCCAGTCCGGCGTATACATGAGATTTGCCGGCATAGATCCTGAGCGCTAACAAAACTTTGACATTATCAATACCACCGGCATAGGTGGCATTTTCCCAGGGGAAAAAGCCGGCGTTCTTCCAGGCTGTTCCCAGACTTTCAAATCCAACGTGAGTAACTGATTGCACGTCCGCGGTAATCCTATCGTGCTCTTGGCAGCTTGAAATTTCCGAGATATTGGATCCCAGTTTCTCAAACGCTTCCAGAGCTCTTTTATAGGCGTCATCGGTACTCCGATGTTTGATTACCACTAATGATTGACCGTGGGGGTCGACCGTCGGTCCGTGCAGGGAATGGCAGGTGACGATATTGATATCCGGCGGGAGATACCGTTCGAACGCCTCGACTTCCAGGGACTTCACCGAGGTCTGTCCGCCCACGATAGCGTCCTTCTTGGTAGAGGGACCGTACATTTTAACGGCGCTGGCGATGTTCTCGGTTTCAACCGAATAAATTATCAGATCGCTTCTACGGGAAACGGCGATACCGCCGTCCAGCAAATGGACACCGCTCCCGTCTAGTTCCCGTTCGAGTTCTTCCCGTTTCCCAGGCAGGTCACAAGCATTGACCCGGTAGCCGGCTCTGGCAAAGGCCCGCGCGTAAAGCTTCCCCATATCCCCGGTGCCGATGATACCAATTTCCATGCCAAACCTCCCGTAGAGAAAGAGTATAACATACACCTTATCCTATTCATCTTGCAGCCATACCATAAACGCGTCTTTCCGCCTTTTCTCCTACCACCCCGCTTCGTGTCCACTCCAAACAACCTGTCCTCCTCCCGCTAGGCGCCTTTGCTCGCAAACAGCCGAGCGAAGAACAACACTTGTAACCAAACCTATATAAGGCGAAGCATCTTCCTATGAGCCTGTCCATTAATAAAGCGTTTACTTGCAGTTCGGAGTCTCTGTACGAGGGCATAACCCGAACGGAGGCGCGTAAGCGCCGTGAGTGTCCCTCGGGAAGAGGCTCCGAACTGCAACAAAAGCCCCTAATCAGACTCAAAGGAACCACGTTGCGCAGTCCTCCGCTTGACACCCCGGCCCATCCTCTCTACAATATCCCCTATATGGTCTACCTCATGAGATATCTTCCCAAAGCACACCGAGTGCTTTGCATGGCGGTTGTTGTAGCTGCCCTGGCAATTACGGCGGCCGGAACGTCCCACGCTTTCCGAGGTTCTTTTGAATCGGGAGTTTCCTTGTATCCGGACAAAGAAGGAGTATCATCCGAACTCCGGAGCAGGCTTAAGCTGGAGGAGAAGATAGTTTTTTCTCGCACAGCCACGTTTTTAGCCGGCTGCCGGTTCGACGGTCTCTACTCCGATCGGGAGGAACAGGCAAACAAAGTTATTCCCCGCCTGGAAAACCTGTCCCTCACTTTGTACCTGCCGCATGTCGATATCACCATGGGTTATTGTACCGTCTATTGGGGAAAGCTGGACCAATTGCCGCCGGTTGATGTGGTTAATCCGCTTAATATGACCTCCATGTTTCTCAAAGCCGAACGCTCAGCGGCAAAACTTCCTGTTCCACTTTTGATGGTATCTCCATATTTCCAGGATGAAAGCCGTTTGGATTTGCTGGTTGTTCCTTATTTTAAATCTTCCACCTGGGATGAATTGAACGAAAGCACTTCCCCTTTTTGGCCGTTCAGTTTTAATCAACCCCTGGAGAAACGACTGCCGTCACACACCGTGAGGAACGTCGAGTATGGCGGGCGTTTCAGTGCCGCTTCCGCGGGAATGGACTGGTCTATTTACTATTTCGATGGATACCAGGACCTGCCGGTCTACCGTCCCGATCCCGGTGGAAACAAGGTTTGGGCGGAGTATCCCCGGGGTGATATGTTCGGTTTCGATTGCGAACTCACGCTGGGTGGATGGGTTGTTCGGGGCGAGAGTGCCTACCAATCCAATCGGGGATACATGGCCAAAGGAATGAATGGCTATGTGCTGGGTAAATCATTTACCAGCGGTGTGGGATTGTTCAAACGGTTCAGAGACAATTATCTGGATTTCACCTTTCTCCGCACCTCTATCGACGTGGAACGTGAGATAGAGGAAGAGACGGATGAGATTTCCATCCTGACAAATCTCGAGTCCCGATTTTCTTACGAAACCAAGATCACACGGTTGTTCTTCATCTACAATGTGCGGGCAAAGAGCTTTTTCGTCCGGAGCAGCTATAGCTGCAACCTCACCGAGAACACCTGGATTGAGTTGGCGATCGGCAATTTTGGAGGATCGGCCGCTGACGCCGTCAGCCGGTTGAACAAGAGCGATTTTTTCTCCGTCGAATACCAGTATGATTTTTAACGTTGGGAGACTGTGTCGCCATGCCGTTGAGTGAGTTTCAGCACGGAAATATCCGGTTGAAAAACCGAATCATCAGGTCGGCCACTTACGAGGGGTTGGCTGACGAGGCGGGATTTCCTACTGAGAAACTCAGGGACCTTTATCAGGATCTGGCGTCCCATGACGTTCCTTTGATTATCACCGGTTTTGCGTATGTGGCTCCGGAAGGAAGGGCTATGCAGCCTTTCCAGGCCGGGATCGACTCTGACGAAAAGATAGGCGCCTGGGAGCCGTTGGCCCGGGCCGTTCATGAAAAGGACGGCCTGATCATGATGCAAATTGCCCATACGGGCCGGCAGACCATCTCCCGGATAACGAAACACAATGTGGTCGGTCCGTCACCGGTGAAGTGCAGTTATTTCAGGGAAAAACCGCGTGAACTGGCTGAACCTGAAATAAAAACGATTATCGAACGTTTCGTGGCTGCGGCCGCCAGAGCTAAAAAGGCGGGCTTGGACGGAATTCAGATTCACGCGGCCCATGGCTACCTGTTGCATCAGTTTTTATCCCGGTACATCAATCGGCGGCGCGACCGCTGGGGTGGCAGCCTGGAGAACCGGTTCCGCCTGCTTGGAGAGGTTTTGACCGGTATAAGAAAAGAATGCGGTCCTGATTTCCTGGTTTTCGTGAAACTGAGCCCCATGGATGACCGAGTGGGAACATCCATGCTTGATGAGTACACCACAGTGGCCGGATGGCTGGAAGAGGGCGGCGCCGACGCCATCGAGGTGAGCTATGGCATGATGGAGAAGGCGCTCAATATCATCAGGGGTGGATGCCCGGTGAATGTGGTGTTGAAAGAAAATATCCTGTACCGCGAAATCCATCCATTGTTCAAGAAAATCTGGAAACTGACGGTATTTCCCTTTATGAAACGGGGATTCAAACCATTCACTGAGAATTACAACCTGGAAGCGGCCAAACAGATAAAACTCGGACTCAAAGACATCCCGGTTATCTCGGTGGGAGGTATCAGGCGGCTCTCGGCAATCCGGAAAATGGTATCGGAAGGCGAAACCGACCTGGTCTCTCTTTGCCGTCCCTTTATTTGTGAGCCGGACCTGATCGAGAGGTTCAAACAAGACGAAGTCTATGAATCACGGTGTGTCAACTGTAACCTGTGCACGGTCTATTGTGACAGTCATAACCATTTGCGGTGCTATAAACCGCCTGCTTGATGTGTCGGGGAAGGGTAGTAATCCCGAGCGGTAACGAGAAGAGATGATCGACGATGGAAGTTTCGGAATTTGAGGAATCATTTTTCATAGACAAAAGCCCTGTTCTTGAAGCTAATTTCAACCCTTACTACCTGCCGGTCCAGAGTGGTCTCGGCAGTCGGGTCACCATCGCCGATCACCAGGTAATATCGTTGGGTTCGAACGATTACCTCGGGCTGGCCAGTAATGAGCTGTTGAAAGAGAAAGCGCATGAAGCGCTGGATAAGTACGGGGTTAGTATGTGCGGTACGGCTATCGTCGTCGGTCAGACCGACCTGAATCGCGAACTGGAGATCAAGAGCGCAGCTCTGGTCAAACAGGAGGACGCACTGGTGTACCCGTCGTGTTTCCAGGCCAACACCGGTGTGTTCCAGATGTTGTGTAAAGACGATGATATCGTCCTGGCCGACAAGGGAGCTCATTCATCGCTCTTGAACGGTGTTTTCTTGAGTAAAGCCAGGTTCCGGTTGTTCAGGCACAATGATGTGAAGCATCTCAGAAAACTCCTGGAACAATCAACGGGACACCGGATGCGTTTCATCGTCATGGACGGGCTCTACAGCACCCTGGGGGATTATCCTCCTCTGGACGAGATTTGCGCGTTGGCGAAAGAGTTTGATGCCTATACAATCCTGGATGACGCCCATGGTATTGGGGTACTGGGGCGCAAAGGACGCGGGGTGCTGGAACTTTTTGACGCTTATGAAGACATCGACATGGTTACCGGATCTTACGGGAAAGCGCTGGGTTGCGCCGGTGGTTTTATCGCCGGTAAATATAGGATTACCGACTATTTCAGGTATCGAAACCCCATGTACATCTATTCCACGGCCCTGGCTCCGGTTCTCTCCGCTGCCTGCCTGGCTGCTATCGATCTCAGTATGAATCATCCGGAGTGGCGGGAACGGATATGGGCTTATAAGGACCGGCTGGTTAATGCCCTGGAAAAGCTTGGATACCGTTTGACGCCTTCACAGGCTCCGCTGTTTTCGGTGTTATTCAACAGCACCGCGGAGACCTTCACGGCTGCCCGGATATTGTTTGAGAAAGGGGTTTACGGTACTCCTTTCGTTCATCCCAGTGTTCCCCGGCGCTCACCGAGAATACGGTTGATTCCGCACGCCGGTTTGACCGGGGAAGATATCGATCGTGTGATTGAAATCTTTAGCGAAACCAGGAAAGAGTTAAACCGGTAAGTGCCGGAAGTAAGCTGAAGTTAAGGAGGAAAGAAGATGAAAATGCGTTATATATTGACCTTCGCTTTGTTGGTGATACTGCTTACCCGGCCGGGGATCGCCCAGGATGTGGCCGGAACCGCTGATCTGGATGACATGATTGAACAATACCGTCAGGAAGTCATAAAGGTCATCTCTGATAATGGGCTGACAAAAGATGAGTACACCGGCTTGAAAGAGGATATCTCCGGCATTGTTAAACAAAACGGCATAAACGGAGAACAACTCGTATCAGTGATCCAGGCCACCACCAACGGATTTGCCCAGATTGACGCCGCTTCGAAAGAGATCGATCGGATAAACAGCGCGCTCCAGAAGATATTGTCGCACACCGGCCGGGAGATGCAAACGGCTTTGAAAGAAGCCGATGCGGCTACCCAGGATGGGCTCAAGTTGGGTCTCAAAGCGGCAAAATACTCGCTGAGTACTGCCCGGAAAGCCATGAAAGCCGCGCAAGAAGCGGGCCGGGATGCCGCAAAAGCCGGTTTGGAGGCGGCCAACAAAGCCACCCGGAGAGCTTTACAGGCAGCCCAGGAGGCGACCAGGGCGGGGCTCGAGGCGGCCAACAAGGCTACCGGAAAAGCGCTTCAAACCGCGCAAGATGCGGTTCAGACTGGTCTGGAAGCCGGAGGGCAAGGAGCTGAGGCCGGACTCCAGGCTGCTCAGCAGGCGGTCGACGAGGCCATGGATGCGGCCCAGCAAGCAACGGATGAAGGTCTTAAAGCCGGGCAGCAGGCCATTGATGAGGCCATGGATGGTGTCAACGAGGCCATGGACGACATAAATGATTCCTCTGATTACCTCGATGGTGTGGGTGATGACCTGGACGATGCCTCGGACTACCTTGATGACGTTGGCGGTGACATAGACGATGCAACGGACTACGATGTAGATACGGATTACTGAGTGCTCCTATGTATCGAAACGAATCGCTGAACCAGACATGAAATTGTTTCTGGTCTTGAATCCCACTGCTCAAAGCGGCCGCGCAAAGCGGACCTGGAGCACCATATTTTCGTGTTTACGCGAAACCGGCACCTCCTTCAACTACCGGATTACCGAACAGCCTCTCGATGCTGTTTCGTTTGCCCGTCAGGCGATATCGGCCGGATATGATCTGGTGGTTGCCGTAGGTGGGGATGGGACCATATGCGAAGTGGTAACTGGAATCATGAAAGGTCTGGAGGATGCGAGAGTAACGATGGGGGGGGCTGGAGAGACTGTACCGGCTGTTCGTTTCGGCGTGATCTACACGGGCACCAGCCCTGATTTTAATACGTACCACAAGATACCGCTCGATCCTGTCAAAGCCGTGGATGTACTGCTTCATGGAACACCTACAGCCATCGATGTGGGCCGGGTTGTGTATTGTTTAAGCGACTTATCCGGGTCCGTGAGTGATCTGGAGCGGCAGTTCGTGTCCAACCTGGTCCATGACGACGTGGTAACCGAGTACTTTGTAGGCAATGTTAATGTGGGGATAGGCCCGATGGTGGCCAGAAAAGCCAACACCGGCTACCGCCGCCTGCTTGGCGACCTCCTGGGAACTATGAGCGCCGTGGTGGGATCGTTCGCCGTTTACCGCAAGACAGATTTTAAACTCCGTCTTGACGGAGGGGACATGGTTTTTGATGAGCTGATCAATCTTACGGTGGGTAAGAATCCTTTCATCGCTTCGGGTATGAAAGTCTTCAGCGATATTAAACCTGATGATGGTCGGGTAGCGGTACTGGTGGTTCAAAGGTTTTCCTTTTTACCGTTACTGGCCAACCTGCCACGGCTCTATGGCGGTACATTCCTCGACCATGAAAACGTCACGGTAACATATGCTCAAGAAGTAGATATTTTCTATGACCGGGAGCATCCGGAAGTGGAATTCGATGGTGACCCGAAAGGCTTTCTACCGGCCCGGATAGATCTGATCTCCCGGGGTATGGAGGTGATGATGCCCCATGACCGCTAAGCATGAACTCCCCGGAGAGTTTGAGCTCATCCGGATGATAAACAAAAAATTCCACCGGTCTCCAGACCAGGTAAACCAGCCTTTCGAGACCGATGCCGAACTGTTGGCGTGGCGTGGCGGCCTCCTGGCTTTTACCATGGACGAGTTCTCCGAAGAGGAAGAGTATATCGGTACGATGGACCCCTTCCTGTTGGGTTGGAATATAGCTGTGGGTGTAATCAGCGACCTGTTGGCAGTCGGGGCGGCGCCGCTTTTTTATTCACACGCATGCGTTTTGTCGAACCGGTTTACCGGTTCCTACAGGGACCGATTTTTCGAAGGAATCAACCGAGCCGTCACCGAAGCCGGGGCTTATTTAATCGGGGGCGATCTGGGAATCAGCGATGTGTGGCGGTACACGGGTGCCGCTTTCGGTGAGGTGGAACAGTCTCGGGTGAGAAAACGGATTGGTATTGAACCGACCGACTCCCTGTATGTTACCGGAATGCTTGGGGACGGCAACCGGGCGGCGCTTTTAAATTTTCTCTCCGGGAATGACGGGTGTGCCGTTCAACAATTTCCTCCTGAATACCGGACCACGCGCTTTGAACTCAGGCTGGCTGAATCGAACCGGATAGGCAGTTATTCCACCGTCTGTATGGATACCAGTGACGGCCTGATCAGAACCCTGTCCACGCTGACCGGATTGAATCCCTGCGCACTGGTGATTGATCCCGGTCTCATTCCCTATGACCAGATCTCTGTATCGGTTATGGAAATGCTGGATATGCCTCCCGAAGCCTTGCTTTTCGGTTCCGCCGGCGAATATGAGCTTTTTTTCACGGTCCCGGCGTATGCAGAGGCGGCGTTGATAGAAGAAAACCGCGGTCGGCTCCAATTACGTAAGATCGGCCGGGCCGTTCCCGGGATGGGACTATATTTCATCAGGTCCGGTCATGATCTCGATTCCCTGAACGACACAGATACTGACGCGTTCCTGGCCGACGGAAACACCTGTATTTCTCTGGCATCTGTTGATCTCGATCCACGGAAAATGGAGGATACCGGCCGGTATATCGAAGTATTACTGAAAACAGTCAAAGATCTATTTTATCAGGACTAGAAAGTTAGATTACTATGACGGTGAAAGAACGAGTTTTTGTTACCGGGGGGACTGGCTTTATCGGTAGCCATCTGGTGCGGAAACTGACCCGTCTCGGACATGAGGTAACCGTCCTGGCCCGGCCCACGAGTTCGCTCCGTTTTCTGCCAGAGAAACGAGTTACCGTCACCACCGGAGATGTCTGTTCCCCGGACGGTGTTAACCGGGGTATGACGGGATGTTCGGTTGTCTTCCACAATGCTGCTCTAACCACCGATTGGGGGCAAAAACGAGACTTTTACTCGATCAATATCGGTGGAACCAAGAATGTACTCGAAGCAGCCCGGAAACAGGGCGTGAAACTGGTAGTACTCACCAGTACCATCGGGGTCATGGGTGAAGAGGATTGCACCGTTTCTAAGCGAGAAGACATCCCGTACCGGCCCCGGATTCCCTACTTTCTCTCGGGTCTAGTGGAGTCTGGGATGAACCATTATCGGGTCACAAAAACACAGGCGGAGCGTCTCTCCATTGAGTTTTGCCGGGAGCACGGTATCGATCTCGTTGTTATCCGGCCGGCCTGGGTGTATGGTCCCCGGGAATTTCACGCGGGTCCGTATCTCTTCTGCCGGGCAGTGCTGGAAGGAACGACACTGCTTCCCGGGTGCCGACACAACCTGTTCCACGTGGTCTATGTCGGGGACCTGGTGGAAAGCATGGTTGCGGCCATGCATAAAAGGCCGGCCGGAGTGAACGTGTACACCGTTGGGAACGAACCGGTGCCCACCATGGACCGGTTCTGGCGCACGTTCTGCAAATACCTGGAATTGCCGCCCCCGCGCTATCTGCCCAAATGGTTGGTCTACCCATTGGGTCTGGTGCTCGAGTTTATCTACCTGGCCCTGAAGTTGAAATCTCCCCCTCTGCTCACCCGGGCACGGGTGTATATGTGCTATGCCAGCAATGTGTACGACATCACCCGGGCGAAACGGGAGCTTGGGTTCGACGGCGGGACAACCCTTGAGGCCGGTGTGGCTAAAACGGTAAGATGGTGGAAGATGAACGGATTTTTGTAGAAAAGGAGCGGCTTATATGACGAGTGATATCAGGCCGACGATATTGAAACCCGTAGAAGGTATCCAGAAGGCGGTTCTAACGGTCAATATTTTCTTTACCATTTTTATCAAGTACACGAAACTGTTGCTTCGGGGGCGGCTGTCTTTCGGGCTTTACCTGCGTTTTATAAAACGGTTGCTGATCTTCTACTTCCGTCTTCTGCACAATCGGTGGATCAAGGTCAACGATGTGTACAAGCTCCAGCTCTACCTGCCCGGATTTCCATCGAGAGCGTTCTTCCAGGCCATCGAGAAATTTCTACGGGAAGGCGACCCCATGCCGATCACCGTCGTCTACTCTATTACCAAAGCCTGCCGGTTCAAGTGCCCGCACTGCTACCAGCGCTTAGATAAAGGAAAGGACATGCCTCTTGAACAGTTGATAACCATGGCCCGAGAGATGCAGGATATCGGGGTAGCCATGATGGACATCGAAGGCGGGGAACCGCTCCTAAAATTCGACCGGCTGATCGAGCTCGTAAGAGCTATCGATGAACGGACAGAGGTATGGGTCAATACCAACGGATTTGGTCTCACGGAAGATATGGCCCGGCAGATGAAGGAGGCAGGAGTTTTTGGAGTAATGGTTTCAGTCCATAACTCCGATCCCGAGCTGTTTGATACGTTTACGGGGGTCGAAGGTTCTCATGAAATGGCTGTCCGGGCCATGAAATTATTTAACCGGGTTGGTATTACGACAGCCATCAATTGTTGTGTTTCCGAAAAACTGGCTACCACGGGTGGAGTGGAAAATATCATGGAGATAGCCCGTGATTGCGGTTGCAGTTTTGTCCAGATGATCCACGAGAAATCCGCCGGTAACTGGGTCAAACGTAACGGCCGGTTTACCGGGATACTGATAGATAAATTGCGGGAATACCATGTCTTATACAATTCTGATTCCCGTTACCGGGATTACCCGTCTCTTTCCGCCCAGGTATTTGAAGAATCGCAGGAAGTGTTCGGGTGCACCGCCGGGGGGATCGACCGTTTTTACGTCGGTCACACCGGGGAGGTGCAACCCTGCGAGTTTCTGAACGTATCATTCGGAAACCTTCAGGAAGAAGGATTCATCCCGGTGTTCAGGAGAATGCAGAAATATTTTCGCACTCCGAGTTTGAACTGGCTGTGCTGCACCGAGTGCCAGACGATAGCTAATGAGGCGGAAGCCATGAAGAAGCCGATCTTCCCTCTGCCCCGGGAGATCACCGAGAAACTGGTTGAAAAGTGGGACAAAGGTGAAGAAACTCCTCTTTACAAGAGTTTCGGATTGTACGAGTGAGTTAGGAGATCAAACGATATGTCGCAGTTTTTGAAAGCTTACATCAAGTCCATGCGCCTCTACTACTCTTTTGTTACCGGCATTGCCGGCTGGTTGGGCGTGGCGTTCTACCAGTATATAACCAAGCTGAACGCGGGAGAAACCATCGCCCAGTCAACGATTACCAGGAGCATCGAGGTGGCCACCCCGGTAGAAAAACAAGGTGTGATTCTCCTCATTCTTTTCCTCAGTTGGGGTATAAATCAGATATTCAATGATTACTGGGGCCTGGCGGAAGACCGCCTCAACGCTCCCGACCGGCCCATGGTGACCGGCGTTCTCGATCCTAATAAAGCGTTGAGCCTTTCTATTACTCTGATGTTTGGAGCCGTGTTGATAACCTGGTTCTACCTGGAACCGGTGGCGGTAATCCCCCTGCTGGCCGGAGCGTTTTTGAACTGGGTTTATGAGCACGCCAAGGGATACGGTATCCTGGCCAATATCGTGTTCGGGATCATGATTGCCATGTGCACCATATTCGGGTTTTATGCTTCCGGACCCGCCAGGGTGTATTTTACCAAAAGCCGGGTTAGCGTTCTGGTGTTGGTAGGAGTCATTAACGGGCTGATGACCTTCTTCACGTATTTCAAGGATTACTGGGGCGACCGGGCGGTGGGAAAGAATACAGTGATAGTGAAATACGGACTTCGGTTTTCACGGATCATCGGGGTGGTGTCGTCGTTCCTCCCATCGGCGCTTTTCCTGCTGTTTTACTATGGATTTAACTCTATCGAGATCGAGTTGAACAAAGTGTTTGTTATTCTGGGAATCCTGACCGTTTTTCTCCAGATATGGACCGGCTACCTTTATTTCCGGAACCCGGTGGGCAAGATGACCTACTTTTCTCTGGCCATCAATTTCCGGGCCTGCGCCTGCGGCCAAGCTGCCCTGGTAGCTCTGTTCAACTCCGAGTTGGGGATGCTGCTGTACATTTTCGCCTACATCTTCGTTGGGTTTCTGTTCGATTTTCACTCCAACGTGAAAGGGTAGGTAAGGTTAGTCGGATTCTGCTTTTTTAGGTTCCTGTACCGGTGGCAGTGGTACAGGAAAACTGGTGGTGCGTTGGGTATCCTGACTGGCCAGGCTGATGTCGAGAACCATGTCTTCGGCCTGGGCAAGTTGTTGGGCAGTAAACATGTCGAGCCGGTAGAACCCGGCCGGCATCGGGTCGGCCATCTTTCTTACATCTGTCCCTCGAAGAACTCCGAGTACAGTTAAGGGACCGTCCGTGACGGCCCCCGTGGTGACTTCCATGGTGATCCGTGGTAACCCCCGGGAGTTTCGGTTGGAAGTGATCCAGACCAGGAACGGACCGTCTCCTTCCGGCACGCCGGGCAGCGTTGGAACCGGGAGGGTAGCTGTTGATTCTCCGGTCATCTGATCGTTGAGAATTGTCTCTTTGGCTATCGTTGCTGTGTCTATGGCTTTTTTGATTTCCAGTCCTGCCGGATGAAAAGGGTAGTCCTCCAGGAACGATGTCAACAGGGTTACTCTTTGGGCTGTATCGGTCTTTAGGGCTTCGAGACACAGATCGAGTAACAGGAAAACCTCTGAACGGAACCAGCCGGCGGGGTCCGGCTGGTTGAGCAGGTCCTGCAATATGTTCCGGGCGGTTTCGAAGCGCCCGTCTGCCATGATCTGCAGGGCTTTTACCAGTCTGGTACCCCGCGACGGGATGGCTAGAATCACGTCGCTGAAAGAGCCGATCGATGGTTCGGAGAACATATTTTTCGAGTTTTCGAGCAGACCTGTGATGATGTTAATATCCACTTCATGCTCCTGTTTGTTAATTTTTGAGAGCCGTTCATGAATTCCTTTTAGCATCCACAAAGCCATTCCCCAGCGAGGATCGTCACGATACCGCTCACCTTTGTAAACATTCAGTAGCTTGATAGCTTCGTCCCATCGGCCGAACTCCACCATCAGCCGGGCTTTGGGTATCCGGTAAGATGAGTTTCGGCGGAGGGTGGTGTCCGAAGCCAGGGCTCGTTCGAACCAGGCTGCAGCCACCCGGTACCGGTGGAGCGACCGGTAGACATCCGCTTCCAGAAGCAGCACCTCGAGCGCGGTCACCGGCCGGCCGCCGATTAAGAATGAACTGGCAAAATCCGGCTTTGTCAATCGCACTTTCCGGAACAATCTGAGGGCCTGCGTCCGGTGAGCGGTGGCCGCTTCATCTTCCGGGGTCAATTCCCCTAACAGGCGTTCGGTGAGACCCCGTATACAGGCATTGTCCAGGCTGTCCGGATCGGCTTCTTCCAACTTCACCAGGAGTTTTTGGGCTTCCGTGATCCGGTCTAGCCGCCGCGCCGCTTTGTTGTCGGTCAGTTTTTCGAAGCTCTCCAGGCGGGCTTTGAGGTACAGGGTGAGGGCTATGTAGCGCCGGAGACCAATCTTGAGTGCGCGGCTATCGGTTTTCTTCTCCAGGCCCTGCAGGAGACGCATGTGTTCGTCCAATGATTTTTTTGAGTAGGCGGTAGTTTCTTCGTGAAAGGTCAGCCTGAGGCGGTAAAACTCCTGGTCCGGGGTGAAGTTCACCACTGCTCCGCCGCTCCCGCTTTCCCCCAGGCAGCCGCCCAGAAGACAGAGAGCGCCAACGGCTAAAATAACTCCCGGAATAAAAACAGCCCTCCGTTTAAGACTCACACTCACAGGATAACGCCTCCTGACGCAAAACAAGCCAAAACCTGCACTCCACCCATATTCTACAACGTTTCACCGATTATAAGAACAGTTAGAACTATTTACATTTCTTCTCTTTGGCCAAGAGCACGAACAGGTGTAATAGTCTTTCCTGCAGGGGATCGTCGGAGCTTGCGGCTAAAACTTCAACCGTATTTTGCGCTGCCCGGCACCGTCTGCTTCAGGAATATCAGGAATGATGTCCCGGAAGACGATGTACCCTTCCTCCATGAGCTTCATGATCAGGTTCTCGATTTTGGTGAACCGGTAGTGGTCGGCTTCCATCTTGTATCCGAGTTCCATGAACTTGTTCTGCTCGATAAAGAAGAAATACTGCACCATGGAGCTGATTCCCTCGGGAGCGTCACGGTTTTTGTCGATGTGCACGTTGATGATATCGATCTTGGGGATATGTATCGGATCTTTTCCCATGGCTTCAGCCTTGTGCTGGAGCTGCTGGGCAAGTTCCCTGGAATCATCCCAGTCCTTGGCCATGATCATGGCGCAGTCCAGGTCGTACTCGATATCGCCGCTTCCCTTGCAGTGATACACCATGGGACGGGTCTCGGAGATCTCGGTGTCCTCGTTGCAGCCTTCTTTGGTCAGGGCCGAGATGGCCAGAATGGGACAGTTCAGCTCGATGGTGAGCCCCTTCAGGGAGGTCGAGATCTCTTCGATCCGGAATTTCTCCGAACCGTATTCCTTGGAGAGCGGCATTTTCTGGATATAATCGAGGAAGATAGCGATATCGTCGGTGTCGTGGGCCTGCATGATATTGTAGGCATGAGCCTTGAGACGGTCCACGGTATCCATCTTCGAACCTTCGATGAGATAGAAATCGTCCATGTACTTCTCCATGCGTTTCCAGCCGATTTTAAACAACTCCTCGGTGCTCTCATCGTTCATAATCCGTTTCCGCTGGAGTGTATCGGGGTTGATTTTGCTCTCCTTGGCCAGCAGCCGGTAGGTCAGGTTGAGCCTGGTCTGTTCCCAGGAAAAAAATAGCACCGGGGTGTTTTCGTTACCCGCCACCAGGGTGGCCAGTTCCAGGGCGAAACTGGTCTTACCGCGTCTCGGTGCGCCGGCGATCCCGTAGAAAAATCCTTTCCGCAAACCCGATAACGAGGCGTTGAGATCATAAAACGGTTTCAGGCTGAACCCGAGGTTTTCCACCTCGCCGCTCTGCTCCCTGTTCTGGATATTTTCAGCGATCTGCAGCATCTGTCCCTTGATCAGGTTGAGCTTCTTCCGGGTGGATCGTTTCTGCATATCCCGCAGATCCATCATTATTTCGCTGGTGAAGTCCATCATCTCTTTGCCCACATCGGTGCCGCGGCCTTCACTGTAATCGTTCAGCCTATTATTGATCCTGGCCAGGGTTTCCATGCTCACCCGTTTTTTTATGATGTCGATGTAAGCCTTGACTTGCGCGTACTGCGGAGCAGTCTGGCGGAGAACATGTTTGAAGAAGATGTCCATCCTGTCCGACAAAAATCCCTTTTCTTTGAGCAGGTTCTTGATGACCAGGGGATCGACGGTGGCGTTTGGAATCCGTTTATTGTAGATATCGAAAATGAGCTCGCACAGTTGCTGGGCTTCACGGGACTGGAGCATGTCCGCGGAGAATCCGTCCTCCAGGCTTTTGCCCAGGCAGTACTTGTCGTCGATGAAACCTTTGATGAGTGTTTGTTCCAATTCCTCGTTGTAAATTCCGGTTTCGCCCACGACCGGCGCCGCGACCTGCTCTTCGTCGCCTATTCCCGTTATTGATTCTGTTTCTACCGGGGCGATCTGGGTCGTCTCTTTTTCCCGGTAGGCCTGGTAAGCGCAATACCCACAGAAACCGCTGATGTTGGTGTCCTCAATCTCGACGCCGCATTTGCGACACTTCATGAATGTGCTCCCTTCCTAACACCCGCGAAGATGCAATTATAATATAGTACGACTGGTCGATATCTGCAACCGTTTCTTCCCGATTGGAAAATGTATTGAAATAATTACCCGGCGGTATACGGCCAAAACGGCGCGTGCGGTCCGAGCATGCTGCGGACTTCAATAATTTCATCTCCGTCTTTGTAGACCCGCGGTAGTCGTTCGCTGAAGAGGGTAAGTACTTCATAGTTGATGGTCCCTAACCATTCAGCCAGTTTCTCAGCGCTGATTTCGTGCCCGTTTTGCCGCCCGAGCAGAACTACCTCGTCTCCCGGGGCGACTCCACGGACGTGGGAAACATCAACCATCATCTCGTCCATACATACCCGGCCCAGGATGGGGCAGAGCCTTCCTCTGACCAGTACCTGGCCCAAGCCGCCCAACTGCCGGGGATACCCATCAGCGTATCCTGCCGGCAATGTTGCGATGATCGTGTCGCTGTCGGTCACGAACGTCCGGCCGTAACTGATGGATGTTCCGGCTTTAACCATTTTCAGGTATCCGATCCTGGTTTTTAAAGACAACGATGGTGAAAGACTCACTTTTTTCTGCACATTGGTAGACGGATAGTAGCCGTAGAATGAAATCCCGGCCCGCACCATGTCGCATTCCATTTCCGGCAAGTCCATGACCACGGCGCTGTTCCCGATGTGCCAGATAGGAATATGAATGCCTTCATCGGACAACTGGTCTTTGATCTTCATGAAAATTGAAAACTGTTTTTGGGTAAACGTCTTGTCTTTTTCATCCGCAGTGCTCAGATGGGAATAAATCCCTTCAAGTTCAAGCCCTTTCAGTTCCAACACTTGTTTAATAAAATACACCGCACCCCGCGGCGAGATTCCGATACGCCCCATACCGGTATCCACTTTGACATGGACTTTCACTTTACGTCCGTAGTTAACTGCCACCCGAGAAAGCGCTTCGGCCAAGCCGATATAACTAACATTATGTGTGAGGTCGTATTTGACAATGGCATCAAGTTGTTCCAGAAACGTCCCGCAGTTTAAGGTCATGATGGGGATCTTTATTCCTTCTTGCCGGAGTTTGACGCCTTCGAACGCGAAGGCGACGCCCAGCATATCGGCGCCGCCTGCAACTGCCACCCTGGCTGCTTCAACCATCCCCAGGTTATATCCGCCGGACTTCACCACGGTCATCAACCGGGTAGAGGGGTTGAGAATATTCTTTATATTGGATACGTTCGACCGGAGAGCGCCCAGGTCGATTTCAAGCCAGGTTGGCCGAATGGGTAGCATCGTACCAGTTCCTCTTCGCCGGCAAAATCTTCGTGAGCGGGGACAGGACCTACTCGTCCGGGTTATTAAAATGTTTGATGGCGGTTTCCCGGTCTTCGAAAATCTCGATAATGTAGTTCAAATTGATAAGCTTGAAAATACCCTGAATGTAACTGTTTAGATTCATGAGCTTCAGATCTCCGCCTTTTTCCTTGAGTTTCTTCAAAGTTCCGATGAAAAAGCCGAGTCCTGAGCTGTCTATGTAATCCATGTTTTTGAGATCGATCAGAATCCGGTTACGTCCGGTCTCCGTGATATGGTTAATGGTATTTTTAGCTTTCGGCAAGGTGTACATGTCCAGGTCGCCAGTTATCATCAGCAGTGTGATATTACCTTCAAGCTGTTCTTCTTCAAAACCGATACGTGCAGCCCTATCTTCCATGCGCTCGGTCATCTCCTTACGTCGTGTTTGCTGAACTTCGTGTGAATTATACCACCGGTTCTAAAGAGTGTCAACGAAGGAACAAAGCTTAGTTTTTCCATACGATCTTCACCCTGGCGCCGGTGCCGATGTCCAGTGTTTTTGCGGCAGAACCTCCTGAAATTGAGATCTCCAGGGTATCGTCGCTGCCGAAGATAGTCACCAGCGAACCGGTTGATGCAGCGGCGTAACTTGAACAGATAGCGAGAATTTTACGTCCGGCAATAGTAATAGTGAACTCGTTGCCGATGTCGCTTCCGAAAGTAGAGAGTACCAGCTCCCGTGGGATGTTGGTCACCAGGTTGCCGAAATTGTCTCCGTAGAGCACTTCACCGTCGATAGCTTGTTCAGGTTGGACCTCTGGTCGAGGAATCGGGAAATGAACCGGTTGAGGGACCCGAGGTCCGAGGGCCGGGAATTCTCCTCCGGCTGCCAGGTAGGCTGCTGCCGGTGCGAATATGTCCCGGCCGTGGAAGGTCGAACTAACCGGCTGAAGCCGTATGGTGGGGTTTTCAAGAGACACCATGGTCCACTCCGGGGCCATATCCAAAACCACCGAGAGAACACCGTTGTCCGGAGCCACAAAAAAGTTCTCTCCGGTCCGCAAAGCCACTGCCCGGCGGGTGCTGCCAACGCCGGGATCAACCACCACCAGGTGTACCGTCCCCAGTGGGAAAAAGGGCACCGTCCGGCCGAGTAAAAATGCCGCCCGCTTGATGTCGCCGGGATTTATATCGTGCGTGATATCAACGATCTTGGCTTCCGGGTACCGGCTCAGGATGACGCCTTTCATCACTCCGACATACTCATCAGAGGTTCCAAAATCGCTGGTAATGGTTATAATGCGAGGTGCCGTCATGGTTTCCCTCCGGCACAGATGATAGCAGTCATGTCATTGTTTGTCGAGCGGTCATTTCTTCTTTTTTTTTCAGAAAGTGGCTATTCTAGGAGTTCAGATTAACAATTCTTTTTATCAGTTTTTTGATTTGTTTCCGTTGGTCGACGTGTTCCAGACTTTTGCGTACTGCGGCTGCCAGGCGTTTGTACGACGGCTGTGATTTGATAACGTAATCATCCAGACCGGTTTTCATGGCTTCCACGGCAATATGCTCGCCGCTGCTATTGGTCAACATGATCACCGGCATGTTGGGGTAACAGTACTTGATATCCTTGAGAATCTCCACTCCGGTTGCCCAGCCAACCCAATAATCCGTTACCACCAGGTCGAAATAATCTTCTTTCATTAATTGGGTCAACGTATCTTCACTTGATACTTCCTTGACTATACAACCGGGAAATGTCATTTTCAGCAGACCGGAAACCATTTTAGAAAGTGGAACTTCATCGTCGATGACAAGAAAGCGAAGTGGATCGGGCATGGAAATCAAACCTTTCTGCAGGGTTTTGCCTCTCGTTCTCCGAAGGTTCACCACGCATATAGTGAGCAAGCTTCACGCCAACAACTAGATACAGGGGAAAGCCGCGTAAACAGCCGCGAAAGTATTAGGATGGCATACTCGTATTATAATTCAGGGTGGTCACAAAGGAAACAGTTTTTGAATTACAGTGTTCAAATTCTGAACAAATGAATTCTGAATAAAGATGCTCACTCCCACCATTCTCTTTGCACCAGAAAAATATGAGCCTGTTGTGAGTGACGCTACAATCGAGGATAGGGCCAGGTGAGATTAACTCTTTGCAACATCAAGCTTAGGTGATATAATTTCTGTGCCACTTAAAATGGGATAACCGCATATAGCGTGTTCCGGAAATGCCCGGTATAAAGAAAGTAAAAAAGAGAACTCAGTGTCCCCGGTAAAAGAAGAAGCCCACGTAGATAGAGGAACGTTGTGGATTTTGCAGGCCGGTATTTTCCTCACGTCGTTTAGCCTGCTAACCGTTGAGATAACTCTCACCAGAGTCCTCTCCGTTGTGCTCTCATACCACTATGTGTTCGCTGTTATTTCGTTAGCTTTGCTGGGACTGGGTGCCGGCAGTATCTTTGTTCACTTTTTTAGACCACAGATCCCACGTGGGGATAACAGATTTGGCTCGTTAGCCTTGTTTGCCAGCTTGTTTTCACTATCGATTCCCTTTTCCGTAATACTTATAACCCGTATTGCCTATATAGCCAGCATCCGAGATAATATCCTATTCTATTTCTATTCTTTCAGCCTGATTATCCCCTTCTTCTTCGCCGGTATACTCCTGGCGGAGGTCTTCCGCATGTTTCCAACCATTAGCTCCAAAATTTATGGTGCCGACTTAATCGGAGCCGCGGCCGGCTCTCTGGCAGTCATCTTCATTTTAAATGTCCTTGGCGGTATAAATACCAGTTTCTTCCTCGGCCTCACTGCTTCCATGGGCGCGCTGCTTTTTGCTATGCCGGTGCTAAGAAAAAAGGTTACGGGGGTAAGAATATCTATCGTTAGCTTCCTGATAGTTGCCACCCTATTAGGGGCTAACTTAACCGGCTCTTATCTGCCTGATGTGCCAATCGGAATGAACCCGGCAAAACAGATTAACAAGGCTCTAAATACGCCTTCCTTTGAAGGTAAGATAATCGAGACCAGGTGGAGTGCTTTCGGTCGCAGTGATTTAGTGGGTTTTGGCAATGCGGCCGATAACAAGCCCGAGACAATGGCTATCTATATAGACGGAACAGCCGGTTCCTATATGTATAGATTTAACGGTGATTTTCAGAATCCAGGTCTCGAAATAGACCGTCTGAAGACTGAACACGCGGGTTATTTCCCTTTTTATTTCTTGCCGCAAGAGGAGAGAGATAACGCTCTCATCATAGGTTCAGGTGGCGGCGCGGATGTACTTCTGGCTTTGATGGGCGGTGTTCGTGAGGTCACTGCTGTTGAGGTAAATAGAGAGATGGTAGATATAGTACGTGAATATTCATGGTACAACGGCGGTATCTATACCGACTATGACAATGTGAATGTAGTTGTAGACGAAGGAAGAAATTTCATCAAACGCCAGCCGGGCGAGTATGACATCATTATGCTTAACTTCCCCTTTACGGATAGTAGCCGAAGCCGGGAGGGATACGTCTTAACCGAGAATTTTCTATTCACCGTCGACTCCATTAAAGACTATTTGGAGCACCTGACTGACGAAGGCCGCCTGATGGTTACCAGCAATAAGCAGGAGGAGATACCGAGGTTACTTTCTATTTCGCTGGCTGCTTTCAATGAGAGAGGGGTGAATAATGAAACAGCCATGAAACACATTTACATCCTGAGTTCGCGTTATCCTAATCTGTTTGTGATTAAAAAGACACCATTTGAGTCGGCGCAAATGCTCCCCAGGTATAGAAAAATGCGTCAACTGGGATATGATCTTCCTTCTTCTTATCTCCCATACTTCTCCGAAGGGCTCAACCCGGTACTTACAGCTTTGAGTAATGGTGAGATCGGCATCAAAGACCTGGAGAAGAACGCTAAGAAGATCGGTTTTGATACCAGCCCGGTAACGGATAACAGCCCATTTTTCTACAAACTTGAGACGGGGCTACCGCAACCTGTCCCGCAAGTTTTCTGGTTAGCTGTTACTATGCTGCTGCTGGTGTTGTTGCTGCCCCCGCTGTCATGGGCACGTCCAAAGAGCAAAAAAAGTTTCACCGGGACTCCACTCAGGTTTGTTGGGTTATTTACGATGCTGGGTATAGGGTTTATGCTGGTTGAAATTTCTCTTATCCAAAGATTCACACTTTTCCTCGGGCAACCAGTGCTATCTTTGGCAATCATGTTATTTTCTCTCTTGGTAGGAGCTGGTATGGGAAGCATATGCAGCGGGCGGCTTCCTTCACAAAGAATAACCGGAGGAATAGTCATTGCTTCCCTGTCTATCGGCGCCGTCCTGGTAGGCTATACTTTCCTCCTTCCCTTCGTTTTTAATCAACTTTTGGGACTGGGGATCACCATCCGCTTAATAGCCACGATAAGCATACTGGCGCCCCTGGGGTTTCTCATGGGATTCCCCTTTCCCCTGGGCATACGGTTATTAAAAGAGATAAAAATGGAAAACCATATCCCCTGGATGTGGGGTATTAATGGTGTAAGTTCTGTGTTGGGCTCAGTGATGACCATAGTTATAGCCATAAGTTTTGGGTTTACCGAGGCACTTTTAATAGGTGCCGGTTGCTATTTCGTTATCGGTTTAATATTCAAAGGAAATCCATTTTCCTCCCCCCCGCTCCGATAGCCGCTCAATCGGCTTTTTTTATAAATTATCCCATAAGTTCTTTACATATCATGGTGACAATGATACACTATAATTGGATGGGGGGTGTAAATCATGGTAAAGAGGAGTAAAAAGGCGCGGCAGATGATAGATAAGTCTAAACCTGACGGTGAACTGCTGGATATGAACCGGGCCATGGAGCTTTTGAAAACCAGCCGGTCGACTTTCTACCGGTGGCTGCGGTCGGGAAAGATCAAAGGGATGAAGGTCGGGCGGCAGTGGCGGTTCTATAAAGAAGAAATCGACCGATTTTTAAAAGGTGAAGCGCCCAAGATCGATCTCACGGCGGACATTACACCGCTCGTTGAAGCGGTCAAGCGGCATCTGATCACTATCGGATGGAATGAAGAAAAACAGGCGAAGCCTGTTTCGGAAGATCAGCGGGTCAATTACACCGTCAAACTGATGATGTTGCTTGGCTATATGCTCAACGCCAGCGATATCCACCTGGAGCCGCACATGAAAGAGACGCTGGAAAAACCAACCGGTATACTCCGGTACCGGATCGACGGCGTCCTTCACACCTACGCCGAGTTCGACACCCGGCTCCTGCCTCCCATCATCGAGCGTTGGAAAACCATGTCCGCTCTCGATCCCCATGTCAAAGACCGGCCGCAGGACGGACGTATCCTGGCCCAGATAGATGGGAAACGGGTGGATGTCAGGGTGTGCGTGATGATGTCATCTATCGGTGAAGCTCTGGTGGCCCGCTTCCTGAGGGCGGACACCATCGACGAGAGGTTCAAAGTCGATGCCCTGGGATTTTCCACGGAGACAGCCGATCGACTAAAGAAGCACGCGCGGTCCCCCTGGGGGCTGATCATTGTCACCGGTCCCACGGGGAGCGGCAAAACCACAACCATATACACCGCTTTGAATGAAGTGGCTGGCCCCGGTTTGAAGACCATGACTGCCGAAGATCCGGTAGAGTTCGTTCTCCCGTGGGTCAACCATCTCCAGGCCAATATTCGCCAGGGAATAACCTTGCCGGGGTTGGCCAGAACCATCATGCGCTCCGATCCGGATATTGTCATGATTGGAGAAATACGAGATTACGAGACCCTGGACATCATCTTCAAGATTGCGCTTACCGGGCATCTCGTGCTGACTTCACTTCACACTATCGATACTCCGGCGGCCCTGCGGAGGATGCTGGAGATGGGAGGATCGCCCTATGTGTTGGGAGAAGCGGTGCGCCTAGTAGTGGCGCAGCACCTGGTCCGCAAGCTGTGTCCCTACTGCAGCCAGCCAGCCGATATCCCGAAGGATCTGAGGCAAAACCTCAAACGCCGGGCCGAGCTCAACGGATTAAAGGGCAAAACACCGAAATGGACCTTCAGGAAAACGGTGGGTTGTCCCCGGTGTAACAACATCGGTTTTCATGGACGCTTCCCCATTGCCGAGTCTCTGGAGATGACTCCCGAGATCTTCTCTGCTCTCAGGCGGAACGCGCCCATAGACGAAATCCGGTGTATCGCCGTGGGGCAGGGAATGACCACCATGCTGGCAGACGGAATCCGGGCGGCCGGCAACGGTCTGACCACCCTGAGCGAGATCATGCGGATATTCGGCAACGGCTGGAAATGATCTCCTGGAAGAGGTATTCGGATTATTGACTGGTGCCGCCGGTGTGGATGGAGAGAGTTGAAGTGTTCTGAGCACGTTTGAGGGGATGTTGTTAAAAGGAGGTATGATAACTCCCGTCCCCCTGGACAAAACAAAAGAGCCAATGAGCGGACTTGAACCGCTGACCTGCGCATCACGAAACTACTTCCTGTAGTTGCGCCAGCTTGGCGACACTTTGTGTCGTCCAGTTTTGCTTCCTGCAAAACAGTCAAGCAAGAAAGTATAGAAAGTAAGGATCGAGATTCAATTACAAGTTGACACTTTTGTGAATATTGCCTACAATAGTATAGTTCAGGGAGATGATTTATTATTATGAAGATTATGAAATTGCTCACTGGTAGTATCCTATTGCTTTTATGCGCTGTCATGATTCCTACCGGCCCTCTTTACGCTGCTGAGCGGGCGGATGAAAACGCCTATCTCGACCGGTATTTTGAAGAGAACCGGGCGTCGGACGCGCAGACGCGCAACCCGCTGTTTGACCTGGCCGGATCTGACCCGGCGCAGTTCGCCACCATCGTGGCCGAGGACCTGGAGCTTGTCAAGTTTGAGGCGGCTCGCGCCGACAGCCTGATCAACTATCTGGAGAACCTGGATAATCTCTTCCGCCGGGCGGCGGACGAGACGACGTATATCACCGTGACCGAACGACAGCGCCTCCAGAAAGAGTGGGTGAGCTTTTTCCGCAGCCTGGACCGTCTCCACCAGCAGGCAGAACGGTACGAGCGGGACTTCCTGGACATGATCGCCAACCACAAAGACGCGTATTTCGAGGGATATATGCTGGGGACGGTGGCCCACGCCGCCACGTTCATCTACGGGGCCCGGTTTCTCCATCTGACCGGCGGCAGCGCCAAGCTCGAGGCTTTGCTCAACTCGGCCTGCCCGGAGGAGAACCTGCCTGAGGGCAGCTTCGATCTTCTTAAAAAGCGGCTGGTGGGCCGGTTTTCCATGGCTAGGATCATGTATTTCCAGAAGCATCTGCGCGATTTTATGGATGCCTTTTACCTGCAGACCCGGCCCAATATGATCGACAAAGACCAGTGGATGGTTCGCTTCTGGGAAGGGCATACGGAGATCGTAATGGCGGCCATCAAGGAGGTCCGCAAGAACCAGAGCTGGTTCAAAACGGTCATCTCCTCACCGGTGTTCGGGGTCCTTTTCAAGCTCTACTATCCCGTATTGACTACGGTGTCAAATTTTCTGGGCGACACCAAGGTACGCCGCACGGACTATTACCTGATTTCCGATGAGCAGATCGCGGACATCGTCGCGAACCTGGAGCCGGGTGACATCTTCTTCGAGCGTCGTAACTGGTACCTGAGCAATATCTTCATTCCCGGGTTCTGGCCGCACGCCGGAATCTACGTCGGGACCTTCGAGCAGGCGAGCGAGTACTTTGATCGGGACGATGTACAGTCGTATTTCCGCCTGCTGGGCTACGAGGGATTCGGCGATTACGTGGAGCAGTCATTTCCCGATGCAGCCGCTTCCTGGAAAGCGCCCAACCATTACGACCACCAGCCCAACCGGATCATCGAGTCCATCCGGGACGGGGTCGTCTTCAGCTCCGCCACCGAAGCGTACGCAGCTGATTTCATAGGCGCCGTCAGGCCCCGATTGCCCCGTCTTGATAAAGCCAAGGCGGTAATCCACGCGCTGACCTTCTGGGGGAGCGAGTACGACTATGATTTCAACTTCCGTAATGACGACTCGGTGTTCTGCACCGAGTTCGTGGCCAAGGCGTATGCCGAGGACTCCGAGAAACTCGGAGTGATGTTTCCCCTGGAAAAAATCCCTTTCGGCAAGAAAGTTGTTCAGGCTAACGGGATGGCCCGGACCTATTCCGAGCAGGCTGACACTCCGGAGGCCCAGCTCGATTTCGTCTATTTCATGAAAGGCCTTGAAGACGAGGACCGGGCGGTGGTTAGCACTGATGCCGAACTTCGCCTGAGTCCCGATTGGAAAGGGCTGCTGGAGGCCGGACCCGAACGCCGCCGCCGGCGTCTTCAGACCGGAGACGAACTTGTTCCGGTCACCGGGAGATAACGATGGGTAAGGGCAAAGCCAACAGTAAGGCGTCGGTAATCAAATCGATCCTGATCGTACTGGCTATCGCCGCCCTGGCCGTGGGCGGCAGGGCGCTCCTGAACAAGGCGCTGACTCCCGGCATCGACGAGCAGATCGCCAGTCACGCCCGGGAAGCCAATGTCGACCTGCCGATCATGGTGAACAGCGACACCCGCCTGGACAAAATCATGACCGGCGAATCGAAATCGTTCAGTTACCGGTACACCCTGGTCAACGCAATTGCTCCTTTATTGCAGAATAGCGGATATCTGCAGCCGACGACTCCTCTTCCAGGAGTGGAATCCACACTGCCTCAGCATACTCCAAAATTCGTGTTACCTGCACACGTTACACAACCACTACGTTCTCTTGAAAAATCGCTTATCGAAGAAGCAATGTTCTTTGAGCGGTTCACTGCTGTGGTCAACGCAAGCGGATTTCTCTACAGGGAAATTGACCTGCAGCGTTTTCATTTGAGTATAAAATGCGGGGATATCACCATTCTTGGCGGCGATTCAGGCATTGGAAAAACTTCCCTGCCACTTTTGTATGCGCGGGCACTCGCAGGCGGAGAAGCAGGCAGAGAAGGAATGGACTGCTTGATGGTGAGTGTGAATCCATCATGGATGGATGTTCGAGACATTCTAGGCCACATGAATACTTTGGATGGATACTTCTACCCGGCAGAATCCGGTCTGTTCCAGTATTTGATCTGTGCTCAGGAGGATTTCAGATCACACCACGAACGATCACCGATCTACATCGTCTGTCTGGACGAGATGAATCTATCTCAGGTAGAGCACTACTTCAGTGATTTCATCCAGATACTAGAGAGGCCATTGGAGGGTCGTACGTTGAGGTGCTTCACGAAGGAAGTAGCCGGGGCACTATGCCCCTTCAGAGCATATTCCAGTTTAAATCTCCCAGCGTCTTTGCGCTTCGTGGGGACGGTGAACTTCGACGAAACTACACGCCAGTTAAGCAATCGCCTATTAGACCGATCAAATATGATTATCATTCAAGCTGGCAACCTCCCATCCGTGAGTTTGGAGCATCAAGGGCAAGCAATCGCTACAGTGCCAGGCCCCCAAGTTGAACTGCAAGACCTGCTGCAGTGGCGAACCGAGAAGCCTTTGTCTCCTGATCTCGCGGAGATCCTTGATCAACTACGCCCACACCTCAAAAAGGTAGGGTGCCCGCTTTCCCCACGAGTATACAGAGCGATCTGCACCTTTGCCGCCCGGTCGGCATTGAGAAACATCGGTCCGTACATGCGATCTCCAATCGATGTTGTAGATTACGGTCAGTACCGTTTTCGACACATTGTAACCGAGGCAGTCCACTGGGCCAACAGATCATGCGATAGGTTCGAATCCTGGTGTGCCTTTACGTAAGCCGTCCGTTTGACATGTCTTGCCGTTCTGATACATACTGGAAAAATGCCAACTACAGAGCTACCATATCAACCTGAAGAACGGGGCCTCGTCAAGTTCCTTTCGGTGTCGTTTGTTTCGCTGATCCTGTGCGGAGCCACGGCTCTCGTCGGGCTCATCAAACCAGATCTTATCTGCGGCGCTTCCCAGGCCCTGACGTCGTTTTTTCTGGAGAGCCTGGACTGGTTTTTTCTGTTCTCATGCGCCCTTTTTCTGGGTATCAACCTGTACCTGGCACTAAGCCGGTACGGGCACATCAAGCTGGGGCATCCCGACGAAGAGCCTGAGTTCTCCACCGTATCCTGGATCTCCATGCTTTTTGCCGCCGGAATGGGCGCCGGCTTACTGTTCTGGGGAGTAGCTGAGCCCCTGTCACACTTCATGGCACCTCCCTTCGGCTTGGAGGGAATGACTCCGGAGGCGGCCCGGCAAGCCATGGTGCTGGCCAACTTCCACTGGGGCTTCCACGCCTGGGGGATCTACTGCATTGGCGCCCTGTGCCTGGCCTATTTCGGTTTCCGCAAAGGCTATCCGCTGTTGGCCAGCACGCCAATCAAGGTAGCTTTTACCGGCAAATTCGGCGACTACCTGGGCGGCGTAGCGGACGTGGTAGCCATCCTGTCGGTGGTCTTCGGCGTGGCCGGTTCCCTGGGATTGGGGGTCATGCAGATCAGCTCCGGCCTGAACATGGTCTTCGACACCCCGGACCAGACCATCGGCATGTGGTTGATGATACTGGCCTGTCTGACCATCGCCTACATGATCTCCGCCAGCACCAGCCTTGACAAAGGCATCAAAATCCTCAGCAATCTCAACATGATCATTGCCGTAGTCCTGCTGCTGTTCATTCTGTTCGTGGGTCCTACCGGCTTCATACTGAGCACCTTTATCACCAGTGTAGGCGATTATCTGTTCCAGCTCGTGCCGCTTTCTTTCCGCCTGAATCCGTACAGCGGCGAGACCGCCTGGACCTGTAGCTGGACGCTGACCTACCTGATCTGGTGGATCGCCTGGGCCCCCTTCGTGGGGATCTTCGTAGCCCGGATAAGCCGGGGACGGACCATCCGCCAGTTCGTGACCGCGGTGATCCTGGTGCCTTCGGCCTTCACCGCTCTGTGGTTTGCCACCCTGGGAGGTACCGGCCTACACATCGAGCTGTTCGGAGGAGGAGGTTTGGGCACCCTGGTGCTGGAGGACGTATCAAAAGCGCTGTTCGGCATGTTCCAGTTCTTCCCGTTGACCAATCTTCTGTGTGTTATCGCCATCGTGCTCCAATTTGTATTCTTGGTGACCAGCGCCGACAGCGCCTCATTCGTACTGGGCATGATGACCACCAAGGGGTCTCTCAATCCTTCTGCACCGCGCAAGCTGTTCTGGGGGATAATCATCGCCCTGCTGACCGCAACAACCATCTTTGCCGGCGGTGGCGTGAAATTGATGAAGGCCATCGCCATCAGCGGCGCTATACCGTTTATTGTTATCATGATCATCCACATAGCCTGCCTGCTGTTTGTCATCGGTAACGAAAAGATACCGGCTGCACATGCGGCCCGGACCCGGGCCACGGGAGAAAAGGGGGAGGAATCATGAAGAAGCTGATAGTAGTGTCTCTTCTGTTCGGCCTCGTTTTCCTTGCATCCTGCAGCCCGGAACGGAGGCTGCAGATCGGCTCGAAATTTATCACCGAAAACATGATCCTGGCGGAGATCATGGCCGCCATGGCGGAGCAAGCCGGAATCCCGGTGGAACGCCGGGTACCATACGGAAACACTTTCGACTGCCAGGAAGGGATCAAGGCGGGTGACATCGACCTGTACCCGGAGTACACCGGGACCGGTTTGGTCATGATGGGAGTGCCGGCCATCCAGGACGAAGACAAAGCCATGCGAGAGGTAAAGCGTCTCTTCGAGCCATTCAATCTCCGCTGGCATGACCGGCTGGGCATCAACAACAGTTATGTCCTGGTCATGCTGTCCAACCGAGCGGCCAGGCACGGCATCGTAAACATCAGCCAACTGGCTGATGAAAAGAAGCCGGAACGGTTCGGAATGGGAGAGGAGTTTCTCTCCCGGGCGGTGGACGGTCTGAACGCCATGATCCGCCGCTACGGGCTCAAGGCCGATCAAGATAATCTGGTCACTGATGACAAGAAAAAGCTTTATCACGCTCTGCTGAAAGAGCAGGTCGACGTGGTGGTGGGATACAGTACCGACGGCTATATCGAGGAGTTCGGTTTGACCGTGCTGAAAGACGACCGGGAATTCTTCCCTCCGTATGAAGCCGCTCCCCTGGTCCGAGAGGAAGCCGTCAAAGCCTATCCGGCCCTGATGCCCATTCTGAAGATGTTGTCGGGAGTCCTGGACAATAAGACCATGCGTCTGCTCAACAAGCGGGTGGAGATGGACGGGCTAGATCCCCGGCTGGTGGCGGAAGAGTTCCTGATGGAAAAGAAACTTCTGGACACCATTCCAGAGGAGAAGATCCGTAAAAAGATGCTGGTAGCCATGCCTCCCTCGTCACCCAGCCGGCGCTTCTCCCTAATCAAGGGTGTGGCCCTGGAAGCGGTGCGTTCGGCCAATCCGGGAAGGCACGTGGAGCTCAGGGAGTTTCCCGATCCCGTGGCCGCGGTGCTTAAGGGAAAAGCCTTTATTGCCGTGTTGGGAGCCGAGTCGTTTTTCCGGATTCATCCCGATAAGCTGCCCAAGCTCGATCCTCGAATAGAGGCCTTGGCGGTAGTGGGGCACCGGATGATTCACCTGATTGGAAAAAAAGACGGGCCGAATCCGGCCGGCGCTCTTATGGAGATACAACGGCTCGGTGTGGGCCTCGAAGGAAGCAGCTCCCACCAGGTGGCCGGTATTCTGCTGGATGCCTATGGTCTGACAGGGGAAATTGCATTGAAGTTCGGGCTCTTCGAGGAGCAGATCCGGGCCATGGAGGAGGATGAGCTGGATGCCATCCTGAAAATGGCTGTTCTCGAGGACAACCAGATCTCTCTTTCATTCCGAGAACGCAATCTTGCCCTGAAACCAATTACCGGGTGGAACCAGGAAGACCGGCAGTTCCGGTACCCCTTCTTCCGCCTCTCCACCATTTCCGCCGGCACGTATCCCGAGGTCGATGGTCCAGTGGAAACACTGAGTGCTCAGGTGGTTCTGGCCGGTCCCTGCAGCCAGAAGGGCCATCTCGGTGATGGTGGTCCAGGAAGTGCCATCCAACTCGCGCGTAAATACCTGCCCACGGCTATGAAAAGGAAGCTGGTCAAAGCTATCGGCACCGGTGAAAGCATCGACCCCACCTTGCCCGGAGAGAACGTGGGAAGGATCAGTCGGCGCCAGAAACATCTGCCGATCAATCCATCACCGGGAACCTCCATTCTCAGTGCCCTCCTGCTGTTCGGCCTGGGCTTCCTCATCTACCGGCTGCTGAAACAAGACAAGGAAGAGACATAACATTTCACGCCTTGCTTTTTATGCTCAATCATCAGAGGCTGTTTTCCTTTGCTGGCGTGTTTTGGGAACTTATGGTTCTGCGTGAGCCTGCTGGTCTCACCCTGCAACTTTGCAATCGTTGGAGTTTTTCTAACGGTAGTGGTGTCTGTGGAAGCCCTGACAAAACAAGTAAGGTGAGATACCTCAATTCCCCAACCACCCTATGCGACTGGATTTGAGCCAGCGACCACTTGAACCCCATACAAAATTGAGGACTCCACACAGTGGTATACCGTGGTACACAGTGACTTTCAGACTCTACTGTCTGTATAGTCTGGATAGTTTGGTACCGGTGTTGCTGCAGTTAGTGCTGCAGTAGCATTTAAATATTCATACCATTATTGGATGTTTGTGTTTAAAAGTTTCATGTTATAGGACTATGCCATTTAAGTTTTGTATCTTCAGGTGATTCGAGTCCACTTTGGGGACGCTGAGCATTTCAGACACTGCAGTTTTATTGATTATTAGATTTCAGACACTGTATCAGGGCCAGACGAAGCGGACAGGCGGGGTGCGTTCCTGGACATTCCTGATATTACCCATCCGGGCCAGGCTGGATACCATGAAATACACGGTTTCGCCGGACCGGGGACGCCAGTCCCGCAGCGGATGCTGCTTGATGTGATCCCCGGCTACGGACTTCATATTCCTACGGGTGGTGCCCACGGTCAACCATTCCCAGGTACCGCCGTACCACTTGCCGTCGCGGCAGACAAAAACCCACGGATTCGCGTTGACCTGGATTTTTTTTTGTTTTTGAGTAGAGTTTATCTCCACACCGGGCCATGAGTTTGTCTTGTCGTAATCCAGGTTGATGACACCGTTGCCGGCGCTCACCTTGAGGTTGGACGTGACCGGCCAGCCGGACACATCGGTGTGCAGCCAGGTGACCTTGCTGAGGTCAAAGGGTGGCTGCTTGGTATCAGGGGGTGTGTCGCTATCGTTCTTTTCGCCATCGTTTTTATTTTCATCGTTCTTGTCACCATCGTTTTTGGCATCATCATGGTTATCGTCGCGGTCGCGCCGGCCGAAAAGCCTGCGCAGTTTGCCAACCAACCGGTCGAGGAAACGCTCGAAGCGTGAAGACCGCGGCTTCTTGACTTTTTCCTGGGGTTTGTCGGGTTTACGATCGGTATCGGGCACGTCCCTGCCACCCGGTTTATGGGATTTAATCCCAAATTTGGCCAGGTATCCCTGATAGGCTGCCCAGGAATATTGCTCAGGCGACCAGCCGAGCTCTATGGCCCTTGCCCGCCATTTTTCATATGTTTTTACCCCTGGGGGAAGAGAATCCTGCGCTTTTTCTACCGGAGTTGACCGGGGGCCTCTCACTTCCACTTCCATGGCATCGGCCTGCACGGAAGAAGGGAAAACGGCAAGGATGGCGAGAAATATCAGAGCAATACTGAGCAAGGCACATCTTGATCGGGACAATGGTTTCACTCCTTTGTTCTGGGTGACTCTATTTTTTCATAGAGGAATACAGCCAGTGCTGTTACATAACTTTTTTTATAAAAAGCCTAGAATTGACTTCGATTACTTAGCTTATTGAGGAGAAAAAACTCATCAAACCATACAATCTTCGCAGCACTTCCTCCGGCGGTTCACTCCAGAAAGTTCGATAATCGTCCTGTTTGGGGACTATGACAAGAATTTTCTTGTCCAAAGATGATAATCTTGTCGGAAAGTGGAAACTCTTGTTGAATGTAGGAACTTGACAGAATTGCAGGTACGTTTTATATTAATGGTGGAGAAATGTCGATCAAACAAGTTTATCTATCCCGCCTCAAACCCTGTTCCGGGGTTATTGCCCTGGCGCTGGTCTTCGCCCTGTCAGCGATGCAGGTTTCCCCCACAATTATTGCCCATGCGCTCGCCGGTCTTCGTGATGGCATGGATTCCCGAGAATACTGTGAGATGAGTTCTATCGGGCCAGGTGATCATCCTGATCTTACCTGCAAGCCTGGAACCGATTCGCACATGGAGTGCGTGGTGGGAGAAGCCTCGAATGACAGGTCCTGCTGTCCGGACGAGTGTACATATTGCTCTTTTGCCTGCTGCGGAGGCACACCACCACTGGTCCACAAGGCGTCTCAAATATTCGTCAGCGTACCTTTTGCCGGCTCAATCACAGCTTTTCAGGATAATCGTCCCTCGCCCTGCGATCCCACGGACATTTTCCGCCCGCCTCAAGTGTAATCCTGCCTACCAATGCCCTTTTGAGTATCTTCAACCGGGGCCATTTCAGCTGTTGGAATGCCCTTGGCACCTGGTATTTATTGGAGAGGAGAACGTATGTGTCTACAAATTTGCTGTATAAATTCCCAATTTTGTTTCTTCTGGCCGGCTGTTTAAGCAGCGGGTTGTCAAGTTATGTTCTAGCAGACCCCGGGATGTCTTCCGTTCATGGTGGCGATTTCACCCTGCAACAGTCGATGGTCCGGGACCTGATCGATAAAGACCGCATCGGTTTGGACGATTTCCTGCGAATAGCGGAAGTGCTGAATCCCGAAGTGCGGGCGGCCTGGAACGACGTAGGAACGGCAGACGGCCGTTTCCGGCAGGCCACGCTTTATCCGAATCCCACCCTTGAAATCGAAGCTGAGGATGTTCCTGCCCGGAACCTCGGATTAAGCCATAGCGAAAACATGGTGGCTGTAGTTCAGCCGATAATCCCCGGCAGACGCCGTTTGGCTGCTATTTCAGCGGCCACTGTCGAACGCGACACGCGCCGCCTGGCAGTGCAACATAAAATAAGAGAAGTGCAGTCCGAGGTGCGACTCGTTTATGTAGAAGTACTCTATATAAAGCAGGCCATAGCACTCCAGGCTGAACTGCTCGATACAGCCCAACAGACGTTCCAGATCGCCAGAACTCGTTTTAAGGCACGAGCGGCCCCCGAAACAGAGATAATCAAGACCCGGATAGATGTTCACGAGCTCGAGCTTGGCAGGCAAAGATTGAACCGGCTGCTGATGGTGGCGGCGGAACGCCTTCGCTCTTTGCTTGGGGGCGTGGACATCCCAATCGAGCGCATCGAGGGAGATCTGCCCGAGAATAATCCAGAGTTGGATCAGGAGCACCTTCGGACTGTTGTGAGAGAAAGTAGTCCCGGTCTTCTGGCTGCCCGCAAAGACATCGAAGCCACAGACCGGCTTATCGATCTGGCGGAAGCCGAGCTGATTCCCGGTATTGATATCCGGGTCGCCTATGGGCGTAACAACGCCACGGACGAGGAGATCGTCGAGGCCGGTATAAGCCTTCCCCTGCCGCTATTCAATCGCAACCAGGGACGCATCATCGAAGCCCGCCATCGCGCCGACAAGGCAAGGAGGCACGCCGAATCGCTCGCCAATACCCTACTTTTGGAGGTGACAGCGGCATACGCCTCCTACATGACGGCCCGTGACGAGATCGCTACGCTTCAGGATCAAATCGTGCCCGCTGCCGAAAGAGCGTTTTCGCAGGCAAAAGAAGGTTACCAGGCTGGTAAGACAAGTCTTCTCGATCTCCTGGATGCACAACGAACGCTTATGAAAGCACGGCAATCCAGGTTGGAATCACTGAAAGACCAGAATATCGCCTGGGTACATTTATGGAAGATTGTTGGACCGACGATTGAAAATCGATCTAAAACTAAGGAGTAAAAAATGAAAAAAAATATCTTAATAGCTGTACTTTTAACGATTATTGGGGCTGGTGGAGCATTCCTGTATCTCCGTATGACTCGTTCGCCCGGGAGTGCCGGAACAACTTCAGCGGCGGATTTTTGCGTCAAGCACCAGATTGCGGAGGCCAATTGTCCGTGGTGTGATCCTTCTCTAGTGGAAAAGAACGGTCAATGTTCTGGACACGGCGTAGCCGAGGCGCTGTGTGTAAAATGTAATCCCGCCCTGATGGCCGGCTTCAAAGCGGAGAATGACTGGTGCGCCGGTCACAGTGTCCCCGAATCTCAATGCGCACTTTGCGACCATGAATAAGTGGTTGTCCTGGCTGGGCTGCATGCTTTTACTGGCTGCCGGGTTTGCACTGGTCATCGTGGCCGACAGTCAGGGATGGTTTACCGAATCCCGGTTGGAGAAGACTGTACCAGCCTGCCCGCATGGGGCAGTCTCTGAAGAATGCCCAATGTGTAATCAGAGCCTTCCGGCTGCGAGCAGCGTTATGGAGGAAAGCGATTCACCAGCGCCTTCCGTACAGCTCGTGCGGACTGCCGAATTACCGAGAAGTCAACGTTCTCCTTCGGTCACCTGCCTGACCAATACACTGAGCGTTCAGTTTCTTTCTCCCGGCATAAGCAGCGCCGCCGGGCTGGAATACGCACGTGTTGAGAGCCGGCCGGTAACGCAAACGATTCTCTGCAACGCCGAGGTCGTTTATGACGGCAGCCGGTACGCACACCTTACATCACGCGCGCCGGGTGTCGTGCGGGAGGTCAGAAAGTACCCGGGACAGCCTGTCACAGCGGGAGAGGCGCTCGTCGTCGTGGACGCTGCAGATCTCGGCACAGCCAAGGCAGAGTATCTTCAGGCACAGTCACTGGTTGGGCTTTGGGAAAAGAATCATACTCGTGAAAAGCATCTTCTGGAAAGCAACGTGGCCACCGAACGAGACATCCTGGAAGCCGAAACCAGACTTACTGAAAGTCGGATCGGCCTTTCCAGGGCAGAGCAACGGCTGCGAGGTCTTGGCTTTTCCGACACACAACTCGCAGACATTTCGAAAGAAATGGACATCTCTTCGCTCCTCCCCCTTCGCGCTCCTTTTCCGGGGATTGTGGTCGAATGTTTTGCCGTGGTCGGCGAGTCCGTCGATACCCAGAAAACACTCATAAGCCTTGCCGACACGTCCCGGATGTGGGCCATGCTCGATCTCTATGACTCCGATTTGCCGAATATCCGCAATGGACAATCCGTGGTATTTGAAGCTGAAGGACTTCCCGGTGAACAACGGGGCGGGCAGGTCACGTGGATCAGTTCCCACGTTGATCGTCGCACGCGGACACTCAAAGTCCGAGCCGAAATCGCCAATCCGGATGGTCTCCTGCGTTCAGGAATGTTCGGAAAGGCAGTTATCACGGTCAGGAAAGACGAAGCAGTACTGGTCATTCCCAAGGAGTCTGTTCAATGGGAAGGATGTTGCAATGTTGTCTTCGTAAAGAAAAGCGATGTTTTGTTTGAATCACGAAAAGTTACACTTGGCTACGAGACTGACCGCTTCTTTGTGGTTGAGCATGGTGTGACGGAGGGCGAGGACATCGTGACCACGGGCAGCTTTCTTCTCAAGACCGAAATCTTGAAAGGAAGCATCGGGGCTGGCTGCTGTGAAGTCGAACCGGGAAAAAGCTAGGATTGGAGGGAAGCTCGTATGCTGGACCGGATTATAACATGGTCGCTTCAACACCGTTTACTGGTCATCGTTTTTTCCCTCCTGTTACTGGGAAGCGGGATCTATTCCCTTTCTCAGTTGCCAATTGATGCGTTTCCTGACACGACACCGGTTCAAGTGCAGATCAACACTGTTGCACCCGCTCTGTCGCCGAAGGAAATCGAGCAGGAAATAACCTTCCCGGTGGAGCAGTCGATCAGCGGACTTCCCGGACTCACAAAGGTCCGCTCAATCTCCAAGTTCGGCCTTTCCCAGGTGACCGTTATCTTCGATGACGACACCGATATTTACTTTGCCCGACAGCTCGTGATGGAGCGGCTCCAGGCGGCGGAACTTTCCGAAAGCATAGCGCGGCCGGAGATGGGCCCGATCTCTACCGGACTCGGGGAAATCTACCATTACATAGTCACCGGCCAGGGCAGGAGCCTTGAAGAACTAACCACGATCCACGACTGGGTGGTCAAACCCCGCCTGCGTTCGGTTTCCGGTATCGCCGAAGTGAACACGTGGGGTGGGAAACGCAGGCAATATCACGTGCTCATTGATCTGGCCCGCCTCATGAAACACGATCTGACCTTCGACGACGTCTTCGAAGCTTTACAGAAGAACAACCTCACCGTCGGTGGCGGCAACATCACTCAGAGCGGCGAACTCCATCTCGTGCACGGCATCAGTCTGCCCACGACGACGGACGAGATCGGGAACATTGTCATTACCGCGCACGACGGGATCCCCATACGTATTTGCGACGTGGCCACCGTGCAGGTCGGTCATGAAATTCGTCGTGGTGCGGTAACCGCAAACGGCCAGGGAGAGGTCGTGCTGGGACTCGGATTCATGCTGATGGGAGAAAACAGTGACGAGGTGACCGGGAGGCTCAAGAAACGCCTGGACGATATCCGGATGTCCCTTCCGCCGGGAGTGGAAATCCTTCCCGTGTATGACCGGACCGATCTCGTCAAGCAGGTACTGGACACCGTGAAGAACAACCTGCTGGAAGGGGCGATCCTCGTTATCGCCGTATTGTTCATATTTCTTGGAAGTCTGCGGGTTGGCCTCATCGTGGCATCCGCGATACCGCTGTCGATGTGTTTCGCCTTCGATGGAATGCTCTATATGGGGATCGCCGGCAGCCTCATGAGTCTTGGAGCGATAGATTTTGGCTTTATTGTAGACAGCACGCTGGTCATGGTCGAGAACAATGTCCGCCATATCGAGGAGGATAACAGTGGCCGCCCGTTGATGGAGATTGTCCGTCACGCATCAATCCAGGTCGCCCGGCCCACGGTATTTGCCCAGATGATCAACATGATTGTTTATCTGCCTATTCTGGCTTTGGAGGGAATTGAAGGGAAGCTCTTCCGGCCGATGTCGCTGACGATCCTGTTCGCCCTGACCGGCTCGGTGCTTCTAATCTGTACCGTCATGCCCGTCATGGCGAGTTGTTTCGTTCGCAAACGGGTTAGACAAAGAAAGGATCACATCACCTTACTACTCAAGGGTATATATCGGCCTGTGGTTCGAAGTGCCCTCAAGATGCCCATACTGTTTGGATTGATCCCCGTGGTTATCATCTCCGCAGGCATATGGTTGGCGGCGAACACCGGGGCCGAGTTTATTCCGCGGCTATCGGAGATGGGTATCGTTGTAAATACAGTGCGGCTGGCCGGTGTGTCGTTGGAAGAATCAGTTCGGTATGGGACTCAGGTAGAGAAACTCATCCGCGAGAAATTTCCCAACGAGGTGAGAGATGTCTGGGTGCGGACGGGAACGGCGGAAGTGGCGACGGATCCCATGGGTATAGAACTGAGTGACGTGTTCATAACCCTGGGTCCGCGCGCGGAGTGGGTCCGTGCCAAAACGCAGGACGAGTTGGTGGCGCTTCTTCGGCAGGAGCTTACCGGATTGCCCGGTATGCGGATGATCTTTACCCAGCCTATCGAAATGCGGGTGAATGAGATGATTGCCGGCATTCGTACCGACCTGGGTCTGAAAATCTTCGGAGATAATCTGGAGACGCTGCGGATCAAGGCATCGGAAGCGGAAGTCATCGTTCGTTCAATTCCCGGGTGCACGGACATCTACACGGAGCAGATCACCGGACAACCGGTGCTGGAGATCCGGGTTGACCAGGAGGCAATAGCCCGTCATGGTGTACCCGCCCAGCACGTGCTTGAGGTTGTTGAAGCGATCGGAGCCAGGCATGTCGGTGAGATCCGTGAGGACCAGCGGCGGTTTGATCTGATGGTCAGGCTCAAGGAGAAGTACCGAAGCGACACCTCCGCCGTCGGCCGCATACTTATTCCAACAGCAAGCGGAGGGCGTATCCCGCTGGCACGCCTGGCCCACATTCAACAAGTAGAGGGGCCATCGACAATCACCCGGGAATGGCAGAAACGCCGGATCGTAGTCCAGTGTAATGTCACTGGCCGGGATATCGGCGGATTCGTGGAGGATGTCCGGCGCGCAATCAGAGAAAACCTCGATCTGCCGTTGGGGTATTATGTTGAATTCGGTGGACAGTTCGAGCACCTGCAACGGGCTTCAAAACGACTGATGATCGTCGTACCATTGGCACTGCTCCTCATCTTCATGCTGTTACTGGCCGCCACCGGTTCCGCGCGGTCGTCCGGTGTAATTTTCCTGGGGCCTGCGTTCGCCACTTTCGGCGGGCTGCTTGCCCTTTGGCTACGCGGGCTGCCATTCACTATCTCGGCAGGAGTCGGTTTCGTCATCGTCTCGGGTGTGTCCGTTCTGAACGGCCTTGTCCTGATGTCCACCATCAAGGACCGCCTGGCCAAGGGGCTCGCTGCGGTACAGGGAATCGAAGAGGGAGCACTTCTGCGATTACGTCCGATCGTCATGGCGGGCCTGGTGGCGGTATTGGGCTTCCTTCCCATGGCCATCAGTACCGGTGTTGGCGCGGAAGTGCAACGTCCGCTGGCGACCGTGGTAGTTGGAGGAGTAATCGCGGACAATATACTGACACTGCTGACCCTGCCGGCCCTGTATGCTCTGTTCGTTGTGCCATGCAAACGAAAATAGATGCGAACACCTTTGAGATTCTCTCTACCTGCTGTGAAGCGTCCATCCGCCCAAACGCCCAAAACCACCATCAACCTTGACAAATGATAAAGTCGGGGCGACTGGATTTGAACCAGCGACCACTTGAACCCCATACAAAATCGAGGACTCTATAGAGTAGTACAGAGTGGTATACAGCGACTCGTGACCTCCTGTCACTCGCCCTGCGGGCATCTCAATAGATTTTCTTCTCTTTTGAAAGGTACTTTCCCGTTATCATAAAAATCATGTCCTCCACGACCAACTGGGGATGGAAAACGTAGTTGGCTGATAGCAAATAATGGTGAGTATATATTTTGCAAAGCTTCTAGTTTATCTTTGATAATGCCTATTTTATCAACAATTTTAAATCTAGTGGCCCGACGTTCAATTATTGGTTCAAAATCTTCGTTGTCATATTCAACTGTGAGTTCCTCTGAATCTTCATTTAGCTGACAATCAACATCGTAGATACTTTCATGCGTAAAAACTAATTGACCATATCTATGCGGTTTACTGAGTTGGCACACTAATTTCCATAAGACACTAAAAGTTAAGCCGCTTAACCAAACATAATCTAATTCTGAATGACTTGAAATAAGTTGATTAACAAATTTGCTTAATTCATCTGCTTTTAGACGACTATATAGTGAAATTATCCGAGACCCAATAATTTCTAGAAATCCTATTTCATTATCGCCATCGATCACCAATAGTAAAGAATCATCAATTTGATTTAGACTAAGATCAGTGTTTTGGAAAATAGAATTTAATTTATCTACTGATAGAGTCTCTCTACCATTTAGGACTTCGATTAATTGCGTTTTTACTAAAGGGCTTTTTAATCTCCGTCCATCAAGGTCATCCATTCGTTCGGATGTATAACCATCAAGAACTCTGATCATTTCTTGGCGATCTTGTATATCTTTAAGAACAGACGGACTCATTTCATTGGCCACCAATTATGTTAAGTGATAACTTAGTCTATCATAAATTAGTGAAAAATATCCTCTAATGATCATTAAAAATGATATTACAAACAAGCTAATTTTCAATATATTTTATTCATCACCTAACTAGTAATTATGCAGAACCTGTATAAGAAATTCATCAATAAACCGTTGCTGCTGCATGGACTCATACTCCACCTCGGGGTAGGGGGCGATCGGTAAGAAATCCCTCGGCTATCTATTTCTGACCTTTCGCTGCAAGTTACGCAATCAAGACAAGCCGATACAGCGCCGTTCGGCCCCTGAGACAACCTCCGGTATGCTCTGACATGAAATCGGTCTCAAATGGGCCGGTGTGCATTGCCAGGGACAAAGGTAGCAATCTTCCTGGAGTACACACCCTGCTTCCGGAGTTTCAGGATAGCGCTCTTCTCTTTAGATGACAATGATATGGTAATTCCTCCGTTCAGTCTGTAATTCTGGTCTTATTGCAGTAAAGTGTTGCAGTAGTAGGGGAGAATGAACGGAGGAGGCCGGGCTGGATGGTGGTTATAACTCCGACAAACACAGGGCAAGATTAAAGAGCCAATGAGCGGACTTGAACCGCTGACCTGCGCATTACGAATGCGCTGCTCTACCAACTGAGCTACATTGGCTCATGGCGCCATCCGGCAGATGGTGGCGCTGCACAAGGTTTTCTAACATAGGGAACCGGTTTATGTCAAGTTGTAACAGCGGAGAAACAGGTGTCTACTCCTTTGCGAAGTAGTTGCCTTTGAACTGCTCGGCCGGGTATTTGGCCTCGTTTGATTCCAGCTTGTTGAGAATCGCCGATCCTACCTCGATTTGAAGCACGTTGGCCAGGCTGAGGCAGTAGAGGATGATGTCAGCGATCTCTTCTTTGATGTGCTGGAACTTCTTGGGATCGTTTTTGAGAGCGGTTGATTCTTCGGGGGTGAGCCACTGAAAGATTTCCATCAGTTCCGCCGCCTCGATGGCAATGGACATGGATATGTTTTTCGGGGTGTGATAGCGTTCCCAGTCACGTTGACGGATAAACTCCGCCATCCGGTCTTTAAGGTGCTGCAGGACTGCTTCGGAGTCTTTGAGGTCTCCAGAGGATTTCTCTCGGTTCATTGAGTCGGTTCCCCTTCGTCAGTCGGCTGGGAGCACTGCTTGCGGAGTCGCTCGACATCGCCCTTCAGGAGTTTCCGCACATCCTCGAAACGTATCCGGTTCACATCGCTGGTCTCCGCCAGGGCATCATGGGCATTGAGAATCAGCTCCGCCTTCTCGAGTTCGGTATGAGGCAGGCAGGGAATGTCTTTACCACTCTTGAGCACTGATTCGAGAGGCTCTTTACGGATCTGGAAAACGCGGGCCAGTTGCAGGGTGGTCAGGAGGTCAAGGATTTTCTCCGATACGCCGGTAAGAACCAGCTTTTGGTTTTGCCGCTGCTCCATGTCGAGCCCCATCCGGACGAGCATACCGATGAAGGTGCTGTACATGTAGGGGCAATCAGTTAGATCGATGCAGAAGCATTTGAAGTCTTTTTCCAGCATGGAGCGGTAAAAATCCCTGAGGGCGGCACTCTCCTCCAATGATCCCTCTCCCTGTATCCGGATTACGACCAGCTGGTCCAGAAAAGCGGCACTGACTCTGGATTCGCTCACACTGACATCTCCTTCGAGCTTTCGGCGAACAGGTCGATTTTATCATGTATCCGACGGCCAGTCAACCGTTGACTGGCTGCATAAGCCGATGATACAATGCCCGCCATGGATGCCTTCTTTGAAGATCTCGCAGCTATTTTATCCCGTCATCTCGCGCTCGACCGGGAGCAGGCGGCGATTTGGATTGAAAAACCGCGGCGGCCGGAACTCGGCGACTACGCGTTCCCGTGTTTCCGACTGGCTAAAACCTTGAAACAACCACCGGTTGCGATAGCTTCCCGGCTGGCTGATGAACTGGGTCCGGTGATCGAAGAAACCGGTAGTTTCGAACCACCCCGGGCGATAGGTCCCTACCTGAACTTCACCATGAAACCGGAACGGTTAGCGGCTTACGTTGTTCAGGCTACCCTGGAAGGGACTCACGGATATGGTGCACTTCCGTCCCGGGATGAAACGGTGGTCATCGATTTTTCTTCTCCGAATATTGCCCGACCACTCTCTATCGGGCACCTCCGTTCAACGGTGATTGGTAACTGTCTGGAACAACTGTTTCACCACGTCGGGTACCAGGTGGTGAGTATCAACTATCTCGGAGACTGGGGGACCCAATTCGGTAAGCTCCTGACAGCCTACCACCGGTGGTTTGAAGGGGGCCTGGGACAGATAACCGTATCCGTTCTTTTTCAACTCTATGTCCGTTATCACCAGGAGGTCGAAGAACATCCCGAACTGGAAGACGAAGCCCGGGCGGCCTTCAAAGTGCTGGAAGCCGGAGACGAAGAGTCGCTCAAACTTTGGAGGCTTTTCAGAGAGGTTAGCCTGAAGGGGATGGCTCCCTTATATGAGCTTCTTGGTGTGCAATTTAAGGACATCAGTGGGGAAAGTTTCTACAATTTAGCAGCCGAGCAGATGATCGACCGGCTGATACAAAACAATTTGGCAGAAGAAAGTGATGGAGCTCTCATCATCAGGACCGGTGAAAAGAACCTGGGCCCTTTCCAACTCAGAAAAAGCGACGGTTCCACTTTGTACTCCACCCGCGATCTGGCGGCCTTGACCGATCGAGTGGAAAAATACGATCCGGTCAAGATTCTGTATGTGGTGGGTTCCGAACAACGTGATCATTTTCGGAAGTTATTCAATGTAGCCCGGCAATTGGGGGTCCCCGAATCGGTGGAATTGCGCCATGTCCCTTTCGGCCTCTACCGGCTGGGTAAACTGAAGATATCCACCCGGGCCGGCCGCGTACTTTTCATGGAAGATGTTCTGGCCAAAGCCGTCGAATTGGCTCGCGGGCTGATCGAAGAGAAGAACCCGTCTTTAAAGACTAAAGACCAGGTGGCCCACGCGGTGGGTGTGGGCGCGATCATTTTCGCCGACCTGGTTAACGACCGGGAGAAGAACATCGATTTCGATTGGGAGGCCATTCTCAATTTCGACGGTGAAACCGGCCCGTATATTCAATACGCACATGCCCGCACCTGCGGTGTCCTCAAAAAAGGAGGACAGCGTCTGGAAATTGATGAACAGGGAAGTGCATCCAGTTTTGACCCGGCCGCCACCGGTCTGCTCACGAGCGAAGAAGAACAGGCCTTACTCAGGGCTCTTCACGCTTTTCCCGAGTCGATAGTAAACGCCGTCTCGAACTGCCGGCCATCCTGCATCGCCCAAAATCTGATTACTGTCGCCAGAATGTTTAGCCGATTTTATCACAACTGTCCTGTTATACAGGCTTCGGGAGAGCAGCGCGCGGCCCGTTTGATGCTCACCCGGGCGGTGAAGAATGTATTGCAGGGCGGACTTAAATTGCTTGGGATTGAAGCGCCCACCAGTATGTAAATAAAACTGACCACTTAGTTGGCATGGACCTTGCACAACACGAAATAGGAAAATGAATAATCCTGTCCGAAAAGCGGCAGGCACTTTAAGGAGGTAGTTGAAAATGAGTAAAGTTATAGGCATTGACCTGGGAACGACCAATTCCTGTGTTGCTGTGCTTGAGGGAGGAGACCCGGTTGTCATACCCAACGCCGAGGGCGGACGTACCACACCGTCTGTTTTTGCCGTTACCAAAACCGATGAGCGGCTGGTGGGCCAGGTGGCCAAACGGCAAGCGGTAACCAATCCGTCCAACACCGTGTTCTCCATCAAGCGGTTCATGGGACGCAAGTTCACCGACGAGCACGTGGAGCGGAGCAAGAATTCCATCCCCTACAAGATGGTGAAGGCCGACAATGGAGACCTGAAAGTGGAAATCCAGGGCAGGGAATACTCTTCGCCGGAGATATCCGCGATGGTGTTGCAGAAGATGAAGCAGACTGCTGAGGACTACCTGGGTGAACCGGTGAAGGAGGCGGTCATCACCGTGCCCGCTTACTTTAACGACACGCAGCGTCAGGCCACCAAAGACGCCGGTAAAATAGCCGGCCTCAATGTCTTGAGAATCATCAACGAGCCTACGGCTGCTTCCCTGTCCTACGGTTTCGGGCCAGATTCGAAGAAAAAAGGCGACATAAACGTAGCTGTTTACGACCTGGGCGGAGGAACCTTCGACATCTCTATCCTCGAGATCGGTGACGATATCGTCGAGGTCAAGTCCACCAATGGTGATACGTTTCTCGGCGGGGACGATTTCGACCAGTTGATCATTAATTTCCTGGTAGAAGAATTTAAGAAAGATTCGGGCATCGACCTGTCCGGCGACAGCATGGCTTTGCAGCGGCTCAAGGATGCCGCCGAGAAGGCAAAATGCGAACTGAGTTCGGTCATACAAACCGATGTAAACCTGCCCTTTATCACGGCTGATTCTTCCGGTCCGAAACATCTGAACATCACACTCACCAGGGCCAAGTTCGAACAACTGGCGGAAGACCTGATTGAGCGGACCAAGCAGCCTTGCCGGCGTGCGCTCGAAGATGCCGGCCTGACTGCCTCGGCTATCAATGAAGTAATCCTGGTGGGAGGAATGACCAGGATGCCCAAGGTTCAAGAGACCGTGAAGGACATCTTCGGCCGGGAGCCCCACAAGGGCGTTAACCCGGACGAAGTGGTAGCGCTGGGCGCGGCCATCCAGGGCGGTGTGCTCAAGGGCGAAGTCAGGGACGTGCTGCTGTTGGATGTCACCCCGCTTTCCCTGGGTATAGAGACCCTGGGCGGTGTTTTTACCAAGTTGATCGATCGTAACACCACCATTCCCTGCAAGAAGAGCCAGGTATTCTCCACGGCGGCGAACAATCAACCGGCGGTCAGCATCAGGGTTTTTCAGGGCGAACGGGAAATGGCACTGGCCAACAAACTGCTGGGCCAGTTTGACCTGGTGGGTATTCCACCGGCTCCCCGCGGCATGCCCCAGATCGAGGTTTCTTTCGACATCGACGCCGACGGTATCATGCACGTATCCGCCAAAGATATGGGTACCGCCAAAGAGCAATCGATCAAGATCACGGCTTCCAGCGGTCTCTCGGAAGACGAGATTGACAGGATGGTTAAGGAGGCCAAGAGCCATGCCACCGAAGACAGGGCTAAGCGTGAGGAGATCGAGCTCAGGAACAACGCCGATAATCTCTGTTACCAGGCCGAGAAGCACCTGAAGGAGTTTGGCGATAAGGTCGACGATACGGTTAAGAACCGGATCGACGGATCTATTCAGCGGTTGCGGCAAGAGATGGAGAAACAAGACAACACGGCTGAGCTTGAGTCCGCTTTCAAGGAGCTTGAAGAAAATCTCCAGGCGCTCGGAGAAGCGGTCTACAAAGCGGCCGGCGGCGGCGCGGCCTGTCCAGGCGGAGATTTTGCCGGAGCCCCCGGTGCCGGAGCGGCCCCGGGTGGAGCTGAAGGCGGGTCATCCGGCGAGGAGGTAAAAGGATCTGAAGAAGGAGTCGTTGACGCGGACTTCGAAGAAGTCAAAGAATAACAAAAAATGTAAGCTCGTGCTGGGTATTGATCCCGGTCTGGCTTCTACCGGTTACGGTGTGGTGGAACGATCGGGATCACGGCTTCGGGCGGTCAAGACTGGCTGTATCAAGACCAAAGCGAGTCAGTCTCTTGCTGCCCGGTTGCTTTTAATCTATAATGAAATTTCGGAAGTAATCGAGGAAACCAGCCCCGATGCGGTGGCCCTGGAGCGGATATTTTTCTCGAAAAATGTCTCCAGTGCCTTTAGTGTGGGTCAGGCTCTGGGAGTCTGCCTTTTGCGGGCTTCCCAGGCGGATGTGCCCGTATTCCAGTATTCGCCGAACGAGGTGAAACAGGCCGTCAGCGGGTACGGTAAAGCTTCCAAGCACCAGGTCCAGAAGATGGTAGCGGCGTTGCTTGGTGCCATCGACCTTCCGGTTTCAGACCATGTTTCCGACGCTTTGGCCGTGGCCATATGTCATATTAACAGGGCGGGTAATTTGCTCGAAAGGCTGTCCGATAAATGATCGCCACCATAGAGGGAGTGCTCGTTGACCGGGGCGAGGAGTATGTAGTCGTGGAAGTGGCCGGTATCGGCTTTCACTTGAGTGTTCCGGCATCGGTTATCCAGTCTCTCCCGTCGCCCGGTGAAACCGTCAAGCTTTGCACACATCTGGTTTTCAAAGAAGACAGCCTGACCCTCTATGGGTTTAAAGCACCGGTGGAAAAGCGTTTGTTCCTGCAATTACTTACCGTGTCCCGGGTCGGTCCCCGGATGGCGCTGGCCATCCTTTCCGGTGTTTCCGCCGAAAAGCTGGCTACCATGATTTCATCGGGTGACGTCGCCGGTTTGACCCGTGTGAGCGGCGTAGGTAAGAAAACGGCGCAACGTATTATTATTGATCTCAAGGACAAGATGGAGCCGGTTTTCGGTGTAACGTCGGAAGCAGGCGTGGCCGGAGACATACTTCTTGAAGGCAGTATTATCGAACAGGCTTCAGCCGCCCTCAAGTCGCTGGGGTACTCCAGCCAGGAGGCCCGCAAGGCGCTTCAGTACGCGCATCGTGAACTCGGCGATTCTATCACCCTGGAAGAGCTTATTCAAGGGGCCTTGAAGTACTTTTTGCGGTAGGCGATACGTGTAGAAAGAAAAGATTAAGATGACAGATAGTGGCGAGAAACGGATCGTCTCCGCCAGGGAATTTTCTGAGGATAACCTCAAAACTCTACGCCCGGGCCGACTCACGGAATACGTAGGGCAGAAGAAGACGACGGAAAAAATCGATGTTTTTCTACAAGCAGCTCTGAAGCGAAACGAGCCGCTGGACCACCTTCTTCTTTCCGGGCCTCCGGGATTGGGTAAGACCACGTTGGCCTATATTATCGCTCGGGAACTGGGGGTTAATATCAGGATTACTTCCGGTCCGGTCATCGAGCGGCAGGGAGACCTGGCGGCTATTCTCACCAACCTGGAAACAGGGGATGTTCTCTTTATTGACGAGATCCACCGTTTGAGCCGTACGGTGGAAGAGATTCTGTATCCGGCCATGGAGGATTTCGAGCTGGATATCATAATCGGGAAGGGGCCGTCGGCCAACACCGTCCGTCTCTCGCTTTGCCGGTTCACGTTGATTGGAGCGACTACCCGGGCCGGCAAGGTGTCGGCACCGCTCAGAAATCGTTTTGGTGTGATTGCCCGCCTCGATTACTATAAGGTTAAAGAATTGGAAGAAATAGTTGTCCGGGCTGCCGGTGTCATTGGCGTCAAGGTGGAAAAAAGCGCCGCCCGGGAAATCGCCATGCGGGCCCGCGGCACACCCCGTATTGCCCTCAGGCTGCTGAAGCGGGTCCGCGATTACGCCGAAGTGAAAGGGCAGGGACAAATCACCTTGCCGATAGCCAGGAAAGCTTTGAAACTTCTGGAAGTTGACGATTTGGGTCTTGATGCCCTGGACGGCAGAATTCTGCGAACGATGATCGAGTATTTCGAAGGGGGCCCGGTGAGTCTGGACACGGTGGCTGATTCGGTGGGTGAAGAAGCCGACACGATTTACGATGTCTATGAGCCGTACCTGATCCAGCTCGGGTTCATTAAAAGAACACCGCGGGGCAGGGTGGTGACCAGAAGAGCAATGGAGCATCTCGGATACCAGGTCTCCTCCGACGAGAAGGTCCAGCAGGGTCTCTTCGACGGGCCGGTGTGAGAGGGACTTTTACATGAGCAGAAGGGGGAAGTTGCTTCTGCACGTATGTTGCGCTCCCTGCGCTATTGGTGTCCTCGAACCGCTGCGCCGGGCCGGGTGGCAGGTGACCGCCCTCTGGTACAATCCCAACATCCATCCCGGGTCGGAATACCGTCGCCGTGAAAAAACCTTTCTTGATTTTGCCCCCACGGTTGAGCTTTCGGTTATCAGGCCCTTTGACTACGATATTATCGAGTATCTGCGGCAGGTAGCCTACCGCGAACAGGATCGTTGTATGTTCTGTTACCGCCTTCGGTTGGGTCGTACGGCCCGGCTGGCTGCGAAAGGAGGATATGACGCTTTCGCGTCCACCCTGATGCTGAGTCCGTACCAGGACCATGAGCTACTTTGTAAAATGGGAGAAAGTGCGGGGACGGACAATGGAATAAGATTTTTCTATGAAGATTTTCGTGATTGTTTCCAGAGTTCTCTGCAAGCCGCTCGCGAGAGCGGTCTCTACCTTCAGAAGTACTGCGGCTGTATCTACAGCGAAGTTGGGATTTGATGGTGTAGAAAGTACGAGATACAGCCGATGAAGAATACACAACGAAAAAAGTTTCAAGATTCCAAGCGTGGCCGATCAACCGGAAAATGTAGGAAGTAGAGTTAGGATTCATGCCAAGAAATTTTCTTTTCACCGTCGTACTTATGTTCTCTTCCCTTGCCTGTTTCCCGAGAGTGTGTTTTTCAAAAACCTTTATCAAAGTATGCATCCTTAACACTAACGCCGGCGTTAAGGTAAGTGGGAGCGGGGGTTGGTTGTTAACGGACGCCTTATCCGGCCGCCGGCTTAAAAGTGGCAACGAGGACCGCTCAGCAATAGTCGGCAGAAACGGGCGGTTTCTGAACCTGAACGGTAAAGGTTCATGGATCAGGTTCAAACTTTCGCCATCGGGCCGGGGGGCTTTCGTGTCGGCTAACGGACGTCGTTACCGCGGCCGGGTATCCCTTTGGGCGGACGGCGACCACGGAATCGTGGTGGTTAACGAGATCGATCTGGAAGAGTATCTGTACGGGGTAGTTAAAGCAGAGATGTTGATATCGTCTCCGCCGGAAGCTCTCAAGTCGCAGGCGGTTATGTCCAGGACTTTTGCTTTGAAGGGTAAGAAACGACATGGGAACACTGCGTACGATTTGTGTTCCACCACCCACTGTCAGGTCTATGGCGGTGTTGAGAGCGAAGACCCGAGAGCAAAAAAAGCAGTAGATCATACTCGGGGGTATGTGCTGATGTATCAGGGGGAACTTATTAAAGCGTTTTGCACTGCGGTATGCGGCGGTCACTCTTCCGCAAATCACCTGGTGTGGAGCGGTAGAACCATTCCTTATCTGCGTGGTGTGCTGTGTTCCTACTGTGGTAATTCTCCTAATTTCATGTGGGAGATCAAGTTCAGTGATGAAGACCTGGGTCGCTACCTGCGGTCCGCCGGTTTTGATCTGGAACGGGTCGAAGCCATAGAAGCGGTCGAGGTTACTCCCAGTGGCAGGGTCAGGACTCTGATCATTCATCACCCCGGCGGCCAGTTTTCCATTGGGGGAAACAAGTTCAGACTGGCTATCGATCCCCGGGCCCTGAAAAGCACAATGTTCTCGGTGATAAAAATAAAAGAACACGATTACAGTGGGAAAATCGAGCGTCTGGTGGAACAGCTGCAGGAAGAAAAACAACAGGAATCATCCGACCAGGTAGTGAGGGATATTATCGGACTTATACGGGCCAGACGCGGTGATGATTCTTCCGGGGAGAGTTCTCTGAGTCATCCGGAAGTAGAAGAGAAACAACAATTTCTTTTCCGGGGAAAAGGCTACGGTCACGGAGTCGGCCTCTGCCAGTGGGGCGCTCGGAACATGGCTAAACGGAGGTATCGGTTCCAGAATATATTGAAGCACTATTATCCGGGGGTTAAAGTGCAGTTATACCGGTAATATAAACCTGGTGAGTCAAACAAAAACTGAAAAAAAACAATATTTTTTCACAAAAAGGCTAAAGAGAGGGTTGTTCGGTGTCGAAACGTAACTCTGACGGCGTTTATCCGTTTGACACGGGTAGTCTGCCTCCTGGTAACAGGAATGGAAAGAAGGGGAGCGTGTTATGATTTCTTTGGGTGCTCCGAAATCTGTAGTAGGACTTGATATTGGCACTTCAGCCATTAAACTCGTTCACTTGAAGCGAGGTTCGACTGGAGCCCAGCTTATCGGGTTTGGGATGGCTCCACTTCCCAGTGAAGGTGTAATTGTGGATGGTGCCATCGTAGACAGTGACAGTATATCGAACATCGTCAAGCAGGTCATGGCTACGACGCAGGCCAAGGGGGGCCGTATCGTCACGGCACTGTCCGGCCAGAATGTGATCGTTCGGTTCATCAGGATGCCTGAGATACCTGATGCCGAGTTGAAAGAGACGATTACTTACGAGGCCGAGCAGTATGTTCCCTATCCCATCGACGATGTGGCCATCAGTTTCGAGAAGTTGGCTCGGGTTGAAAGCGAGGATGTGGCCCAGTTTCTCATCCTGCTGGTGGTTGCTCAGAAAGAGCTCATCGGTAACTACATGATGACGCTCAAGCAGGCTGGTGTGACTCCGAGTGTATTGGATGTTGACATCTTTGCCTCGCTGAACTCTCTGCACACCAGCAGCCAGGAAGGTGTGGTTGCTGTGGTAGACATCGGAGCGGGCACAACGAACATCAGTATTCTTAAAGAAGGTGTTCTCCAGTTCACTCGTAACATACCTATTGCCGGAAACAATATCACCACAGTTATTCAGAGTGTGTTGAAGCTCGACTTCGAGCAAGCCGAGAACATCAAGAGAGAAGAAGGAATTGCTGTGGTTGAGGAAGAGGAGAACGAGGTTTCAGAGGTGGTTCGAACGATCACCGAGGAACTGGCTTCTGAGATCAGACGGTCCTTTGATTATTACAAGGCCCAGTATAGAGAAGGTTTGATCAATAAAATTCTCCTGACCGGAGGGACATCCAAGTTAAAGAACCTCGATGTGTTCCTGGCCAATGAACTTGGTGTGGAAGTCGAGCTTGGTGATCCACTGGTGGGGCTCCAGATTGATATACCTAATCAGGAGCAGCTCTTTGAACATGTTCAGGAGCTGTCTGTAGGAATTGGTCTGGCACTCAGAGAGGTGGTGGACTGAGTTGATAATCAGGGTTAACCTACTTCCCGAGAAGAAGAGAATTGAGTTACCATCGGTACCGATTCTTCCATTCTTCTTATTGATAGTTCTGGGAGTAGCTGCTTATATCCTCTGGGTTCCGATGACCAGCAGCCTCAATCAAGACATTGATAGGCTCAACAAAGATGTCGAAAATCTCGAGAAGAAGAAGAGGCAAGTTATCGGTAATAAGCAGGATGAACGCAACAAGAAGAAGAGGGAAATCGACTGGGTCCAGCAACAGATCCAGATGATCAAGCGGCTTACGGGCGACGATATACTTCCCTGGTCCCGGACCTTTGAGGATCTTACGGAGGTCGTGCCCAAAGAAACTGTTTGGTTGAAGAATGCCAGCTACGAATCTACTCAGCGTTTCTCCATTCAAGGAGTCGCTCGTCCGAAAGTAAAAGATGAGCTGGGTAACCAGATTCAAGATAACGAGCGGATGTACTATGAGCCCGTCCGGGATTTCATGAAGAAGTTGGAGGAACACCCGCACTTTGATTCGGTGTTTCTCTCTTCGGCCAACCTGGCCAAGCTCCACAACGAACAGGTGGTCAACTTTGCTATGACCTGCCGGATCAAGAAGGGAGGGGGAATGCTCAATGAGTAACAAAGGTTTGGTGTTCACCCTTTTCGTGATTTTTCTAGCGCTTATGGGAGGTTACTGGTTCATGCAGGTTTATCAGCCCAAGAAGGCTTTAGTGCAGGAGGCCAGGGACCACATTGCAAAACTGAACAAAGAGATCGCTGAAAACCAGAACATCGATGATGAACTGGCGAGTCTCGAGGCGGAATACAATCGGGTCAAGAAAGAGCTTAACCGCTACAAAAGCCTCATCTCGGAAGAATCGAAGGTCCCCGAGATTCTGGAAAAGACCGAATCGGTCTGTAAAGAGGTCAAGGTCGAGTTCAGAGATATCCACATCTCGCCCCTGGTTGAGTATGAAGGATATAGTGAGATTCCCATCGAGGTTGGTCTGGAAGGCGGCTACCACAGCATCGGTGAGTTCATGGCCAAGATGGAAAATCTGCGAATGCTCAACATGAATTCGGGAACTATCTCAATAAATCCCAAGGGACGACCGATAAGCCAAAAGAAGGAAGATGGTACAACCGAAATGGTTCAGCTTTTGAATATCACACTTAATGTACGGGCTTTTATTTTAACCAGAGGAGGTGGTCTTCTTGACTAGATCACTTTGGAACGGTAGTTTCTGCGTCCATATTCTGGTTTTGCTGCTCGCTGTCGGGTTGATCGTCATGGTGCCGACCTCATCAACGTTTGCCCAGGAGGATGACTGGGGAGATTTCGGCGATGATGACGCAGGTGGTGATTTCGGTGATGACTTCGGCGATGGTTCGGGTGAAGATGAATGGGGCGACGACGCCAGCGGTGATGATTTCGATGATTTCGGGGATAGCATTGATGAAGGCGATTCTATGGAGGAACCCGATCGGAAGATATCTGTTTATAACCCGCTGTATCCCGATAAGGATCCCTTCTTCCCGATCGTATTTCAGAAACCGAAACAGGTGCGTCGGCCGACTAAGCAAGTCGGGAAAATAGATAAGCGTCCGGTGCCCGAGGTTGTTCCCGAGATTAATTTGAACGTGCTCTGCATCGTGGGAAATGCCGGTAAAAGGATGGCATTGCTCGAATTTCAGGGGACTCCGCAGGAGATGGCGGCGGGTGACGAAGTCGAGGGCAATTTCAAGATTATGGAGATCAAAGAAGATGCGGTAGAAATTTATTCCTACCGGACCAGGAGACGTAAGACCTTTAAGATTGGGGGTTAGATAAGCGAATGTTTGCTCGCTTGTGTTGTTTGGGTAGCGGTAGATTCATAGGAGGTGAGTCGGGAGTGAAAAGAAATTTATTACTGGTTGCACTGGTAGCAGCGGGCTTGATGTGCGTTATGGATCTAGGTGTAACCGCTGCTCTGGCGCAGGGTGGAGCAACGGAATATATCGACCTGGCTATGCGTGATGCCGAGATCACTGATGTGCTCAAGATGATTGCTGTCCGGACCGGAGTCAACATCATCCATCACCGGGCGGTCAAAGGGAAGATAACCCTTCGACTCAAGGACGTTCATTACGAGAAAGCCCTTGAATTGATCTGTAAGACCAACGGGTACAGCTATCGGAAGGTCGGGAACACCTATGTTATCGCACCACCGAAAGAACTCGAGGAAGGCTTCGAGGTCGGGCTCAATAAGACGTTCAGGTTGCAGTTTGCCAATGCTGACGACGTCTCAAAGATTCTGACCGGCGTTTTCAAGAGTGCTCAGTCGAAAGTCGAAGTATCAGTCGATAAGCGTATCAATGCCGTGGTGGTGACCGGTAATCAGGCTACCCTGGACCAGGTCGCCAAGCTGATCAAGACCATCGATGTACCTGTCCATCAGGTTATGATCGAGGCCAAGATTGTTGAAGTTTCCACCGATGGTATGCGGGATATCGGATTCGATTGGGACTGGGGTATCGGCAGGCAAGTCGACGGAGATAGCCAAACCGGCTCGTTCCTGTCGCTTACTGAGAGCATGGCTCCGATACCCAATAACGAGGGATATGACCAGACGACACTGCCTGAGCAGGGTGGTGCGGGATTCTTCAAGTTCGGGGATTTCTTCCGTGCTCCGAACTTTTTCCAGGGTACGCTTACGGCGCTGGAGAAAACCAACGACGCCAAGACGCTCTCCAACCCGAAGGTATCCGCTCTGAATGGTGAGGAAGCCACGATCCATATCGGACAGAAGGTTATCTACGGCGGCGGTCCTGATAACCCGCCGCAGGAGAAAGATGTTGGTGTTATCCTCAAAGTAACTCCGCGGATCAATGATGATGGCTGGATCACGGCCGAGCTCGAGCCCGAAGTAAGCTTCGCGGTTTTTGAAGGGCAATACCCGAGGATCGAGAAACGGACCGCCAAGACGACGGTTCGCGTTCGGGACGGTGAAGAAATACTGATCGGTGGTCTGATACAGGAGAAAGACACCACGGCTAGCCAGAAGGTGCCGATACTCGGAAGCATCCCGATTCTCAAGAGCTTTTTTTCCCGGGATAATCGTGATCGTGAAAACCTCGAACTTATCATCCTGATTACTCCACACATCATGAGAGCTTCAGCCGACAGAATCTAATCAGGATCGGAGAGAAGCAAGAAGCAAAAAAGCGGCGCCGCCCAGGACGGCGCCGCTTTTGATTTGTCTTGCCTGATATGTCGTTTCAAAAAATGTGAAGCGGTAGCTTGTTCTTTATTATTTATATTGATTAATGGTATTATTGTACTGAAGGTAAATGAAATTGAGCGTTAATAGTGCAGGGCTCGATTCATTGAGGAGGGTTTGAGCAGGGGGCATGGTCAGGTGGCTGACGGCGGGAGAATCGCATGGAAAAGGCTTGACGGCGATAGTTGAAGGCTTGCCGGCGGGGCTCCTGATCGATCTGGAAGAGATAAATTTTCATCTGGCCCGGAGACAAATGGGCAGCGGTCGCGGCGGCAGAATGTCCATTGAGCGGGATAAAGTAGACGTTCTTTCCGGTATCCGGTTCGGAAAAACTACGGGTTCACCAGTGACCTTGTGGATCGGAAACCGAGATCATGAAAACCACCTATCCGCGATGTCCGTTACCGGTTCCCGTCCGGAAGAAGAAAAAGCGGTTAGACGTCCCCGTCCGGGCCATGCCGATCTGGCGGGAATACTCAAATACGGTCTGCATGACGCCCGTGATGTCGCCGAGCGTGCTTCTGCCCGGGAAACAGCTGCCAGGGTTGCCGTTGGCGGTCTGTTCCGTCTTTTCCTTCGCACCCTAGGTATTGAAGTACAGGCGCACGTCCTGGAAGTCGGCGGTATCCGCGCCTCTCTTCCGGCTGATGTGAAGATAGAGATGATCCGTAAAACACTTGGCCGGGATATGGTTGGATGTATCGATCATACCGCCTGGGATTCGATCGAACTCCTGATGGCTGAAACCCGGGAACAGGGCGACACTCTGGGAGGGGTATTTGAGGTTATAGCTGAAGGAGTTCCTCCGGGATTGGGAAGCTACATTCAGTGGGATCACCGGGCGGATTCTCAGCTGGCAGCTGCCTTCATGGGTATTCCTTCGGTCAAAGGTGTAGAAATCGGGGCCGGGTTTTCCCTGGCCCGCCGGCGGGGTTTGGAAGCTCGTGACGAGTTTGTTTTTACCGGTGAAGATCGCTGTAATGATCTGAGCGCACGGGCAACCAACCAGGCCGGAGGACTTGAAGGGGGAGTAACAAACGGCCAACCGATCATAGTCCGGGCGGCCGTAAAGCCTATCCCTACGCTTAGCCGGGAAACGGAGACGGTTGATCTGGATACCCGTGAACGGGTAATTACTCCCAGCCCTCGGGCGGACGTTTGTGTGTTGGAAGCGGTATCGGTGGTGGGAGAAGCAGCCATGCTAAATGTGCTGGCCGTTCTGGTGTTAGAGAAGTTCGGCGGCGACTCGATGGACAAGGTTGTCGCGAGGGTGGACCGTCATCGTGAAGAAGTAAGCAGGATGGTGTGAAAAATCTCGTATTACTTGGATTTATGGGGGCTGGTAAAACGACGGTGGGTCGGCAGGCAGCTGAGCAGTTGGGGTTGCGGGTGGTTGAAACGGATACTGAGATCGAAACTGTCTGTGGGAAGCCTATCCCCGAGATTTTTTCCCAATTAGGCGAAGATTATTTTAGAAAAATTGAATCTCAGGTTATCGAAAAATGTTGTCATCAGCCGGATTGTCTGGTAATAACTGGAGGAGGGGCCGTGCTTCGCGAAGAAAATTGGCGTCACATGAAGTGCGGTATTATCATCTCTCTCCTGGTTACACCGGAGGAAGTGTTGAGAAGAGTTGGTACAGGGAGCGGCCGTCCGTTGCTCGAGGAAGGTGACGCCGGGGAACGAATCAGTGGGCTTATGGCACAAAGGGCGCATCTGTACCGGATGGCAGATTCACTCGTCCCTACTGATGGGAAATCGAGTGGGGAAGTGGTTGAATCCGTGGTGATGGTCTATCGACTCCTGGCAGGTCGTCATGGGTCGGCAAATTAAGTAAGAAAAAAGGAGGAAACGCAGGGTAATGTCAGTACAGGAAGGGGATAAAGTCAAGGGCGTTGTTTCGGATGTTACGCATTTCGGAGCTTTCGTCAAGCTTGAAACAGGAGAAAAGGGTCTGATCCATATTTCCGAGATAGCTAATAGCTATGTCAAGAATGTCAGTGATCATCTCAAGATTGGTGATGAAGTAACCGTCAAGGTTATTGCCATCAAAGATCGCGGCAAGATCGATCTTTCTATTCGACGCCTGAATGAAGAGGGAACACCAGTTCCCCGGGGGCCGCAAGGCCGGGGACCGCAATCTCAGAGACCGCAATCCCGGGGACCGCAATCCCGGGGACCGCAATCCCGGGGACCACAATCCCGGGGACCGCAGGGCAGGAAACCATTTTCCAGAGGATCGCAGTCACAAAGCTTCTCCGGTGACAATTTTGAAGACAAGTTGTCGTTCTTTATGAAAAAGAGTCAGGAGAAACTTTCCGACGCCAAAAAACGTAAAGAAAAACGGTCGCGCGGTCGGCGTAAATAAGAGTTATCAGGATCAGGCTTGCTGTTAATATGAGGGGCGTAGAACTCTAGCCTAACGAGAACTACTGGTAAGTAGTGCATACCGGTTGTATGTTATATTTCCCTAAGTATTTTACCCATATCTGCCTTATTCCTTCAATCTTCTGAATGACCTTCTTTCGCTTTATTGGTCAGCAATCCAGGTTAACAAACTAAAGTTTTACTTAAAGTATGCCGATACACTGATTAGCCACAAGAATAAGGAGGCTGTATCGACATGCTCAGAGGACTGTATTCAGCCACTTCCGGGATGATGATCGAAGGGGAGCGGAATCGTGTCCTGGCGGATAATTTAGCCAACATCGATACCGTCGGCCACAAGAAGCAGAAAGTGGCCTTCAAGTCATTTCCGGACATACATATATCGAGGATCCATGACAGGCTCCCCGATGAGCCGCCATTTACCACCCCCTGGGACGATCCCTACATCGGTACCATGGGAACAGGCAGTCTGGTAGATGAGCTGTTCACGGATCTTTCCCAGGGAAGGCTAAAGCATACCGGTGAAGAACTTCATGTGGCCCTGGCCGGTCCCGCATATTTCATGGTCAAGAGTCCGAACGGCTATCGCCTGACAAAAGACGGTACTTTCCATGTGGATGTAGATGGCCGGGTGGTGAACTCGTCCAGCAATCCGTTGATGGTGGTTTCGGGAGACCCCCCTCAGGGCGGTACCGTGGCGGTTAATGAAAATGGAGTAGCTGAAACGCACGAGTTTCATGAATTGTTTATCGACCGCAAGAAAGAAATAACCATCGACCAGGCCGGGCGGATTTGGGAAGATCAGAATCATATTGCGACTTTCGCCAAGATTGCTACCGATCAGACCAAGACCTGGAGAAAGGAAGTAAATAGCCATTTCAAGCCAAACGGTGCTGCTTTGAGATTCGACGATGTAGTCGAAGTCAAACAGCAGTATCTGGAGCTTTCCAATGTCAATCCGGTGACTGAAATGGTACAGATGATAGAAGTACAGCGGTTCTACGAGATGAACCAGCGTATGATTAGTAGTCATGATCAATCGTTGACCTCGTTGTTCAGAATCCTTCAAGCGGGGTAAGAGTTGAAAGTTAAGAAAGGGGTAACCTGGGTATGATCGATGCGATGTGGAGTGCGGCTACGGGTATGTTGGCCATGGAACTGAAAATGGATGTAATATCTAATAATCTGGCCAATGTGGACACCAACGGTTACAAAAAGTCAGCTGTTGACTTCCATGATTTGATCTATGAAAAGCTGAAACAGCCAGGAGCTCCTGTAGCCGAGGGATCGTTTCTTCCAACCGGCATACAGGTAGGTCACGGTGTACGTGCGGCGGCGATATACAAACATTTTAGTCAAGGCCAGTTCAGGCATACGGAGCAACCCCTGGATGTTCTCATCGAAGGAGACGGATTCTTCCAGATCACCATGCCTGATGGGACGACTGCTTATACCCGGGACGGGGCCTTCAAGGAAGACGCCACCGGGCAGATGGTAACCTCTAACGGCTACATCGTGCAGCCCGGTGTTGTTATCCCTGAAAACGCTATCCTGGTAGATATCGGAGAATCCGGTATCGTGACCGCCCAGGTGGGCGCCGACCGGGTTGAACTTGGCACGCTGGAAGTGGCCCGGTTCATCAACCCTCAGGGGCTGGATAATCTTGGTGGAAATCTCTTCCGGGAGACGACAGCCTCCGGCACGCCCATTGTCGGTCAGCCTGGTGTTGATGAAGGATTCGGTCGAATTATATCGGGATTCCTGGAAAGCTCGAACGTCAAAGCGGTTCGGGAGATGGTAGACATGATCATCACCCAGCGGGCATATGAGCTCAACTCCAAGGCGATCCAGACATCTGATGCCATGCTACAGGTCGTCAACACACTGAAGCGGTAACGCTGAAGTAATCTAGTCTCGTGGAAGGGGTACATCGTGAACTGTTCAGATATAAACGGTAAAATGGTACGAGGGACCACCGCCCTGGCGGTGCTGGCATTGGTTGCCCTTACTGCCTACGCCGGTGCGAGTGAACTCGTAACCATCGAACCGCTGGACGAATTCACCTTCAACGGGAGTTCTATAAATGGTGATTACCTTACAATCGGAGATGTGGCCCGGGTACGGGGCGGTACAGAAGAACAAGCGGGACAGGTAGAATCCATAAAACTAATTCCTGCTCCTTACCCGGGATCGGCAGTCAACATCAGCCGTGGAATGCTGAAAAACCGTTTGAGAGAGGCCGGAATTGATATCAACAAGGTTGCTCTCAAATTCCCGGGAATCTTCCGGGTGCGTCTCCCTGAAATTAAAGTGTCCGAGAAAGAATTGACAACCATTATCACCGATGCAGTCAAGGAGAAGTTTGCCGACGTACCGGGAAAACTGAAGATTGAGCTGCTCGGTACTACGGGAACACTGAGCCTTCCGGCGAAAGATCCTGAGTTCTTCGTGGACACTGATAACGTCAGGCTTGGCCTGCCCTCGGTGGTTTCCATGGAAGTCATGGTCAAGGGGACAGTGGTAAGGACCGTTCAATCCAGGATCAGGATAACGCTCCTCGGTAAGGCGATAGTGCTTACCCGGTCTCTCAAGCGGCACCAGGTAATAGAGCCTTCCGATGTAACGCTGAAAATGACCACTATCTCAGGTGTAGACGGGTTTATTACCGATCCGGTCAAGGCAGTTGGCCTGCGAGTGCGGCGCAATCTCCGGCAGGGAAAAATCTTGGCCCCCGCGCTTCTGGAACAAATTCCATTGGTCAAACGGGGCGACAAGGTGAGGATTGAATTCCGGCGCGGTCCCGTGGTAATCACAGCGGCCGGTTTGGCTCTTGGTACCGCCGGCGCTTTGGAAACGGTCAGAGTAAGGAATCTTTCGACTCGCAAGGAACTTTACGGGAAAGTCAAAAACAGCCGATGCGTTGTTGTTTCACCCGTGAAGAAAGGAGAAATTTGATGCTCTTTGGGACCAGAACCTGGGTATGCCTGACCTGCATGGTGTTGATCGCTGTGTTCTGGGGCGGAGTGGGCGGAGTACAAGCCAGTTCCATATGGAACGACCGGGCGGTGGACCTCTTTTCGGAGCACCGGGCCCGGGACGTGGGTGATATCGTCACTATCATCGTTTCGGAATCGGCTACGGCCTCCCAGAAGGCTACCACCTCTTCCAAGGAGTCATCAAGCGCCGGTACCGATGCCGGTGTCGGCCTGTTGAGGTTTCTTTCACAATCTTCAGCGGGTGCCAAAAACGATTTCTCAGGTGACGGTACCACCAGCCGCAGTGGCACTCTCAGTGCCAGGATCACGGCGGTAATCAGTAAAAAACTGCCGAATGGGAACCTGGTTATCGAAGGTGTCCGGCGGATCAAGGTTAATCGTGAAACCCAGGAAATCGTTCTTTCGGGAATAATCAGGCCTCAGGATATAACAGAGAAAAACACCATCGAGTCGACTTATCTGGCCAACGCCGAAATCAAGTACAAAGGAAGCGGTTCCATCGGTGGTGATCTCCAGCGTCCGGGTTTCATTAACAAGATTTTCAACTTCTTATTTTAAATATCACAATGAAGGGAGCACGTCTTGAAACTGGGCAAAGAGATCAGAGAAATAGAACCCGGACGAGGGCTGCTTCTTTTCACCTGTCAAGGGTGTAAACATTGTGGATGTTGCGACGACCGGGTGGTCCCACCCTCTGAGCAAGAAGAATAGAATATAAGGGAGCGGGAGAGGAGAGGAAACAGCGTGTTTGGAAGCAAGCGCATGTGGAGATTCACGATACCGGCGGCGGTTTTTACGCTCTTGTTCCTGGCGGCCACCGATAGCAATATCAGCCTGGCAGGACCCTTGGTGCGGGTCAAAGACATCTCCCGGATAAAGGGAATGCGTCCGAATCAATTGGTCGGCCGGGGCCTGATAGTGGGGCTTAACGGAACGGGCGATAAGGAAGCCATCGCTTTCGGGATGATTGCCAACATGCTCCGTCACAACGGGCTGGAAATCGACAAAGATAAAGTTAAACTGAAGAACGTGGCGGCGGTCATGGTTACCTGCACTATCCCTCCTTTTGCCAAAGAAGGCGACCAACTCAATGTTTCCGTATCTTCATTGGCAGATGCCAAGAGCCTTAAAGGCGGTACGCTCATCCAGACACCGCTGTTAGGGGCCGACGGGAAAATCTACGCGGTTGCCCAGGGATCCATATCGCTGGGCGGCGGCGAAACACAGGGTGGCGGCGGAGCGGTTCACACCCTGGTTGGCCTAATTCCCCGGGGTGCAGTGGTGGAACGCGAAATCCCCATGTCCTACTCCGAGGGGAACGAGGTCAGCCTGATTCTTCGGGAGAAAGATTTCACTACGGCCTCCCGGTTGGCCAGATCTATCAACAAACATTTCCCCGGGGAGATGGCCAAAGCAATCGATCCCGGCCAGGTGAAAGTATCCGTACCGTTCAGCTACCGTAACCAGGTGGTCGATTTCATTTCCGCTCTTGAAGACCTGTATCTGGAGCCGGATAACATCGCCCGCGTCGTTATTAATGAGCGTACGGGTACGGTGGTGATCGGGTCCGAGGTTCGAATATCCAGGGTGGCCATCACCCACGGTAACCTGTCGGTACAGATACAGCAGCGGACCGGCAACGTGGTTGATTTCCCCGAGAGTGCCAACGTCAAAGACGTGGTGGATGCGATGAACGAAGTGGGAGCATCGGCCCGGGACATCATCTCGGTGCTGCAAGCCATGAAATCAGCCGGCGCAATCCACGCCGAGCTGGAGATTCTCTGAAGAAAGGGGTGCCCGTAATGCGAGGAATCGAATCCGCGATGATGGCCATGGGTAACAACGTAGCCAATAAAGCGCAGTCCTTTGCAGACCTTAACAATAATATGGAAGCCAAGCGTCTCAAAGAACGTGCCGATCTCAGGGAACACTGCGAAGAGTTTGTCTCCATCCTGGTCTACCAACTTGTCTCCACCATGCGCAAAACCGTTCCCAAAACCGGGCTCATCGATGGCGGCAACGCCGAGCAGATATTTCAGAGCATGCTCGATCAGGAACATTCGATGACGATAACCAAGGCCTCCAATTTTGATCTGGTGGAGCAGCTGTACGAACAGATGTCATACGGGCTTGACGACCGGGTCACCGAGCTGCCGCCCCCGGGTGGGACGGAGTGACTCTGCTACTGATTGAATGTGAGAGTTACTGCAGGATGAGACAGACGTCATAGGGTCCTCTTTCTACACTTCTTGCTTACACATCTCAATCTCATAATCTCGAATTCAGGTTGGTACGTCTCTATTGTCTCCTTGCCCACTACAGTGCCTGTTTCTCGATAGCATCTTCCTCCCGCCCTCAAGCAGGCAGTGTAGAAAGTAAGGTGAGGCCTTCCTTCGTTCGGCTATTTGCAGGCAAAAGCGCCGAGCTCAACTGAGGCTTTTACGTGGTTGTTTAATTGGAAGCGGAGAAGTGAGGTTTTTGGACCGGTCACAGGGCGGGATGGAGAGGCTTTGCTACTGGTTAATTATGAGAGTTACTGCAGGATGAGACAGATCTCATAGGGCCCTCTTTCTACTCTTCTTGCTTATTCACTCAATTAAAACCGGCCAGGACTTCGGATAAAAGGGCAAAATCAACGGCATTCATCTGTTCAGCCCTGGTGGTTTCCGTAAACCCGGCTTCGGTGATGATTTGTTTGAGGTTAAATTCTTCTCTGCCAAACTGTTTGGAAAGACGAAGCGAGTTGACCAGGGTCTTTCGGCGGTAAGCGAAGGCAGCGGAAATAAGATCGAAATAGAAACCGGAATCAGTAACGGTCACCTCCGGCTGTTCCCGCCTTTCGAGCAAAACCAGGCTTCCCGCCACTTCGGGCCGCGGATAAAAGACGGTGCTCGGCACTTTGAAGAGTTTCTTCGCGGTAGCTTTGTACGACACCCGCAGGGTCAGGGACCCATAGCTAGAGGTGCTGGTTCGGGCTACCAGACGGTCGGCTACTTCTTCCTGGAAAATAAAATAGGCGTGGGAAAACCACACCGGCGCCTGCAACCACCATAACAGGATCTTGACCGAGATGTTGAATGGCAGGTTTCCCAGGGTGAGGCATGATTCAGATGGTTCGAGATCTTCCGGAGAAAGGTCCAGGATATTGCTTTCGATCACGTTGACGGTCCCGGCTGTTTCCGCCAGGTAGCCCGCCAGGCGTGAATCGAGCTCGACGGCTGTCAGGTTCCGGCATTTATTAGCCAGCAGGCAGGTAAAGGCGCCCAGTCCCGGTCCGATCTCGATGACCGACAGAGCTGCGATATCTCCCAGTTGTTTAATGATTCGCTGGGCGGTGTTGCGGTCGATAAGGAAGTTCTGGCCCAAAGAGCGTTTGGCCCTGGTTTCCTCCCTCCGCAGATAGGTTTTAACCGTTCTCAGAGTAGGGTAGGGAAAGGCCGGCGTCATCAAAATGTAATACTTCCGCCCAGACCGGTAGTGTAATCGTCGCGGTTGGTATAATTACGGGAATGGTAAAGGTCAAGATTTCCCTTGTTTCTGCTCCGGTAGCGCCATCCCATAGTGTACTGGTCGAGGCGGCTGGTGCTTTGGCCTTCCTCTAATTCCAGAATAACAGAATGTCCGGCCAGGTTTTCCAGTTTGTGGCTGGGATCGAGCGGTACTTCGAGACCAAAATTGAACGTCGGTTGCTTGGCATCGGGATTGTCTTTCAATACTATGCTGCCGAGAGCTTCTTTGGCATCGAGAGTTGCTCCCATGAAAACATTTGAGTCACCGGGTGCCGCTTGGGCGCCCATACAATATGAAACGTTTTCAATCTGCGTCTTGCCGCTATACTTGATGTGCATAGAAGTTTTGGATTGTCGTTTTGATCCAACAGTTACAGGTTTTTGCTCATAGAAAGCCGCGCCTACCTCGATCTGGTCACTCAGGCCAACCGCTGCTTTATAAATGGATGAATCTGTTTCGGCGGCGCTGGTGGTATGACGGCCCAGATGGATACCCACTGCGTGTTGACGATTTTTTAATCCCTGGGCGGTGGGAATGTTTATCAGGCCTGACGGTCCTCCCAGGGATGGAACCGGGGGCAGGGAGCAAACAACTGCGTCTTCTGAATAGGGGCTGTGTGTAACCTCCTCGTGAAGAGTCTCGGTAGCTGTTCTGGCCCGGGTAGGTACTGCTGAAAGCAGTCTGTCTCCTTCGTTCATGTCGCCGGAATCACGGAATAACACTACCTCGAACGGCCCCCTGATATTACTGAGTGGGATATCGGTGATATCGGTTTTATAGCCTTCGGCACTAATGGTCAAACGGGCGAAATCACCGTAGAGCGGTCCGAGGGAAAACATTCCGTTTTTATCGGTTGTTACTGATTCTTCTCCCGCTGACGCCCGGGCGTCCGGCAGGGGACTGAGGTTTTGACTTAAGACCCGACCATCCAACCAGATCGGAGATTTCCAGGTGGCCGCGCCGGCGGCGGTTGAATATGCAATCAGCAGACAAGCGGTTGCTATGAGAATCTTAAAGTTTTGCTTCATGGTGACACTCCTCAGCATATATGTTAAACCCATTATCACTATCGACAAACTTGCAGCTTTGTTTGAACAAGTACCGGTGATATTTCACGATTCAAGTGATGGATGATCGTTTTGATGGTCCGAAAAAAAAATGGTATCCTTAATCCCAGAAACTGCAGTTGACATTCTGCTGCGGCTCAGAACTGACCACAGCTACTACGTTGCGCTCGGTCAGCCATCCTCACTGTAATATGCATTACAGCTCCGGGTGGCTTCGGTCGCGCGCCTTGTATCTGCGGCCATTTCCTTCGCCTCGCGACGAAACCAACTGCAGTTTCCGGGTTAATCCTGAAGAGCTGAAGTAAAAGTATTTAACTGAAGGAGGTTGGGGCAGGCCCCACAAACATGAGTGAAATAGACGTAAAAGCAAGCGAAATAAAGGATATAGAACAGTATTTACTCAACTCGTACAGCTCGGAGCACTGGCAGAACATTGGTGTCAGGCGACGGGCGGGAGTAGTTACCCCGGTTTTTTCTCTCCGGACGAATAGTGATGAAGGTGCCGGCACGTTCGCTGATCTCAAACTTCTGGCTGATTGGTGTGCTGTCGTTGGGCACGGTGTAATACAGGTCCTGCCAATTAATGATACGGCGGGTAATATCAGTCCGTATAGTGCAGTTACTGCTTTCGGTCTCGACCCGATGCTGCTCGCCATACGGTCGGTACCGTTTGTCGAGTCTCACCCGGACATACTGAAATTCGTTAATGAGTCTCTCAAACAAATTCCCACCGGGGAGCGGGTGGATTGGGTGGCGTTGCGCCGGGTTAAAGAGAAGATCCTGGCCGATATATATAGCGTTTTTCTCGAACGGGTCTCTGCGGATGAATTGAATCGGTTTTCTCAATTTAAAAAAGAGAATGGTCACTGGCTCTGGCCATACGCTGTTTTTCGCAGTCTCAAGGAACGGTTCGACCAGAAAAGCTGGGTAGAGTGGCCCGAAGAGTATGTCTCCGGAGGAGTGTTTATCGATCGTGGACTGGAAGAGCGGTCCGGGTTTTTTGAGTTTGTACAGTGGTTGCTGGAGGAACAGTTGATAGACGTGAAGAACCACTGTGCACAGAAGGGGGTCTCCCTGAAGGGCGATATTCCTATCCTGCTAAGTTATGACAGTGCCGATGTATGGTCCCGGCAGGAATATTTCAATCTTGACGTGACGGCCGGGGCGCCGCCGGATATGTTCTCCGACGACGGGCAGAATTGGGGATTCCCTACCTATAAATGGGATGTGCTGGCGTCGCGGGAGTTCGATTGGTGGCGGGAACGTCTACAGCAGGCGGAGAAGTTCCTTCACTTGTACCGTATAGACCATGTGGTCGGGTTTTTCCGTATCTGGACCATTCCCGAAGGAGAAAAAACCGGTGAGAATGGGTATTTTGTTCCCGAAGATGAAAGTGTGTGGGAGGAGCATGGTAGAACTCTGTTGAAAATGATGCTCGATTCAACCGTCTTGCTGCCTCTGGCGGAAGATCTCGGTGTGGTCCCTCCCTGTGCCCGGGAAGTCTTACTGGAACTGGGAATCCCCGGCACGAAGGTCGATCGTTGGGAGCGTGACTGGGATGGTGATGGAAGCTACCTTGATGCGAAAAGCTTCAATCCGGTGTCGCTGGCTTCAATGAGCACCCATGACACGGACACTCTCAGAGGCTGGTGGCAAGACTTTCCCGAGGAGCGGGATGTATTTTTTCAGTCTTTGAACAAAAAAGGAAAATCGCCGGCGAAGCTCGATCAAAAGACTCATGATCGTATTCTGCAACGGGTGTACGCTTCGTCTTCGTTGTTTGCCTTGAATCTGCTTCAGGATCTGGTAAGTAGAGAACCCGCCATACTGAAAGACGATCCGGCTGAGAACCGGATCAACGTTCCCGGTGCGGATAATCCAAAAAACTGGACCTACCGGTTCCCTTTTACCATAGAGGAGATGCTGACGGGAGAAAGTTTCAAGAAACTGAATACATTCCTCAAAAAATTAGTGCAACAAACAGATCGGTTTAACGCAGGCAATGTAAAAAGTAAGGTTATAGATTTTTGAGATTGAGAATTTACCCGGGCGGCGGCTGTTTGCATTCCTCAAAACACATGAGTAAACATTGAGTCGTAGCGGAAGCTGGGTGGTCCCGCCCTCAAGCAAGATAGCGTAGAAAGAAGGGTTGGAGATGGATGCCAGTTATCGGGTTTTGGTTACTGTTAAAGATGTCATGGGCAGCGGTAAAACCTCTTGCGGTTACCGGGTTGGCAATACCTGGACAGTGACCGGTCATGAGACTATCGAAGGGTTTTGCGGATGGGCTTTTGCCGCCATGCTACCGTTTTTGACCGTACTCAGATTTGGTGGCAGTTTCCCCTGGGAGCCGGATGAAGATACAGCCCTCGTGTGCTGCCCCGACCCGCATAATCCAGTGGTTTTCGAGCTTCGGCGTTTGCCCGTAAAATAGCCGGGTTAGAGGCACTCGACCAAGTCTTCCGCAGGCGTACTGTTTAGTTTATAGCGGTTCCTGTTGTGGCTTCTTTTTTTTATACATATTCAGTTTGAAATCCCTAGGATACAAAGGTGAATTCACTCGATATTTACTCATCATAAAATGTGTGTATTTAATTAGTAATTGTGGTCTCTGCAACCGCAAAGAGAGCTTGACAATAGGGTTTTAGGGTGTTAAAATCATTCTCTTGGCTTCGGATAAGGAGTCTTCAAGGATGAAACACCATCGTAATGGATGTCCGATCAATCATGATAAGAACAGCAATCTAAGACGATTCCAGGATCTGATGGACCAGCTATTCATGATGATGTCCCCGATTTTCGGCGTTGTGGAAACCTCTATTTTTCTCACTCGTGGGTTGGCGTTAAACGAAAATCAACCTGTAGCAGATCATGATATCTCCGTTACCGCTGAAGGAGTCCTTTTCACCGGAGAGCCAGAAGCACTGGGATCGATATCTCCAGATGATTTTAATGAATTATTAACCAATTATTTGAGTCGGGTTATCTATATTGTCAGGAGACTTACCGGTGAACTCCTTAACGACGATTTTTACAGGGTGGCGGAAGAGACTCTTGGCGACGCCACCGAAGTGACCAGACGGGTTTTTGCTTTCCGCTTGATTGAACAAGGGGTGGCAAATGGCACTTAAAAGACGTCGTCCGGAGAAACACCGGGTTCTAGGGGAAGCGATCCGCCGTGAGTTTATGGAACTCACGTCATTGACCAAGATCAGCGAAGCTATGAGTTCCTCGTTCAATCTCCGCAATCTTCTGTCACTGATAATGGATACGGTGACCAAAGACATTCCCTGTGACCAGGCCTTTCTGCTGGTGGTTAATCCCGTTAGCGGCGAATATGAGCTTGAATACACTTCGGGGCTGGAAGAAGAAGAGCTGACAACCATCCGCGAGGGCCGGAACCAGATTATCAATTGGGTTCTGAAAAAAAGTTTTCCGCTGTTGATGATCGATGAACTCAGGGACGAAGTGTTTACCGATCCGAGTATGCAGTCATTGATAGCCCTGCCACTCAAGGTGACCGACCGGGTTATTGGTCTGATAGAGCTGGCCAGGATTAAACCGTCCAGTAGTTTTACGGTTAATGACCAGGCGTTGCTGTCGGTCTATGCGGCTCAAACGGCTCTGGCGATAGAGAATACTCGCCTGACAAACGCTGCCCGCGGAAAGATCAGGGAACTCAACAAACTGAACGAAATAGGAAAATTGCTCAACTCCACGCTGGATCTGGAGCAGATACTGGATACCATCATCAACACCTTCAAAGAGATGATCAATGTGCAGGCAGCCAGCATATTACTTGTTGATAATGAGCAGGCCCGGCTCACCCTGGTGTTCTCGGAAATCCCTTCCGACGAATTGGTTGAAAACATGAAACACCGCTTGTTCAGCAGTTACTATTCGCTCACCGGAACGCCTGTTCCCGAAGATGATTTCCGGCTTTTGGTTGAGGTGGGCAGCCAGTACCATGATCTTCAAGTGGAAGAGGACCTGAACAGCCATCTGATAGTTCCCCTGATCATGAAGGGAGAAGTAATGGGCCTGCTGGCCATCAGTCATTCGGAGGTTTCCTATTTCTCTAAAGACAATCTGAGAACACTTTCCACCTTTGCATCTCAGGCAGCTATGGCTATCGAGAACGCACGCGTTTACCATGGGATGGAGGGGAAAATAAACGAACTTTCCTTTATATCCAAGGTCAGTAAAGCTCTCACCAGCACGCTCAATCTCGACCGCATACTGAGCCTCATGATCGGATTGACGGCAAATATTCTTCGGGTGGAAGCCTGTATGCTGACTCTGAAAGACGAGCGTACCGACGAGTTCATGACCAGGGCCTCACTCGGATTGGATTCAGATGAGCTAAATGGGAACTCCCATGTGGCCGACGAGGTTTCCCGATGGGTTATTGAAAACGGCGAACCGGTGGTGGTAGCCGATGTCTTGAATGATCCCAAGCTCAGCAAACTGCTGATTGGAAAGAAACCTCGTTATCGGGCTTTTGTCTTCGTTCCGCTGATCATGAAAAACAAGGTTATCGGTGCACTAGGTGCCTTTATGCATAAGGTCCGACGGTTCACGAATGACGAAGTGAACCTTCTGTTTACTCTGGGAACCCAAGCCGCCGCCGCCATCGAGAATGCCCGCCTGTACGGGTTCATGCAGGACAGTTACATAGATACGATTACCGCCTTGGCCGCGGCCATTGACGCCAAAGATTCTTACACGCACGGTCATTCCACGAAGGTCATGGAGTACGCCGTGGCTATTGCCGAAGAACTGGGGCTGCCTGACGAGGAAAAGGAGATCATCAAGTTTGCCGGTTTGCTTCACGATATTGGAAAGATCGGCGTCAGCGAGATGATTCTTCTGAAGAAAGACAACCTGACATCGGATGAGCGGGAAATCATCCAGACGCACCCGGAGCTCGGAAGTTTTATTATCGATAAAGTCGAGCTTCTGAAAAACATCTCTCCGTTGACCTATCATCATCACGAGCGGTTTGATGGAACCGGGTATCCCACCGGGCTCAAAGGAAAAGATATCCCGTTGGGAGCCAGAATATTGGCGGTGGCTGATGCGTTCGACGCCATGACATCCACCCGATCTTACCGGGAGGCGATGTCGCAGGAGAAAGCTCTGGAAGAGCTCAAAGCCTGTGCCGGCACGCAGTTTGACCCGGTAATAGTAGACGTGTTTTCCCAGGTTGTTCACCGTCAGACTCAGGAACCGGTCAACCATGATACCGGGCGTCCGGCAAATAAAACCGGGAGGTCATCGTAACCATGTCTTTCGGTGCAGTGAGCATGCTCGACCGGTTGGCGGAAAAAACTGTCCCTTCCTATCAGGTTGAACACACCTGGGGTGAAGAATTTACCGTTTCCGACCGGCTTTTTGTTCCACTTATACGATACCGATCGGTGTCGTTCGATAAAGAATCCGGTCCGGTATCCGGGGGGTATGCCAGTGTCGAGCCGGTAGGTTTCCTCACGGTAAAAGATGGACAGCCGTACTGGATCGGCTTCCTTTCAGACCAGAACCTTGAAAAGGGTTTGCAGAGTAAACGAGACCCGGAGCCGGAGAAAGAAGGTTTCTGATGTCTCCCTGGCAGCGCCTGCTTCGCGCCATCCGACGGACCGACAAGGTACTCCTCGTTTATATCGGGATCGTCCTTTTCTTCATCGTGGCCGCGGTGGTGCTCAAACACCGGACGCTACCGATGTTTTTGACCTCCATCAGCCACTGGATGATAGGCAAGCTAGTGTGGTTTGTATTATTTGTGCCGATCATCCTGATGTCGCTCACTATTCACGAGATTGCCCACGGTTGGACCGCTCTTCAGTTCGGCGATCCCACCGCAAAGAATCGCGGCCGGCTCACGCTCAATCCGATAAAACATCTCGATTTGGTCGGTACGCTCATGTTTTTGTTTGTTGGAATAGGGTGGGCTAAGCCTGTACCGGTCAACCCGTACAACTTTGACAATCCGCGTCGGGCCGACATACTGGTGTCGCTGGCCGGACCGGGAGTGAACCTGCTGCAGGCACTTGTCGCGGGCGCCGTCTTACGATTTATGGTAAACACCGGGATTAACCCCATCATCACCCTGCCGTTGCTGGGGCAAACAGATATTATTGTCAGATTAATAATGAGGACTGTTGAGATTGGGGCACTCCTGGCCGTGTTCAACCTGCTGCCAATCCCTCCGCTGGATGGGTCGCATATTCTGGATAATCTTTTACCCCCAAGAGCTGCAATGGTATACAGGAGAATCAAATCCTTCGGCTTTATTATAATTCTCATTCTGATGATGACCGGTATCCTCGGACAATTGATATGGGGACCTGCCAGCCTTCTTGTCGAACTATTTGCCGGTTACCGCCCATTCTGACAAACTCTCTTCGATCCACAACAGAGCTTTTCTCTTGATTCCACAGGGTACTCGTTCTATTCTCTTCACTGACTCTCTGGAATATCAGCGTAGAAAGCACGGTGTGAGATTTCAATTTCTCAATACTCAAATATCCTTGTTTTTCATGTCAACACTTCTCATGTGCGCCATTGTTAGGCGCTAAAAAACATACACATGTTGAAAATTTGACATAAGTTCCATCCCGTGCTATAATTTTTCAAAAATTAAGTAAAAATCAATAAGGGGTGATTTTTGTGCCGGAACTGCTTGGTATTGGTGTCGTTGGTATAGTTATTATAGTAGCGTTTATTTTGTACCTGGTTCCACTCAGGCTTTATATGGCAGCCTTCTCATCCGGGGCTCCGGTGGGGCTGTTGACCCTGGTGGGTATGCGGCTCAGGCGGGTCAATCCAAATGGGATCGTACTGCCGTTGATCAAAGCTATCAAGGGTGGTTTGAATATCAGTGCGTCTGAACTCGAGGCTCACTATCTCTCCGGGGGATCCGTTGACCGGGTTGTGGACGCATTGATTTCCGCCGGGCGGGCGGGTATTCATATAACGTTTAAACGCGCAGCGGCCATAGATCTCGCCGGCCGCGATGTGCTCGAAGCGGTCCGTATGTGTGTCAATCCCAAAGTACTCAAGACACCTCTGATAGCGGCCATGGCCATGAACGGAATCCAGGTGAAGGCAACTGCCCGGGTAACCGTCCGGGCCGATATCGACCGCCTGATCGGCGGCGCCGGTGAAGAGACCATCCTGGCCCGGGTGGGAGAAGGAATTGTCACTACCATTGGGTCGGCGGCCACCCACAAAGTGGTGCTGGAGAAACCTGAGATGATATCGGAAGCCATCTTGGCCCGAGGTCTCGATTCGGGTACGGCTTTCGAGATACTTTCCGTGGATATTGCCGACGTCGACGTCGGCCGAAATATCGGATCGGTTCTCAGGGCCGACCAGGCCCAGGCCGACAAACAGGTAGCCCAGGCCAAAGCGGAGGAAATGCGGGCTTTGGCCGTAGCCCGGGAACAGGAGATGAAAGCTCTCGAACAGGAGATGAGGGCCAGAGTTGTGGAAGCTGAAGCCGAGGTTCCTATGGCGCTCGCCGCTGCGTTCCGGGAAGGATCGTTTAAAGTACAACAACAGGTTCCGAAAGCCAATTAATGAAGATCTCATCGAGGTCTATTGAAGACGTTTCTACAATAGAGCTGATTGGTGAGGTTGATTCAGTTTCAAAAAGAGACCTGGAAAATCTCCTGCAAGAGTTTCTCGATACCGGCTGTCATCAGGTTGTCGTGGATCTGGAACAGGTTGAATTCATGTCTTCCACCGGCATGAGTGTATTCCTTGAGTACCTGGTAAAGTTCAGGGATATAGGAGGGGATCTTCGAATATCCTGTGTGCAGAGAGATGTGATACGGGTTTTCAGGTTTACCAAGTTGGTGGAAGTATTCAAAATTTTTGAGACGACCGAAGATGCGGTACGAAGTTTTTCTCCCTGGGCGATTACGGAATGAGTGTATTAGGTATTGTATGATTTGTTCGGTAGGCCATTTCTGGATGGGAACATTTCGAGCGGTGAGTGACGATGGCTGGCCCCACACAGGAAGAATTTCCGAGGACATTTCTGTCCCTGAAGGTTTCGCTGGTGGCATTGATTCTGGCCTTTGGCGGAGCGGCTTTTCTCCTTTATCTCCTCGGCATGTATGAGAGCGGTCTCGATATCGGGAGCAAGGTCAGGGAGGATACCGAACGCATCGCTGTAAATGTCGCCCATATTATTTCCAAACGGCGGATCATTAATGATCCGAATTACCTGCAGGAACTATTGGGAAAACATTTCAATTCCGATGACCGGTTGAGGGCCGAGGTTGTATCCCTGAATGGGACTATTTTGGCCTGTAATCATGATGGAATGCTCTGGAAACGAGAGCAACTCGAAGAGCTTGAACGGGTATTTGACGATGTGCAGCCGCTTCCGATCGATGCACGGGAGGAATTTCTATGGGCCTATATCGTACCATTGTTTGACCGTCGGATTGTCGTGGGCGCTCTGGTAATCAAGCAGCTCCGGGAAGATCGTCCGCGTTCGTTGCCGTTACAGGTGCAGGCCGGATTAATCGTGGGAGGGCTGCTCCTGGTCTGTGTGTTCTTTATGCTGGGATGGACTGCTTACCGGCGCACGGCACGAGTTAAAGAAATTTCCGGGGTTGCGACCGAGGTCATCGGCGGCAAGCTCTGGCGTCGGGCGCCAGTGGTTGATGATGACCGCTTGGGATCTCTGGCCCGTTCGTTTAATCAGATCATCGATAACTTAGAGCGGCAGATACGCGAATCGAAACAAGCATACGAGGAACTATCAGAAGCCAACCGGAAACTGGAAAAAGTGAGTTTTGAACGAGCCCGCCTGCTGAAAGAAAATCGGCTGTTTAATGTGGAACTTAAGGGAAAAGTCAAAGAAGCGACCCAGGAACTGAAGGATACCAACAGGAAACTCGACTCCAAGCTCAGGGAGCTTGCGACTCTGGAAAAGTTCAATGAGAGTATCTTCAACAGCATTACCAGCGGAATTATAGCAGTAAACGTGCGTGGTAAAATTACTTTCATCAACCCGGAAGGACGGCATATTCTGGAACTGGGTGAACTAAAGAAGAAATGGCATTGTACCAGGTACCTGTCAAAAGGAAGTCAAGCCCTGGCCGAGCACTTGCTGGAAACGCTCGAATGCGGGGAGGACCGGATCGGATGGGAAATTCAGGTTACGCCTCCTTCAGGACATCTGCTGCAACTCGGAGTTTCAAGCTCGTTGTTACGAGATTATTCAGGAAAAACCATTGGGGTGGTAGCCATCTTTCGCGATATAACGGAAACGAAACGCCTGCAGCATCAAGTCCAGCGGCAGGAACGACTGGTGGCTCTGGGGCAACTGGCTGCCGGAGTAGCTCACGAAATACGGAATCCTCTCGGTGGTATCCTGGGATTTACTGAACTATTGGGACGGGATCTCCCGGAAGATGACCATAGTCAGAACTACGTGAAAAAGATAGTGGAAGAAGTGGACCATCTTAATAAAATAGTAGGCAACATACTTGATTTTGCCCGGTCTCAAAAACCTAATCCCGTATTTGTCGATGTCAATGATGTGATCGAGAATGCCTTGGCGCTGGCACAGCACAAGATCGAAAAATACCAGGTTACGGTAAAAACGAATCTTGATCAAGATATACCGGGGGTGCTTGTTGATCACCACCAGATACGGCAGGTATTTCTTAATATAATCTACAATGCCTGTGAGTCCATGGTTTCAGGTGGAACCTTACGGTTGGTGACCGGAGCCAGGCAGGACACCCGGGAGGTTTACGCTGAGTTTCACGATACCGGATCCGGTCTGAATCTGTCGCAACGGGAGCAGGTGTTCAACCCGTTCTATACCACGAAAGCTTCGGGAACGGGATTGGGACTGGCTATAGCGTATCGTATAGTTGAGAATCATGGTGGACAAATACAGGTAAAAAGTGTGCCTGAAAAAGGGACGACCTTTGTCGTGTGGCTTAAAGAAGCCAAGTATACGGCCTGACAGTTTTAAATATGAAAAATTCCACCACGTGTCAGGAATTCGCGGGTGGATGACTTTGTTGGAAAAGAATGAAGGTTGGTGATGTATGTTGACGACAGTACTGGTTGCTGATGATAAAAAAAGTATGCGGGAGTTTCTGTCTGAAGCGTTGCAAAAAGAGGGATACCAGGTCTCCCTTGCCGCCGATGGAGAACAGGCTTTGGAGTTATTCCGAGAGTTGATTCCCGATATCGTTATTACCGATATCAGAATGCCGGGACTCAATGGACTGGAGTTCCTGAAGAGTATGAGGGATCTCGATCCTGAGGCAGTGGTGATTGTGATCACAGCTTACGGCAGCATTGAAACCGCAGTGACTGCGATGAAATCAGGAGCTTATGATTACATAACCAAACCTTTTTCCATTGATGAGCTGACAGTTGTGATGGATAAAGCCAAGGAGCAACGGCGGTTGGTGGATGAAAACAGGCGCCTCAGGCTAGAGCTGACAAAAAAGTATAAATTCGAAAATATCATTGGCAAATCTCCCAAGATACAGGAAGTGTTCGACATCATGGAACGAGTCATACCCAGTAAAGCGACGGTTATGCTTTACGGGGAAAGCGGCACCGGCAAGGAGTTGATTGCCCGGGCTATCCATTACTCCGGAGCTCGAAAAAACGGACCGTTTGTCAAAGTAAACTGCGCCGCACTACCCGAGTCGCTCCTGGAGAGTGAACTTTTCGGCCATGAAAGAGGGGCTTTTACGGGTGCTATCCAGCGCCGGCAAGGCCGGTTCGAACTTTCCGACAACGGCAGCATATTCCTGGATGAAATCGGAGACATATCGCCCACCGTCCAGGTCAGACTTCTGCGTGTCATCCAGCAGCGTGAATTTGAACGTGTCGGTGGCGCCAAGACGATTCAGGTGGACGTGCGGATCATAGCCGCCACCAACAGAGACTTGGGGAAAGCCCTGGAAGAAGGCCGGTTTCGGGAAGACCTTTATTACCGTCTCAATGTTGTTCCCATTTACCTCCCGGCACTTCGTGAGCGGCCTGGTGATATTGCCCTGCTGGCCCGCTATTTTCTTGAACAGATGGGAAAAGAAATCAACAGCCGGATCAAGTACATCTCCCCGGAAGCGATGGAGTACATGGTGAACTATCGGTGGCCGGGAAATGTCAGAGAAGTGGAAAACGTTATCGAGCGGGCCTTGGTCATTTGCCGCGGGGAGATAATTTTACCTGAAGATCTCCCAACAAACCTGACTAACAGGGAAGGCCGGGTAAGTCTTGATGTTCCCGAACTGGGTACGATAACCATGAATGAAGCAGTTGAAACTATCGAGCGGGAAATGATAAAAAGGGCTTTGGAGAAAACCGGTGGTGTTCAAACCAAATCGGCTGATCTGCTTGGAATTAACCGGGGTTCACTCATCTATAAAATGAAGAAGTACAATCTGAGTTGATGCATGACGTTGTTTACGGTATTGTGGTAGTAGTGTAAAGTGAGTGGAAACGTGGAAGATCTGAAAAAATTAATACGGGATGTGCCTGATTTTCCCAAACCGGGGATTATTTTCAAGGACATTACTACTCTGTTGCTCGAACCGGCGGCGTTTAAAAAAGTTATCGACATCATGGCCGACCATTACAACCGTGAAAAAATAGATAAGATAATCGCTGTGGAATCCCGGGGGTTCATTTTCGGAGCGGCTTTATCGTACCGGATGGGCATCGGATTCATTTTGGCTCGGAAACCCGGGAAACTGCCGGCTGCAACGGTCAAAGAGATGTATGATTTGGAGTACGGTCAAGATGCAATCGAAGTGCATGCCGACAGTATCTCAAACGGTGAAAGGATTTTGATAGTTGATGATCTTCTTGCTACTGGAGGAACTGCTCAAGCATGCGGGAAACTGGTAGAAAAACTAGGGGGAACGGTTATTGGATATGCGGTTATGATCGAACTGGCCTTCCTGGCGGGGAAAGAAAAATTAACCCAGGCGCCTGTTTATTCACTCATCACCTATTAAGTTGAATTGAACACGGGACATTCGTCCGGCGCCGGGGGTGCCGGAGTGGATACGGACAACAATGTTGGAGGACGAACGTTTTGGATAAGACCCTGGAAGAGTGGATCGCTGATCTGTACGGTGATGGATGGGAGTACCGGTTTCTGGCCTGTAAAACCCTGGGGATGGAGAAAATCAAAGAAGCTGTCCCCCGGATCATCGAGTTACTGAACGATCAAAATCACAATGTGAGGCTTGGGGCAGCCAGGGCTCTCGGGGAAATAGGTGATAGGCAGGCGATTGATCCGTTGGTAACGGCCTTGGCCGAACCAAATGAATGGGTCAGGCTGCAAATCGTCGAGGCTCTTGGTAAACTCGGGGATGGGAAGGTGGCGGTAGTGCTTTCCAGGTTCCTGGAAACCGAACAAGATGACCGGGTCCGGGCGACTATCGTTCAGGTTCTCGGTAAACTGGGTGACGAGAAGATGATACCGATACTGGTTACCTATCTCAAAGATTCCGATCTCCGGGTCCGGGCCAATGCCGTAGAAGCCCTTGAATCTCTCGGAGATGAAAAGATTACGGAGTTTCTCCTGCCCATGATGGCCGGAGCGAACCATCGAATCAAGGCTAACATCGCCAAAGCGCTTTTTAACCTGGGCGATTATACCGGCTTAAACATACTCAATAAGATGCTCAAGGAAAAAAACGAGTGGATGCGGGCCGCGGCCGCCTGGGCATTGGGGGAAGTCAAGACCACCGAGGTCATCAAACCGCTGGTAGAAGCCCTGGGAGACAAATACTGGTTCGTGGACCGGAACATCATCAGATCTCTTGTTAAAACCGGAAAACCCACCGTCCGTCCTCTGCTTAACAAGTTAAAGAAGAAGACACTCGATCACCGGGTGCGTCTGGGAATTATTGTTGCCCTGGGAGAGATCGGCGATGATAATGCTCTCGGCCCGCTCATCGTGAATATGCATAATTATAACGGTGAGATCAGGATCAAGGCCGAGGAAGCGATTGACAGAATTAGAGAAAACTCACGGAAAATGAGGGAGATGGAGAAACGATATTGAAGCGGATCCTGCTCCTTTGGATGTGCGGATTTATCCTGATTACAGGTCCGTGTATCCTGGCCGCCGCTCCCCCCGCTCCTACCACCACTTCGTACCGGGATATCGAGACCGTCTACCGGCGGGCGGCTTTTCTGGTGATGGAAAAACGCTACCAGGAAGCCATCGAGATTTTTGAAGAGATTAATCAAATTAACCCCTATATAGCCGAGATACACGGCAATCTTGGGTACCTCTACGAAACTGTAGGACAACCGGAATCAGCCATCTCTGAGTATCGGACTGCTTTGGATATAGACCCCCAGTATTCTGATGCGCTCAACAACCTGGGATACCTGCTGGCCCGGCGTCAGGAGAACGTGACCGAAGCTTTGGAATTGTGCCGGCAGGCGGTTTTCCTGGACTCCGACAACCCGGCCTACCGGGACAGTTTAGGGTACGCACTGCTGGTCACCGGAGATATCTCTGAAGCCTTTATACAATTCGAGCGGGCTCTATTTTATGACAAGACGACTGCTTCCGCCTACTACCATCTGGGGCTGATATATTACCGGCAACAAGAACTTGAAAAATCACGTCAGCAGTTTGTCAAAGCAGTAACGTACCGGGATTGCCCGGCCATGGCTTATCTCAGATTGGCACAAGTCCTGGTGGAGATGGGAAACCTCTCGGAAGCCATGGAGGTATTGGAGAAAGCCCGGTGGACGGTGGAGAAAGGTTGGCTTTCCCCATCTTCCAGGATGGAGCTTGAAGACCATCTGGAGTGTTTTTTGAGGATGGGACTTTGGCAGGGGCTGGTTGAGGTCGAACATGTGAGGAATCCACTTCTGGAACAGGATGCGAACTATCTGACACAGCTTCCATTAAGCAAATTTCCTCCCGACGCCAGGGTGTTCCTTGATCGGGAATCGAGGGAGAATTACCATATAAATCAGTCCGGCCTGATCATGTGCCGCAAGCACGGATACAATCCCATGGCGGCGGTATTGCGGGACAGGGTGCGAGCCCAGCTGGGTCCCTACCTGGAGAGAAAAGGACGGTTGCTGGCTCGCGTTCTCAATCTTGCCCTTACCAGGAAGGAAATCAAAGAACGGGGAGTGAAAACTTCCCCCGGACGGTTGGATTTATCCGCCTTAGAGCAGGCAGGTTATCTGCCGGCAGGTTTTGGGCGGGATTACATCTTCACCGTAGACGATGTAGGGGAGATCACGTTCACCATCACCGAGGGAGCACTGGCATCGGTTACCATTCCGCCTGGGATAGATATAACCACCATCGCTGAAGCGCAGGCTCAAGTCGGAGATTCTTCCCCGGCTACGCCTGAGGTAGTAGCGGACGGTTCTACTCCTTTTGACGATTTATCCTCTGAAGGAAACGATGAGGAAACCGGCTATCAGGAGGCTGATGAGCCGGCTGCAGATGGCGAAGACGAAACAATAACGGCCCCTCCGCCTCCACAACCGTCAATAGATTACATCCAGTTCATCCAGGCTCCCGGTCTTGTTCCCGTTAGCCCGTTGTTCACTGATGGTTGGGCGATCAGGCAAAAGATCACCGCTTCCGGCCAGGTAATGGAAAACTATTATGCCATTATTGGCGAGGAAGGCAGTTCCTGGCGTATTGAACATGTTGGACCCGCCCTGATCGGTATGTCCGCCAGTTTTCCTGACTTGAAAACCATGCTTATGGGGCTGTTGGTTGACAAGCAAAGCGGTAAGGTCTTAAGGGCGGTTTTGGGCAAACCGGGAGAGAAAGGAAAAAGTATCAAGATTTCGGTCATGCCTGATATGCCTGTTGCCGAACCTCCCGTACCACTCAATGAAGACGTAACTATTGGGCTCGGCATATTTCCGTCTAAAAAATATGTTACCACTTACGGTGCCTCGTGGACGGGGGTTGAAGGTGATCTGGAAGAAGTCTTGCTCAAGTCGGAATCTAGCGGACAGTCTTTTGAACTGGCCGAGCTGCCTTCCTGGGCAGACGCCGTGGTCAGCGAAGTCGATCTTTCTCTGTCGGTTCGTAAGTACACCAACGGTATGGAGTATCACATTGTGGAGAACGAAGTTATTGCCGCTTTCTATCCTCTGGGAAAAGCGGGAGAAACGAATCAGGGTATCTACAAGATGGTGACGGTTGCCTCCACGCAGGAGATCGTCCTGATCAAAACCGACACCAAGGCGCAGCTAAAGTGGTAGGGAATAATGGCGGTTTCAAATTCTTCGGTTTGCTTAACGTTTGGCGTCGGGATTCACGACTGCACCGCAATAAAGACATTTCTTAACCTGTAGGGAGGTCGACCGGTTGCAGGATGGGCAGGTAGCCATGTCCACCATGTCTTCCAGTGGTTTCCCGATAGGAATATCCAGCAGTTTCGATATGGAGTTGACGAAATCCAGGGATTCCTCTTCCTGCGTGCCCATATAGTCGACCATACTGTCACCACCCCAGAACACCCCGCCCCATCCCGTGGCAACCGCTCCTTCACCTTTAAAGCTGCAAATTTTATATGTTTCTTCGTTCCTGGTAACCACGGACAATGTGAAAGTCTCAATCTCGTCCTGCCGCCCGTATCCTCTTCCCGAACGGCCCCAGGAGGTGCCCGTGGAATCGTACCCGTAGTCGATGTACCACAAGTTAGAGAATGAAAGGTGTTTGGTGTCGGAGAAAAACAATCTCCTGGTACCGATAGAGAGGTATTTTTTAGACGGGAAGATCTCCACCCGGTGGTTGAAGGTGAAAAGCGTCAACAAACGAATCAGTGGTGCTGGTTGGATGATAATGGAGCTGGCGGTGGTTTTAACCGATGGACGCAGGGTTAACAATTTCATTTTGGGTGTGTACATACTCATGATGCTGCACCTCCTTTTATTATTTGACTCCAATTCCATCCAGATAGCCATTAAGCTAGGTTACTATCAGCGGGCGAAGGTTGCCGACCAGGTAGAGCGAACCGGTAATCAAGACAATGTCATCATTCGCCGCTTCCGACCGGGCCCGCTTAAAGGCTCGTCCATGTTCTTTCTCCACCGTGACGTTCTGGCAGCCGTGACGGCGAAAAACATCTGCCAGAAGGCTCGGTTCCGCTGCCCGGGATGTGTTTGGCCGGGTAACGATGACCTGGTGAATGTGTGGTGCCAGCAAACGGACTACATCCCGGTGTTTTTTGTCTTTTAAAGCGGCAAATACGCAATGGATGCGTTTTCCGAATATGAATGGCAGATCGTTCAAGGCACGGACCAGTGTTCTTATTCCATCGGGATTGTGGGCTCCATCAAGAATGAATGAAGGTTCTCCCGAAATGATTTCAAGGCGGCCAGGCCACCTGGCCGCTGCGAAACCCCGGCCGAGGGTTTCCGGATCAGTTATGCCCAGGTGGCGCAAGACGGCCAGAGCAACCAGTGCGTTCTTACCCTGATGGCGTCCGAGTAGCGGTGTCACCAGGTTGGCCAACTGGAAACCGGGGCCTTTGACATTAAACCGCATTCCGCCGGGAGCGATCTCCCTGATAGAGATGCGGTACCGTTTGGCTACTGGGAACAGAGTGGCTTTCCTCCGGGCGCATTCATCTTCAAGCAGGCGGATGATCCTAGGTCTTGTTTCCCCGGTGAACAGGATGGAATTAGGGAGTACGACAGCCGCTTTCTCCAGGGCTATCGCTGATAGGTTTCGGCCAAGTATGCCGGTGTGTTCCAACCCGACATTAGTCAAGACCGGTAGGGTGTTACTGAAAATATTGGTGCCGTCGAGGCGGCCTCCGAGTCCCGCTTCCACCACGGCAAAATCAACGGCCAGCTCCCTGAAAAGTTCGAGGCCCATGGCTACCAATGTTTCGAAATACGTAGGATGTCCGATAAACGGGTTGCGGTCAAGCGATTGCATGTCGGGGATAATCTTTTCCAACGTTGAAGCCAGTCTCTTCCTGGTAACCTTCTGTCCGTTGACCCTGAAACGCTCCCTGAAATCAGAAAGATGTGGTGATGTGAACATACCCACCCGGAAGCCCGCGGCCTGAAGCCCGGCAGCGATGAAAGCAGTGGTTGAACCTTTTCCATTGGTTCCCACAACATGAACTGTTCGGTAGGAGTCTTGGGGCCGCCGCCGTCGCTCCAGCAGGGCCGCAATTTTTTTTGTATCATATTTCTTGTACGCGAATTGTAAATTTTTCAAGTAAGACATTGCTTGTTCGTAATTCATAGCCAGCATTCTATACCATCTCCTACCTTTCTTTCTACTCTTCTTGCTTGAGGGTGGGACCACTCGGCTTACGCATCAGGCGAAGCCTTCCTGGCTTCGCCCCCTTCGGGCGTCACTTCGTGACGTCCAGTTTTGCTATCCTGCAAAACAGTACACCTCAATGTTCGCACTCACGTTTGGAAGGCAAAACCAGCCTTCGCCCGGGTTAAAATCTCAAATTTCTACGTTTTTTGCTTGAGTAAGTATCTGTTGGTAGAAACGGTGATGTTACTTATACTGGTGTTTGAGGTGCCGCGATGCGTGTTATTTCTACCGAGGTAACCGATGACCGGGTGATGCTGATTGTTCAGGCTTCCGGACGTCGGCTAAAGTTCAGTATTTCCCTTGATGATGCCCGACGTCTTCACGCTATCAAAATAGATGCCAACCACTTTGATACACTCTACACTTCTGAAAAGGAACAGTCTGAGTAACGCCGTCTCATTTACCCTTTTATGGCGGCTCGTTTATCACGCCGATATGCACTCATTCTCAAATAGGACACAGCTGCCAGCGGTCCCAGGGTGATTCGGGTGGCCATCCTGGTTTGGGAAATGAGCAGGTCCATACCAAGCACGCCCTGTGTGTACCGGTAATACCAGAGTCCGGCAGCCAGAGTGATCAGTCCGAAAAGCAGACCGAGTTGCGCGATGGAAACGCGTTTTATCGGAACGGTTGAAGAAATATCATCAGGGTTGGAAGGCGGGACGGGAATCGAAAAAGGACCTCGTAATTTCTTGAGTGTGAAGATCCTGGCTTGATCGAGTAGAAAGGCTATCTTTCCCGGGTGGACAATTTCTACGATTATGAAAAAGACAAGGGTCCATGGGAGAGCGCTAAGTCCGGTCTCCCATGGTGATGCTCCATAGAGTTTAAGAACGGAAACAAGCTTTGGAAGCAGGGAGACCAGTGTCCAGATAGGAAAAGCCGGCAGGAAAAGAATGGAAGCAGGAAAATCATTCCAGAAGGCTTTGCTGGCAACTATCAGGTTTAGAATCGCGGCGGCCCATAGAACTACCAGGACGGAATTTAAAGCGGGACGGTTGTCACGTTTACGGGAAGAAGTGATAAGGAAAAACGGCACCATACTGAAAAGTAGCAGTGCCGGCCATACGGGTCCTACTATCGGCCCTGATATACAGCTGGTTGCGATGACTGCAACAAGCAGCAAACGTCGTGTCCGGGGTGTAGCACCGGTTTTAAACAGGAACAGGCTGACCAGCCACATAATCCCCAAATAAAGAATGGCTTCACCGATGATATCTACGCTTATCCGCTTGATAAGAAGAGGAGCAGTCACGGTTTGATCAGTGACTCCTGTTTTGGGTAGGGATCGTGCCAGGAACGCGGCCGCCTGCCCCAGTATAATAGGGTCAAGGGTTTCTATAAAGTGATCGCTGAGCGGAGAAACCGATAGTATTGGATCATCTTTATCCTTGGAGCCGCCGAGAGAATCAGCTAATTCAAACACCTCGAGTGACATGGCTACCTCGTCCGGGAAAAATATTTCATCGTACATCCCAACCAAACCCATTATATTGGGCAGGCTCAGCTGGGCTCCAAATTCTTCCTCCATCACCGTGACATCGGGAACCATGGTTCCGATAAGTGTTACGGCGCGGGCACCCTGAAAGGTGCTTCCAAGGTTAAAAGCAGGCTCTCCTCCATCGGAGTGTCCCACGGTTGCCCACGGTACAGGGGTGATATTGGTCTGAGAAGTACTGCCTGTTGGAATGAGATTTTTCATTACAACCAGAGCCTGGCCGAGGTGACCTTCCGGGCAGGACCAGACATCGTCGGTGAAATCCAGGGCTATGGCTTCCATCCCCAGGTGGGCCAGAGAGCATCCGAGAAAACGAAACGACTCTCTGGTGGAATTAGTACCGTGAAGCAGCAGCACCCGGCCGGCGGGAACGGTGTTATCCTTTGATTTGTAGATCGTACAAACCAGGTCCCTCTTAATCTGATTGCTGGTATAGGGAAGGTTGACTGTTTCCAGTTGCACCCGCGTGGTCCTGGCGAGTGAGACCCCTATAGCGATTAAAAGTCCTGATCCCAAAAAAGGTAGCAGGAATGCAACCATTGTAGATACTTTCCGGTTCGGAGGCGTTACCGGTTGTTTTTCCCTGGTATCGTTCACCTGAGCAATTGTACACGGCTCAATTGGATGGGTCAAACTCATCCATCTTCTCACGGCCTTGAAGCATCATAGTAATAAAAGTGCTGCGGTTAGCCTATGGTGATTGGACTAAACAGAATACTTGCTTTTGCAACTATTTATATATTATACTTCTTATCTATAAACATCCCCCGGCTTCCTCTATAAGGTAGTGTCAGGAGGGATAAGTAACTCCGAGGAGAAGACCGTGTCCACAGACACTCTTGTTGGAAAAAACATAGGCAAATACGAAATTCTAGCTCTGATTGGACGGGGCGCCGAATCGACTGTTTACCGTGCCCATCTAAGGAGCCTGCATATTCCAGTTGCTTTCAAAGTCCTGGAAGGCCGGAAGCGGCAGTTGGCCAAAACTCGTTTTGACCGGGAATCCCGTCTTGCCCTGGGAATTCCCCGGCATGAAAACGTCGTGTACGTGTACGATGCCGGGCGTATCAACGGGATGCGTTTCATTGCCATGGAGCTGGTTGAAGGAGTGGACCTGGAAGAAGCGGTGGCCAGTGCCAGTATCTCCACCGAGGAAGAAATTATTGAAGCCTTAATTGCAGCGTGTAAAGGCCTTGAGTTTATTCACGAACACGGTATTATCCATCGGGATATCAAACCGCATAACATCATCGTGGATAGAAACGGCAAAGTCAAAATCACGGATTTCGGAATAGCTGAAACGGAATCAACCGATCAGCTTATCGAGCAGGGTCGTGGAGCCGGCACACCCCGTTACATGCCGCCGGAGGTTATCAAGGGGACCAGCAAGGTCGATGTCCGGGGAGATGTATACTCTCTGGGATTGGTACTGTATGAACTGCTTACCCGCACGACGTTCTTCTCCGCTCCGACCTACAAGGCGGTCCTCCGGAAAGTGATAGAAGAGGAACTTCCGCCGCCCCACAAAGTCGATAGAAAAATTTCAAAGCAGTTAAGTTCAGTTGTCATGAAATCGATTGATAAGGAACCGTCCCGCCGGTACCAGTCCGCCCACGCTTTCAGAATGGCCCTGGAAGTCATTTTAAAGAAAGAAAAAGGGGAGAAAGAGCGGGCGGCCTTCAGGCCCTATCTGGCGCTGTTGCTGGTGGTTTTGACAGCCGTATTGGCGCTGCTCGTCTTTTTTGCTATTTGACCGGTTGCGTGAGCTATTCCATTTCCGGCGGTGGAGACATCCTGGTGGTTGTATTGAAGGGAGCCAGGGGAACAATTACCGTGGCCACGGCGTACAAGATTACTCCCAAACCCCAGAGAAACCCGAGCAAAACCCAGATGATCCTGACAATAGAGCAATCGAGTTTCAGATAATCAGCCAGACCTCCGCAGACACCTGCCAGCATTTTATCGGTCCTGGATCGGTAGAGGCGCTTGGAAAGATCTATTCCGCCTGACAACCGGCTGTTACAGAACCGGCATTTGATGGCTTCATCCTTTATATCTTCTGCACAGAAAGGGCATTTCTTCATAGTTAAGTCACCTCCGACTTCATTCTAACTGTTTTTCAGGAAAGAAGTAAAGATGGAGATTAATAGTTGATTATAAGACATTATGCGACTGCCAATACCCCTTTGATTTGTGGTAGAATGAACGCGTAATCGGGGGGAGAGACGTGCGTAGGAGGGAAAGGAGGAGTGAGCGTGCCGGAAGATATCAACGTTGTTGACCTGAAACGCTTCTCACATGATTTTAAAAAGGTTATCGGGTCATGGATTGTGCTGGTATTGATCATACTGGTACTGGTATTGGTTTCGACCTGTTTCTACTCAGTTGCTCCGGAAGAGGTCGGTGTTGTCCAACGATTTGGCAAATATCTCAGGACCACCAATCCGGGGCTCAGGTTTAAGCTGCCCTTCGGGATAGAGACGGTGAAGAAGGTGCGTGTAACCCGTGTGTTCAAAGAGGAATTCGGCTTCAGGACAGCCAGATCGGGGGTTGTCAGCCAGTATATCTCCCATGGGGAAGAGATGAAATCAGAATCACAGATGCTCACTGGAGATCTCAATGCTCTCGATGTCCAGTGGGTGGTTCAGTATCGTATCAGCGACCCGAAATTCTTTATTTTCAATATTTACAATCCCACGTCGATCGTACGAAAAACTTCGGAAGCTATGATGCGCCTGGTAGTGGGAAATCATTCCGTGGACGATGTGTTGACCGATAAACGGGCCGAGATCAGCGCCAAGGTGAAAGAAAAGCTACAAAAGGTGCTATCGAAGTACAAGTGCGGGCTTATGATAGATGAGGTCAGACTCAAGGATGTTACCCCTCCCCCCAAGGTAAAGCCGGCCTTCAACGAAGTCAACCAGGCCAAGCAGGAGAAAGAGCGGATGATTAACGAGGCCTGGCAGTCTTACAACCGGGAAATACCTAAAGCCCGCGGTGAGGCGGAGAAGGTTATCCAGGAATCCCAGGGGTACGCCGTAGAGCGGATTAACAAAGCGCTTGGAGAAACAAAGCGTTTCTTGAATATCTACGAAGCGTACAAAAAAGCTCCCGATGTGACCCGGCGCCGGCTCTATCTGGAAACTATGGTCACTGTTATGAGTCGAATACAAAGGAAAGTGATCATCGATCCGGCCTTGCAGAATCTCCTTCCGCTTCTCAACCTGGAAGGGGGGCGGATACGATGAAATCCCTTTTCCAGCTTACCGGGATAATTATTCTGATTGTTGTTATTGCCGTCGTTTCCGGAACCTTCTACGTTGTAGACGAAACTGAGCAGGTCATCATTACTCAGTTTGGAGAACCGGTTGGCGAGCCAATCACCGCTGCCGGCCTCCATCTCAAAATACCCTTGATTCAACAGGTAAACGTGTTCGATAAACGGCTTCTTGACTGGGACGGGAAAGCAAACGAAATTCCCACCAGGGATAAGAAACTTATCATAGTCGACACCAATGCCCGATGGAAGATTGTCGACCCCCTTCTGTTTCTCCAGTCGGTGGGAGATCTTCGAACGGCCCAGGCGCGCCTTGATGACATCATCGATTCCGTTACCAGGGACCTGGTCAGCAGCCACCAGTTGGTGGAGGTGGTCAGAAACTCCAACGAACTCCTCGATCGGATCGAGGAGCGGAAAGAGAAGCGGGAAAAGGATGAAAACACGGAATTTACCGGTAGTCAGGAAGTGTTGGAGCGGATCAAAGATGGTCGAGAGAAACTTACCGCCGACATTCTTGAAGGCTGCCAGAAAATTGTACGGGACGGGTTTGGACTCGAACTGGTTGACGTTAAAATAAAACGGATTATTTATGTCCAGGAGGTGTTGGTGAAGGTTTACGACCGGATGGTATCCGAGAGGAAACGGGCGGCGGAGCAGTACCGTTCCGAGGGGCAGGGAAAGAAGGCCGAAATCGAGGGCCGGATGAGCAAAGATTTGAAGGAAATCACGTCTGAAGCCTATCGGGAGGCGGAAGGAATTAAGGGTGAAGCCGACGCCAAGGTGACCAAAATCTACGCTGACGCCTACGGTAAAGACGCTGAATTCTACCGGTATTTCAAAACCCTGGAGACCTACGCGCAGACGCTGGATAACAATGTGATGTTGCTTCTCAGCACTGACAACGACTATCTCAAGCTTCTCCAGTCAGCTACGGATCAGTAATGGCATGTGAGTAAGGTAGGCGAAGAAGGTGGATTACACAGAGATTGCTAAACGAGTTCTTCGTATCGAGTCTGAAGCCGTCAAACGGCTGATTGGCCGGGTTGATGATAGTTTTAATCAGGCAGTGGAAACCATCTATGGGTGTTCCGGCCGAGTGATCATTACCGGAATGGGTAAATCGGGCAATATAGCCAACAAAATAGCGGCTACCTTCAGGAGTACCGGTACACCGGCGGGATTTCTTCATCCGGCGGAGGCCATTCATGGTGATCTGGGCATGTTCGCCGGTGGCGATGTGTTGGTGGCCATTTCCAACAGCGGAGGGCAGAAGGAACTCACTCTCATGGTTCCCTATGTCAAACGGCTGGGTGGTAAAGTGCTGACGCTCACCGGGAATACCGCTTCAGACCTGGCCCGTCTCAGTGACGTGGTCCTGGATGTGAGTGTTGAAGAAGAGGCCTGTCCGTTGGGGCTGGCGCCGACGGCTTCCACCACCGCCTGTCTGGCTATGGGGGATGCCCTGGCTGTAGCGCTGCTGGAGAAACGGGGTTTTACCCGGAATGATTTTGCCTGTCTCCATCCGTCGGGTACCCTGGGCAGGCGGTTATTGATCAGGGTGTCACATCTAATGCACACCGGGGATGAAATCCCTGTTGTGCATAAAAACCAGGTAATGCGTGAGATTATCCTGGAGATGACGAGTAAGAAACTCGGCGCGACAACGGTGGTTGATGGTCACGGAAAGCTGACGGGTATATTCACCGATGGCGATCTTCGACGCCTGGTGGAACACAGCCTTGATTTTCTCGATACTTCCGTGAGTGAAACAATGGCTGGGAACCCGAAACGAATTGACAGCGATTGTTTGGCTGAAGAAGCACTTCAGATGATGGAATCGTGGAAAGTAACCTGTCTCCCGGTAGTTGACGATGAAGAGCGGGTCATCGGCATTATTCACCTTCACGATATTCTGCAGGCAAAGATTCGGTAAGGGTGAGGTTGGTCCGGGAGGTGGGCAACAGTGAGCACGGGTGATGCAGTTGATCTAAATAGACGTCTGGCCGAGGTCAAGCTGCTGGTCCTCGATGTGGATGGTGTGCTGACTGACGGAACACTGTACCTGGATAATCAAGGAAATGAATTCAAACGGTTCAGTGTCAGGGATGGATTGGGCCTGGTGCTGGCCATGAGGGCCGGTCTCGAAGTCGCAGTCATCTCGGGCCGGATCAGCAAAGCTCTCAGCTCGCGTATGAAGGAGTTGGGAGTCAAACGGATATACCAGGGAATTTTTAACAAGAAAGAAATTTTCACGAAACTCCTCTCCGAGACCGGATTCAAACGTGAAGAGACGGCGGTAATCGGCGATGATCTTCCCGATCTGCCGCTGCTGATCATGGCTGGAGTGAGCGTTACGGTACCCGAAGCGGCTGATGAAGTAAAAGAACAAGCCGATATCGTGACCAGGACGCCGGGTGGATACGGTGCGGTTCGAGAACTGGTGGAGATGATTCTCAAAGCCTCCGGTCAATGGAATGATTGCGTAAGGAGCTGGACGGGTTGACCCGGAGATTTTACCTGACGGCGCTTTCAGCGATACTGCTCCTGGGTTTCGGTGTTTGGTGGATTAAAGGCGGGCAGAAAGAGAGCCGTTGGCTGAATATCTTCCCTGAGGCCAACGACAATGCCATCGTGGCCACGGAAGTGATATTCAGGCAGGGCAATGATAGCATGAAGTCTCGTATCTGCGTCCGGAATGAGGACACGGGCAAGCTGGTGCTCAAAGAGGTTTTCGTGTCGTTTTTGAATGAACAAGGTGTGCACTATACACTGGTCTCCGATGAAGCCGAGCAGGAGGAGAAGACGGAAGTCATCGAGTTTCGTGGAAACGTCGTGTTGACATCTGATGACGGGAAAAAGATGTTTACCGAACAACTCTTCTACCGGCGCAAGGAAGGAATCGTCAGGTGCCCCGGGTTGGTCAAGATTGTTGAGAGTGGAACGGTAACCACCGGTGATGAATTTTTCATGGATCTGAAACGCAACCAGTCGCAAATACGTGGCCATGTTCGGATCCTGGTACAGATGGGATCGAGTTAGTCCGGATGATACACCATTTTTCGTTACGGGACCCGCAAGCAGCAACAGATTGGTTGCTGGATTATCCAGACGGTAAAGGGGAGGCCGCGATGAAGTATTGTCCCAGGAAAATAATCCAGATACAACTGATAACCGCAACGGTTATGCTGATCGTATCCCTGGCTTTTCCCGGCTTGGCTGAAGATGGGCAACATCCTCCCACAGATGAACCAATGGTTATCAGGGGGAAAGTGATGTTCTTCAACGCCGACGGGAGCCGGTCCATTAAAGGTGACCTGGTCATCGTCAACGGTGGCTCAAAAATCACGGCTAAAGAGGGAGAGTACAACCAGGAAAAGGCTACAGCCGTAGCCAAAGGAAGTGTCAGAGTAACGGAACCGGGTGCCGATCTGACCTGCGGAGAACTCAAGGCTTTTCTGAATGAAAACCGAAACGTAGCCATGGGGAATCCTATTCTCACGAGAATAACCGATTATCAGCAGGAAAATGGAAATATAAAGAGGTCTAAGGTTGTCTTGAAAGCTGAAGTTATTGAAATTCTCGATGGCCGGAAACTTATCAGGGCCACCGATCGCGTGCGTCTTACCCAGGAGGATATAACGTTGGACCGGGATGGTTTGCTGGTGGAAGGAGGCAGCGAGTCTTCCATGGTGGTGTGCGAATTCATGGAGATTTTCGATGACGGCAGCAAGATGGTGGCGAAGGGTGGGGTCGAAGTTAGAAGCGCCGACTTTATCGCAACCGGAGAGCGGGCTGAGTTCTATGATTCCGACCAACGGATGGAGATCTATGGGGCAGAGCGTGGTGATACGGCAAAAGCCTGGCAGAGCGTTGAAAAAGGTGAGTTCGCTGAAGTAACCAGGGGAGAAGTGAGGGGACGCGGGCATCGTATCATTTACCACGGACGAGACGAGATCCTCAATATTATCGGAGGGGCCAGAACATGGCGAAAAGGCGAAAGAAATTTCGTTGAAGGCGAGAAAATAATTCACTATGTTAAGGATAGCAGGACGGTGGTGCTGGGCGGGGAAGGACTCTATTATTCAGCTCCGGAAGAGGAATCGCAGGAGGCAGGAGAGGAATCGCCCACCGGTATAACCGGAGAAGAAAGAGAGTTTGATGATCTGGATATTTATCGCTGAACGACCTTGGTAGTAAGGGTATCGCGGTGAGGCTAATAAACTATCCGGATTAAAGAGTTGGAGTTTTATGCATGGAGTCCCTTGCTGTTGAGCACGTTTTTAAAAAATATGGAAACCGTCATGTTGTCAACGGTGTAAATCTTGAGGTCAAGCGTGGCGAGGTGGTGGGTCTGCTCGGTCCTAACGGAGCGGGTAAAACCACCACTTTCTATATGATGGTCGGCCTGATTCAGCCTGACTCCGGCCGGGTGCTCCTGAACGCCCAGGATATCACTCGACAGCCCATGTTCGAGCGGGCAAAGAACAGTATCGGTTATCTTCCCCAAGAACCTTCGGTATTCAGGAAATTAACTGTCGAACAGAATGTAATGGCCATATTGGAGTTTATCGAGCCGGACAAAAAGAAACGGAAAGAACGGCTGGAAGAACTGCTGGAAGAGTTGAGGATAACCAAAATAGCCAAAACACTCGGGGAAAGTCTCTCGGGTGGGGAGCGCCGCCGAGTGGAAATCGTACGTTCTCTGGCTACAAAACCGCGTTTTATTCTTCTCGATGAACCCTTCGCCGGTGTTGATCCCATCGCGGTCAACGACATCCAGATGATCATCTCCATGCTCAAAAGCAAGAACCTCGGAGTATTAATTACCGATCATAATGTGCGGGAGACCTTGAATATCACCGATCGTGCATACATTATGAATGACGGTAAGATTCTTGTTTCCGGTGATCGTCATTTCATCTCGGAGAGCGAGGTTGCCAGGAAGATCTACCTTGGCGAGAAATTCACCCTGTAGCGTGATATTTGGAGGTAATCTGGTTCCATGATAAATATTCTCGGTTTGATGTTACTGGCCGGGCTGGTTGCCTATGTCAGTGATGTTCTTGGACGTAAAATGGGACGTAAGCGCCTGACTATTTTGCATCTCAGACCGAGGACCACAGCAACTTTGGGAACAGTAATAACCGGTATGTTTATCACCGTTGTCACTATCATTGCGTTTGCGTTTCTCAACGAAAACGTCTATGACGCATTATTCAAAGTTGAGAAACTAAAGTTTGAAATATCCAGTTTGCAACGGAAGACAGCCGGGCTCGAGAATGAGAAACGAGAACTTGAAGCCGGGGTAAAGGGCCTCACCGAAGTAAAAGAATATTTGACCAAAAAAATCCAGCAGTATAAGGATGAGCGCGAAGAGCTCCTGAGTCAGGTTGATGGTTTGCGGCATCGGTTATCGGAGTTGGAAGCTAAGCTGATTCAACGCGAAGAAGAATACGCTAAACTCAAGGGAACGAACCAGACTCTTAAAAATTCCATCGATGAGCTCATGGATCGGGTCCGCGAACTTTCAGATGAACGGGACCGCCGTATCGGGGAGATGCAACAACTGAAAAACGATATCAAGTCGAAGGAACGGGCATCTCTTGTTTTTCGTGCCGGCGCTCCGATCGTGGAACGGATTGTCATGCCCAAGAATGGACATGACCAGGCGCTCCAGCAAACGAAGGAAATTCTCATGGAGGTTCATGCCATGGCCCAGGAACGGGAGGTGGAGGTCCGTGATTTCCCGGAGTTCTGGCGTGACAACAAAGATATTTTCACTTCTCTTGCAGATAAACTATCGGAAGAATATGCTCTTTCCAGGACCAATATCGTGGTTGGTGTCATCAGCGCCGAGAACATATTTAAAGGTGAGCAGCTGGTTGTAGAGATCAAATGGCTTCTCAATGAACTGCTTTTCGAAAAGGGGACAGTGCTCACAACATTTAGAGTTGATGCAGAAAAGAGCCGTGAAGCTATCGCTTCCATGGTAGAGTACCAGATCGATATCCTGGGAGAAAAGACTTATAACAAGGGGAGGTTGAGTGCTGCTCTAACCATTGACCCACTGGTGATCTACGATGCTGTCAACGCTATCCATAAGGCGGGTAGCGCCGTTGATGTCAGGGTGTTTGCAGGCGAGAGTATTCACGTTTCCGGACCGTTTGAGATTCGGATCGAGATTGAACCGGTCAAAGAGACGCTCTTCATCGCTCCAATAGGTGAAACCGTCGAAGTGGAATGGCTGCCGGCCGGGACCACGGCTGAGATCATTGAGGCGGTTGGTTCCAGTCTTGAATTTTCACCCCTCACTCCTGTTTCCATAGAGCATTTTAGTGCTGAAACCGTATCGCAACCGGAAAACTCTTCTCTCTCCCGGGAATCATTTGCACTTACCGGTGCGAGCGAATCGCTTCTCAGGAAGGACGGGTCCCCTTGAAAACATCTGGATTGCTGAATTTTCTCCAGGGGACAATGACTCTCAAAGTTGTGGGTATGTTCACTATCGCCTTTGTTTCTACAGTGGTTTTGACCCCTCTTCTCCGGCGTCTCGCGCTCAAGTGGGGAGTATTCGATCACCCCAATGTCCGCAAGATACATTCCAGGCCGGTACCGTATTTAGGCGGCGTTGCCATGTTCCTCGGCTTCTTTTTGGCCCTTGGTTTGCTTGCCAAGTGGAATACTCACCTGGTGGGATTTGCCATCGGAGCAACGATCATGCTGATCATCGGTATGATTGACGATATGATCGATGTCTCACCCAAGTTCAAACTGCTCGGCCAGACCGTGGCCGCTTTGGTGCTGATAGCTTCCGGGGTAAGTATCGCATATGTGTCTGACTTCATTCATGGCAGTGGTGTAATCTATCTCGGATTCTGGGCTGTTCCATTGACGGTAATCTGGCTGGTAGGAATTACCAATACTGTTAATCTCATTGATGGATTGGACGGTTTGGCTGCGGGTGTGTCGGTGATTGCGTCAGTGACATTTCTGATCGTGGGAATCATAGATAACCAGGTCCCGCCGATACTCCTTCTCACTGCGGGTTTGGCTGGAGTTTCAGGGGCGTTTTTATTTTACAACTTTTATCCGGCGGTGATCTTTATGGGAGATTCCGGCAGCTTATTCCTTGGATTCTCACTGGCTACGGTAGGGGTTATGGGAGCGCTTAAAGGCACAACTATCGCCACTCTCGTAATACCCGTTCTGGCCCTGGGAGTTCCCATTTATGATACCGTGCTGGCCATTTTCAGACGGGGTATAGCCGACGAACAGGTTTTTAAGCCCGACAAAGAGCATTTTCACCACCGGATGCTTGCCCTGGGATTTTCACACCGGCAAACGGTTGTTATTATATACGGGATAAGTAGTTTACTCGGGATCTGCGCCATCGCCTTATCAAAGATAAGCGATGCTAGAAGTCTGATTGTATTGACATTTATTGGCGTGCTATTTATCATTGGAACTGGTCAGATAGCTCGTCGGCTCAAATCTCGACACGAACATACTGAGAGAAACTCATGAATTCCAGAGGTGAGATTGTTGCCTGATTACTCCCGGAGTGAAATCCCGGATGAAGTGCCGTCTTCCGATAGTGATCTGAAGACGCTTCATGAACGGCTGGCAGCCGCGTCTCGCCGCGGCCGTCTTTCTCATGCTTATTTGTTGGTAGGACCAACAAACAAGCTTGATCTGGCGTTGTTTATGGCTCAAACACAATGTTGTAAGCGGGATGAATCGTTCCCCTGTGGGACGTGCCTACCCTGTCGCCGGGTTTTGAGTTACAGCCATCTCGATGTAATGGTACTGTTTTGGGAACAGGTCAGGGCTCAGATCAATCAGGTACGGGAGATACAGGCTGAAGCGTCTCTGGCGCCCCGTGAAGGTCGTCGACGGGTCTATGTTATTGTGGATGCCCATCTGATGAACCAGGAATCAGCCAACTGCCTGCTCAAGATCCTGGAAGAATCGCCGGAACACGCGATGTTCATCCTGTTGGCCACCAATGTATTTTCACTCATGCCGACGATAGTCTCCCGGTGCCAAAAAATTTATGTACCGGCTCGGAATAAAGAGTTTAGCATTGGGTTTGAATGGTCAAACGACATGAAAATTATTGCAGAGGCTTTGGTCGAGGAACGGCGCGAGGTGATAGAGTCGCTTCGAGAACAATGGCCGATTGGTCTCGGAAAACTAGAAGGGATAGCAGGCAGCGCTCGAGAAAGGCGAATAGAGAAACAACAGAAGATTTTTGGGGGTTTATTCTCCAGCATGGGCCGGCAAAATGTCTTTACATTGGTGTGCTGGGCAGAAAAACTTTCCGTGCTCTTGGCTGAACACGGAAAGTTCACCTATGCACTCAGGGACTGGGAAGCGGTCAATGAAGAGCTCCAGCGCGAGGATCGAAAAGTGGAGGAACTGATAGTTGCAATATCGCGGAGAGCGATTGAAAAAAAAGACAAGAAGAGAACTCAAAAAAAATCAAAAAGCAAAAAAACGGTTGGGAAAAGTGGAGCCGGTATTTGCCAGCGGCGTGAAGTGGAGGAACTGCTGCGGTTTTCCGGCCGGGTGGTTGACGAGATGGTATCTGCCGGAGCTCTTCCTCATGATCGACTTCGTGCCTGGGTTGATTTCTTTACCGAAACAAGAGAGTGGGTTTTTATGAACCTGGATCCGACTATCCTGCTGGAAACTGCGTTTTTCAGACTATCCCGGATTTTTTCCGGAATTGCAATAGTCCATTCGGATGTAAAGTTGGCAGAGTTATGATCAAGTTATTTGGAGTCAGGTTCGAAAAGATTGGGAAAATTCATTTTTTCAAAGATCCTGGACTCGTTCTAAAAGTCGGAGACGACTGTATCGTTAAAACCATTAAAGGTTTGGAATACGGAAGAGTAGTGCTCGTGGGTGACGGTTCATCGCTTGAAGACTACAACTTCATGGGAGAATTGGTACGTAAGGCCAGCGAAGACGACAAATACGCTTATAAAGAGAAGTGGGAGCTTGAAGATGAGGCTTTCAAAAAAGCTGTGGAGAAAATCAAGAGTCTCAAGTTGTCCATGAAATTGTTGAAAGTAAAATATCTCTTTGACCAGCAACACGTAGTTTTTAGTTTCAGGGCGGAAGAAAAAGTGGATTTTCGCGAACTGGTAAAGTACCTTTCGAAAACTCTGAATACCAGGGTGGAGATGCGCCAGGTCGGGGTTCGTGATGAAGCCAAGATGATTGGCGGACTTGGATCATGCGGGCGGGAAACATGTTGTTCTACGTTTCTATCCGGGTTTGATTCAGTCGCCATAAAGATGGCCAAGGAACAGGGATTATCGCTAAATCCATCGAAGATTTCGGGATTATGCGGCCGGCTAATGTGTTGTCTGCGGTACGAAAACTCCACGTATGTACAAGCCAAACGAGGTCTACCGAAATTAAACAGCACGGTGAAAATCACCGGCCGGCGTGGAAAACTTGAAAGAATTGATGTATTAAGTAACAAGGTAACGGTAAAGTTTGAAGAGGGCGAAAGGGAGACGTTTTCCATAAACGACTTCTGCATTATGCTCAGAGGTTCGTGAAGGAGGTTTCATAGCGGTGGAAAAGATCGGGCTGATAGCCGGGTTCGGAAAGCTGCCGATCGCGTTCGCAAAGGCCGCGGCCAGAAAGAACATAAGCGTGGTAGCAGTAGGAATCGTGGGTGAAGCTAATCCGGAGCTGGAGAAGTATGTTGACAGCTTCTATTGGATATCGGTAGGCAAACTGGACGATATCATCAAGACCTTCACCAATGAAAAAATCAAGGAGGTAGTGATGGCTGGTGCTATCACTAAGACGGTGATGTTTACCGGGATTGAGGTTGACGATCGCGTTATGAGAATATTGAGTTCGTTGGAAGATCGAAACGATGATTCTCTGCTGGTCGCGGTAGCCAACGAGATTGAACGTGAGGGGATCGCCGTCAAGGATTCCACGACCTATCTGGGTTGCTTGCTGCCCGATGAAGGGTGTTTGACCGCCCGGCAGCCCACCGAGAGCGAAATGGCTGACATCCGGTTCGGTATGAAGATGGCCAAATGTATCGGAGAGCTCAATATCGGGCAGACGGTTGTGGTTAAGGATCTGGTCGTACTGGCCGTGGAGGCTATTGAAGGAACCGATGAAGCTATTCGCCGGGGTGCGACGCTTGGTGGCGAGGGAGTGGTGGTGGCCAAAGTGACTAAACCAAAACAGGACCTCAGGTTCGACCTACCCGCTGTGGGAGTAACCACAATTACGATCATGGCAGAGGTAGGCGCCAGCGTATTGGCTGTGGAGGCTGGAAAAACAATAATACTGGAGATGGAAAAGGTAGTCGATCTGGCAAACTCCAGCGGTATATCTATAGTTGCAATGTAATCTACGGAGTGCCGAACGTAAGTGGGAGGAGAACCAGGATATTATGAGTGGAAAACTTCGCGTGGGGGTTGTTGGAGTCGGGCATTTGGGGCAAAACCATCTGCGGCTTTACCACGAGATAGATGACGTTGTGGTTACCGGAATCGCGGACATTTCAGGCGAAGTTATTCAAACGTATGGAGAACGGTATGATGTATTCGGCACGGAAAACTATCGAGATCTCATCGGCCGGGTAGATGCGGTAAGCATAGTTGTCCCGACGGTACTTCACCAACAGATCGCCGCCGATTTCCTGGACGCGGGAGTTCAAGTACTGGTTGAAAAACCGGTTACCAGGACGTTGGAAGAAGCTGAAGACCTGGTATCCAGAGCCAGGCATCATGGAGTTATTCTGCAGGTCGGCCATGTGGAACGTTTCAATAGTGCGGTTCTCAAGGTAAAAAAGGAGATCAATGATCCCCGCTACATCGAATGTCAGCGGCTGGGACCGTTTCCCGGCCGGAGTACCGATGTGGGAGTCGTGTTGGATTTAATGATCCATGATATAGATATTATTCTTGACCTGGTAGATTCTCCCGTGGAACGGATCACGGCTATCGGTATACCGGTGATTTCCCGCTACGAGGATATCGCCAACGCCCACATATTGTTCCAGAATGGATGCATTGCCAATGTGACAGCCAGCCGGATTACCGACGATCGGGTACGGAAACTCCGAATATTCCAGAGAGAAGCCTATTTTTCTCTCGATTATGCCGATCAAGAATTTAAAATTCAACGAAAAAACACTGACAATGAAATCGTCTCCGAACGTCCTGAAGTGCGCAAGGGCGAGCCGCTCATGTTGGAACTAAAGCATTTCATCGACTGTATCCGGGAAGGCAAGAAACCGATGGTTTCCGGAGAGCAGGGCCGTGACGCTTTGGAAATAGCACTGCAGATCGTTGAGCAAGTTAAGACGGAATACGGCTACCTGGGTAAACCATGAACAATTCTGTGATGATGATTGCCGGGGAGGCTTCAGGAGACCTGCATGGCTCTCACCTGGCTCGGCAATTGAAAAAATTGAGTTCTGATGTATCGCTTTACGGCATCGGAGGTAATCTGATGCGTGAAGCAGATGTGGACATCATATGGGACATCACCGACCGGGCTGTAATCGGGTTTGCGGAAGCCGTCAGAAATTTGTTTCCTCTCGGTAAACTTCTCAGACAGATAAAACGACTGGTCAAATCCAGACGGCCGGACGTCGTGGTTTTGATCGACTATTCCGGATTTAATCTGAAGGTAGCCAAGGTACTTTCCGATACCGGTGTTCCTATCGTTTATTATTTTCCTCCTCAAATATGGGCTTCCCGTTCCTATCGGGCTAAAGAGATTGCCCGCATAATCACCAAAGTAATTGCAGTTTTTCCGTTTGAAGTGGATATCTACAGGAAGGCGGGGGCCGACTTCAGTTATTTTGGACATCCTCTCATCGATGTTGTAAAAACCAAATTTAAACGGGAAGAGGCTCTTAAGCAGTTTAAACTCACTGAAAAGGGGCCTATTGTCGGCCTGCTGCCGGGCAGCCGCAACAACGAAGTGGATCGGCTGCTACCACTTTTACTGGATAGTGCCCAGCTTATATCACGAGTACTGCCGTCGACTCAATTTATTCTCCCGCTGGCCGGCTCGATTTCCAGGGAGAAAATTGACCAGTTGCTGCAGAGGAAAAAACTGACGGTTCAGGTTATCGAAAATGACACCTATGACGCGGTCAAAATATCCGACCTGGTTCTGGTGGCTTCCGGCACAGCGACGCTGGAAGCGGCAATTTTAAATACACCCATGATTATCGTTTATCGAACATCATGGCTTACCTGGCTCTTGGCCCGATTCATCCTCTACCTGCCTTTTATCGGTCTGGCCAACATTGTCGCCGGCAAGAAGGTCGTCCCCGAATTTATTCAGAATATGGCCCGTCCTGATCTGATTGCCGAAGAAGCTTTGGATATTTTGCGGAACGAGGAACGCAGAGCGAGTATTAACCGTGATTTGGCGGAGGCGGTAAAAAAACTTGGAAAACAGGGTGTGATAGAGCAATCAGCCCGTTTAATACTGAATACAAAACGAAGTGAAAATAGCCGGCAGGAGCAGAAACGGATAGAAGCAGTATGAGCATTTATAAACGAAGTTTCAGCTATCTCAAACCGCATTTCTGGTGGATTATGACTGCCATGATATGTTCGGTTGGGGTGGCAGCCGGGGAGGCCGCTCCCGCTTATATTCTCAAGAAGATATTCGAGCAGGTGTTAAACGATAAGAATACGCAAATGCTGGCAGTGATCGCCATCGGTGTCGTCGCAATTATTGTCTTAAAAGGGTTGTTCTACTTTTTCCAGACCTACTCAATGGCGTTTGTGGGGCAGCGGGTCATCTTTTCTATCCGCAACGAACTCTACATGCATCTGCAGCGCCTGTCCCTGAGTTTTTACGACAACCGTGAGACCGGCCAGATCATGTCCCGGGTGCTTAACGATGTTATGATATTGCAGAACCTGCTCACGTTTATGGCACAGGTGATCAAAGATTCAATGCTCATCGTCTTTCTGCTGGGATGGATTTTTTATATACATTGGCGCCTGTCGTTGTTGATCTTTATCATCGTTCCGGTAATCGGGTTCGTAATTGCCACGTTCTCACGAAGAATGCGTAAGCTAGCGTATCTCATCCAGGCCAAGGTCGGGGACATCACCTCCATCACGCAGGAAACTATCGCCGGCATACGGATCGTCAAGTCATTTACCGCGGAGGAGTATGAGATCGACCGGTTCGTCAAGAAAAACGAAGAAACGTTCAATGTAAACATGAAAAACTCGAAGGTTTTCGCGTTGATTCTGCCGGTTGTTGAAGTGTTGAATACCACGGGGTTGGCAGTTGTCCTCTGGTATGGAGGCAAGGAAGTCATCAAGGGTAACCTGACCGGACCGGAGTTGATCAGTTACCTGACTGCTCTCGGTATGCTGTACACTCCGGTAAAGCGGTTGACTCATGTAAACGCTTTTGTACAGCAAGCGATGGCTTGCTCCTCCAGAGTGTTCGAAATACTGGATACCGAAGAACAAATCAAGGATAAACCGGACGCTATTGAATTGGAATCAATACAAGGTGATGTCAGATTCGAGGCTGTTTCCTTCTCGTATAATGAAGATGAAAAAGTGCTAACAGATGTCAATCTCAAGGTTGAATCGGGACTCGTGTTGGCCGTAGTGGGTTCCAGTGGCGCTGGAAAAACAACATTTGTCAACCTGATCCCGCGGTTCTATGAAGTTACCAAAGGCAGGGTACTGGTTGACGGACTCGATATTAGGGATGTCAAAATCAAGTCGCTCCGGCGGCAAATTGGAATTGTCCCCCAGGAAACTCTCCTCTTCAGCGGGACCGTGGCGGAAAACATATCCTATGGACGTCAGGAAGCCACCCCCGAAGAAATTGTCGAGGCAGCCAAAGCAGCCAATGCCGATGATTTTGTTCGGTCTTTCCCTCATGGGTACGAGACGGAAGTCGGGGAAAAAGGGGTTAAACTTTCAGGTGGACAGCGGCAACGTATCGCTATCGCCAGGGCCATATTACGTGATCCGAAAATATTAATATTAGATGAAGCCACTTCGTCCCTCGATTCGGAGTCGGAATCTCTCGTTCAGGAGGCGTTATCCCGGCTCATGGAAGGTAGAACCACCTTCGTTATCGCTCATCGTCTGTCAACGATCAAGAAGGCTGATATCATAGTTGTGTTGGAGAATGGCCGGATCGCAGAACTCGGTACCCATGAAAAATTGCTTGATCTTCAGGGAGTTTACCATGGTCTTTACCAGGTTCAGTTCAAGGGAATGATCTGAGCATGAAACGCTCTGCAAAGAAGAAAATAATGATAGTTGCCGGTGAGGTTTCTTCCGACATGTATGCTGCTGATTTGGCCCGGACTATCTCGGAATTGGCTCCTGAGGTGGAGTTGTGGGGAGTCGGAGGAACCGGTATGGCTGCTGCCGGAGTGAAATTGTTCTTCGATACCGGCGGCTGGGCGGCTATTGGTATGTTGGAAGCCTTGAAAAAGCTTCCTCGGTTGTCGTTTATCTATCTGAAATTGCGGAAGGTTTTACAGAAACAGCGTCCGGATCTGCTCATTCTGGTAGATTATCCGGGATTTAACATGTTCCTGGTCAGAGTCGCCAAGAAGTTTGGGATCCCGACACTCTACTATATTCCCCCTTCCAAATGGGCCAGCTCTCCGAATGATGTCCGGGAAGCCGCCAGCAAGATAACAAAAGTGGCAGCTCCGTATCGGTGTACGGAAAAGATCTACCGTGAAGCCGGCGCGGATGTTGTTTTTGTGGGGCATCCGATTATCGATTTAGTAAAGCCCTCCCAGCCACCGGAAACAATCAGGAATGATTTTGGTGTTCATAAAGCAGATCCGCTCATATCGCTATTGCCTGGCAGCCGTAAGGTGGAGATTAAATACCTGCTTCCGATTATGCTGAAGGCAGCCAGGGAGGTCAGCCTCAGGAAACCCGTTGCCCGGTTTATCGTACCGATTTCGCGGGGTGCTTATGCTTCACTGGGCAGCTTGCGTACATGGGTGGAACACATGGTCTCAAAAGCGAAAACTGATTTTTCAATAGATCTGATCATCGATAGAACGTATGATTGCATTTCAGCTTCGGATATGGTGGTAGTGTCCTCTGGTACTGCTACACTGGAGACGGCCTATCTAGGGATTCCGATGGTAGTTGTATATAAGGTTTCTTTGCTGACTGAACTGGTGGCCCGTACATTGACCAAACTACCTCCTTATTTTGCTATCCCCAATTTGCTCATGAAAAGACAGGTGGTGCCCGAACTGATGCAGCACGACCTGACATCGTTACGTCTTACGGCGGAGATTATGCGTATTCTGGATGATGCATCAGTAAGAAAAAAAATGCATGAAGCCTTAGCAGATATTCGTGATATGCTGGGTTCCAGCGGCGCTTCACAGAGAGTAGCCAGACTCGCTCTGGAAATGAGCGAGACAGAATTTAAAGAAAGAGGTGATTAGCAGTATGTCCCCCACCAAGAAGACTACCAAAAAAGCAGTAAAAGGGGCTTCGGCCGCGCCAAAAACCGCTAAGAAGAAAAAGACAGCGAAAGTGACCGAAGAGGTAACTCCTGATGGAATCCGTATCTACGATTCCCGGCAGTCATTCAAAAAGGGAGAAAAGATCTACCACAAGTTTTGGGAAGAGACTGGTAAGATCATGGAAACGGGTACCACTGAGGACGGTGTTAAAAAAATGCTCGTGCAGTTCGAGACGGTCGGCGAGAAAAAGTTGATTATGGATCATAAACTGAAGAGCTGAAAATTTGGATTTTCTCGACCGGGTTTTAGTAGTGCTGGATATTGTCGTTTGCATGTTTCTGCTCTATGCATCGTATTACGCGTTCAAGCAGATCAGGTGGAGGCGACAGTTTCCTGGAGAATCTGATCCAGAGGCAAACGAGAATGATTCTTCTGGATAAACAGTTTCTCTCTGGCTTCTGCCAAAAGCTCGGTTGAGACTTGTCCTCTTACGGCCGGAACACGCAGAGCGTGATCGAAAATTCTTCTGGATATAAACAGCTGGTGAAGAGGTTTTACTCTCGCTATCTTAGCAGCGGTTTTCAGGCTATCAATCTCTTGCTCGGATAAGCCATGTAGTGAGGCCACGAAATCGATGATATTATTATCCTGCTTTCTTGTTTTCAGCAGCATCTCCTTGAGGTAACTGAACAGGGTGATACAGCCAGCAGCTATACAAAGAATAATTGCTCCGATGGTTCCCCCGGTAATAAGCAGGGACAACTCAGTGATTGCTAAAGTCGGTACCATTAGCGTAACCTTCCTCCTACAGCTTGCAACGCGTAGTTTCCGGCGATCTTAAGCGCAGGATCTTCAGAGTTCAACAGTTTACGGATAAGTTTGAGTCCTTCCTTCGTACCACGTTTGGCCATAATAATAGCGGTGTTTGCCTTAACTCGTGGACTGGGATCGTTTGCCATATGCCGGATTGCTTTCTTTGTTTTTTTGTTCCAGAACCGGCTTAGAGTTTCCACTACGTTGGCTCGCACCCGCTCATCAGCATCGTTGAGAAGTTTTATAAGTTTGGCAGAATCCCGGACGTGTCCGAGATTCCTGAAAGCTTTAATGGCGGTAGCGCGAACATGTGGATGTGGATCGGCCATGGCCCTGAGTACAAGTGGGCGGATAATTTCTTCCAGATATGACTGTTCGGAAATCGCCGCCAATATTTTTGCGCTTGTAAACCGGATTTTATGATCGCTATTAGTAATTCCCATAACCAGATGTTTTCTGACGCCAGCATCGATCTCCATAGCTTTTGCAAACAGGTCACCCGCCGAGTCGCACTGGCTGAGAGCATACTTTTCAAAATCATTCCAGGCTTTCAAGGCTATCACTCTGGCAGCCACACCGGCTATTTTCTTGTCAGGATGGGACATGTGATCAGCCAAAGCCTTATTACCATAAATTGTTTGAATGGATTTGAGAATCTCCAGGGCATACTGTTGCACCCCTTGATCGGGATCGCCCGCCGCCTTTAAAAATGGCAACGGATCACGTTCTTTCCCTAGATAAGACAAAGTTTCCAGGGCTTTCTTTCGAACCGCCGGTTCCTGATCAACTAGTAGCGGTGTGACAAGTTCTCTGGTCGTTTTATGATTTGCATGCAGTTTTATGATCTCAAGCATGGTGATACGAACAGATGGTTCCGGACTACTCAAGAACATAGAAATCTGGTTGACATTGATGAGTCCTGTAATAGCCATTTGAGCCGCTTTTCGTACCTTTTTTGTATCGTGGCAAAGTAACTTGATTAACAGTTCGAGTGATTGCAATGAGCCTATTTGCTTCAGATGTGAAATTGCTTTCAATGCCTGTTTTTCATCGAGTGATTCCATGACCATTTCCAGTAGTTCGATGGATTTCCCGGTTGGAAACCGCATGAAGATGTCTGATAGTTCCTGTTTTAATTCTAATCGTGCTTGTCCGACATGGTCGTTGAGAACCGTTATTCCGATATTGCCCAACTTGAGTATCATCCTGAGAAGAAAAACCCGGATGGGTGTGGAGACGACACTCCTTAGATGACGACCGAGAAGATCGGCGGCAACAAGTTGTTTGCGTCCTATCTCGCTGTTCGACAGTTCGTCTGCAGAAACCAGTCTGCCGATAATCTCTTTTACCATATTCTGGGTTCTCATGTCGCCAACGTTGCCTGAAACTATGATATTGAGGAGCAAACGTAGATTCTCGGGAAATGAAGGGAGTTTCACTTTATCAAGGACATATCGGATTCTTTTATTGTCCATGGAAGACAGATGAGCGAAAACGTCGTTTGGCTTGAACTGGATCAGCTCCATAATATAGCTTAAAGCGGCCCTGCCCAAAGGAGATTCCTGGTCTTCTATTAATTCATAAACAGAATCGAGATTAGGGATATTGTCCCGTTTACTCAATGATTCAAGTGCCTGCGCCCTGACTGATACCGGCCGCCAATCTTCCATAAAAACCTTAACCAGTAGATTTTCAGCCGTTTCGCTTCTAATGTTTTTGAGAACACCAATCAGGTGAACGACTAGCCGTTTATCCGGACCGTCTAGAAATTGCTCCATTTCCTTGAAAAAACCCGACAATGTTCCGAGTTGCTCCAGGCGGGCACGGTAGGATGAGCTGATATCGGGGCGCGTAAGCTCATCACAAAGAATATTGTAAAGAGACCGGCAGTGTTCGGATAAAGCATAAACGATTTGTGCAGCTGTATCGGGGTATTCTTCGAGGTACCGGAAGGCCCGGATGATGGCCTTTGCCCCGGAACTGTTGTCTTTTGCCCGGTCAAGCAGCTTGAGAATGGCGCTGCTGTCTGAACGTGTCATTCGCACTATCCTCCTGGATATTTGTATCGGAATAATTGAAGTCAATCTTTAGCTCTGTTATATAATTGGTATTGTTCAGGGGAAAATTTACATGCACAAACGGTGATAATGAAACTATGGAATCGATAACAAGCAAAATACAGTATGATGCCTGGCTGCACTGGAATGTTACCTACCGGTGTCCCCTGGATTGTGCATATTGTTTTTTTCATGGGAGCCGGCACCATAATGAATCGGTTGAAAGCGGCAAATGCAGTGGTGGTGATGGTATCGATATTCCATCTCTCATCGAGACACTTGATACCTCAAAGATGACATTTACTATTAGTTTTACCGGCGGCGAGCCGTTTTGCGTACCTAATCTCACTGAAGCCTGTGTGAAAATATCAGAACATCATTACATTTCTCTTGTTACTAATCTGATAACTGGCAATATTAAGGAATTTGCGGAGAAACTGGATCCCCGAAGGGTGGCTGACATTACCGCTTCTTTACATATCGGGGAATTGGAACGACGACATTTGCTCGATTCGTTTATCGATAATTACGTTTTTTTGCAGGCAAAAAAGTTTTCTATTGTGGCCACGCAAGTAGCCTATCCTCCTTTATTGCCTGACCTGGCTAAGTACCGCTGCTATTTCGAAAAATGTGGTCTAAACGTAACCTTTGAGCCTTTCACAGGTTCGTATCAAGGCAAGCATTATCCTGAGGCATATTCGCCGGAGGAACTTCACTCTTTCAGGATTGATAATTCGAAGTTAGATACATTTAAATCAAAAGGGTTATCGTGTAATGCCGGATACAATGTTGGAGTGGTATCGCCGACCGGCAGCATTAGTCCATGTTTTCAAATTCATGGAAGGCTTGGAAGTCTCTATGGGAAAATCAAATTTAAAGATACGTTAACGACCTGTCATCATGATGTTTGTCGATGTCCGCTCTATGCATACGATCCTTATTTATTTAAAAAAGCCTTGGGTACGATGACTGGTTCCTCGTATTATTAGTCGGGTATAATAGATTTGCATAATTTTCGCGAATATGTCCCGTAGGTGGTGGTCGAGTTGTCTCCAATGAATTTGAAAAACATTTTGGAGAAACTCAAAGATCCTTCTGAAGATGTACGAATCTCCGGTTGTGTGGAACTTTCCGAGTCGGGTCATCCTAAATCCCGCCAGGCGCTGGCTCGCATATCTACCGATGACCGAAGCCCCCGGGTAAGGTATGCCGCTCGTAAACTGCTGGACGTATGGGATCGAAAATTGCATACCGAACCGGACTTGTTTACCTCCCCGGCTGTTGAATCGGAGACTGCCCCTGGTCCGGGTTTCGAACTTGAGGGACAGCTGGCCGCTCTGGCCGGGGATCTGACGTCATTGCAGCAGGATGTTCGTCTCCAAGCGGCCATGAAGATCTGCAACCTTCAGGATCGGCACATGCTGAAGTACGTGCTCGCTGCTCTCGACCGGGAAAGTGACCCAGTGGTGCTGGCTTCTCTGGTTAAAGCACTGGGTGCATGTGGTGACAGTTCTCACGTCAAGCGCCTGGCAGAATTTCTCCGGGATGAAAATCATCGTGTCCGGGCCAACGCGGTGGAAGCGCTTCTTATGCTTCAGTCGTCGCTTTCACTGGCTTTGGTTTTCCCCCTGCTTCAGGATACTGACCACCGGGTTCGAGCCGTAGCTTCACAGGCTCTCTCAGTTCGCGGGGAAGATCACGCTCTGAAGGTCCTGCAACGGATGAGCGAAACCAATGAAATCTGGATGCGCGACAGTGCGGCTTTCGCTCTCGGCGAGCTTGATATACCTGAAGCGATTCCTTTGTTGTTGAACCTTCACACCGACCGCAACGCCTCTGTTCGCATGAAAGCCGAACGGGGACTTAAAAAATTTGCCGAGTTGGGGTATGAGGAGGCGGCTCATTTCATCGATGGACTTCCTCACGAAGAGGAAGAACCTGCAACAGTTGTGGAAGTAATGACTGTTGTCGAAGATAAAAGAGCTACTCTGGCGGATTTGGATGATTCGAATCCGAAACTTCGTATGAACATCGTCAACGAAATTATCTCCAATAAAGATAGAGAGGGCTTGAGTTCCCTTGTCGAACATCTTGCTCATGAGGAAAACGTTTTCGTCGCTTCCCGCATTCTTTCCGCTATCGGTCTGCTGGGAGAGGGTGACGCCGACCGTTACCGTTCAGTCCTGGCTGAGTATCTGAAACATCCGGATCTCCGGACGGTGGCCAATGCCATCGAGGCGGCCACGCGGTTGGAGGATCCGGTACTCCGGTCCCATATCAGGCCTTTGAAGAGAAGCCCCAATGCCAGGATCAGAGGAAATGCCCTGGTTTATCTGCATGATGATCCCGCTGTCGATGTGAGCAAAGAATTATCGGACATGGCTATGAGTCACAACTCTTCTTTGCAAAACGCGGCCATTTACACCGTGGAACGGTTGGCTGACCGCTACCGTGAACTGGTACCTCAACTGGTACTTCTGGCTGAAACCAAGGATCCCGAAGTTTTCTACTATCTGGGTGAAACCCTGCAACGCCTGAACGCTCGGGGTGTCTCCGAGGCCGCGGAACTGATTGAATCTCTGCGGGGTGCTGAATTGGACAGCGGAGGTTCCCGGTCATTGGCTAACCTGGCTAAAGCGCCTTATCTAAAGCGGGTGTATGCGCTGGTCTATGACTCCCTGGGTTTCCTGGGAGTGTGTTTTTGCCTGGGAATGGTAGTGGGGACAGTAACTATGGGATCGAAAGGTGCAACAGTAGAATCACTCAGACAACTGGTAGCTTTAGTGGCCACGATTCTTTTTTTCATCAAAGACGGCTACAGGGGCGGTCGGGGTCTCGGCAAAGAAAAAGTAGGTCTTCGCGTTATCGATATCCATACCGGTGAAGGATGCAGCTACTTCAGGTCGCTGCTACGCCAGGCAACGTTGTTGCTGCCGGGACTGAACCTGATCGAGATCATCTTGCCTGCCGTTGATAAGCATGGCCACCGGTTAATCGACAAACTGCTTGATACCCAGGTTATTGAGGAGACTCATCAAGAGCTAACAACCATTCAAAAAGCAGTGGCGTATACCGGGGCGGCGATAATTGGGTTCGTGCTGTTGCTGGTCATTTTCGAATATATTTCCAAAAAATTGGGAGGTTAGGAGGAAAACTCCCCGTGGTAAATTGGATCGTGGCAACTTTTATCGGCCTGCTCTGGCTGGGAGTAGTATGGGTCTGGTTCAGGCCGGAACCGAAACTTCAAAAAAATCTGGTCAAGGTCTTTCTGCTGGGAATGATTATCTGTATTCCAGCCGGCTATTTCAATACATACTGGATGAGCGCTCTGGCTCCTCATTTGATTAAGGTGTCGGCCGGTGCCGATGGAGAGCTCACCATGCATACCGGTTGGTTGGGCCTGGCTTTGCTCTGGATACTGCTGGCGCCGGTGGAAGAGATTATTAAATTTCTCATCGTGCGCACGGAAAGCTACCGGTTAAAAGCCTTCGACACCGTTGAAGAAGGAGTCATGCTGGCTTCGGTATCCGCTCTCGGATTTGCAACTTACGAGAACTATTTTTACATGACTCAACGGGGATTCGAAATCATCTACCTGCGCGGGTGGCTCTGCCCTCTGGTACACATGTTGTTTTCCGCTTTTTTCGGCTATTACCTTGGATTGGCCAAGACACGAAGGTACCGGTCCCAGCCGCTTATTATCGAGGGTTTGGTATTGGCTTCGGTGGCCCACGGGATCTATAATGCCTCTGCCAGAAACATCCCCGTGGGAGTGTTGGTTGTTATTGCCTACCTGGCATACTATCTGAGCTGGATGAAAACTGAGCGGCATGTGCCGCTAGCGGTCAGACTGATCCCCGGATGGATGAGTGAAGTCAAGCCTCTGTCGGGCAAACGTTCTCTTGCCAGGCCGACACTTCCCCTGATACAAGATCCTGTTGGAAATCAACAGGTTGAAGAGATCCTCTCTCATTTTGAAAGTATCTCCGAAGAAGAACGGCTGGAAGCAGTCAAACAAGCCGGTCTGTTTCAAGACCACCGTATCTATGTGGGACTCAAACGGATGGAACACGATCCTTCACCGACAGTCAGAAAAGTGGCCTCTATGGCTCTGAAAAGCTTGGAAGAAGATATCAAGGAGCTTTACCGCCGGCAGATGATGGTAAAAAATAAATAATGTCCTATTAGTGGACATGTTTATTTGTACATAAACCGGACGGTAGCTGGCCAAGTAACTTCAATTTTGGAATTACCCTTCCTGGCAGTACTGACGGTAGGCGGCTAAAACCTTCTTCACATACCTCCGGGTTTCTTTGAAAGGTGGTATGCCGTTGTATTTTCTTACGTTACCGGGACCGGCGTTGTAAGCAGCCAGCAAGAGCTCGTTATCGTTGAAACTGTTCCTGAGTTGAGCTAGATACTTAACGCCTCCGGCGATATTGTGTACCGGGTTCCAGGGGTTTTTCACCCCGAGTTGCCGGGCGGTGGCCGGCATAAGCTGCATCAAACCCATGGCACCTGCCCCGGAAAGACAACTGGAATCGAAGTTTGATTCGATCTTGACTACAGCCTTGATAAACCGCGGATCAAAGCCGTGTTTACGGCTGTAATGGCGAATGAGAAATTCTATGTCTTTCCGGGTTAGACTGCTCCTGGTCACCGGTTGCCGGTATCGGGTGGAGCTTGGCGGCGATTTATCTCTGCGCCGGGATTTTGTTCGTGGTGATTTTCGATGCCGATTCCGAGTGACCGCCCTGGCCAGGCTGAATATAATCCTTATATCCGTCGACCCTAATTTCCTGGCAGAAAGCATGGTTCCCGGCAGTAAAAAAAACAGTACCAGGAAGCAGGACAGGATTATTTTTATCATTTTTGGTTCCTCCATCCCTATTTGCTCGGAAAATGCCGGTTCTGTCAGGATTGTCCCTTTAAAATTAATCAGCAAATAGCATGCCAGAGTTAATAAATGATTTGGAAGGGGAGATTATTGTTGAAAAGCTTGAAGTGAAACAGTACATTTTGTACAATGAGCGGGGTATTGTTTCGTTTGAAAAAAATGTTCTTTTTGAAGAGAGGGGGTTTAGTATGGCTTCCCGAGGAGAGATAGTCATATTAGAAGAGATCTGCAAAGGATGCGGATTGTGTATCGGTACGTGTCCCCGGAGTGTTCTGGTGAGGGGAAAGCATCTTAATGTTAAAGGGTTTCACCCCTCGGTGGCAGCCAAACCTGATGAATGCGTCGGCTGTGCTATGTGCGCTGTTGTTTGTCCGGAAGTGGCCATAGAGGTTTATAAAGAAGTAACCGAATGAAAGGATGGCAGCAATGGGTGAGAAAGTGCTGATGAAAGGAAACGAAGTAATCGGAGAAGCTGCTATAATTGCCGGCTGTCGTTACTACTTCGGGTATCCGATTACGCCTCAGAGCGAGCTTCCCCAGTATTTGTCCCTCCGCCTTCCCGAGGTTGGTGGCACCTTTCTTCAGGCCGAGAGTGAGATAGCCGCCATCAATATGATTTATGGGGCTGTAGGCTGCGGGGTACGGGCTATGACCTCGTCTTCAAGTCCGGGAGTCAGCCTGAAGATGGAAGGGATATCTTATATGGCCGGAGCTGAATTGCCATGTGTGATAGTCAATATATGCCGAGGTGGTCCCGGGCTTGGGAACATCGCTCCTTCCCAGGAAGATTACTTTCAGGCAACCAAGGGTGGCGGGCATGGGAACTATCGATTGATCGTTTTAGCTCCCGCTTCGGTACAGGAGGCGGCAGAATTGACCATACTGGCTTTCGAACTGGCGGACAAATACCGCAACCCGGTCATGATACTCGGCGACGGCTGTCTCGGTCAGATGATGGAACCGGTTGATTTTGAAAAACTAAAAACCATGGAAGTTACCGGACTGTCTGATAAACCATGGGCCACCACCGGTTGCCGGGGCCGTGAGCCTAACCTGATTTCGTCGATTCATCTCGACCCGGAAGAACTGGAGCAGCATGTTATTCACCTGTATACGAAGTACCAGCAGGTTAAAGATAATGAAACCCGGTACGAGATGCGTATGACAGAAGATGCCGATGTGGTGGTCGTCGCCTACGGCATCATGGCCCGTATTGTCAAAACAGCTGTTGAGAAAGCAAGAAAACGGGGAATTAAAGTGGGTCTCTTCCGTCCCATCTCTCTGTTTCCCTTCCCCTCGGCGGCGCTGGCCGAACTAGCCCGGACCACACCGGCCTTCCTGGTTGCCGAAATGAACATGGGACAGATGGTTGAAGATGTCAGGTTGGCGGTAAACGGCCGTCGGCCGGTGGAGTTCTTTGGCAGATCGGGTGGTGTTGTCCCCACCCCGTTCGAAGTTTTAACGGAAATCCAGAAGATTAACGCTCAGGTTTAGAAAGTACAAAGCGTAGAAAGTGGAGATTTCTAATGACTGCTAAAATGTCAAAAGTTTTTTCCCGCCCAGAAAGTCTGTTTGACACACCATATCATTACTGCCCGGGGTGCGGGCACGGTGTCATCCACCGTCTGGTGGCTGAACTGGTTGATGAGTTTGGTTTACGGGAAAAAACAGTAGGAATCGCGCCGGTAGGATGCTCGGTATTTGCCTACTGGTACTGGAAGTTCGATATGAGTCAGGCTGCTCATGGCCGGGCACCGGCTGTGGCCACGGGAATCAAACGGGTGCGTCCGGATTTGTTCGTTCTTTCTTATCAAGGCGACGGTGACCTGGCGGCAATCGGTACAGCGGAGATTATCCACGCCGCTAACCGCGGTGAAAAGATCACCGTGATATTCGTCAACAACGCCATCTATGGAATGACCGGCGGCCAGATGGCGCCGACCACCCTGATCGGGCAGAAGACAACCACTACTCCTCTTGGGAGGGACGCTGAGCTTGTCGGTTACCCGATGAGGATGGCCGAACTTCTATCGGGGCTTACCGGCGCCAAGTATATTGCCCGTGGTTCGGTACATGACTACAAACATATCGTGCAAGCAAAAAAATATCTCAAAAAAGCTTTCCAAACACAGATCGATGGAAAAGGATTTTCCATGGTTGAAATACTATCCTCGTGTCCAACCAACTGGGGAATGATGGCTGGCCCGGCTAATAACTGGATAGAGGAAAACATGATTCCTTACTTCCCGCTCGGAGAGTACAAAGATGAGACTGGGGAGGGAGCGTGAACCATGAGAGATATCGCTGAAAGAATTGTCATTGCCGGGTTTGGCGGGCAGGGGATACTGCTGGCCGGCAAACTTCTGGCCCAGACCGGTATGCGTGAAGGCTTTGAAGTTACCTGGCTGCCCTCCTATGGTCCGGAAATGAGGGGCGGTACCGCCAACTGCCAGGTTGTCATCTCTCCCAACGAGATAGGCGCTCCGGTAATCGAGATTCCGGATGTTATCATAGTGTTCAACCGGCCTTCACTTGAGAAATTCGAACGAGTTATAAAGCCGGATGGCCTGGTTCTGTACGATAACTCGCTCATTGACACGAAACCAGGACGTGATGATATCAGAGCGTATCCCGTTCCGGCTACGGAACTGGCCGATTCCCTGGGCAACTTGAAGGCGGCTAATATGGTGATGATTGGAGCCTATGCAGTAGCGAGCAAGACGCTCACTCTAAAGGGCGTATTAAACGGAATAAAGGAGGTTATTTCAACCCGCCATGAAAAGATGCTTGATGTCAATATAGCAGCGATCAAGAAGGGCGCAGAAGTTGCTGAAGGGTTTAAATAAAACGAGTAATGGCTGGAGAAGGTGGTGAATGGCATGCGCAGATTGATTCGTTTTTTCCTGGTGACGATTGTAGTTACGGGCTTGCTCGTGATACCGTCCTCAGGTTTATTCACTCAGGAGTCGGCGGCCGATGGGGGGAAAGGCAGCAAAACGTCTGCTCCGCAAGAGGAGGAAATAACTGAATCCTTGCGAAAAGCATTGGTGGAACTGGTGCGGGCCGGAGGCTTTATGAAAAGTAATGACACCGACCAGGCCGTGGCCAAATACATGGAAGCCTTCGAAATAGATGAAGGTATTCGCTGGTATGATGATCAGGGAATATTGAACGAGATCATCCGCCGCTACAGCAAAACGGGACCAGGGGGAACCGGCGGTGGAGATACGCGGAAACTCAAGGTAAAATTGAAATCGGCGGAGGTCGAAATAGAGCAACTCACCCGGGAAAAAGAACGGCTGGAAGATGAAATAAAAAATCTCCAGATCCGTCTTGATGAAACCGCTCAGGAGCTGGAGGAAGAGATTGCCGCTCTCGAAGCTGAATTTGAAGAAATGAGACATCAACGCGCTTTTTGGCGCGGAAGATATCTTCGGAAACAGGGATACGGCTATTCCGGGGCCAGTCAGGGCGAGAACTGATAAGAGGAGGGAGCTTGTACCAGAAAGTTGAAGCCCTGGTAGTTCGCAGGACCGATCTCAGGGAGCATGACCGGATTATAACGTTCTATTCCCGTGAATGCGGCCGGGTGCAGGCCATCGCTCGGGGGGTGCGTAAAAGCGGCAGTAAACGGGCTGTGCTGTTCGAGCCGTTTCGTGTGCTTGAGGTTGTTCTACGGGAAAGTAAACGGGGGAACCTTCTCTCTATTAGCGATATCTCCCCTCTGAAAGAGTTTACCCATATCTGCGGTGATCTGGAGTGCCTTTCCGCCGGCTTTCATATACTTTCCATGCTGGCACGGCTCACTCCTGCCGATGAATCGGAACCGGAGCTTTTCCAGTTGGCGGTAGACTCCCTTGAAAATCTCGACTGTCCGGGTATCGATTCGAAAAGTGAAATACTGCAGTTTGAGCTAACCTTTCTGAAAATAGCCGGTTTATTTCCGGAAATCAGGGAGTGCTGTGAATGTGGTCAAAACCCCTTTCCCATCGGAGAAAAATCTGATTCAATGTTCCTTTCTCCCCGGTTGGGAGGAGTGTTATGCCGCAGTTGCGCCCGGAAGCAGACCGGCAGCCTACGGGCCGATGACAGCGTACTGCGGTGGCTTCGCGGAGAGTATAGCGGCTCGGTTCCAGCCGGACTTCCGGGAATCATGGACAGGTTTTACCGGTATCATTACTCCGGTCGTTATAGTCCGCCGCTGGCTTTCGACACAGGACACACCGTGCTCACAACCTCATAGTAAAGCCAGCGTACCTGGTTATCTGAAATGTTAACTCAAAGAAGAAGTTTTCCAGGTTAATGGAAATTCGAGTAAGAGATGAAAATATTGCTGTAAACAAATGCGTTTTCATGTGGTAAAATCTTATCTACGTTAGCAGAAAGTTGATTAACTTCATTTTCTGGGTTAAATATTTTCTGAATTAGGAGATGGGTAAATGGAAGAGAAAAGAGAACGATGGATCAGCCGGCCGGCTTTTATCCTGGCGGCTGTTGGATCAGCTGTGGGTCTGGGGAATGTATGGCGTTTTCCGCATGTCGCCTTCCAAAATGGCGGCGGCGCCTTTCTCATTCCCTACTTTATTGCTCTTTTGACAACCGGCATCCCGGTTATGATTCTCGAGTACGGACTAGGACAAAGATTGCAGGGCTCTACTTCCTACGCTCTCAGCAAAGTGAGCAAAAAGTTCGAATTCGTCGGCTGGTGGGCGTTGACCATAGGAACTTTTATTTCACTGTACTACTGCGTGGTTATGGGGTGGGCCTGGCGGTACCTGGCAGTCTCGCTGAAGATGCCCTGGGGAGAGGAAACCAAGGATTATTTCTATAACACAATTCTAAAGATTAGTAGCGGCCCTTTGGACATCGGCTCTCTGAACTGGCCGATAATTATGGGTCTGGCCCTCACCTGGGTCTGTATCTACTTCATCATCTATAAGGGAGTTATCAGGGTGGGCAAGGTAGTCTACATAACCGTTCCCCTGCCGATAATTCTCCTCGTTATCCTTTTTTTCAGGGGAATTACCCTGCCGGGAGCAATAGAGGGTATCAAGTTTTATCTCACTCCTGATTTTTCTGTGCTGAAAGATCCGGGGGTATGGCTGGCTGCCTACGGGCAAATATTCTTCTCTCTGAGTCTGGGGTTTGGAATACTGATGGCTTACGCCAGTTACAAGCCCCGGGATTCTGAAATCACCAACAATGCCTTCATTACCAGCCTGGCCAACTGCGGCACGAGCTTTTTCGCCGGGTTCGCCGTATTCAGCATACTTGGTTATCTGGCCCAGATTCAAGGGAAAGCAGTGGCTGATGTCGCAGCGGGCGGACCCGGCCTGGCTTTCGTGGCGTATCCGCTGGCTTTGTCCAAATTGCCTGCTCTGGGCGGTTTATGCTCTTTTGCATTTTTCCTCATGCTCCTAACGCTGGGGATAGATTCGGCGTTTTCTATTGTAGAGGGAGTCGTCTCCGGACTTCATGATAAGTGGGAGTTCAAGAAATCTACCATTATCTTCTGGTTCTGTGTGTTCGGTTTTCTAGGAGGGTTGATTTTCGCCACCGGGGCCGGGCTCTATTGGCTGGACATTGTAGACCATTGGATGAACAACTTTGGCCTGACTATCATTGGCCTGGCTGAGTGCTTAATCATCGGCTATGCTTACGATATAAAGGGATTCAGAAAGTATTTGAACGAGGTCTCCGAGATCCAGTTGGGCAGTTGGTGGGATATTTGTATCAAGTATGTGACTCCGGGAATTCTAGGAATAATCCTGATCCTTAATTTCTATAAGGAGTTTTCCGGACCATATGAAAGTTATCCTATGAAAGCTCTCTTCATCGGAGGATGGGGTGTAGCCATTCTGGCTATGGTGATGGGAGTTTTGATATCAGATATCAAAAAAATCATTAAAGTCTCCGTAATTGCCGGTGTTCTGGCACTAAGCTTGATGGTCCACTTCCTGCAAGTTTCGGATATGGCCAGAATGATAGTGATGTTGCTTTTCGGAGTCGTCGTACTCTTTGGTGGCTTGACCTGGTGTATTCTGATTGCTTATCGAAGCGGCAAAAAGGCCAGATACGTCGATGCTGAATGCGCCACTGATCTATGCGAGGTAGAAGAACTGGAAGAATAGTCTGAGAACAGTAAATCCGGCTAAAAAAAAGAGGCCTTGTTCATGGCCTCTTTTTACTTTGTCAGAATGACTTACTTTTTCTGTTTGCTTTCGGCTTCCTCCTTCTGTATCTCAGGCAGCGGCCCGATGTCGGGCAGGCTCCTGGCTACCTTGACAATATTATTCAGCTCGTTCACTGCCTCGTCATAGTCCTTCTCCTGGATTCTTATTAAAGCTTTGGCCAGGTGTACTTCAACCTCTGCCAGTTTGGCCTGTACGATCAAGGCCCGGTTGAGGTCTCCCCCTTTTTCCAGGCGCCGCGCCGTGGTCTGGAAGACTTTGACGATATTTTCGTGAATTTGCGCGGCCACCTGAGCCGGGGAAGAAACCTGTGTTTTTTCGCTGAACCTCGAACCGGTAGTAAAATTACCTTTCTGGTGCGGCGGCATTCCTTCGGGGGAAAAATCTTTCTCGCCGGACCCGCGCAGCGGGGGCCGGGAGCCGCTGTGATCTTTAAACCGGCCGTGAGGCTGGTCCATCTGCCTTCCTCGCAGCACTTTCCGCCGATCAGAGAATCTTTTTCGCGCTTCCCTGATCTGGTCCCACTCCTGATCGTCGATCGTCCCGTTTTGGTTAAAGTCGAACTTCTCTTTGAAACGAGGTCTGCGGCTGAGAAATTCCCGCATGAGTTTCGGTTTGTCATTGCGCATGGTTTTAAGCTCTTCTTTGGAGAGAGCTTCGTCTTCGTCCTCGTCATACTCCATTAGTTTCAAGGCAAGTTCATCCATTTCCTTCTCGGAGATGCCGTGTTTCTTGAGCATTACATGTATTTCGTGCAGGTCTACTACGCCGTCGTCGTTCAGGTCCATCCGTTTAAGGATCATTCCGGAATTTACCTGGTCGCTTTTCCCTTGTTTGCGCCTCTTTAACCGTTTTTTCGCCCGAAATTCCGGTTCTTCCTCGCTCTCTTTGTCAAACGGCTGCTCGGGTGGAAGAACATCGGGAAGTATTTCCAGCGGGATGTCTGAATGCAGATCTCTCTTTATTTCTTCCTCGTCCACTTCAATATCCATCTCGTGCGGTGGAAATTGCTCGACAGCGGGCAGCGACGCCGGCAGCACAAGTCCGAACACCACTAGTAACAACCACGTCAGGTTTTTATATTTATTCCTCTTCATTGATCGTAACACTCCTTCTATTTGTTTACCGTAATCAGCCGTCATCTGACAGGCTTTCCGGGGTGGTCAACTCATCGAACATCGTTTCGTACAGATCATACTGCTCTAATTCGCTGGAAGACGTCATCTCGATCTGCATCAGGTTGAGTTCCTGGAGAATTTGTGTTGCCACCTCTGCCACCGGTTCGTCGTTGTACACTTCTCCGGTGGTTTCCTCCACCGGTACGTCGGGTATGTCCATTGGATCAATAGCTAGATTACCGGTGGATTCCGTTTGTAGCGGTTCTACCAGTGCGGTCTCCGGGTTTGGTCGGAAGTGTAAGCCGACCAGAATAATAACCACGCAGGTAACAGTAATCGCTGCTTTTCTCCAAAAACCGCTTAAAAACTGGGAAACCAGCGAATCAAATCTGTCGGCCAACGTAATTGCAGCCGGTTCGGGTACGGTATCGTCGAGTGGAATTACCACCCGTTCATCATTCAAAATCCTTTGCAGGATCGAGTCGCGCATCACGGCAAATCGCTCTTCCGGCACACGGTCCTCAACGTAACTGTTGAGGAGGGCGTTCAGCGACTGGTACTCGCAGACCGATTTTCGGCACGATTCGCACCCTTTGATATGAGTTTCCACTTTCTGACTGATCTGCGGAGGCAGAACGTCATCGCAGTAGGCTTCGAGATAATCCTTATATTCGTCACACGACATAATAGCGGACACCTCCTTTCCCTGCGCTGTTGGGTTCGGGCTCAAAATATTCACTGAGTACCGATTTCAACTGGCGTTTTCCGTAACAGATGCGAGACATAATCGTTCCCAGGGGACATTGCATTATTTCAGCTATATCCCGGTAAGAGAGGTGATGAAAATGATAGAGGATAATCGCCTGCCGTTGCATTGGAGGAAGTGCAGCCACGGCTTCCCGGACTCGCTCAGAACGCTCTTTTAGTTCTGCCAACTGGCCCGGGTCAAGACGCCTATCGGGAAGACGGCTCAGTTTCTCCGGCTCCACGACCTCCTCGCGCCAACTGGCCCGGAACAAATCTTTGCAGGTATTCGATGCAATCCGATACATCCATGTTTTAATCCGTTCCGGGTTCTTAAGCCGCGAGATCTTCCGGTACACCTTGTACATCACATCCTGGGTCACCTCTTCCGCCCGATGGAGATCGTTCAGCGTACGAAGGCAGAAATAAAAGATAGGTTTGTGGTAGCGTTTGAGAAGTTCGTCAAAGGTTTCGAGATCAGGTTGGGTCTGGAGTTTCACTACCAGGTCCCTATCATTCAGGTCCGCCAGCGTTGGACTGTTCATATAGTCCTCCCATCCGCTTCACCCATACAGACGGGGTGTGAAGTACAATTATTCAACATGTTAAAAAATATTTTATATGGTGTCTCTATTTTTGTCTACAGCCTGGTGGTATCGCTCGATCTTTTGTAAAGCACGTCACGGCTAGCCCGCATATTTCACGAGTTGCCGTCACGAAGTCGCGAAGTCATACGTAGCTTCAAGGCACGCGACCAATCCTTCCGCAGGCGTATCCGTTGCGATACGTCGAGGACAGGCGACCGAGCGTAACGTAGAAGATGTGTGTGAATTCGTGGCTGCAGTAGGCACACTGGTGAAATATCCGGGCTAGAGCACATATACACTGTATTGCAGGCTGTCGCGCGAAAAGTGATAATACAGGATATATTCTCGTGAAACAGGGATGTTGAGTATGGGTAACAACAGGTTTGCTTAGAAATCGCTTATCTTGTCAACCTGATCAGGTTGGTCAACAAAGATGTTACGGTTTTTCTGATAACGTTCGATTCCATTATTTCTCATGATCTCGTAGTCGCTAACCGGGTCATCTTTGTGCCAGCGGCGCAGGGTTGTTTCCTGTTTATAGTCAATGGACCTGTTGTACCGGATGGAGAAATAGAACATGGCCCGGGCCGTATCACCACGATGGTCAGGCCTGACTTCAAATACCACGTTGCCAAACTGGTTGCGGCCCAGCCGGCTACCTCCCTTTTCCCAGAACGGCGTGCCGATCACCTCACCGAAAGGATACCGTCCCCGCTGGCTGTTGGATCTGGTATCGGTGGGAAAGAGGTGGTGGATGTCGCTTCTCATTGGCTCTTTTTTGTTAAAAAAGCTTTGCGGCCAGGAATGTTCGGTGTTCATATCATGGACGTTCGGGATTCCACTGGTGGTAACCAATTTACCGGTGTAGATACATTGGACCTTCCCATCGATATTATCAATGTCGCTGAAAAAGGCCTGCCGGGCCTGCCGGTAGCCGAGACTGACATAGCCGTCTGAAAGAATCAATCCGAGCTCTCGTTTAAGTTTTCGGTCTTTCTCCTCGGTATCTTCCAGATAGGTGATAACGATGTTTTCCAGCTTTTCATAGCTGTCAATGTTTCCGAGCAGGACGTTTTGTTTGAGTTCTAGGCGTATCTCCGGATTTTCAACCTGAGAAATTAGCTGAAGTACCCGGGTTTTCTCCCTCAGGGAATCGAAAGCCGGGGTGGATGCGGCTAAGACGAAAATAAAAACTGTTGTAAGCAGTGCGAAAGCAAGTCGTGAGCCTTTAACCATGAGTACGGTCATCTCCTTTGTATAATCGACAAAACAAAGCCGGAAGGAAGACAATCCAGCTTTATATTATACTCCGCAAAAGGCAGAGTGTAAAGCAGAAACCTCAGGTACTTACCCATGAGAGAGACTGTCTGCCTTCCGGCTGCGTCATGAATCACTGATGAAATCCATAAATTTGAGTATATCTTCAGGAAAGCTGAAAATGTGTAATGTATCGGACTCATCATTTTTTTCACCGGATAACCGGTCCACCATCAATTGGAAATAGGTCTTGTCAGATTCGATTGAAAAACTCGAGCGATTTAACTTTTTGACCGCCTCTGCCAGGCTGCCGGTGCCGGCAAAACAGTCGAGTACAAGATCGTGTTCGTTGGTGAAAATCTTAAGGAGCCACTCGAATACCTTTAGCGGTTTCTGGGTTGGGTGCTTCAACCGCTCCCTACCCATGCAGATAGGTTTACGACCCTTCAGTACCTTGGTGTCTTTATGAGCGGTACCGTAGGGTGGATCGGTAATTATGGCGTCAAACGTGTTTTCCGGAAGCCGTGAGAACACGTCCAAACAGTCACTGGGGACAATAAACTGCCGTGCTCGGCCACTCCCCATTTGCTATCCTCCTCGTAAAAGACGTTTTTCCGCAGCCAAACGCTTCCGGGCTGCCCGGCAGGCTTCTCGATCAATATCACCGCACAAGAAATCACGCCGGTGACGGAGACAGGCTATGGCGGTGGTCCCTGACCCAGAGAATGGATCGACCACCAGGTCACCACTCCTGGAAGAAGCGAGGACTATGCGTTCAAGCAGCCACTCGGGTTTCTGGGTAGGATGAATTTTCCTGGGGCCGGCTGTTTTACCCCTGGGCCAGATACAACGCATCTGTTTTCCTCCCGCCATCTGTTTCATCACTTCATAATTGAAGGTGTGGCGGGTACCTTTACGGGCCCAGATGAAATTTTCGTGGTCAGCCACCAGCCTGGTTCGCGACATGTTCGGAGTGGCATCGGTCTTGTGCCAAAGGACTTCGTTGATGATGGTGAAGCCGAGTTTCTGGAGTACGGAACCGATAATGTATATATTGTGGTACGTTCCCGCCACCCACAGGCTGCCCCCGGGTTTGAGCACCCGCCATGATTCTACGGCCCAGGAGTAGACAAAACTTTCATAATCACCGAGCGATCGGAACTGGTCCCAGGCTCCCTTATAGGTGGAAAGATCCTTTCCTCCGCTGGTGCTAAAATGCATAACGAAGCGGCTCTTGCTGAGATTATACGGAGGATCGGCAAAAATGAGGTCTACTGACTCGGGTTTCAGGTTTCCGAGCAGGATAGTGGCGTTGGTAACATAGAAAGAGTTGATACGTTTGCGAACTCCAGGTTTAAAAGCCGTCATTCCATCTATCCTTAACCGTAATGCATTCAGGTCTTGCCGAGAACGGCCCGGGGCTGAAGTCACCCTATCATCAAAGCACACTCACGTCAATGATTCATCCCGCGTGACCATTAATGAAGTTGACGCTTAACCCTGGCTGATCGTATAATAACCGTGAGTTCGTCTGGTTTTTACACACGCCTGTTTCAAACGGTGACCGGATGAACTAGAGGCTTGAAGAGTGGGGATAGAGGTTGATGGTCAATGAAACGAAATCGTGAAAACATACTACTGCTTATATTCTGTACAATACTCGTACTGTCGCCGCACGGTTCGGCAGGCGAAACCGAATTGGTTTTGCGAGAGCCGGGAAACAACGCTATTGTAGATTCAGACACTCCGATCCTTACGTGGAGTGATTCAGGCAAGAAAATATACGAGGTCACGATCTGGGGAAAGAACGGTGCATTTGTGGTTCATCAGACCTTCGTTGAATCCTGTTTGTTCACTGTGCCCAAAGATGTTTTGGAGGAAGGGAGCACCTATCTCTGGGCGGTCAAGGGAAGAGAGGAATTGAACGGTCCCGCCGGGACAGAGAGCAACCGGTGGGAATTCTCCGTCAAATACCGGGCCGGTGTTGAAAAACTGCCAGAATTTGCTAAAACAGGCAATACGCTGGTGGTTCCGGTGGCGTTCTCCGACAAGGATTTTTCTTCTATTGATCCACTTCAGGAGATACAGGATTTTTTAAATCCATGGGATACTAATCGGGGAAAACTTCGTGACGTCATCGATCGCAAGATGGCGGGACTCAAGGATTACTTTGAAATAGCGTCCGGAAACTCGTCTGACGTGAAACAGACTACGTATGATGTGGCTCCGGTGGTCAAGCTTAAAAATCCCAGAAAACACTATGCCGACGACAAACTTAAACCGGGGAAATATTTCTGGCATGCGTTGAGTAAACAGAATTGGCGGATCGACTGCGGTGATTTCCCGGGAAACCGTGAAGGCTTCGCCAAGCTCATGCAGGAAACCTTGAAAGATCTCTTTAAGCTTGGTATTCCGGTAACGGAGTACTATCATATCATCTATCTGGTGCCGGGTTCCGGAGGAAACATGCCGGGAAGTAACCAGGTATGGCCGGCCACGTACGGTCCAAGCCCCCGGAGCAGGATTAAGTACCGGGAACTGGATGGAGAAGTCATAGGGTATAAAAGCGGTATTATCATGGGAATTAAAAATAATAGCGGCACTTTCTGCCATGAGTTCGGGCACGAGTTTGGTCTACCTGACCTTTATCCATATCCTTCTCACCCGAAACGTAATCTGAAATCTGCCTGCTTGATGGCTGCCGGTAATCAAAAAGGAGAGTATGGTACGGGACTGGTAACGCTGAACAAAATGAAAACCTTCTCGAACCGGGGGCCGGAGTATAAAAAAGAGGATTGGATTGAGAATCGTTTTGAGGTGATGTCCGACAGCGGGACCAGGATTATCTATCCTCGTGACAGCCAGGCTGAGTTGGTCGGGATAGCTGTACCCACCGGACAGGACGACTATAAGTATTACATTGTCGAATGTTTCGACAGAAAAGGTCTCGACGAGAGTATACCGGCCATGCTTACTCCCGGGCAGGCGCTGGCTTCGCTCAACCCCTTCAACTCTCCCGGTCTTTTTAAATGCCGGGCAGGTGTCATTATCTACAAGGTCGACTCCCTGGATGTGAAGGAACTAAAAAAAGCGAAACTGATCGGACTTACCGGCGCCACCCAGGATTCATTGGTGAACCGTATACCACTTTTGAACAAGGTGTTTCTGGATGGCGGCAAAATAAAGAACGGTCTGGCCACCATCGAAATAGAAAAGATGGAGAAGGATGGAGACCGGTACCGTGCCCGGGTAAAGGTCACTTTAAAATAACGGATGTATAATAATGAGCCTACTTTGATTAACCGCTTTATTGCACATGCCTGTCGTTATGCCAAGTTGCCACGGTGTTTTATATGGGCTTCCGTTGCTTTCTGCTTCGCTGGATTTATTCTGTTTTTCTCGCAAACGGGCTTGTCTCCGGTTTTTAGTCGAAGCCCTGACGTGACCGAAGAAGTCATTTTATTGGATCCGGACAAAGTCTCTCCCGACCTGCTTGAACCGGTCAGTCTTGAAGAACTGGAAGAGTTGCAACGTGTCTGGAAGCAGAAGCATGAATCATATCACCAACCGCCTCTGGATCCTGCTGAAACGGCTACCGGGGAGACGATACTACGATCGTCCTTGCAGAAGCGGAGCCGGGGAAAACCGGTGAAACGTGTGCTGGCTCTCTTCCAGTGGAATGGAAGGGAAAAGGATGCTCACGGAGTCGGTAAAGTAGCCTTGTCTCCCGGTTTGCTTAGAGTTGAAATCGGGTCTCTCGTTTATGTACGTACCGGCAGCGGGAAAGTATTTTTCGATCGTGAAACGAATCAAGGTTGCCGGATTGTTAAAGACAGGGCCGTATCCACCGCATGGAAAATTGAAAATTACTTTCAGTTTCTTTCTCATCTAATTGAAAAACAGGCTGGTTTTGATGATATTTACAGTGACTATCGGTCCAATCGTTATATCGTAAAGTCATTGCCTCCCGATGATTCACCGGTGTACGGGGTATTCCAGGTTTCCTATCCGGCGTCACGGCTGGAAAGTCTTGAAGTCATCGAACGGAGCACGGCTTCATCTATCCTTCGTATGAAGTTTCTATCATGGAATGTGAATTTATCTCTTCCCGATGGTCTGTTCCGGATTCCTGAAGGACGGCTTGAATGGGATGATCTTCCCCCCGAAAGAATCCCACTATTTCTGAGGTGAACATCTGTGCGGATTAATACTGAACTAATAAGTTGGGTTCATGACTTTGACTCCCTTACGGCCTCCCTGAAAGCCGGAGCGGATTCTATCGGACTGGTAGTTCCTTTTTCTCAAACGGAACGAAGCGGTTTCGGGGTTAAAGAAGCAATTACCCGGGTCAGGCAACTTCGTCAACAGGGTGTCGGGACATATATTTATCTGCCCGGTCCGGCTTCGCAGGACGCTCTCGCGAAAGCCGGCAGAATCCTTATAGATATCGCCAGTGCTGGGGTGCAAGGAGTGGCCTTGTCCGATTTTGGCGTTGCGTTTCTGGGACGAAAGAGCCTGCCTGACCTCCCCTTGTTCCTGAGCCTGGAAGTGCCGGTGGCCACGCTGGGGGGGGCTGTTCAAGCCAGAGAACTGGGATTTTCAAGGGTGGTATTGTCGCCATTTTTAAAGAAAGAAGAGATAAAACCATTTACCTCGTTAAAGAAAATAGAGGTGGAGTTTTGTTTTTCATGGCTAGGACTTTCTCCGGGGATTCTTCATAAAGATTGGCCTTTTGAATCTCACCGTCTCGAGCCGCGGTTGAGCAGTTTGATTTCTCTTCGAGATATCGGATTAACGGCTGTTTCCGTGTTGACAAAACCTGATGGGGGCACTGCTGCGTATGGTCGTATCAAGGCTGCGCGGCTTCTTCTGGACAAGGGAAGTGCAGTTCTGGAGGAAGCCGTTTCAATCTATCACCGGGCTATGGCTGACGATCTTGAACAGGAGACAGATGAACCGGTGACCGGTGAGACTGCTGAAGCGCCGGTACCGATAGCGCTTGGTCCCGATTTCAAAGATCCGGCGGAACAGCGGCTGGTGTCGCTGGTCAGGCGTTTTCGACTTCCAACTCAGACTCCGCGCCCGACGTTCGGCGAGGATAGAATAACGATTCGTGCTTCACTGGATATGGTGGAAAACTACCTGGATTGGCTGCGACCGGACAACGTAGTGGTAGACCTCGATAAAAACAGTTTTGAATCTCTTAAACAAGGAAAACTGACCGGGATTGATCAACCGCAGGTGATACTGGCGTTTCCCGAGACAGAACCGTTGTCGGACTGGACAGAAATTAGATCCATGGCCGATGAACTTCTCTGGTGTGGGTACCGCCGATGGTTGGTAAATAATCTGGACCAGTTGCGCTTTGCCCGGTCCCTGGCCCTGGATGAGCTATGGGCCGGCTGGAACCTGTTTACCAGCAATATGGCCGCCTCGGCGCTCCTGACCGGGTTGGGCTGCCAAGTCATGCTTTTGCCCCTGACTTTGGACCGGCGCGGTATTGAAACCAGTTCACTTTGGACTGGACAACTCGAACCGGTATTATGTGTTCACGCTCGTCCGGTACTCCAGGGAAGCATTCCGAAAAATGTCCCTGTAGAAGGTGAAGAAGCACAGTTCAGAATTCTTTCCACGGTCAACAAGGTCCACATCTTAGTTCCACGTCGTCCGTTTTCACTGACCCATTACCTCAACGCAATGAGAACAGAAGGCCTCAGTCATTTTCTTCTGGATTTGAGGTTTGAACATCTGTTCCAAAGAAATCCACATGGAGTTGTGCTGGCGTTCCAACACGCCTCGTCAGAACCGGGTGGGACGACCTTGATGTACCAGCCTCGACCGGTCCGTGACCGAAAGCAGAAGTGGCAAAAAGACGTACGGAATCCATCGCCTCACCAGCCGTCGGCACGAAAGGCACGACGGGCGCCAAGACCCAACCGCAACAAGAAAAAACGGTAGCAAAACTAATACTACGATAACCTCTTGGCTCAAACTTTGCTTTCTAAGCTGATATTCCAGAGGGTGGCAGGAGAAATATTAGAGGCGATAGACCTGGTAAAAAGGGATCGAGATTGAGATTAGTAAGCAAGACGTGTAGAAAGAAGACCCAGTGGAATCTTGTGTTGTTTCCCCAGGGTAAGTGCAAACATTGAGGTGTAAAGAAAGTCGGGTGGTCCCACCCTGTGGCTGCTCCAAGAACCACACATTTCTGTTTTAAGTCCAACAACCAAGCATTGCTAGGGGAGAGACGTTTATACGAAATAACCCCACCGACCGACTTTGCACTGCAGGTGCGCTTCGATCTCGCATTTCTGTTTCTTACACCACACATGATTTTGACGTAAAGGGCTGCCGTCAGGACGGCCCTTGGCGCAATAGATGCAATGTTTACAGATTTCAGCTTGCAAAGAGTCGTCGTGATCGGTTGGGCGCAACACATCGTTCAGGACAGTATTTTGAAACGACTCATCGATAATTGGGGAAATGTCCTGCACCTGGTCGGGATACACACTCGGGGTGTTTTTGAGTTTGGCTTTGAACCAATCGGTTCCGGGATAGGCTCCCGTGAGAAAACGAAGCATCCAAACCGCCCCCATTTCCCAGGAATACCGATCTTTAGCGGCCAGAATACTGTGGGCGTCACGCTCTTCAGCCATGGCCCGGATCAGCATGAAGAAGATGTTCCGTACAGTTTCCGGATCAGGTATTTTACCCTGTCTTTGTCCTTCGTCGTCGAACACGCATCTTCCTCCTTACGCTATCACCGGGGGGCCGTCTGGCACAGGGTAATTATATCAAGAACACGGGCCGTTGGTAAAGCGGCTTAATTGGTGAAAATCATTTCGATTATATTTAGACTGTGTCCGGAAAAATCAAGCAGGAATGGTTGTTCCAGAGGGACTGTCAATTCTTCCTGTTCGGGCATAAGAGGAGAGATCCAGGGCCATTGGGATGATCCTCCGGACACTGACAGAGTCCCCCATTGTTCAGGTACATTTACGTGGGCGGAATAGGTAATTTGAATTGCCGCTTCGATTTTTTTACCCGGGTCAAAATGAGCCTTGGATGGTTCGCCGCTTCGATTAAGCACAATCAAGAATATCTTGTTTTCAGAAGAGAAAGCGGCCGCTTGCAGGGTAGGCAGGTTATCGCCGCCGGGAACGGCGAAAGACAACCGCCGCCCTCCTTCCACTCTGATGGGATGCATAAACTGGTTTTCCCTGGCGATGTGGGCTATCTGCGCGAACAACTGGGCTGCTGGAGTAAGTTTTACTGTGGAATTCGTTCCCGAAAACCTGAGCATTGCGTTGCCATCGGCACCGGCCAAGCTGTGATACATCATTACTTTGTAAACATCATGGTGCTGTATACCGGATAGCAGGTAACTGGCCACATGAAGCCCGTGTAATGGAGAATTAATCAACTGCTGCAGGTAAGAATCCGCTTCCGGATACGGAATCCGGTCTTCTTCTTCCAGAAGTTGAAAGGGGAGGTTGTATTCAGTGACCCAGATAGGAAATGGTTCGGGACTGCGCCGGCTGTACCTGGCCATGGTGCTCAAAACAATATCCGGAAAAAACAGAATGAATTCGTCCCACCTGGCCGGATCGATATCTTTGTATAAGACTGGTGCGCATCCATAAGAGCGCACCGACCAGGCATCGTAGAAACGGCGATACTTCAGCAACTGGTCGTTCCAGCGCTTTTCCCGGGCATCGATGAATGGGATGGTTCTGCGAGGATCGGGTCTTTCCAGACCGGCCAGTTGGAGGCCGTTGGCACAAAGTGCCACTTGTGCTTCAGAAAACTCCGTTTTAATTCTCCTGATAATGGGTGCTGATTTCAGAAGATAGTCACGGACTGAAGGCAGGGCGCGACGGAAACGGTTTGCTTCGAGTCCGCTGCCCATCTCCACATAACGTAAAGATATCTGTTTCTCCTTGAACTGTTCGATGATACGGACAGTTTCCATATTGGTCTGAGTGGCCAAATTGAGTACCCAAACCGGCGTCAATTGATTCTCTTCTCCTTTGAGCTTTTCAATCATGGCCTCAAACGCCGCAAATCCCCTGGTGCCGTCGGCAGAATTATCGAGATCGCGGGACATTCGCCTGAACCGGCCGACCCACGTAGGGTACAGCAAACCGAGAATTCTGTCCCGGGATATGAAACGTCCTGACAATAAATCGAAGTAATTGCTAACTTCGCCGCCTGGGAATCGCAGAGCTCCAAGCTGAAGCGAACTGATACTGTTATACAATCCGGGTTGATCGTAGCGCATCTCTGACGACGGCCATTCGCTGTCTATCCCGAAAAGAAGATAATTGATCTCCAAGCCATCTTCCATTTCGAGTTGGGCAGTGACTGTCGGAAGATTGTCAGAGACCTGTTGAGGCTGTGCGTTGGCGGGCGTTCCCAGGAGAACGACCCGGGAAAAAAAGAAAACGGCGAACCATACTGAAATCGGATTCAAAACAGGTCTTTGTTTTCGGGGTTTTATCATCTCGGTCCTCCTGGTTGAGAATGATATCATTTTTATACCTCTATTATACTATCATTACGGTAGTTACAGAAATGGCGGAACAGCATGTTGACTGAAAAAGTTTACCGGTTTAGACTGAAGTTTCAAAAATAACGACCTGGCAAAGTAAGGGAGTCCCTTTTTAAAATCAAACCAATTTGGCCCGGGAACAGATGAAAGCTTTAGAGTGTTGGAAGGAGTTGAGACCAGTGTGGCGCCTGGACAAACGAATGAAGTGTGGTGTGGCTGTCACGGTTTGCCTGATGTTGCTTCTGGCCGGACGGGGAACAGTCCGGGCATTAAAGCTAAAGGATATTCTCAAGAACACCGGAAAATATATAATCCTCAAGGAAATTGTCAACGAAATGGCCGGACCGCTCAACGATTTCATAAATACGCTCCTGCTTAATAACGGAGTAGAGAATAAGCAGTTCACCAAAGTGGTCCCGGTACTCACCCTGGGAGAAAAAACGCAATTGGGTATGGCTCAGATACAGGGCCCGAAAGAACAGGTGGATACGGTTAAATCCGTATTTCAGATAGAATCGCGTTTCGGTGGACATGAGCGGTACACAGTCAGGGCTTACATTCCTTCCACCAGTTCCAACCCGTTCAAGTTGGACAGGGTTCACGGAGTAGGGATAACGGCCTTGGTACAGGGGCGATTGTAATATTCTGCGCAATAAAGTCGAGTTAATATATCGATCTCACGTCTTTGAAACAATGGGCAGGAAAATTTGATAGCAGCCGCCTGGCAAATACCGCAGAAAGTGTGTAGAAAAGGAGCAGTGGAAAACGGACATGATAGAGGTTACAGGTATTACAAAACGGTACGAGAATTTTACCGCTGTTGACAATGTATCGTTCCGGGTGGAACCGGGAGAAATCATGGGATTCCTGGGTCCGAACGCGGCGGGTAAGACGACTACCATGCGTGTGCTTACGGGATATCATCCTCCCAGCGAAGGGACGGTCAGGATTGCCGGCTATGATATTCTCGAAGAAAGTCTGGAAGCAAAAAAGAGGACTGGTTATCTGCCGGAGTGTCTGCCGTTGTACAACGATATGACAGTCCGGACCTACCTTGATTTTGTGGCTGAGTTGAAAGGCGTCTCCTCCAGAAAACGCCGGAGCAGTGTAGACGCAGTCATCGATCGGGCCAACCTCGAGGAAGTAGTCGGTGAGATTATCGGCAAGCTTTCCCGCGGTTTTCGCCAGCGAGTGGCCATAGCCCAGTCCATCGTTCACCAACCGGAAGTAATCGTACTCGATGAACCAACCCTGGGGCTCGATCCCAAACAGATCATTCAGGTGAGGAACCTTATCCGATCTCTGGGCGGCGATCACACGGTCATCCTCTCAACGCATATCCTGCCGGAAGTAAGCATGACCTGCAACCGGGTCGTCATTATCAACAAAGGCCGGCTGGTGGCGGAAGGCTCGCCTGCGGAGTTGACCAATCGGCTCAAGGGATCCGAGCAAGTTTTTGTAGAGGTTGGCGGCGCCCCGTCTGACGATGTCCTGGACGCCATTTTAACCACTGATGGAGTAACTTCCGCCTGGCTTCACACTAAATTAAGTGATGACCGGTCGTCCTTTGTAATCGAGAGCGAACTCAATCGAGACGTGCGATCGGACCTGGCCGTCACCGTGGTAAAGAGTGGTTTTAAGCTCCTGGCGCTCAAGGGAATGGGTATGAGCTTGGAAGATATTTTCCTAGAATTGACCACCGAGGAAAAGGAGGTGGTCGAGTCATGAGGAACTTCTGGACTATTTTTAAAAAGGAGATTCGGCTGTACTTTGTTTCCCCTATCGCTTATGTGGTGGCAGGGATTTTTCTTGTTATCATGGGGTACTTGTTTTACGTATATCTCATCGCCTTCAGTATGCAGTGTGTGCAATCCCAGTCATACGGGCGTTTGGAAGCCATGCAGAACTATCTCAACCTCAACAACTTCGTGGTGTCACACTTTTTCGGCAGCATGGGGTTCGTTATGCTGCTTTTGCTGCCGCTTTTAACCATGCGTCTTTTCGCCGAGGAAAAACAGCAGGGGACGTTCGAATTACTGTTCACCTCTCCCATCGGGAACCTGGAGCTCGTGCTGGGTAAGTTCGCCGCCTGTTTTACCGTGTTTGCGGGTATGGTGGGTTTGACCGGTATCTACCATGTTCTACTGGTGGTGTTCGGGAACCCCGACATCCATCCGATAGTGACCTCCTATCTCGGTATACTCCTGCTCGGTGCGGCTTTTATCGCATTCGGCGGTCTGGTTTCTACCTTTACCCAGAACCAGGTGGTGGCGGCGGCACTGGGGTTTGGAGGAGGTATGTTGTTTTACGTGATCGGATGGTTGGAGCACTTCATGAGCGGCCTGTCCGCCAGGATATTCAAGTTGCTTTCTCTGGTAAATCATCTGGATGATTTTATCCTGGGAATTATCAGTACGGATCACATCGTCTTCTATCTTAGCTTTATTTTCCTGATGCTCTTTTTAACTGGGATCTCCCTCGAATCAATCAGGTGGAGAGAATAGCCATGAAGAACGATACTCTGAAATCCAGTATGAGGACAATTTGCGGTTTGGCCAGCTTGTTTCTGTTGATTGCCGCGCTGGTGTGGTACACCTTTGAAAGCTATCAGCACACCTGGTCGCTCTCCCTGCTCGTCTCCGGCCTGTTCTTACTGGCTGTTTACCTGGTACTGCAAGTCGGCCGGTACCGGACAATCGTCAAGCGGCGGTCCACCCGGTTTGGGGCCAACATGACTCTGTACGTGGTGGTAGTAGTAGGAATCCTGGTGACGGTGAACTATTTGTCAGAAAAACACAAGTGGCGGTGGGACATCACTGAAACGGGGCTTCACACGCTCTCCCCCCAGTCAATCAAAATCCTGGCAGGTCTAGACCGCGAAATCGAGATCATCGCTTTCTTTAACGACAGCAATGCCCAGGGGCAGAAATTGCAAGAACTTCTGGAACAGTACCACTACCAGACCGAAAAAATAACCTACCGGATAGTCGATCCCGACCGGTATCCGGCGGAAACAAAGGCTTTGAAGGCGGCTCCTTCCATGGTCGTGCTGAAAGCCGGTGATCGGGAAGAAAAGTATTTCATCGATCGTGAGCCTACCGAGAATCAGCTCACCAACGCCATCATGAAGGTCACCAGGGAAGGAAAAAAGACAGTCTATTTTTTGACCGGTCATGGAGAAAAAGACCTTGATATTACGGCCAGTGAAGGCTTGAGCTTGCTCAAAGAGAGTCTCGAAAACATGAACTATGATGTGGAAAAACTGGTCTTGATTCAACAATCGGGAGTTCCGTCCGACGCCAGCGTCGTGGTCGTATGCGGACCTGAAAAGCCGTTACTGGAGAAAGAAGAAGAATTATTGAAAGAGTATGTCGAGCGTGGCGGTCGGCTGATGGTGCAGGTCGATCCCGACCCCGCTCCAGGATTGGACCGGTTTCTGGTCGATTTCGGCGTGATTTCAGGGAAAGGACTGGTAATCGATACCGTTTCTCAGATATTTGGTGTAAATTATATATACGCGGCCGTGATGAATTACCCCGAACACCCGATAAACGAAGATTTCGGCTACATAACGCTGTATCCTGAAGCTCGGCCTCTGCGTTTTGTGGACCCGCTGCCGGAAAGAGTTCTGGCCCGTCCATTGGCCACTACTTCATCTTCCAGTTGGGCCGAAGGAGGGCCGATCCAGGGTGAAGTTACGTTCGATCCGGAACAGGACGAACAGGGACCTGTCACTCTGGCCGTTGTCATTACCCGCAGCGCCGATTCCACCATGACCGGTGAGGCGGCAGCCGATTCCGTTCGGAAGTCCGAAACGGGACAGGTAGAAAAACAATCTTCCTCCCCTACAAAACGCACCGGTATGGTCCTGGTCTTCGGAGATTCCGATTTTATTACGAATAAATACGCTTTATTCCAGGGAAACCTCTCCTACTATCTGAATTCCGTCCATTACTTGGCGGGAGAAAATGACCTGGTAGCCGTCAGTCCGAAACAGTTTCAGAATCGTACCCTGATGCTCACGGAACGGCAGGAAACCATTGCCTTATGGACTGTTTTATTCCTGCCTGTCCTGGTTGTGGTCATCGGTTTCGCCGTCTGGCTTAACAGAAGGGGGTAGAGTCCCGTGCGATGGCGTAATACACTGATTGCCGTTTTGATTTTCGTGGGGCTGCTGGGGTATGTTCATTATTTCGATAACTCTGAAGACAACGGCTCGGACAGGAGTTTGGTGGGATTTTCCTGGGAAGATGTGCGATCGGTAACGCTGGTTTCCGCGGGAGAAACGGTTGAGGTCACTCGCCGGGAGACAGAAGATGACTATCGGATAACCAGTCCGCTGGTGTGGCCCGCTGACCGGCTATCAGCTTCGGCTCTATTCGATGCCGCCACCGGGATTGCTGCTGCCAAACATTTTAAGGAAGAACCGGCACGGCTGTCGGAGTTCGAGCTAAAACCACCATTGATAACCGTGTTCATACAGGCGGCGGCCGGCGAGGTTATGCTGGAAATCGGCGGGAAGAACCCCTCCGGTGAAATGCGCTATGTCCGCATACCCGGTGACGGATTGATCCACCTGGTGAATACTTACAAGGTTAAAGCATTTGACAAGACATTGCTTGACCTGAGGAAAAAAAATCTGTTTGAAGAAATTAAAGCATCCGAAATTATGGGACTAGCTATTCGTCGGGGAGCGCTTCATGCACCGATCAGGCTTTCCCGGGAAGATTCCGGCTGGCGGATCCAGGAGCCTTTTCTAGACAGAGCCGACAACGGCAGGATAAGAAGTTTCCTGCAGGCCTTACTGGGCCTTCAGGCCGAAAATTTTATCGATCATCCGGGACCCGTGCTATCTCGTTACGGGCTGGCCGCGCCGCTTCTGAAAGTGGAACTGGACCGGAAAGAAGGACAGAGTGTGGCGACTCTGTCTCTGGGAGCAACTGATGATGATACGTACTTTGCGGCGAAAGACGGGATGAAAACCCTGTTTAAAATACATCGCAGCGTCGCCGCCGACCTCATGACGATGAACCTCGACATTCTTCGTGATCCCCTGGTAATTGGTTTAAATACCAGCGATGTGCAGAAACTGGATATCAGTTTTCCGGACGGTAGCTCATATAGGATACTAAAAAAACAGGATGGTTTCTGGTGTACCGATCCGGTGGGGGTAACTGTCGAATCCGGCGGTGTGGCCGCCTTTTTAAAATCTATCAAACAATTGAAAATAGAAAACTTCATGGACCGGGCCGAGTTTGATGGAAATTTCATCAGGCGAGGAACTCGTATTACGCTGTTTGTTGATACGGTTTCCGCTGCCTGCGAGATGGTGTTTTTTCCGTCCCCCTTGAAAAAAGAGAAGTACGTGGTTATCGTTTCTGACAGGGCGGCGCCTATGGTTGTTTCGGATGATCTGGCGGTGGCGGTAAAAACATTTATTGAACAAAAACCCTGGGATAAACAAAAAGAATAGAAAGTACGAGGAAAACTACATGAACAAATGGTTGGCTGGTGGAAGCTCACGTGGCCGGTGGTGTTTCTGCCTGGCTGTTTTAATTACCATGTGGTTGGTTGTAATAGGTCCGCTACCGGCAGAGGAGTTCATGGATGTTGATGGAATCCAGACGGGGGACAAAGGGTACGGCTTGACGGCGTTTAGCGGCCGTCGGATAGAGCGCTTCGAGGTGATTGTTCTCGGCGTTTTGCGGGGTGCTTTCATGGGGGGGGACATGATTTTGGCAAAACTTGCCGGCGGGCCTCTGGAAAAAACCGGAGTCATCGCTGGCATGAGTGGAAGCCCGGTTTATATTGATAATAAATTGATTGGCGCTGTTGCCTATGGCTGGACATTTGCCAAGGAAGCGATATGCGGGATAACGCCGATTGAGGAAATGCTGGAACTGCGTAAACGGTTGCCCGAAGAGAAACAACCCGGTCAGGATGAACCGCCGACAGGAATGGGACGGTTGCTTCCTGGGACTGATTCCGGGGGGACGTCGTCGTTTACCGGGCTCAGGATGATCGAAACGCCGGTAGTCTTTACCGGATTTCCAGAACAGGTAGTGGAGCATGCGGCCAAGCAACTCAAACAGTTTGGGATGGTACCGATGCAGTCGGGAAGTGATGGACAGAATCCCTATCCGAAAGCTGATACCAACATTCCCGGTTCAATTTCCGGAGACGTGCCTGGTGACAACCAGTTCCTTCCGGGTGCGCCCCTGGGTGTGGCTCTGGTAACCGGCGACTTGAATATAACCGGTGTAGGAACCATGACCTACCGCGATGAGAGCCTGGTGCTCGGATTCGGTCATCCCATGTTCGGTTTCGGACCGGTTGATCTGCCCATGACTCATGCTTCGGTGATCACCTGTCTTCCCAGCCTGGCCTCATCTTTTAAAATAACCGGTCCCGGACCGGTGATCGGCCGGGTGATTCAGGACCGGCGTCCTGCGATCATGGGCGTCGTCGGAGAAGAATCGGATATCCTTCCGTTCAGTATGGAACTTATCTTTGAAAAAAATGAAAAGAAAACATTCAATGTCCTGGTTGCCAGAAACGAAGTACTGACCCCATGGTTTATGGAGTGGGTACTGGACGGCGCGCTTATCGACGCCGGCCGTGAAATGGGAAAAATGACTCTCAAAACTAAGCTGGTGATGGATATTGAAGATCATGGCCGGTTAGTTTTTGAAGATGGATGTGCTGCCGAATCGTTTCCCATGTTTCTTTCTTCGATGGTACTCGAAGCGTTTCAGGTCCTGTGGACTAATAGCCTGGGCCCGCTCCATTTTAACTCCGTGTCGGTGGACGTCCGTGTTGAAGAAGAGTACATGAAAGCTCGGTTGGAGGAGGTGCGACTGGGCAAAATCCGTGTTGAACCGGGAGAAACGGTTACGGTATCGGTTGTTCTCCACCCTCACCGGGGTCGGAGAATAGTGGAAACTCTTTCCATCCAGATACCGGCTTCAGCCAGACCGGGCGAAGTCGAACTGGTGGTGAGCGATGCAGACACAGCTCTGGAAAACGAGAAATCAAGATCACCAAAGCTATATGAACCTGAAACTGTTGAGCGTTTGATTTCCACGTTAAAGATGAAACAATGCAGATACAATGTCGTGGTCTCTCTGGCAGTGCCCACCGAAGGGTTGATGGTAGGTGACCGGGAGATGCCAGACCTGCCTGGTTCAATGAGAAATATCCTGACCACATTGAGTGGTGGCGGCCGGGTAAGTCCCCTGGTGCAGCATGCCGACTGGTCTGTCAGAACGGATTATATCATCGAAGGAAACCTGTCTGCTGAACTTGAGATTGTGGCTGAGGAGAGTGATTTCTAAGTGATTACGAAACGAGGTCGCCTGGTTGTTTCTGTCCTGTTACTGTCAGTCGTGGCGTGTTCCTGGGCCACGGCGGCACAGTTAAAAGATTCGGGGAGTGAAGACTTTCGCCAGGGGCGGTTTGCAAACGTGGCCCTCGATTCACGGGGTTTTATAACCGGAGCTCCCGGTCTGAACCGGTTGCTTGAATTGGACCAGGCGTTCGTCTGGTGTGCCGTGAGTGGTTCCGGTGGCAAACTGTTGGCCGGCTGCGGTAACGACGGCACGATTATCCGATTCACCATGGATGGCTCATCGGAAACGTTGTGCCGGACAAACGAACTCGGAGTGATGAGTCTGTTGCCTCAACCGGATGGCAGCGTCCTGGCAGGCACTTCTCCCAACGGGCTGGTGTACAGGATTGACCAGGAAGGCCGGCATGAATTGCTGGCTGAAACAGGTGATAGATATGTGTGGTGTTTGCTTAATCGTGGCGACGAGCTGCTGGCTGCTACCGGCCCCGGTGGGCAGGTGGTTCGAGTAATTGAGAGCGAAGCAGCAAAACCGGTGGCAAAAGTTCAGGAGAAACACGTTCTCTCCATGGTTTGCGGTCCGGAGGGAACGCTGTATCTGGGTGTCAGCGGCACCGGAATGGTTTATTCGGTGAATCCCGGTGTTGGGTCTCCTGAAATAGTGGCGAAACTGTCACGGGCCGATGTCAGATCGTTGTTAGTTGATAAGAAAGGTAATCTAATTGCTGTTGCCGCCGGGGAAGCGGCCATGGAGGAATCTGTAAATGGCCACGGAAACGAAGAGTTGGGAAAAACTCCTGAAGACGGTGATTATGAGCCTCCTCGGTTTGAAACCGGAAACGACAGCAGTAAAATACCTGGCCGGAAAAGCCAGAAACCACCCCTTGATTCTGATCCTGTTGCCAGCAAGGAACCATCACCGGACCCTTTCTTAGAAGATGATATGGAAGATAACGGCGCACCATCTGTGTCCGGGATTACCGGTGAGGGTGCCGGTGCCGTCTATGAAATCAAACCGGATGGACAGGTAACGGTTCTCGCAGAGTTTAAAGAGATGATCCTGACTGCTTTTCTAACCAGGGACGGGGAAATAATTGTCGGCGGCGCGGAAAAAGGGCGACTGTATAAAATCAACCGGCGGGGCGGGGTTACTTACCTGGGCCGTGTCCAGGGAGAGCAAGTGCTGGACATTATGTCCCTGAAAGACGGACATCTGGTTCTCACCGTCGGTAATCCCGGTGGAATCTGGGTCTTGGACCCGAAAACAGCGGCGGCGGGAGAATTTACGTCCCGGGTCCTGGATGCCGGGTCTCATGCCTATTGGGGAGCTCTCCAGCCGGTCAGTGTTACTCCGGCGGGAACCTCTGTCACCGTCAGTACCCGGACGGGCAAGAAACTGCGGCCGGATGATACCTGGAACGGTTGGATGACACTTGGAGAAAATCCTGAAAACAAAATCAAATCGCCATCGTCCCGGTACATTCAATATCGTCTTAAATTGGCCCGATCAAAAACTGGTTTGGCTCCTTCAGTGCACGGTGTGACCGTCAATTACCGTAAACCAAACCAGGCACCGCGGGTTACCCCTCCATCTGTCTCTTTCACCACGCCTTCGACACCCGGTGGAACCAATGATGAGCAAAATCCACCATATAAAGCCGAGCTTGCCTGGGAGGCTACAGACACCAATGAAGACACCCTATTGTTCGATCTTTTTTTGAAAAGCGAGCAGTACGGTTTCGAGCATAAGCTGACTCGTGACAGTATCGGGCAGTCCTCTTTCACGCTTGATACCCGAGGAGTTCCCGACGGTCAGTACCGGGTCAGGGTTTTGGCCAGCGACAAGATACAGCACGGTATTGAAAAATCCATGACAGGTGAGGCCGTTTCGTATCCTTTTATCATTGACAACAGCCCTCCGTCGGTGACTGTTTCAAATGTATCGGTTAACGGGAAAACGGGAATCTGGACGGTAACCGTGGGCTGCGAAGATGTCTGGTCTGCGATACACGGTGTACGGGTTTCCCTGGACGGAGAAAAGTGGGAGATAGTCCCGCCGTTAGATGGTATTTTCGACAGTCTGAAAGAAACGGTTGTCTGGCAGAGTTCCGGGAACATGAAACCTGAATCAGGGCTCCTCCCGCGGCATTCGCTGGTGGTACAGTGCTGGGATGAACACGGCAACGCCGGAGCCGGCACGGTAGTATTTCCTGAAGGAGAATGATTTACGTGCGATGGAAGGAAGACCCGGAGGGATACCTGGTAAAACTTTTCCCCGGAGAAGAGATTATTAGATCTTTAACGCACCTCTGCCTGGAGAAGCGAATAGAGGGAGCGTCTGTTTCCGCCATCGGCGCTTTGAAAAAAGCGGAACTTGGCTACTTCGATGATACAACCGGAACCTACCTGACCCGGATGTTCGAGGGCGGTTTTGAACTGGTGTCTTTGCTGGGAAATATATCGGTCTTTCAAGAAGAGCCGAAGATACATCTTCACGCCTGTCTCGGCGACCATGACTATAATATTTTCGGTGGTCACCTGGTCTGGGGCGAGGTGTCGGTAACGTGCGAGTGCATCATCCGGGTTTTAAGCTGGAAACTGATCCGGAAAGAAGACCCGGAAACCGGACTTCCGTTGTGGGACCTGTAACCCTTACATGATAGTCATCTGCCGGATAGTGAAGTCGAGGACGTCGAAATCTACCGGTTTGGTCAGGTAGAGATCAAGATTTTCAGATAATCTCACCACATCGTTGTCTTCAGTAAAAACGCCTGATATTCCTATGATTTTGATATCATTGAACTCTTCAGCGGTCCTGATTTTCTTGCAGATTTGCCATCCAGGCATATCCGGGATGACCATGTCGATCAAGAGCACTTGAGGAGGGTCGATTCTGAGTTTTTCGAAAAGCTGGTCAACTTTCGAAGTGCCGAAAACCTTGAATCCTCGCTTCTCGAGCTCGTAGGTAAAAATGTGAACGGTATCTGGCTCGTCGTCGAGAAAGGCTATGGAAATCTGGTCATTCATGCTGTAAGTCTCCTTGCCAGTGGGTAGGCACTCCATGCCTTGCCTTTAGTATAGCATAAATGATGATACTTTTCAAGCAACGGCCCCGATTCAGCTTTTTTCTATAAATATAAGACACTCAAATGTCGAAACATTTTATGGAGGTGTATTTCTCTGCGTTTTGCAATTGGGTCGGAGACTGTGCTGCTGGTTTGCCTGGTGCTTTGTGTACTGTGTGCAGGCCCAGCCGTGTCCCGTATAGGTCCATTCGGTATATTGAAAGGGCGCGTGATCGATGCTGATACCGGTGTACCGATTACCGGCGCGTCGGTAGTCTTCAAGGTTGAAGGAGAGTCGATTGAGCTTCGCGACGAGGCCGCCGTCACTCAGAGTAATGGCAAGTTCGTGATCTCACCCCTCTACGTGGGCCCCGGCTGCCTGGTAGTGGAAGCCAAAGGGTACCACACCTTACGAACTGTTGTGGTTATCAAGAACAGGGGAGTGGTGGCTTCTTTTAACGTACGGGAATTCAAACCCCGGAGTCAGCCGTTTGCCGCCGTGTCCGGTGATGGCAGCAGACGTCAGTCTGGAAAACTCCGATTTCCCCCAGCAGCTGCCGGGAAAAGTCTCGGAGGGAAAACTGCCGATAAACAGTCTGCTGCTGGTGATATCTCCACGCCCGTCCTCGACCGTAAAGGCGATGAGGAACTGGTCATTCTTATCAGCAAGCTCGATCGTGACCGGCTGGCTGGACACATCGTGAAACCACAAAATGGGGATGGTTACAAGTTGGAACATCTTTTTTCAACGGTAAAACAACTTGATATAGGAGACGATGGCCAGACGATAGTTAGCGGACAGTCACTACCGGTGATTTCCATTCCAGAAGAGCACCTATTGGCTCCCGGTACGAGCTGGGAAGATTCCGGAGAAACATACGTTCTGGTCGATCCGGCAGCTGTTCCCGAAGCGGTTGAATTTGTACCTGATGAGCAGCCAGTCGAGGAGAAGATATTATTCTCACCATCCCCCGGATCTTCCGAGAAGGAGAAGGTACTTTTGTCCGATGCTCAAGAACCCGGGGAAAATGCCGATACCTATTCCGAATACTCGGAAGACTCGGATACTCCTATGTCGGTAGTGTCCGATCAGGAGAAACTTGAACATTCGGGCGGGTGGCAGATGCTAAACCCCGCAGCCGAAGAGAAACCTGAAGATCTGGGTTTAACGGTTGTTTCTTTAATTGATGAGGTTACGAGCAAGCCCTTGAAGGGGGCGGTGATCAAACTTGATGGAGCTGAAGCCGAGACCATCGGAGGCGGGCATTATCGTCTGCCGGCGATGGAGCCGGGAGAGCACTACCTGTCGGTGGAGCTCGATGGGTATGAAACCATCCTAAATGCCTTGGCTATCGGTGATAAACCCGAGCATTACACGCTGTATATGAAAACGTCAGAATCCGGTAAACCCGGAATCCAGAGGAGGTAAGGTGCTTATGCGCGTATCACGAGGAGTCGGCCTGGCAGTACTGGTGGCCGTAACCTGGTTTGTGGCTGTTCCGGTGCTGGCCGGAAACATGAATATGCCCGGTGATCTGGAAAAGCATCCGGCGGAGCAGGCTGTCCAGAAACTATTGGCGAAAAATCGCGGTCCGGATTATTCCGAGAAAGAAACATTTTCTCCCGAACGGCCCATAACCAGGGGCGAGCTGGCCACGCTGCTCTGCCGGGTATTACCCACCGAGACCACGTCAAATCAAGGGTATACCGAGGAAAACAGCGCTCACCGGTTCTACCGGGACCAGGTGCCGGCGAATCTGGCTGATAAAGGGTTCCAGAAATCGTTCGGATATGTGGAGACTATCGTCCGGCGCGGTTACATGGAGGCCGAGGACGGCAAGTTCCGGCCTAACGATCCGGTACTCGGCGGGGAGTTTTTGCAGATCATGCTCAAGGTACTCCAGAACGTACGGGAACCGTACTTAACCATGCCCGACGTGGCCGACAGCGCCGAGAGTCTGAACCGCCATCTCACCCGTTACCAGGATGTGTCACTGCCTGCGTACTCTCATCCGGGCTGGATTCGCATAGCGGAGAACTACAACGTCCTACCGGCTTTTCCCGGTGAGAAAGGCGGGGAATCATTCGACCCCCGGAAACCTGTTTCCAGGGCACTGGTTTGCGCAATTATCTCCAACCTGTTCATCAAGTGGGACGCTTGTTTTTATGAAGTTCCTTTCGGCCAGGAGTTAGGTAACCGGTCGCTGGACAAGATGTTCCGGCGCATTGACGGCAGCACCGTCACTGAAGCCGAACTGGTAGAAGTGGCGCCGGGCCGGAAAACCTTCTCGGTCAGGTATAAAAAGCGGAAGATGGTAAAACTGACTAACAAGATCCTCAGGACCGTATACATGGACAGCACTGAGATACTGACCCTGGGAGATGGAGCGCTGGTCCGGGTTTTCGACGGCGATACCCATAAATGTTTTACCTATCCCCAGGCGGTCTCCGAGCTCGAGTCATACGTGAAGAACAAGCGCAACCGCCGGCTCTACAAGCTGGGAGTTAATTTCCTCACCCTGCCGAGCCCTTTCCGTTACAAAGAGGATGAGTATACCGGTATCTTCAACGAGGTTGGTGAACAGATCAAGGTCAGGCAGGTGGAATACCTGGAGCTTCATTTAATCCCGTATGACATAAAAGGTCGTATCGTCTGCAAGAAAGATAACGGTATGAAAGTGAAAGATCTGGAGCATGGTATTGTCCAGGTGGAATTCCATCCCCGCTCGGCGGTAAAACGGATAGTCATTACCGATCCCATGGACCGTATTCCCGATGCGGTAGATTCTTTCGTGAAACCCGAAAACGGTGTTATTTACGCCAACCCCTGGGATGCTTTCAAACTTGGCGAAACCGTGTATGTGAAACTCGAACGCGGCGAGGGCCTGAAAGTGAAAGAAGCGACTTCGTGGCTGCGTCGTATTGGTGTGCCCTCCAATGTCGACCTGGTAGAGAGGAAACTCAGGACACAATACTATCTCGATAAGTTTTACCAGTGTGACGGCCATGATTGGGAGAAAGTAACCGGTAAAGGGCTGATACTCTGGCGGTTTACCGGCGACCCGAATATGAATTACTGGCAGTCCGGAGGAATTGGCAACCTTTTCGAGTCATGGTCGCGCCTGCGTGAAGTGGACCTGTACGTGCAGCCTGACGACACGTTTCTTGGAAACCAGCGCGTGGAAGTTCCTGTGGAGCAGCGGATACTGTTCATCGAGGCCGTACAACACTAACGAGTGGTATAGATGATGGGAGATAACGGACGTGTTTGGTAATCTTCTGAAAAAGATGATCGTCGAAATATCAGGCTCGGCCTGGACGATGGCGCTGATACTCGTGTTGCTGGTCACTTTTACCGGCACGGTTGAGGCCGGTAAGCTCATCCCCGGCACGGTTGAACGTCCCGACATTACCATCTTTCTCCTCGAAGGAGATCATATCCCGTTTTCATCTCTCTATATGTATGAAAGGGAAAACATCGTCTATGTCGACGTGGAATACCTGGCAGCCAAACTGGGCGGAGAGCATTATGGTGTGCGCCAGGGTGAGTTTAAATTTAAGATCAGAGATCTAGTGGTGGTAGGAAAAGTGGGCAGCAATGAGCTCTACCTCCGAGGCCGTCTGGAAGGTCCCCATCATACCACCGTCTACGTGTGCGACAAGATCCGGATCGAGCATCGTATAAAAATGTATGAAGGTAATTTGCTGGTGCCGCTTGAAGATATCGCTGAAGTGCTGCAAGCGCGGTTGGGGACGACGGCGGGCCTGGCGGATGCCGGCTGCGGCCGGAAGGGACCCATTGTTATCGAGGTTCCCCTGCCGCCGAAGAAAAAAGTTAAAAAACCAAAGAAAAAACACGGGACCGACAAAGACTATGTTCCTTTCAAAGAAAAATACCCGATGTATCTCACGATAAACTGCGAATTTTCACCGCAGGACATACTCCGTCTGGACGTCCTGCAACCCTTTGATCCGGTTACAGTCCTGGTTCCTGAGGGGTCAGCACTCATGGTTCTGGGAACGACGGAGGAAAAACAATGAAACAGTTTCTGGTCAAAATAACTTCCATACTCGAACCTATCGGGAAAAAGCTCGAACCGCTGGTTGCTAAATTGGCGCCAGTAGTCAAACCTGTCTGGGAGCGGGTAACCGGCGCTTTAAAACCGCTTATGAGCCGGTTGCCACTGGCTGACTGGTGGGCTAACCGGCGGCGCCGTGTCGTGATAGCGGCCAGTATCCTGGTAGCACTTATCGTCCTGGCGTTCGTTGGAAAACCGTACTTGTCCAAATGGCTGCCTGGAAAAGGTGGTAAGGATGTAACTGAAACCGCCGGCGCCACGGTGGAACAGATCGCCGATGGGATGATACAGGTAGCCGGAGGAGAGAGTGTAGAGATAACATCTTCCGGTAAGACGGGAGCTGAGGTTGCAACCGTCGGAGAAACAACTCAAACTGCGTCTGAAACAACTGAAGAGGTAACCGGGGCAGCTCAACCCGAGCTGCCTTCCGTTGAGACTGGAACTTCCGCGGAGCTATCGCAGGATTCAAGCCCGTATTACTGGAACCTCAAGCTCACCATGGAAGAACTGAACGATACCATCGATCGTGATCCGGCCAACGTCAGAGCGTACACCATGCTTGTTTACACGCATATTCAGATTGCGGACGAGTTTCAGAAGGTAGCCTACCAGGCCCTGAAAGAATTACGGTCGGCCTACACCAGGTCCCGTATCACCGATTGGTTGAGCAATCTTTTTCCTGTGTCACCGTTCGAACCGGAATCGTATTATCTGGTATTAAACCAAGCGCTGGCGCCGGTCAGGGAGCTGAAAACATCCAGCGCTCCTGAACTTCGGCCTATGGCGGACCGGGTTCTGAACAACATGGATAAGGCTTATGATCAGTACACTTGTGCCCTGGGAGTTTTAGAGCGGATGCAGATCAGGTTTGACAGCTCGCCGTGGCCTTTCCGGGTGGAAGGGTTACTTCGGTTGTCATTGGGCGAAGAAATGGACGCTCTAAAACGTTTTGAAACGGGAGCTGATACTTTCAAAGACGGAGAGTGCGCCAACTCTGCCGGCATGATCTGGATGCGCAGGTCTGAGCTAACCGCTGATGAAGCTGAAGCCGTCATAGCCCGGAAAAAGGCTAAAACATGGTTTGAAAAAGCGATAAAGTGGTCGCCCAAAATGGCCCAGGGGCACAACAATCTGGGTTTGATCCACTTGCTTGAATCGGAAAAAGCCACTGCGAAATCGAAGAAAGCCGGGAAAAAGGTTAGTTTCAGCAAGGCCGAGAAGGCTTTTTCAACAGCCAGCAAACTTCACGGCGACGAGAGCAATGACCGGTCTCGGGGTAACCTGGCAGTGGCCTATTACTACAAGGGAAAACATAAGAGGTTTGCCGAAAAGGAGATCAGGCAAGCCTACAGCCGTAATCCTTCCACCGGTGAAAACATAAACAATCTGGGCTGCATGGAGATCCAGTGGGGCGAATCCTCCCTGGCCAGAGACCACTTCAAAGAGGCGGTCAACTGGATGCCGGGTAGTTCCCTGGTGTGGAACAATTATGGTTTTGCCCACCTGGTGTTAGGGGAATTGAAAGAGGCTAAAGATATCTTCAAAATGGCCGGTACCGACCCGGCCATCCGGCTCAATCTCAGTTTCACCTACCTGAAGATGAAGAGTAAAGGTGAGAAAGTAAGGGCGCCCATGGCGCCGCCGACTCCCGGTTCCATCGTCGATCCGACCGTGGAAGAACTCTGATCAATCGGTTGATCCCCTGTCATTCGCCGGCTTGACCGGCGAATCCACTTGAATATCACTCTCTTAATTGTTATTAAACAACTTGATTGGTTTTTCAGCTTTTCATTCTTATCTCTATTCCATTTCTAACTTTCTATGCTCAAAATTCAGAGGGTGGTAAAGAAGGTGATATCTATAAACTGATTTTGTTGTGAGTGGAGAGGTAGGAGATTTATATTTTACCCTGGCGGAGGCTGGTTTTTTCCTCCGAAGCTGTGTGTAAACATTGAGATGTAGCGAAAACTGGGTGGTCTCGCCCTCTAGCAAGATAGCAGAAGCGTGGAAAGTGATTTTGAAGATATTGACAAATGATTTGGTGTTGTTGTATATTTTCTGTAGTAACAACCGTTCTCGGGGCAGGGTGAAAATCCCTACCGGCGGTGAGAGCCCGCGAGCTTTTCGTGATTCGAAAGGCTGATCCCGTGGAATTCGGGAGCCGACGGTAACAGTCCGGATGGGAGAGAACCGGTAAGATTTTGTGCCTCGGGATATGTTGTCCCGAGGTTTTTTATTTTGTCCGGGAAATATGAGGAGGTGTTCTACTGCGGCTCGCAACTGAACACAATTGCTGCGTTACGTTTGAAAAAGGTGCTCAATGTAGCTTCTGGCTACACCTCCGCTCCTTTTCCTGCACGTGCCTCGCATCCGCGCTCATGTGCTTTGCCTCGTTACGAAACCTCCTTATTATTACCGGACTTGAATTATGAACATAAATGGTGAAACATGGGGAAGGGAAGTATGATGGACCACTTGGTTGATGAACGGTACATGAAACGGGCGCTCGCTTTGGCGGAGCGCGGCCGATTGTATGTCAGTCCCAATCCCATGGTGGGCGCGGTGCTGGTCAAGGATGGCCGAGTGATCGGTGAAGGGTATCACCGGGCGTTTGGCAAGCCTCATGCCGAGGTGGAAGCCATCCGTGACGCAGTAAACCGGGGCGAGTCTCCGGCCGCCGCCACCCTGTACGTTACCCTGGAACCCTGTTGTCACCACGGAAAGACACCGCCCTGCACCGAAGCGATTGTTTCCGCCGGTATCGCCAGGGTCGTGTGCGCGTGTGCCGATCCCAACTCTTTGGTTAACGGGAAAGGATTTCGGTCTCTAGAGTCGGCCAGGGTGGAATGCTGTAGGGGCATCCTGGATGATGAAACACACCGATTGAACGAAAAGTATTTCACTTATACCTCCACCGGTAACCCATTCGTGATGGTTAAGATTGCCGCCACTTTGGACGGTAAAGTAGCTTCTGCCGTTGGTCTGAGAACGCATATTACCGGCGAAAAATCACTCCGATATGTTCACCGGCTGCGCTCCGAATACGATGCCATCATGGTTGGCAGCGGCACCGTCCTGACTGATAACCCGCGGCTCACCTGCCGGCAGGTAAAAGGAGGCAGACTACCGATCAGGGTGATAGTCAATACCCGCGGCGATCTATCGCCTGAATTCAAGGTTTTCGACAAAACCGACGGAGCCGGCCGGATACTGGTTACCACTAAGATAATTACAGATGCTGCTGTTGAAAATTTCACGAGCCGGGGAGTAAAAGTGGTGATAACGGGATCGAACGAGGGCCGGGTTGATCTTGAATCAACCTTGAAAGAGTTGGGCCGGTCCGGTATCAGTTCGGTGCTGGCGGAAGCCGGACCGCGGCTTGCCGGAGCTCTCTTTAAACACTCTTTGGTGAACAAGGCTTGTTTTTGTCTGGCCCCCATGATCTTTGGAAGCGGGTCTGCTCTGCCGGCCTTAGACGGTGTATCCTTCGGCCTGCCCGGCCACCTGGAAGCACCGCATTTGACCGACATAAAAATCAGCCGATTCGGACACGATGTGGCCGTCGAGGGAAGAGTTATTTCCCAAAAGGTGAGGACGGAGAAGGTTGAAGAGATTCCGTAAAGTTAGGAGTGTGGAAAGTAAGGTTGGAGATTTTGGGGATTGATATCGAATATATCCTAATTTCTATCTCATACCTCGCTTTCTACGCTCACTATTCAGAGGGTGGCTGGGAAGTAGAAACTCTCGCTACGGCACTGTGAACATTGAGACGGAACGGGAGCTGGGTGGTCCCGCCCTCAAGCAAGAAGTGTGGAAAGTAAAAGTGTGGAAAGGTGCCCCGGGCGAAGGCTTGTTAGTTTCGCCAGGAATGAGAGCGAACATTGAGACGGAACGGGAGCTGGGTGGTCCCGCCCTCAAGCAAGAAGTGTGG
>CAZQHK010000001.1:239091-246265 GCA_964593455.1 uncultured bacterium
AAAGTAAGGGGATAGATTCGTATGTTTACCGGTATCGTTGAGACCATGGGTACGGTCGTTACCATAGAGAAAACCGGCGGCGGCAGTAACGCTTCGCGCCGCCTGCGCCTTGCCGGTCACCTGTCGGGAGAACCGCTCGTTTTGGGCGAAAGCATCGCGGTTGACGGCGTGTGTCAGACGGTGACGGAAGTGTATCCCGACGGGTTCGGAGTGGAAGTTATGGAGCGTACCGTGGAGCTTACTACCTTCGCTGATCTTAGACCGGGACGGGTGGTGAACCTGGAACGGGCGCTCACGCTCGGTTCGCGACTGGGCGGTCACCTCGTTACCGGGCACGTGGACGGGCTCGGTAAAGTGAGCACCGTTCAAAAACTACCTGGTTCCACCCTGGTACGGATTACCGTGCCAGATGCGGTCGGGGTGTTGTGTGTTCCCAGGGGCTCTATTACCGTTTCCGGCGTTTCTCTGACCATCGCCGGGCTGGGCAAAGACTGGATCGAAGTGTCCCTGGCGGGTACGACCTGGGCTGTTACTACGTTGAAAACAATTTCACCCGGCACCCGTGTCAACCTGGAGACCGACATCATCGGTAAATACGTGAAAAAATTTCTTTCAGCCCTGTCCGCCGGGCATCCCGGAAAACGCAATGACGCCGGCCAGAGCGCAGCTGATAAAAAGTACATGAAACTGTTGCAGGAAGAAGGATTTATTTAATCCGAATAATTCAGCTGAATGCAGATAGATTTGTGAATTACTCGGGGAAAATAAGGAGGGAAAAACAGTGAGTTGTGGTAATGAAGTGTTTCCTACTTCGGTAGAATGTGCCCTGGAGGAGCTCCGGGCCGGGAAATTCGTGGTGGTGGTTGACGACGAGGGTCGGGAGAATGAAGGTGACCTGGTAATTGCCGCCGAGAAGGTGACGTCGAAATCCATCACATTCATGGCCAAGAACGGGAGCGGGTTAATCTGTATGCCCAGCGAAGGGGCTCGGCTCGATGAGCTCGGCATCCCCCGTATGGTGAAACGCGGGAACGAAAAACACGGGACTGATTTCGCCGTCTCCATCGGCGCAAAAAAGAAGATTAGCACCGGGATATCAGCTCGTGACCGGGCCATGACGGTCAAGACTTTCATCGATCCGAACACCGTACCTGACGACATTTCCATGCCCGGGCACGTGTTCCCCCTCAGGGCCCGGCCCGGGGGTGTGCTGGAACGCACAGGACATACGGAAGCGGCAGTGGATATGGCCCGGTTGGCGGGATTCTACCCGGCCGGGGTGATCTGTGAGATTATGAAAGATGACGGCACCATGGCCCGGCGGCCGAGTCTCATCAAGTTTTGTCAAAAACACGGGTTACGGCTGGTCACCATCAAAGATCTGGTGAAGTACCGGTTGGAACGGGATTGCCTGATAGAAAAAGTGGTTGAAGTCGAGCTTCCCAGCCGGTTCGGTAAATTCTATCTGCAGGCATTCGAGGATACCATTGACCGGAAGGTCCACCTGGCCTTGATCCGGGGTAAAATCAGTCCGAAAAAACCGGTGTTAGTGCGGGTGCACTCCGAGTGTCTTACGGGAGACATCCTGGGTTCGCTCCGTTGTGATTGTCGTGACCAGTTGGAAGCGGCCATCAGCAAGATAGGCCGCTCGCATTCCGGAGTGTTTCTGTATATGCGGCAGGAAGGACGGGGTATCGGCCTGGTGAACAAGCTAAAAGCCTACGCCCTGCAGGAGAGGGGCTTTGATACAGTTGAGGCCAACAAGCATCTGGGATTCGATCCCGACCTGAGAGATTATGGTATCGGGGCGCAGATCCTCTTCCACCTGGGAGTGCGAAAAATCAAGCTCATCACCAATAATCCGCGTAAAATAGTCGGCCTGAGCGGTTACGGGTTGGAAGTGGTGAAACGGATATCGCTGGAAGTCGAACCATGCCGGACGAACGTGAACTATCTTCGAGCTAAAAAGAGCAAGCTCGGACATATTCTGACGAACGTATGAACAGGGAGAGGAGCATTTTAGCCATGACAACTACCATTAACACAATTGAAGGGAACCTGTTGGGAGAAGGCCTGAAAATCGGTATCGTCGTTGGACGCTTCAACGACTTCATCACCCGGCGACTGCTGGACGGAGCATTGGACGAGCTAACCCGCCACGGCGTAAAGAAAAACGATATTACCGTGGCGCGGGTCCCCGGATCTTTCGAGATACCTGCGGTCACCCGCAAGATGGCCTTGGCCGGAAAATACGACGGCGTTATTGCCCTGGGTGCGGTTATCCGCGGGGGGACGCCGCATTTCGAGTATATCGCGGCCGAAGCGACCAAAGGGGTGGCTCAGGTTGCCATGTCCAGTGATATCCCGGTGGTGTTCGGAGTACTGACCTGCAACACTGTGGAAGAAGCCATCGAACGGGCCGGCACAAAATCCGGCAACAAGGGTTCCGATGCCGCCCGATCCGCCTTGGAAATGGCCAACCTGTACCGGTCATTGTAGCAAAGTTTACAAATAGATATACATCACTAGTTGGTGGCAGGGCCGGCAGATTTCTTTACCATGAAGAGTTTCTGCCGGCTTTTCTATGTCCCCTATATTTTTTCCGTGGAAAGCAGAGACTTTCAAACATAAGTGTGGAAATGTGATACGCGAAGTGTGACTATGTTTAATAACGTTTTACGTGATTTATAACTGCAATTGTAAATATTAAAGAGTATTGTTTAAAGTTTGGAGAAAAAAAAGCAAAGTGAAGCTGTGCTGAGGAAATGAAAATGTGAGAAAAATCACCTGTTTGTTTCCTTGACAAACAGCACTCAGGGAGGTATTCTTTCGCTGTTTAACGCTTGTATTAATAGATTTATATGTTGGGGGTAGAGGAAGCTCTGCGCCCTGTTTGTACTGTCGAGCGTGCGCATGCGCGCCCGCGAAACACCTAAACATACATTACTATGCACGTATCTCGAGGGAGGGATATGCAGGTGAAGAAAGTATTACGCAATAAGATTCGATTCGCTTTAATGTCGGTTTTGATCATGGCAACTCTCGGTACCGTCGGTCTGGTTATCTGGGGCTGCGGTGGCGGTGGCGGCGGTTCTCTTCCAGGTTTCGTCAAGGAAACGGGCACGCTTTCGGGTAAAGTGGCCCTGCCCGGTAACGCCGATCCGTCGGGCTCCATCGTCATCGCCACCAGGATGACTGCAGACGGCACACAGCCGGCCCGGGCGGTAAAACCCAAGGCCGGCCGGATGCTGGACCTGAAAGCCAACGATGACGGCGGAAGTTACATCACGGCTGCCGACAGCGGCGGCGTTTACACCTTTACCGACGTGGAGAAAGGCACTTACTTTGTGGTGGCCACTAAGGGCATATACCGCTCGTCGCAGACAGCGAAGGTGGAATCTAAAGCCGCCACTATCGTCGACCTGGCCCTCACTCCTACGGGAAGCATCAAAGGGCAGGTGCTGCTCTCCGGGACAGACTCAACAGGCGACTTTTCCGGTACCCTGGCCATGGTGATTGGCACCAGTTACGTGGCCGCCACCGATTCGAGCGGGTTTTTCACCCTCACCCAGGTCCCGGTGGGAACGGGCTACCAGTTGATGTTCACCCGGCCCGGGTACGAGCTTGGCCGCTACCCGTCCGGAGTGACCGTCAACGCGGCTGTTACCAACAATTTGACCGTTTTCAGCCTGATCATGGACTCCACCGAACGGGGTGCTCTCGAAGGATACGCCTACCGGCAGGTAGAAGCAGGAGAAACCGCGAACCACGAGGGTATCCTGGTGGCGGTGATGGGCACCCAATACCTGGCGGTGACCGACAGCGACGGAGCCTGGAAAATTATCGACGTGCCCGCAGGTACCTGGACCGTTGGTTTCGGCGACCTGGGCCAGGGCGTTGACGAACACCACCTGACGATAGACGATGTCATCGTTACCGCCGACACTACCACCACCATGGATCCCGTTACCCTTCAACCCACCGGTATCACTGGTACGGTAACGGTTTCAGGCGGGGACCCAGCCATGGGAGCCATGGTCCAGATACAGGAACTCGGCCGGGAAGGATTCGCTATCGCCGACTCTTCGGGTGATTACGAGATATTGGGGATCGAACCCGGCACCTACACCGTGCTGGCTCTCTTATCCGGTTACCAGGCGGAAGTGAAGACGGCCGTCACCGTCGCCCAGGGAACGGTAACGCCGGTTGATTTCGCACTTAGCGCCGGGGACGCTATGGTTGACGCCGGTACCCTGTCCGGCACCGTCAGCGTGACCGACGGCGGACCGCAGCTAAACGGCGGCACTTCACCTGCTGTTGTTACCGGCTACCCGCTCGAGCAGGCCTATGTCCAGGTGCTTGGCACCAATTACATCGCGGTGACCGACAGGCAGGGGTTGTTTTCCTTTAAGATACCTAAAGGCACATACGACGTGCTGGTGGAGTCGGACCACGATGGTTTGGAAGCCGAACAGTTCCACGAGGCAGTCGTTATAACCAAAGGCGAGACCACCACGCTCGACACCGATTTCTACGATGACGAACATCCGCATGTCTTTGGCATGATGGGTATCTCCGATATCCGGGAAGACGAGGTTGAAGACGCTCCCGTTATGCGGGTCTTCTTCAGCGCGGCGGAAGACGTATCTGCTCCCGTTACCTACGGAATCTTCTACAACACCGGTCTTGCCTGGGACCAGGACAACTGGGCGAACAATCAGATTATCCCGGTGATAGAGACCGCCGCCGGTGTGCCCGAGGGTGAGGAGGACGTCCGTTACTACGATGTCACCGGTCTTGACCTGGGCGTGGAATACGTTTTCGGTGTCCGCGCCGACGACACCTGGGGCAACATTACCTTCAACGACATGACGCTCATCGGCAAGCTCACCGGTGGCGCCGACCTTTTCCCTCCCGTCTGGGAGGACGAGTTCAGGCAGGGTGTCCAGGCTGCTTACTCCGAGGGCCCGGGTAATGCCGTGGCGGTGGAGTTTGATTACGCTACCGACGAGTATGACGAAGCCCCTCTTTCAAGTGATCCTGTGATCTACCGGATCTACTTTGCTCAAACAGACGACTGGGATTTTGCCGACTGGTCAAACAACAATGTTCGCGTTTTCTCCGGCGATATGCTCGACTCCGGTTCATATTACGGCAACAAAGTGGTTATTTCCGGGCTTGAATCCGGAGTTTCCTACACCTTCGGGGTGCGGGCCAGCGATTCAGCTTCCGATCCCAACGAAGAAGATAATGAAAATATCCGTATTGCCACGCCTGACGAAGCCCCCGATTCCGACGGCGACGGCGTACCTGACCACGAAGACGACACTCCAGATGATGCCACTGTGGCCACTCCGCCATCAGCTACCGGTACCGGCCAGGTTAAAATGGGCGTTGCTGGTTCAAGCGGTGCCAAGCTCTCCGCAGTCAAACCGGTAGCGGACACCGACCAGGAGGTTGTACAGGATAATAAACCGGCAGATGTTGAGTTTCCCGACGGCCTGGTGCAGTTCGAAGTGGCCGACATAGTGCAGGGTGAGACGGTCCAGATCACCATGGGCTGGCCGACCCCGTTCAAGCCGGGTGCCAAGTATTACAAAGTTGACGACCAGGGATTCCACGAGTACCCCCACGCCGAGTTTGATTATATTGCCAACACCGTCACCCTGACCCTCACCGACGGCGGCGACGGCGACGGCGACGGCACCGTTAACGGTGTCATCGACGACCCCGGAGCGGTAGGCGCCCCGACGGTAGAAGCGTCCGCCGTAGCCGAGATCGCACCCAACCGGGTGGCTCCCGGCGCCACTGCACAAGAGTTTATCGTTCACTACACAAGCACGGGTGAACTTTCAGTTATCTATGTTACCTTCCCGTCCGGGGCCGGCTGGAGTACACCGTCTGTCGGTTCGGTGTCTTTTGGCGAAACAGAATTGACCACCGGTTACACGGTTAACCGGGATGCGGGATATTTCGATATTTCATTTAGTCCGGTTGCTCCGGCGGAAATACCGGTGTCGGTCGTATTTACTTGCGACACGCCGGCTAATGTACAAGACCCGGCAGAAATTCTAGCTGAATTTGAAGGCAGTGACAGTGTTAAGCACGAGGCCGCATCCGGGGACGTCACCGGCGATGGCAAGGGGTCCCTCAAGATGGAAGTGGCCGCCACCGCCGACCTTGATCTCGCGAAGAGCGTGGACAACGCCAGCCCGACCGTCGATGACGAAATTACCTTCACTCTCACATTGCTCAACAACGGTCCCGACCAGGCAACCGGCGTGACTGTTACCGATTCGCTTCCCACCGGTTTGACCTATGCCAGTGACAATAGCAGCGGATCGTACGATTCCTCCTCCGGCATCTGGACCGTGGGCACGCTGGCTGCTTCTGCTTCTGCTTCTGCTACCCTGAATATTACCGCCACCGCCGATAGTGAAGGCGACATCACCAACGCCGCCGCCATCACCGCTTCAGGAGCGAAAGACCCGGATCTGTCCAACAACACCGCCAGTGCTACGGTTACCCCGACCGCCGCAGCACCGGCCGCCAAAGGTGTGGCGGAGCTGGTCCCGAACACCATCGGTGCCGGTCTCACCGCTCAGACCTTCAGCCTGTTCTTCAAGCCCAACCTGGCTATTGATGATAATCTCGACCAGATCAGTTTAGGTATACCTACATCCCAGCCTGGGTGGGGAGCTCTCATAGTTACGGCGTATAAGCTAAATGGTATTCCATATACAGTTGGGACAGATTACTCGCTGCAGGCACCGAAAAACGCTGAGTTTCTCATAACCATGTTGACATCGTCTCTGACTGCGGAAGATAATGGATCGGTCTTCGAGGTCCAGTTCACTGCTAACACTCCGGCCACCGCCCAGTCCGCGGCCACATGTCAGGTAGACTTTGGCGACGCCACTGGGTATTACTCGCTTGTTGCCGGCGATGCCGACCCGACAAACGGCCAGGGAAGTCTGGATATTGAGGTTACCGCCGCGCCTTCGACGGGCTCGGGTAGCATCAGCGGTACGGTTATCAACGCAGCTACTGAGAACCCGATCGTTGGGGCCACGGTCGAGCTGTGGGTTGATGGTCTGAACGATACGTGGGACGGTGCCGCCGGTGACGATCATCCGGTCGGTAAGGTCCAGACGTTCACTGGCGGTCTCTACGT
>CAZQHK010000001.1:246365-249007 GCA_964593455.1 uncultured bacterium
CGCCACGGTGGAGCTGTGGGTTGATGGTCTGAACGATACGTGGGACGGTGCTTCTAACGATACGTGGGACGGTGCCGCCGGTGACGATCATCCGGTCGGTAAGGTCCAGACTTTCACGGGCGGTCTCTACGTGTTCGACCAGTTACCCGACGGTGCGTTCCACGTGGTAGCCTTCACTGACACGTTGGACGAGAAGTGGTACGATAACCAGGTCTTGGCCGCCCAGGCGAACCCGGTCACTGTGAGTGCCGGCGCTGCGGTCCCGAACATCAACTTCAGCCTGGGTTCGGGTGCTTCTCCCACGGGCGATGGTTCGATCATGGGTGTCGTTGTCGATGAGGCTGGCACTGCTATCCTCGGCGCTACGGTAGAGCTGTGGGTTGCCGGCCAGAACGGTACCTGGGACGGTGCTACGGATGACGACGATAGTGTAGCTCACACTTTATCCACAACAGGCGGTGTCTACAGCTTCGACCAGTTGCCCGATGGCTCTTTCTTCGTGGTGGCTTTCACGGACGGTTACGATGCAGAGTGGTATAACAACCAGGATCCGGCCGCCCAGGCGAATCCGGTCACGGTAACCGGCGGCGCGGCGGTTCAGTCGATCAACTTCAGCCTGGCGGAAACTCAGGTTACAGGCAGTATCAGCGGCACGGTTATCAACGCCGGCGACTCGAACCCGATTATCGGGGCCACGGTAGAGCTGTGGGTCGCTGGTCCGAACGGGACCTGGGATGGGGCTGCGGATGATGATCACAGGATAGATGATGATCCGACCATAACCGGCGGAGCCTATGCGTTTACCAACATTGAAGACGGCAGCTACTTCCTGGTTGCCAAGAGCAGTGGTTTCGAACCTGAATGGTTTAACAACAAAGTTGCCGTTTCCAACGCGGACGCGGTAACAGTCAGTGCCGGCGGTGCGGCTGAGAATATCAGCTTCAGCCTGGCGGCGTCTGCCGGTCCTGTGACCGCGACCCTCAGCCTGTTCCTTGATGCGCAGTATATTGATTCGGCGACGGACATCTACCCATTTGAAACCCTGTATATACGGGTGTCGGACAACGACTCGCTTGCCAACACCGACCCCCTGGCGGGGAACACGGTAGAGGTAACAGTCGGCTATCAGTTGGACAATGAAAATGTCACGTTGTCCGAGACCGACATCAATACCGGGGTGTTTGAAGGATCCATACCCATGGCGGGCTCCGCGACACCTTCGATTGACAGCAATACCCTGGAAGTGGTCCCGGGAAAAACGTTCGGAGTCGTTTACGATGATCCTCAAAACTCCAGTGGAGAAGAAGCACATCCCGAGGTTTTTGTGCCGGTACAGAGTCCGGTGGTGATCAACGAGATCATGTGGAAGGGCGGCACCGCCAGTACCAGTGACGAGTGGATAGAAATCAAGAACGTCAACGATCTCGCGATGAATCTATCCGGCTGGACTATCGATGGTCTTGGTTCGGGGTCACCTGGCACCATTACTATTCCACCCGACACGCCGGTCATTCCTGTTGATGGATACATGATCATTACCAACTACGGTATTACCGACGTCAACTGTGTCATCATGGACGGTTTCGAAACCTTGCCGGTAGTGGTCGTGGAAAACAGCGGTGTGAGCCTGCTCGACGGCGGCGAACAGCTGGTGTTGAAATCTTCCGACGGCGACATCATGGACCAGGCCAACCTCAACTCGGCCGATCCAGGCTTTGATGGATGGTTCGGTGGCAATCCGGACAGCAAGTATTCCATGGAGCGGAACGAGTCCGGAGCGGGAGACGGTGAGTGGAACTATCCCGGTGCCGGCACGGCTCCGTCCAGCTGGCACACCTGTACAGCGGCGGCCCATCTGGATTACCTCTACGGTGTTTCGGGCTCGGAAGCCTTGGTAACGGCCGGAGCCACCCCGGGTGCGTTTAACAGCCCGATTGAAGCTCCGACCCCGGTGGAAATCGTTATCCTGGAATACGCCAGCCCGGTAACCCAGGGAGAAGCCTGGCCACCGCTGGTAGCTGGTGTTCTTGATGAGGCCAGTTATACCCTGCTCAGCGAGACCGGCCAGATTACTATCGGTAAAACCGGCGGCAGCGGTTCATTCAGCGACGGCACGAACCCGAAGGCGGCTGTTTCCGGCCGGGCGATGTTTGATGATCTCGTGTACGATACGGCGGAGAACATCATCGTCACCGCTTCCTACGGTGCTCTGACACTCGGCGTCACTCCGAACCCGGTAGTAGTTGAAGCCTCCGGCGGCAGTCAGCCCACGGGTAGCATCAGCGGTACGGTCATCAATGTCGCCGATTCCTCCCCGCTTCTTGGAGCTACGGTAGAGCTTTGGGATGCCGGTACCAACGGCACCTGGGATGGTGCCACGGGTGATGACCAGCCGTTGGCTAAAACCCCGAGTATGCCCAGCAACGGGGATTACTCGTTCCCGAATGTTCCCGACGGTACCTACTTCGTGAAAGCGTTCAAACCGGACTTCGACGCCGAGTGGTTCAACAACCAGGCTTTGGCTGCCAACGCCGGCCAAGTTGTCGTCACCGACGGCGAGGCGAGACAGAACATAGATTTCAGCCTGTCCGAAGTGGTTCCCACAGGCAGCATCAGCGGTACGGTTATCAATGTCGACAACT
>CAZQHK010000002.1:0-44754 GCA_964593455.1 uncultured bacterium
CTAGTGTAGTGTCCCATAAATAAGTTGTATAAATAGAGAATGTATGATATCCTCCTTTAAAAGGAGGGTTTATATGGCCAAAAGAGGACGTCCAATTCCAGATCTTGAACTGAGTAAAGATGAGAGAGAACAACTCATGGGTATTGCAAATTCGCGCACTCTTCCCCATGGCTTAGTTAGGCGAGCGAAAATCATTTTGATGGCATCTGAACATATGTCCAATCGTGACATTGCACAGAGTATTGGTTTATCTGAAACTTCCGTTGGTAAGTGGAGAAACCGCTTTTTTGACCAAAGACTTATGGGGCTTTATGACGAACTTCGGCCGGGGCGACCTCGCTCAATTTCAGATGAGGAAGTTGCAGGATTGATTAAGAAAACGCTGGAATCAAAACCAAAGGGAAAAACGCACTGGAGTTGTCGCGACATTGCAGAAGAAACAAATGTCTCAAAATCCACAGTGCACCGGGTTTGGAGAGCCTTTGGCTTACAGCCACATCGCCAAAAACATTTCAAACTTTCGACGGATCCTTTTTTTGTTGAGAAGGTCCGTGATGTGGTAGGCCTGTACCTGAATCCCCCTGACAATGCAATGGTGTTGTGTGTCGATGAAAAGAGCCAAATCCAAGCTTTGGATAGAACGCAACCGGTGTTACCAATGGGGCTTGGTTACGTTGAAGGCATCACCCATGATTACATTCGTAATGGCACAACAACTTTATTCGCTGCGCTTGATATTGCTACTGGCAAGGTTATCACGCAATGTAAGCCTCGTCATCGGCATCAGGAGTTCCTTCGCTTCTTAAAACATATCGATGCTAATGTACCAGACGACCTGGATATCCATTTGATAGTCGATAATTACTCACCACACAAACACATTAAAATTAAGCGTTGGTTATCTGCTCGTCCCCGATATCAGATGCACTTTACTCCTACATACTCTTCCTGGCTTAACCAGGTTGAAATCTGGTTCAACATCATTACCCAAAAAGCAATACGTCGAGGAACATTCAGCAGTGTTAAGGATTTAGTAGCAAAAATCAGTGTTTTTGTGGATAATTATAACAAAAATACTCAGCCGTTTATGTGGACAGCAACTGCTGATTCAATCATTGAAAAGATCAAGCGATTTTGTGAAGTTATTTCCGGGACGGAACACTAGCTCGCATATTTCATGAGAATCAGGATGATGGCTTTTTACATTTTTAGTACTAACAGGTTTCCCGATTCGTATTTTTTTAATCCAATGGAAAACACCAGCCTGCTCACGAACATAATCCCCCCGGTGAACGCCAGAATAGCGGCCAGAACATTCCAGTTGAACCGGTATACAAGCGACACCGGTAAGTAACAGAGGAAGCCGGCTGGAATGGCTGTGTAAAGCAGCACCCTGGTCAAGCCCTGGAATATCTTCGGCGGGTAGAGAGAAAAGGTAATCAGGGCGTTGGAAACCTGGCCGGCAAAGATTTCCACGTTGCCGAACAGGAATGACAGGCTGCTCACCAGGACCGAGAATGACACCCAGATCAGGGCCGCGGTAACCGATCCGAACAGGTAGATCGCAACCCGGTACGTAGACAGTTCCTGGATCAGGAAGAAGAGTCCCGCTCCAAAGATGCAGTCCCCGATGGCGGACACATTGGTCCGGGCGGTAATGACAGAGAGCAGGACGTCACGGGGAAGCGTCAGGTATCCGTCCAGTCCACCCTCGGCGATGAGTTTTGAGAGCCGGCGATGGTTACCAAAAACCGTTTCAGCCAGACCGAACCCGGTTGCCGGAAGGGCAAACAGAAGCATAAGATCGTTGAACCGGTAACCGTTGACCGTAGCGATACATGTGAAGAAGATCCACCAGAAGAAGATCATCGTCAGGTCGTTGATGATCATACCGATCACCTGGATGACAAAACTAGTCTTGTATTCCATGGCTGATTTGAGGTTGTAGATCATGCACCACCAGACATATTTGATGGTTTTAACCGCCGTGGACATTGAGTTTTTCCACCCCCTTCCGGTAAAGAATCACGAGCAGGACCGTAAACGGCACCATCCATACGGCGAAATAGAACAGTGTGTCGAAAAACAGTTCCCGTGAATAAGAAACATACAGCCGGCTCACCGAGTAGGGAATCAACCGGAACGGCAGTTTGAGGCACCAGGTTTTCAACCAATCGGGGAACACATCCAGCGGGATCATGAGACCGCCCAGGGTGAAAACAAGTTTCTGGTATATCCAGTATACCGGGGCGGTTTCTTCTATCCAGAACGAGAGAATTCCGATATTCATCTTGATGATGAAATCCAGGCTGACGGCCAGAAACAAGATGAGAAGCAGGTTGACCGGATGAGCCGGCAAACCGATGGGACCCACGAACACCAGCGCCAGGATCACTCCCACCAGAAAGTTCACCGGCAGCTTAAGCACCACCTTGGACAGGTAATAGGAAAAATGGTACAGGATAAGGTTCATGGGACGCACCAGGTAACAAGCTATCTGCCCCGATTTTACCTGTTCGTCAAGTTCCTGGTTGGCCGGCGGCAGAGACAGGACAACCGCTTCGGTAATGACCATGTACCAGATCATGTCCGCCAGGGAAAACCCGCAGATGGCCTCACGGTTGCCGGCAGAGAATACCGACTGCCATAGCCTGAGGAAAATAAAAATGATGAGCGCCATGAAGACACTTGAAAACACCAGGTCGTGAAAATAAACCATCCGGTTCTTCAGGTTGATGGTAAAAACCTTCAGATATTTTCCTGTCTTGCGTTTAACCAGCGCAGCGGCGGTCACGATTATTCTACTTTCTTCTGATAGATATGGGACACTACCTCTTCCAGTGGGGGGTCCAGGATAGTGATATCCAGGAGACGACGACGACGCATGATTTTCCGGATAACCGTTTCCACCGGCACGGCGTCGATATCGACCTCGAGTTTGATACCGAATCCGTCTTCTTTCTTTTTGTGTTTTAACAGCGTCACTCCCGGTAATTTGAAATCCGGTCCAAGGTCCTGGTCAAGGTGCAATTCGACAGTTTTCCATCGGAAATACTTCCGTTTTAGTTCTTTGACTTTCGTATCAATAACAATCCCGCCGTGGTTGATGATGATAGCCCGGCGGCAGATGGAAACCACGTCCTGCGTGTCGTGGCTGGTCAGAAAAATAGTTACGTTCTCCTCCTCCGAGAGCCGGCGGATGAACGCCCGCATATTGTTCCGGGCAATAGTGTCGAGCCCGATAGTGGGTTCGTCCAGAAACAGAATACGGGGAGCGTGCAGCAGCGCCGCCATCACTTCGCAGCGCATCCGCTGTCCCAGCGAGAGCTTCCTGATAGGGATATTTTTAAACTCGTCAAGCTCGAAAAGTTCTATCAGCCGATCAAGCCGTTTCTTGAAATCCCGATCATCCACTTCGTAGATCTTTCCCAGCAGATTAAAGGTGTCTACAGGCGGCAGATGGTACCATAGCTGTGATTTCTGCCCGAACACCGATCCGATCCGCCGCGAGAGAGAGATCCGGTCCTGCCACGGGACGATCCCCAGTACCGACACCTCTCCCGACGTGGGATGGAGGATACCGGTCAGGATCTTGATAGTGGTGGACTTCCCTGCTCCGTTCGGCCCCAGGAAGGCCAGAAGTTCACCTTCCTCGACTTCGAAACTGATCCCGTCTACGGCGGTTACCGTGGTTTTCATCGGCGAAAAAAATGATTTGACGGCACCCCAGAAGCCAGGACGGGTCCTGGATAGTACAAACTCTTTCTTCAAGCCGTTCACGGAGATAATCATACCGTTATCGATGGTAGTGGAATTATAATGGTATTGCAAGATGCTATTTATTGTGAATCTTCCGATTCAACCTGAAACCGGCGCAGGGCTCGTTTGGCGAAGTAACGGACGACGCTGTCTTTATCCATGGCGGCCCTGGTAAGCGGTTTGATAGCCTGTGAGTCGTCGATGGCCATCAGTTTGATGACGGTGTTCCTGCGGATTTCTTCGTCAGGATTCGAAAGATCATGAATAAGTGACTCCACGGTGGCCACCACGTCTTCAGTGTCTTTTCCTGTTTCCAGAACCTCTTCTTCACTCTCGGAATCGCTCTCTGTTACCGGAATTTCTTCGTCTTCGTCTTCCTCTTTCCGTTCACCGATGGTCTCTAGCATGTGCCCGCAGATGGAAGCCCAGCCGCTCTCCGAGTAGTCCAGAACAATTTTCTGAAATAGCTCGGCGGCCACGATGAATTCCTGACTTTCTATCGCCCGGAGACCTTCATTGTAAAGACGGAAAGCTTCCTTATCATACGCCGACAGGTTGTCGGTCTCCTGTCCATCATACCCCTCCGGCCGGGCAATAAACATCGCATTCTCATCGAAATAGTCCCTGATATCAACCTCCTGTCCGAGCAGACGCTTGATCAGGTATTCGGCAATACTTTTCTTTCTCGGATCGCCCAGGGATGAACGAAGTTTGATGGCCCGGGGCAGGATGGTCCTGGTCCCGATTTTCTCCAGGCTCCTGACTGCTTTCAAGCAGATACCATACTTGGGTTCCCACTCTATCATCCCGAAGAGCATGTCGGCCGACTCGTCTGTCCTTATTTCACCGAGAGCATACGCTGCACTGTCCCTCATCCAGACTTTGTCCGAATTGAGCATCCGGGCCACGGTGTCCATGACATTTACTTGATCGCAATCCTGGAGTGCGATCACGGCACTGGTCATGACCCGGTGATCGGAATCCTCCAGCATCGGGATGATGAGTGGAAACACATCTTTCAAGTTCATGTACCCCAGCGACTCGATCGTATTTGCCCTCACCCGCGGATTCTTGTGCCGCAGGTAACGGGTCAGAATAGGAATAACGGAATCGTCTCCCAGAAGACCGACACTTTTAATCAAGGACGATAAGATAAACGTGTTGTCTTCCTGTTCCAGCCGTTCCAGGAGTTTGTGCAGAATTTTACCGTCGCCGAAAAAAAGACTGCAGGTGACCGAACTGCCGATAGCTTCAAGCCGGGTCTTGTCCTCGGGATCACTCAGATACTGGAGATACTCGCCTTCCGTAAGTTTCTGCCGCTCGGCGCGTTCGGCCAGGGTTTCACGCTCAACCGGTATTTTGCCGGAAGCCGCCACCATCCGCATCTTGACCGCATTCAATGCTTTCCCGGCGTAGTACCGGACTGCGGGAGCTTCATCCCGGGTCGCTTCCCTGAGAGGGGCAATGGCCGATTCACAGCCTATCTGGGCCAGTACCCGGCAGGCCCTGATACGCATTTCCTCGAGTTCGCTGGTCAGGTCGAAGATGAAGTTGTCAACCTCGTCTGACATGGTTTCCATTCACCACCGTTCACTACCATATTTAGTCAAAACCAACGGAAAAAGCAATAAAAAAAGTCGGTATGGACGGAAGGACCGCCATCTGATACACTGTTACTGCTTAAATTCACCCGGGAGGAACAGGCCATGGACGCCAACGAATGGATGCGCGAGTTTCTTGATTCAAGCCAGGAAGAAGCCGAAGGAAAACCGAAAGAGATAATGCAAGAAGAACCGCAGAAGGCAATTATTCCGGAGGTTGCACCGCAAGAACCGCCAAGGGAATTTATTCCGGAAGTTGCACCGCCTGAAAGGATTCAACTTCCTCCGCAAAGTGCTCCACTCCAGGAAGCTCCGCAGAATGATCTTCCCGAAGTTTTCATGCCGCCAACCCGGACTGCCAGTGAGCCCGTCCGGATGGACACGGAAGTCAATAAAGCTGCCGGGATAGTAAAAATCAGCTGTTCCGACACCAGCGGATACAGTATGGACGATCTTCTCACCGCCCTGGTCAACTCCGAAGGTTCAGACCTGCATCTCAATATCAATGTTCCCCCGATATTCAGGATCGACGGCTGCCTGTTGAAAACGACACTCCCCGATCTAGCGCCGGAAGACAACCAGCGGCTGGTCTATGGTATTCTTTCGAAGCAGCAGCGTCAGACGCTGGAAGAACACCGGCAAATCGATATAGCTTACTCGGTCGCCGATGTGGGACGGTTCCGGGTCAACTGTTTTTACACCAGGAGAGGCCTGTGCTCCGTCTTGCGGGCCATACCGCTGGAAATCAAGACTATCGAAGAACTGGGTATGGCTTCGGTCCTGAAGGGGGTGTTCGAGCATCCAAACGGGCTGGTGCTGGTTACCGGGCCGACCGGTTCGGGAAAAACCACCACGTTAGCTGCCATCGTTCATTATCTCAACATGACCAAAAGCCACCACATCATCACAATCGAGGATCCGGTTGAATTCGAACACAAGAGCATCAACAGCCTGATATCCCAGCGACAGGTCGGCGTGGATACCGAAAGTTTCGCCTCCGCGCTGAAAGCGGCCTTGCGTGAAGACCCCGACATCATCCTGGTCGGCGAACTCAGGGATATCGAGACCATCCGGCTGGCCATCACCGCTTCGGAGACCGGTCACCTGGTGCTGGGCACCCTGCACACCAACAACGCCACCAAGACCGTGGAACGAATAATCGATATTTTCCCCCAGGAACAGCAAAACCAGGTGAGGATGCAACTGGCGGATTCGATCAGGGCCATCATCGCCCAACGTCTCGTGCCCATGGCCTCCGGCGAAGGCAGGGTGGCCGCCCTGGAGATCCTGGTGGGTGTTCACGCGGTGAAAAACCTTATTAGGGAACGGAAAACGCACCAGTTGTACTCTATCATCTCCACCCAGAGAGATCTCGGGATGGTCACCCTCGACCAATACCTCATCGACCTTTACAAGGATGAAAAGATCACCCTGCAGTCGGCCATGGACCTGTTCGAGTATCCCAAGGAAGCCGTTATGAAGATGCAGAAGTTAGGTCTGCAGGTGGAATAGAGACGGTCGCCGGTTACTGGTAAGCAGTTCTTGCTGCGCCTGTTCAAGTTCCTGCTCGCGTTCCTTGAGATTGGTGTGAATCATGCTGTTGCGGACCGCCAGTCCGATCTGGGAGGCGATGGTCTCCAGGTATTCGATCAGGTTCTCGGTGAAAGCACCGGCCTTAAAATCGTTGATCTGGATGAGCCCCACTCGTTTACCCTGCTGTTTGATGGGTATCAGCGCCATGGACTGATACCCGGCTGAAAAGCAATGTCCACGTAGAATCGACACCTGGAAGTCGTCTTTGATCCTGGAAGTAAGCGATGGTGAGTTGTTGGTCCAGAAACTGCCGTAGGGAGTGAAAAACGGGAGCTTGGAATCGAAACGTCCGTCGATAACATGACCGCAGAGACACTCCAACTGGCAGCTTCCGTCGGCGGAGACCACCGGGTTTCCGCATTCGTCCCGGGAACAGAGACTGTTCTCTTTTTTTATATGTGACTCCGGGAACCCATCGTATACCAGGTACGTGTAATCTCCTGTGTTGTGAAGCCGGATACTGAGCGCCTGGCAGCCGGTCAGTTCCCGGATATGATGTATGACCGAGCCCAGGGTAGATTTCAGGTCGGTAAAGTTGTTCAGTTCGGCGCAAATGACCTTGGTCTTGCGTTCCCGAGCCAGCAGCAGACTGCATTCGGTAGACGGCTCAGCCATAAACGGTCCTCCTGCCGATGTGTTCCGATCCTACACAATCTTTTCCCGGATTTTGGCGCTGGCAATATCCATCACAAAAACCACGATGGCGATAGCCCAGAGTGCCGTTCCAGCCTCATGAAACCTGGTTTGATTGATCCACTGCTGGAGAATGAACCCGATACCGCCGCCACCCACGAAACCGATGATAGTTGACATCCGGACATTGATGTCCCAGCGGTAGATGGTGAAAGCCAGAAAACTCGGAATTATCTGCGGGACTATCCCGTATCGGATCACCTGGAGGCGCTTGGCACCGGTGGCCACGATAGCGTCGATGGGTCCCGGATCGATGGTTTCTATCTGCTCGGAATAAAGTTTACCCAGAGATGCCACCGAATGAAAAGCCAGGGCGAGCACGCCGGCGAAGGGCCCGATTCCAACCCAGATGGAGAACACCATGGCCATGATCAACGGCTCAACTGAACGAACAATGTTAAAAATGCCACGGACCACGTAATAAACGAAAGTTCCAAACCTATTCTTTTTCATAACATTGCCCGCTGCCAGGAAACTCAAGGGGACCGTGATAATCACGGCGATGGTGGTAGCAATCAACGCCAGAAACACCGTTTCCAGTATTTTTTTCAACACCATTCCCGCCGCTTCCGTCAGATGGAAACCACCCGTTCTGACTTCGGTGACGGTGTCCAGATACTGGAGCGTAGTTTCTTTACCCTTCTCGCCTGCCAGCGGCGGTACCGCCATGGTTCCCCGGAAGTTTCCCGCACTGTCGACCTGAACAGTAAGCACCGGTTCCAGGGATATACGCCCGCTTACCCAGTAGATCTGGGCCTGGGTATTGGGTTCAAACCTCTCACCATGAAGCTCGAGCAGGTCACTTACCCGGCCCGTGTACACAGAGAGCTCCACACTGGGGCTGTCGGCGGTCGCACCCGGTTTCAGCGATGGCACGATAAAACACTGCTGGCACAAATACGGTAGCGTCTTCTCCTCGATAATCTGGAGCTCGAGCAGGTTGGTCATACTCGCCTGCTCGGGTACCGTCACTTCACATACCAATTCACCGTGCGAGCCCGTAGTGAACTCGGTAAGAAATATCTCACGGCTCTCTTTGCCTAAAGAAATCCATTTGAGCATACCGCTCCTGGAAGGCGGAAGTTTCCGACCCTCAACGGTAATGGTATCGCCGATTTCTCCCTGATAGATGCTGAGTACCAGGTGTTCATCCGGCGGTTGAAAAAGTTCCGAAGGGTAGGCAAAAGAGGTAAGTACCGATTTCTTTCTCACGTTCCACTCGAACAGGCTGGGCGAGAGCATAGCCTTGACGATGGGAAAGATTTTTCTGACGTTTCCGAACTGCCTGAGATCGATATCGGTAATGTACCAACCGTAAGAGTAGACAGCTGCCAGAACAACCAGGAACACGAGCGAACTGCCATGGTAAAAGCGTTTCCGGCGGGGAGGGACGGAAGAAGATGGTGATTGCGATGATTTCATCAGTGTATTTCCACCTCCACGGCATCTTCCCCATAAATCTCCTTGAAGCGTTTCTTATCGATGTCTTTGGGATGGCCATCGAACACCAGTTCACCTTTTTTCAAGGCTATTATTCTGGTACCATACTCTCTGGCCAGGCTCAGGAAATGCAGGGAGCAAAGCACCGTCAATCCCTCGTTACGATTAACGTCCACCAGGTACTTCATTACCGTGTGCGAGGTAGCCGGATCGAGACTGGCCACCGGTTCGTCAGCCAGCATCATCTTGGGCTGCTGCATCAAAGCCCGGGCGATGGCCACCCGCTGCTGCTGGCCGCCGGAAAGTTCGGAAGCCCGGTGCTGCCAGTACGGCTCCAATCCAACCTTCTCCAGGTTATTAAAAGCCTCATGAACATGCTCATCACTGAACTTATTAAAGAGTGACCACCAGGCCGGCACGTACCCGAGTTTGCCCGTGAGCACGTTAGCCAGCACGCTGAGTCGTTTAACCAGGTTGAACTGCTGGAAGATCATCCCGATCTCGCGCCGGGCGACCCTGAGATCTTTCTCGTTAAGAGCGGTCAACTCCCTGTCTTTGAAGAAGATAACTCCGGCGGAAGGTTCCACCAAACGGTTAATACACCTGAGAAGCGTTGATTTACCGGAACCTGAAAGCCCGATTACCACCACGAATTCTCCCGGGTAAACCTTGAGGTCCAGATTATTCAAGCCCATGGTTCCGTTGGGCCACACCAGGCTGAGGTTGCGGATGTTCAGGATGGGTTCGGAAGTTACTTTATACCCGGTGGCTATCGTCAATCCGTCATTCTGTCCCATACCTACTTTCCCGCTCCCTCTTTCTTTTTCGGTGTTTTCTTTTTTTTGCCACCGGTCTTCACCATTTCCTCGATGTTTAATCCCATGACCTTGGCAGTCACCCGAACCGGGTCGAACCACTCATCCCGGCCTTCGATGAAACCGGTTATCTCATACGCCTGCATCATCAACCGGCGGCCTTTTTCGTAGCGGGCAAGCTCCAACAAAGCTTTCTTCAATTTATCCTTCATGCCCGGCGGTAGATCCCGGCGAACGGTAACGGTGTCGTTAGGGATCTTGTCCGTGTAAGTAAGTACCTTTACCTTCTCTTTTACATCAGGATAACCGCTCAAGGCACGATCCCGGGCATCGGTAAAGGTGGCGCCCGCGTCAACTTGCCCCTGGTAGACTGCCATAACCACGTTAAAGTGACTGCCGGCGTTGATAGTTTCCTTAAAAGCCCGTTTAGGATCTATTCCGTGCATTCGTAAAAGACCGGAAGGATAGATATAACCGCTGGTGGAGTTGGGGTTCACAAACGCGAAACGTTTTCCCTTGAGGTCTTCCAGAGTTTCGATTCCCGCGTTTGCGGAGGCGATGATCTGGCCCCGGTATGAAAGCCGACCGTTCCTGATAACCACCAGCAGCGGTTCGGCCCCGTACTTGTCGTGTGCGAGAACATAACCAAAGGTGTTGAGAAAAGCTAGGTCACACTGTCCGGCACCAAGTGCTTCCACCACCAGCGAGTAACTGGTGGACACCCGTGAATCGACATGGTATCCGGTCTTCTCTTCCAGCATCTTCCCTAATTCCCGGGCACTGGTAATAATCGCGTCCACTTCGGTAGACGGCACGAACAACAACTTCACCGGATTCTTCCGAGACCCAAGCTCCGCCTCTTCCCCACACCCAGTAATCCCAACCACCAGGAATAATGTTAAAACCAGAGTAAGTAATCGAGATACTTGTAATGAGGAGGAAGATCGTTGATTTACACCTGGTAGCCGGTGTCTCTCGTAGGGGACGTAGGCTTTCGAGATGGCAGGGAGGCCATCTCGAAAGACGGGACCCCTAGCGGAGGCGCAACCAGGATGGTGGAGCCGTGAGCGGTCCCCGGAGAGAGATACCGGTTGCCCGGCAAGGAGCGTGAGTGGTCCTCGGAAAGAGGTACTTCCTCCTCGTTTATCCATTATTATTCATCTCCGCTTCTTTGAACCCCATCACCAGATAAGTCGGCACGAAAATGCTCTTTCCCTTAACCTTGATCGGGCCGAGATCCTTGGCTTCGACCAGGTCTTCGACATGGCGGTAGGTGGCCTGCGTTACCAGGACTTGATCACCCAATGCTTCCGCTTCGAGCCGGGCAGCCATATTTACCGTATCACCGACGACCGTGTAATCCATCCGTCGTTCGGAGCCGATGTTCCCCACGACAACATTGCCGGTAGATATACCGATTCCTATTTTTATCGCCTGTTCAGCTTTCCGGCCAAGCTCCCGGTTAAGTTCGTTAACCTTCTCTTTCATCTCCAGGGCACTTCGCACCGCCCGCACCGGATCATCTTCCTGCATCAGTGGCACGCCGAAGATAGCCATCAGCGCGTCTCCCATGTATTTATCGAGCGTTCCTTCGTGTTTCAAAACGGTCTCGGTCATGACTGAGAGGTAGGCATTTAGAATTTCCACAACCAGTTCGGGAGCCATCTGCTCCGACATGGTGGTGAAGTTACGGATATCAGCGAACATAACCGTCACTCGTTGTTTCTCCCCACCGAGAGTCACCTGCTCGGGGGTCTTAAGTATCCGGTCAACGATCTGGGGCGCCACGTATTTATTGAACATGTCCCTGATCTTCTTTTTCTCCGACATTTCCTGCTCGGACATTTTCTTCGCGCTCTGGAGGTCTTCCCTGGTCTGGTCGAACACCCGGGCAGTGTTCATGGACAGCCCGGCGATGGTAGCGGTGGTGTTCAACAGCATACGGTCGTTCTTACCGAATCCCTCTTCGTTCAATTTTCCGATATTTATCACACCCATGATTTTGCCTTCCGTTTTGAGCGGAGCGGCACAGTAGCAAGCGAGAGGTCCTTTATTGATAAGCCCTATCAGGGCAGGATCCTGCCGGGCAATGTCAGGAGTCATGATCAACCCTTTGGCAGCCACCCAGCCGATGAAATTCTGTGAACCAACCGGGATGCATACTTTTTGTTCTTCTCCTGTCAAACCATACGATTTAACCGTGTAAAGCTCTTCCTTTTCCTGGTCGACAAGCATGACCGAACATTTAACCGCACCCACTTCTCCTACCAGGATATCGATAACATTATCGAGTATTTCCTCAAAGTTCATGTTACCGGCCAGTGCCTGCACTTTGAAGAGCAGCGTGGAAAGTTTGACTGATTTCTCGTACAGTCGGGCGGATTTTTGCCGCATGGTTGTTTCCATCTCACCGGTCACCTGGTCGGAAACCGCCAACCGGTCTTCCAATTTGGCGATTCGTTCTTCTTTCACCTTGATGACGTCGCGAAGATCGTCGGACTTGGCGCTGGCTATCTCAATCCTGTTCTTCATGACTCTGACGATGGCCCATCCGATGATCATTATTGCCACCAGGGTCTGGATAAATGCTACCGTAGGTTCATACGCATCGAAGATCTTCCAGGCAATAATTGAATGGGCGACAGCAATGCCGGTGACATACATCGGACCCGGCAAATCGAACTGAATGCCCCATAATACTCCCACCACGTAGGTAAGGTATTGAATGTTTTCGGGAACTGGTAAAATAGTTATAAGAAGGGTATACAGAACACCGAAAGCCAACAGCTGATAGATGGGGTTGGTTTTCAACCGCTCGATCAGTTCATTATGACTGCCCGATAGACTGCTCGAACTGTTCGAGTTCTGCCAGGAGTTCACCGGCAACCTCCTTGATTTTTACCTTTCTCAAAAGCCGTCCGTTCCGATACAGGCCAGCCGTGGTCTCGTTGAAACCAGCCACGGCCAGGTCGGCTCCCCGGGCTTCACCAGGCCCGTTGACAGCGCATCCCATAATAGCAATAGTAATCGGAGTCTTCGATTTTTCCAGGACAGATTCCACCTGGTGGTAAAGTCCGATAACATCTATACAAACTCTGGCACAAGTAGGACATGATATCACAATCGGACCCGGTGCGCCCAGCCCCAGACATCGTACAATCTCCTTCCCCACCCTGACTTCTTCGATGGGAGAAGCCGATAGTGAGACCCGAATGGTATCGCCGATCCCTTCAGCCAGCAGTATCCCTATTCCGACTGATGACCTTACGGTTCCTGCCAGCAAACCACCCGCCTCGGTAATGCCTAAATGCTGAGGAACGTCAAACTGCTTGGAAAACAAGCGGCATGCAGCGATGGTAGTGAAAACATCGCTGGACTTGAGAGATACAATGATGTTTTTAAAGTGCATCTCTTCAAGCCATGTCAAGTAGCGGACAGCTGCAGCGACCATGGCTTCCGGGGTTACCCCTCCATGCGAATCAAGGATATCACCGGGTATTGAACCGGAGTTGACTCCAACCCGTATTGCTCTGTTCAGTTCAGCGGCCCTGGCCGCTACCTGCTCCAACCGGCTGCGCCCGCCCAGGTTGCCGGGATTTACCCGGACCTTGGCAGCGCCTTCTTCCAGAGCCATAATAGCCAGCTTGTGATCAAAATGAATGTCGGCTACCAACGGGACGGAAACACTAGCGGCAATGGAACCGAAAGCTTTTACAGAACTAACATCAGGGACCGCCACCCGGACAATATCACAACCGGCTTCAATCAACTGATTGATCTGGTCGAGCGTCGCTGACACATCCCTGGTGTTTGTTTTGGTCATGGATTGCACCGACAAAGGAGCGTTTCCGCCCACTGCCACCGTGCCGACCATGACCTGGCGGGTAGGGATTTTTTTGTTCTTGGATTTCATCCCGCAACTCTGGCTTCGATACCCCTGAGAAGATCTTTTGTATGCCGGGCCATGCTGCTGTCCATAGGGACCAGTTCGAGTGTTTTCCGCCATTCGTCCAAAGCCTGTTCCGGCTCGTCTTTGTCCTCGTAAGCAAACCCGAGATTATAGTGGGCATAGGGGTCGTTTGGATTGATAGATATTACCTTTTTCCAGATGGTTATGGCCTCACTGAGCTGGTTCTTCTCGTAGTACGCCATTCCCAGGTTGTACAGCGCATACTCGTCGTTGGGGTTGATTATACAGGCTTTCTGGAACGATTTTATCGCCTCGTCGAGACGCCCCATTTCATAAAACACAATTCCCAGGTTACAGTATGCGTAGACGTCTTCACGATTGATCTCGAGTGCCATGCAAAAGCTTTTCACCGCTTCATCGAACCGCCCCTGGATCTTGTATATAACTCCCAGGCTGTAATGACTGAACTCATCAGACGGATTCAATTCGACGGCTTTTTTAAGCCATGTCAACGCCTCCTCGAACTGCCCTTTGCCCCTGAGCAGACACCCCAGGTTATAGCAGGCCAAAGCGTGTTCAGGAGCGAGTTGCAGAGCTTCCCGGGCATACTGTTCCGCCTTCTGCAGATTACCCAGATATCGTTCTACCACGCTCAAATTGTAGAAAACATCGGGGTTGGTCCCCTGTGAAACCTGGGCGGCTTTCTCCAGCCAGGACATGGCTGCCTGGTAGGCACATCGGTTCTTCATGGCCAACCCAATATTCAGGTATCCAGCCACTTCATCCGGATAACAATCGATGAGTTTCCGGGATACCTCTTCCGCTTCTTCAATCAGACCCCTGTTGCGGTACTCGACTGCCAGGACTTCCAGGATATCTTTTCGCTCGGAATCATGAACACGAGCTTTCTGCCAGGCTTCCAGAGCGTCCCGGGAACGTCCTTTATCCTTGTACGCGAACCCGAGATCGACGAGAGCTTCTACGTAATCCGGTTTTAACGCCACCGCTTTCTCCAATTCCATGGCCGAACTGTCTATCAGGCCACGGTTGCGGTAAGATCTGGCCAGATGGTAATGAGCTACGGGATCGTTGGGGTTACGGAAACAGGCTTTTCTCCACCGGGTGATATTGTCGTCGAAGATACCTTTTTTCCGGATGATCACGTTTAGATAATACTGGGCATACTTGTCTCCCGGTTTGAGTTCCAGAACCTTCTCGAACTCTACGATCGCTTTATCGTAGAGACCTTTGTTCTTGTAGAAACAGGCCAGGTTGTACCGGACCTCGATGTCTTTCGGAGTCTGCTGTAATTTTTGTAAACATTGCTGAATTTGCTCGTCAATATGTGCTTTTTCTATCTGGCGGAACGATACCTTGTGTCCATGGCCGTGCTGTTCGAGCGACTCGGCCTGGCGCCAGGCTGAGACAGCTTCATCATACATGCCTTTGGCATCGTAGACTTTACCCAGGTGGTTGTAAGCGTCGATATGGTACGGTTCGAGCGAGACCACCCGTCGGTACTCTTTCACCGCTTCGTCCAGCCTGCCTTTCTCCTGGTAACAACGGCCCAGCATGTAGTGCATGTCGGGATGCCCCTGATCGATAACAATGGCTTTTTTAAGCTCGTTGATGGCTTGATCGATTTTTTTCTGTTTCCGGTAGACCTGACCAAGGTAGAAATGGATTCTCTGGTGGTTTGGATCCAGGGACAGCGTCTTTTGGAACTCGGTCATGGCCTGATCGATGGTGTTCTTTTGATAATAAGCAACCCCCAGGTAGCAGTGCGCTTGGGCATCACTGGGGTTGATGGAAATGGCGGTGTCCAGAAGATGGATGGCTTCATCATAGTGGCCGGTGTAGTTGTAAACAACTCCCAGATTAATCATGGCGAAAACGAAATCTTCTTGAAGATTCAGCGCTTCTCTGAGCACTTCTCCGGCTTCCTTAAAGTTTCCCTGCCCCATCATGCATTGGGCCAGCATATTACGAGCATAGACGTCGTCCGGGTTGAGAACAACGGTCTTCCGGAATTGGTTGGCGGCTTTCTCCAGCATGTCCCGCTGCCGGTAGAGTACCCCAAGGCTGTAGTGGGCATACCCATAGTCCGGATGGGAGTGTACGGCTGCTTCAAATTCACGCACCGCCTCGGTCCAGAATTCTTGTTCCATGAAGAGAAGTCCCAGTGAAGTGCGGGCGAACACATTGGACGGGTCGAGTTCCAGGGTCTTGCGGAAACACCGCAGAGCCTCATCGAGCATACCCCGGCTCCGGTAGACATTGCCCAGATTGGCATAAGCGAACGAGTAGTCTTCTTTGAGCGAAACAGCTCTCTGAAACGAGAAGGCTGCCTCTTCCGGCATCCCTTTCCTGAGATACGACAGTCCCAGAAAATTGTGAGCATAGGCGTCCTGGGAATCGAGATCGATAACCCGGTGGAAGGCGTAGATTGCCTCGTCAAGCATTCCTTTCATCTGGTACGCCCGAGCAAGATTATAGTATGCGGAAGTATCGGCCGGCGACAGCTTGATCATATCCAGACTTTCCTGGATAGCCTCATCGTAATCGATGGTTTCTAGCGGCATTGGTCGTTCGCAACCAGCCTTTCCATTCGGTAGCTGTAATTGTAACGCAGGGAGATATATATAGTCAAGAAAAGGCCTCCGCAACCGGTTCCAGTGAACCTTTTTTCTATATTCATTTGAGTTTCAGAGTCTCTTCCCGAGGGACACTCACGGCGCTTGCGCGCCTCCGTTCGGGTTATGCCCTCATACAGAGACTCCGAAACTCAAATAGATGTCTATTTTAGAAAACAGGCTCATGAAACGATGCTTCGCCTGGTATTGGTCTAATTACGGGTGTCTTTTTCTACGCTCGGCTGTTTGCTTCGCAAAGGTGCAGAGCGTGAGAGGAAATCGTGTGTTTGGTCGATAGGAAGCGAAGTGATGTGGTTAATGGCATGACTACAGGGTGGGACGGACAGGCTTTGTTACTGGTTGAATTTGAGAGATGACTAGGATCGGACTGGCTTCATAGGGTCCTCTTTCTACACTGCTTGCTGATCATCTCAATCTCATTAATCTCGTTTCAGGTCGCTCGTCTTTAATGTTTCTCTACTTCATATCTCTGTGTATTGTCTATCGTTAAATCTCAGGCTCACGGAACGATGCTTCGCCTGGTATTGGTCCGGTTACGGGTGTCAGCCCTGCGCTCGGCTGTTCGCAAGCGAAAGCGCCGAGCTTAACGAGAGTTTTACGTGGTTGGTGGACGCTTAGGACAAATCTTCGTCGATTGTTTCAGACTGGTCATCAAGTAGTGGATGATCTGGGGTGAAAGCGATCGGAAGAGGAGGTTCATCCATGATCGGCATCACCTTGCGGCCGGGACGGAAAGGGGAGAGGAGCAGTGACAACCGGACCTTCTTGTTCAAATGGCGGTAGATGACGATGAGGAGAGGAACTATCAAGAAGCACAGGACCGAGTTGGAGAAGATGAGAAAGTCGTAGAGACCGTGAAGCAGGATGGCTATGAGAAGTCCCGTCCTGATATAGCGTTTTTTCCGTTTCTTGCTCGTGGTGAATTTGGACAGGCCGAGGTAGTATCCCATGATGCCCGAATAGCAGATGTGTCCCAGCATGGCGGTGATGGAACGGAGAATGATATTTGAATAGCCGGTTTGAAAAAAATAGAAGAAGTTTTCCAGGGTGGCGAATCCCAGGGCTGCTGAGACTGAATAGACAATCCCGTCCATCACTTCGTTGAATTCGACCGACTTATAGACGGTCAGTTTGACTACCAGATATTTGCCGTACTCTTCCACCAGAGCGGCAACGATAAAGCTCTGTACCAGTATTGCCCCGAGATTTTCCAGGCCTCGTACTTCGTGAGGAAGGTCAAGCTGTCCTTGGATATACAACTCCACCAGGACCACCGGAAAAATCATCATGGCACCGAGAAAAAAGGTTTTGAAGATCAGTCCCAGCGGTTCCTTTTCATAGAGGTCTTTGCGGTAGAAAAACCACAGCCACAGGAGGCCGGGAATCAGGCACATGAACAGGCCTAGAAAAATGTTCACAACATCAATTTCCACCTTAAATCATTGCCCGGCTGATTCTTCAAAATCCTGATCTTCAAGACTCTCAAACATCTCATCGTACAGGATACCGTCCGCTACCCTGGTTACCGGGCCGGTCATGGTTATAAAGTAATCATCGTCAATGGCGATAGCAATAACCCCACCCGGCATGTGGACCAGGATATTCTGCCCGCAAAGACCAAGTTTATGGGCTACTGCCGCGGCGGCACTGGCACTCGAACCCGAAGCCAGGGTGTACCCGGCGCCGCGTTCCCATATTTCGATCATGATGTTTTCCCGATCGAGCACTTTCATGAACTGGACATTGGTCCGGTTGGGAAACAATGGCGCCGTTTCAATAAACGGGCCGAGACTTTGTGTCAGTTTCTCGTTGATTTCATCGTAGATTACCACGCAGTGGGGATTGCCAATCGTGGCGGCAGAGAATTCGATCTGGCCGCCGGGAATGGTCATTGGCTCGTTGATAACCTCCCGATGAGATCCTTCCACCGGAATGTCATGGCTGTCAAAACTCACTTTGCCCATATCCACCGTGACGGTTTTACCATGACTGTGCACCCGTACTCGGACCAGCCCGCCTTCGGTCCAGACGGTGAACGTCTCGTTTTGAACCAGACCCCGGTCCCACAGGTACCGGGCGAAGATTCTCAGCCCATTACCGCTCTTCTCCGCTTCGCTGCCGTCCGGATTGAATATTCGAAGCCCGAAATCGGCCTGCTTGGTTTTGATCGGGCCGAACAATATCCCATCGGACCCGATACCGAAGTTCCGGTGACAGATCAACTGTATCGCTTCTTCCGACGTTTTCCAGTCGATCTCTTCCGGCTCGATAACGATGTAATCGTTTCCCAGAGCATGATATTTCGAAAATTGCATGGCGCCGTCCCCTTTATTCAAGTTTTCTCATTAGCACGCAGCATCGTGGTGGGTGTTGCCTTTATTATACAATAAATATACGCCTCCGGCACATCGGCCTGAGGCTTTCTTTTACGCGTTTACCTGACTTCTAAGTTACTGCACTAACCTCAACACGGAACCCATGTTTGCTCTGTTGGTAATGTGGTACCATAAACTGCTAGCCCGGATCAACGACCAACAAAGGCAGGTGACACGATTCATTTCACGATGGGCAACACGTTTGTAAAAGCGCCGCCGGAGAAACCCGGAAGCCAGGAGACGAGAATAGCCGCCGCAAAGCGGTTGTTCGACGAAATAGGCACAAACTATCCAACCAACATGGCCGCTGTAGAGGACCTGTCTCCATTTTTCGCCAAACTCGGTCCCGAGGCCTTCAACGTTCTGGTCCTTAAAGTCGCGGCCAGGCTGCGGGAAAATACCTACCGGTACTTGAGAACGCTGAAACTGCTGCTTCGGACCGGAGCCATCGATTCGGAAGATGACGTCGCCATATTCGATAAACTGGTTTTTCCCGGTACCGGTACCCACCGGGCCATGGACGCGGCCATGCTCGATGTGCTGGAGCCCGTGTTCAGGAACGTACTGCCCGAACTCCGGCAGCGCGGATTCGTTTCCACTGCGGCCGATTTTGCCGATTCCGCTGCCCCGACGCTGTGCCGGAAGCTGGTTTATTTCGGCGGCTACAACATCAACTTCCATATTTTTGCCAAGGTATTCTTCGCCCTGTTGGAACGGAATCCGTCTTCCGCCCAGGCACTTGCCCGGCTGGTCGACCTGGTCAACGGAAGGCTGGAGTTTAACGGATTCTCCGTGGCTGCTTTTTATAAAGACCTGACCTGGAAGAACAGCCGGCTGATAAAAGCGGCCGCAAAAACAGGACGGCCTTTCGACCTGCTCAGAGCGGCAAACGCCATTCTGAAACAACTGCGATCCAAAAACCAAACGGTATACCCTGCACCGGAGCTGCTGGAGCGATGTTTAACTGGAGGCTGGCTTTCACGCGAAGAGATATCTGCGATACCGGAAACCGCACCGGAAGTGTTCGCCAAAGCTAAACTCTACAGCCGGGCCCGGCGGATTATCGATTACCGGTACGTCGATCTCTCCCCTCAGCTCACCTACCAGTCGTTTCCACACCGGTTCAAAGCGTCGATGACACCGGTTGAAATACTCGATGAGTTCAAAGAAATCATGGTGTGGACATCGCTGGAGACGCTGCGCGTTGAACGTTTCCTGCGTTTACTTCAAGGCTCCTCGGACAGAAACGTGCTGGTGCTCGCCAACCTGCGTTTAGGAAGAATGTATATCGAACCCCTCAAACGTTCCTGCCGGGATCTCGATAACCTCACTTTCGTAGACGCCCGTATAGGGTCTACCGAATTTACCAACAGAATCTATGTCACCGTTAACCCGCTCGACCGCCAAACGACCCTGAGGATATTGGAAGAGCAACCACACGTGGTGGTGGTCGACGCCTCCATCCAGGGCCGGTTTCCCTATGCCTTCAAGGGCTACACAAACTTTTTCGCCGCCGTCAATGAGGTACTCACCGGTAGCCCGGGATTTCCTAATTTCAGGTACGCCTGCCACTGTCCGGCCATAGAGCCCCTCGATAATGAAGCCAACTACCGGGCAGAACCTTCCTTCCAGGTCACCCGAACCAAGCTGCAAAAGATGTGCGCGATGAACCGTGTCGGCCCAAAAAAAGACCACTACCGGCTTCACCTCCTGTCACACCCCTCGCTTCGCGACGTTGTGCTCCGGGCCGGATTTGATAACACCGAACCAAAGATCATGAACCGGGACACAAATTGTACCGACATTATCACCAACGATTACCTTCCCAACCTGGTAAACGACAGCTTCTTCTCAAACACTGATCGGACCGGCACACCGCGTGGGAAGAGACCCGGCGCTTTCCTGATCAACGCTTTCTTCCCGTTCGACCAGTTCTACCGGGGAAGAGAAGACGAACGGCTGGATGGTATCGGCGCCAGTCTGCGGGAGATCGGTATTGGGCATTCGTTGAATAACGTGTCAAACATCGAGGATCGGCAAGGCAGGGTCTCCTTCGATGACCTGTGCGAAGTGCTCCTGGAAACCACCCGGGGGATAACCAAAGCAATACACATCGATCTGGAAACTGGCACCGTCAAACTGGTCAACGATGACCTGATCCACCGGGTCACCGAAACGTACCTGGAATTCAAAGCAAAATATAATCTTGCTTGATAGACAGTGAGTATAGAAAAGAGGTCTCCGGCTTTTCAGCCGGAGACCTCTTTTTACTTGTTTCTCCAGGTGGCTTCGTTGTTTAGAACCCGAATCCTCCGCCACCAGCCATCATGGTATCACCCAGCAGTGAGAACGCCGATGACGGGTTGATGTTGGCCTGAGAGAGCATAGACATGGTCAGGTTGGCCATCATCTGGGCCTGCATGAAGTTGACCATCTCCTTCTCCATCTCGGCGTCACGGATCTCGCCGTCAGCCGCCATCACCTTGGACTCGCGATCCTGCAGCGTCTCCAACGAGTAATTCAAACGCTGTTCCTGTGCCCCGGCCCTGACCTGGGTCTCCATGGCTTTATCGAGCGCGAACTCTATTCCCTCGATGGCATAATCGATACCCGCCTCGCTGCTCAGGTCGATCTTGTCGAGCCCTACCCCAACCAGGGTGAAATCGGCCACGAACGGTGTCTGGATCTTGGTCTCCATCCCGCTGGGCAGCACGATCGGTGAGGCCGAGTCGGTATCGGCACCGCCCGTGTACGTGAAATTGTACTCGATGTTGTCACCCTGGCCCGGGATAACGCCTTCCCCGTTCAAACGTACCGTCCGGCCGTCGATGGTGAAGCCGTTCTCGGCGCCCTCGGTGATCTCCTGCCCGTTGATGGTCATGGTAAACGTGCCCATCTCCGGGGTACGGAGCAGCTCGAACTCCTTCATCAGGTCGCCGACACCGAAGTCAACGACCACCTCGTCGCCGAGACCGGGGATTCCTTCTCCGTTGAAGTTGACAACATCTCCCTCCACGGTGAACCCGTTTTCCGCGCCCGCGGCCAGCCGCTCGCCGTTGACGAACACCTTGACGGTCTCCGCGTTGACATCGGTCTGGCTCAGGGTCATCTGCGTAAACTCGTCGCCGGTCTGGTAGTTGATCTGGACCTCGTCACCGATCTCCGGGACGGCCAGCCCGTGAAGCTGGAGGGTGTTGCCCTCGATGGTCCAACCGTTGCTGGGATTCTCCTCGTCAGTCATGATCCGCTCGCCGTTGATAGTCACCTCGATGGTGCCCTCGTTAGGTGCGTTCGCCAGCTCCAGTTCGGTGACGTCCGCACCAATCTGGTAGCGGGCCTCGAACACGTCGCCCAGTTCTCCCTGGGCCGCGCCGTTGAGGAGCAGGTACCCGGCGTCAAGCTCGTAGCCGTTCTCGCCGTCCGCTTCCAGAAGTTCGCCGTTCTTGAAGATCTGCAGCGTGCCCTCGTTGGGCATGGGCTCCACCTCGTCGAAGAGGTTGATGTGGTCCAGTCTTTCACCGGTATCCCAGGCCGCCGTTACCTCGTCGCCGTATGTCGGCTGCGCCGCACCGGTGAAGGTGAGGGTGTCTCCCTCGATGGTGTAATCCGCCGCATCCACCGCCTGGCCGTTGATGGCCACCTGCATGGTACCCGCGTTCGGCTCGATGCCGGCCTCGATGTTCAGGTCGAACTCGGTGTTGGGCCGGGCTGCCTCGAAGTTTACCGTCAGCTGGTCGCCCTCCTGCGGAATCGCTCCGCCGAAGAAGGTTATCTCGTCGCCGTTGATCTGGTACCCATCCAGGGCACCTTCAATGGTCGCGATCTCGAAGTTGTCGAGCACCGCCCCGGTGCCCCGGGCTCCCATACCGATCTGGCCGGCTTCCAGACCTTCGATGTTGGCCTCGATGGCCAGCTCGCCGTCGGCAAAGACCTTGACGTTCTCGCCGTTGAGCTCGACCTGCAGGTTGTAGGTCTCCCCGGTCGCTTCCGCCGGATTATAGGTGGCGTACTGCTCCGCCTGCCCGTTCTGCATCCGTTCGATGACGAAGGTGTTGCCGTCCTCGCCCACCCCGGCCCGGAAGTAGTCGTTCTCGTTCTGGTACCCGAAGGTGATGTAGCCGTCGCCGGCCTGGCGGTCCGCCGCCGTCACGTCGAGACTGATCCGGGCATTCTGCATCCGGACATCGGTCATGGCCATGGTGTCCCCGCCGTTGTCGGGTGCCGCCGTTGCCACCCCGTTCTCGGCGGTAAACCGGCCGTTAACCACCTCGTAGCCGGTCAGGTCGCCGATGATGTCGTCGAAGTTCTCCGCGAACACCGTTCCGATACCGGCCTCGTTGATCTGCCGTCCGTTGATGGCTACGTTGACCTGACCATCCGCGTGGGGCGCCTCATCGAGCACAAAGGTATTCGGAGCGGTAGGAGTTTGGAAGTTGATCTCCACCTGGTCGCCGTAGAAAGGATTAGCCGCGCCGTTGAACACCACCTGGTCTCCCTGGATGGTGTAACCGTTCTGGGCGTCCTCCTGGATGGCCTGGCCGTTCACCAGTACCTCCATGGTGCCCTCGATGGGCTCCTGCTCCAGGGTTACCCGGTCTAGTTTGTCGCCGGCCTGGTAATTTACCTGGACATCCATCCCGGCTGCCGGTACATTTCCCTCGTTGAAGGTCAATGTCCGGCCTTCCAGGGTAAAGGCCGCCGGATCAACCGTCTGGCCTTGAACCCGGACCTCGAACTGGCCGGTCACCGGTTCGTCGGTGAGCAGGAACTCCGCCTGGTCTTGTTCCACTCCGTAGGCCATCGTTACCTGGTCGCCGGTCTGTGGTGCAAAACCTTCATTGAATTCCACCGTATCCCCATCAATGGTGTAGTTGGCCGGGTCCACCGTCTGCCCGTTGATAGCCACCTGCATCTCAGCTACTGGAGTGTCCTGCAATTCAAACAAGGTCTGGGTGGCCGTGGCCTGGTAGTCTACCTCGATCTGGTTCCCGTAAGCAGGTTGTGTCGCTCCGTTGAACAGAATCTGATTCCCGCTCACAGTGAAGTCGGTAGTCTCCTGTCCGTTGATCCGTACTGCGTCTACCGTCTCCAGATTCTGCTCCAGGGTAATCGCCTCGGTCGCACGGCCCGCGTCGAAGTTTACCTCTACCTGGTCGCCGGCCTGCGGCTTGGCCCCTTCAGCGAAGGTCAAAGTAGTACCGTCAATAGCATAGTCAGCCGGATCTACCGCCTGCCCGTTCACTTGCACCTCGACATTACCAACCGGGGCTTCCGTGAGCTGGAAATCGGCTTGCGGCGTCCCGTACTGGTACGACACCTCCAGCGCTGCCCGTTCCATCCCGAACTCGTTGACTGTCAGAGTTCCGCCGTCAACGCTGAACTGTTCCTCAGTCAGCTCGACGGTCGGGCCGGTGGTGTTTTCGGTAGCCACTGCCTGGATGGTGGTCATACCCTCCAGATAGTTGTGTTTTCCTCCGTGTCCGCCCGCCTGCTGGATGGTGAACACGTCACCCTGCTGAACCTCATTATAGGTCGCGATCTTGTGGTCGGCCTCAACGTTCTTGCCACGGTAGGCCTCGACCTGGATGTTCTGGGCTTCACCCAGATACTTGAGATCAATGGACGCGATCTTGCCGGAGCCCTTGTTGGGGTGATGATACTGTACGCCCACCACCTCGAAATCGCCGACGCGCGTTCCCAGGATGTCCTGCGAGCCGGAGGTGTGAACACGGGCAATATCAAGCACCTGGCCGTTCTCGTACTGCTCGGTGGCAGTTACCCGCGTAGTTCCCTCTATCGGCGGATTCGCAATCTCGAACTGCGTCTGTGTTCCAACCTGGTACTCGAAGTTTGCCGTACCTTCCTGAATACCGCCCGCGTCAAACGTGTTCTGAATCCGGGCCGTCTCCTGGGCCTGGAAAGTCTCGCCGGTGACGCTGGTGGTGGTGTTTACCGTGAAGTTCTCGGTAACGTCACCCACGTACCCGGAACTGAAGTTCTGCTGAACGTCACGGATGTTGTCGACGTCCAGCTTCACCGAAACATCGCGGCCGGGAATAGCGTTGGGGTCGCCGATGGTGATGTTATTCGTGAGTCCCTCCAGATACCCGCCGGCGAAGCTCCGGTTGATGCTCTGGAACGCACCGCCGATATCGCCCATGCCCGCAGTGAAGGTCTTGGTGATGTCCTGGAGCATGTTTTCGATATTGAAGCGATCGAAGGTGTCGCGGATACCGTGGGCGGAAGCCACCGTGTTCTGGAACATGTCCGGACCGAAAGCTGTCAGGAAACTCGAGCGCGCCTGTCCCTCACGGGCCGAGTTGAACAGATAGAGCTCGTTGTAGTGAGTGGTCTCGGCGATATCTCCGAACTCCGAGAGCAGCTCGTCCGCGTAGATCTCCGTGTTCTTCACGTCGGTCGGGTTCGAAGGCCCTCGCAGGTCCTCGATCCGCCCCTTGACATCTTGCAGGATGTCGATCATCCGGTCCAGGTTCGTCTCCCCGGTCTGCAGGAGCGAGATACCGCTCTGGACATTGCTCTGCCTGGCCCGGATATCCACCAGTTCCGTCCGGAACCGTTCACTCATGGCGTAAGATACCGGACTGTCCGCCGGGGTTACGATACCCTGACCGGCGGTAATCCGTTCCATGCTCTTGGCCATGGTGTTCTGGTAAGTTTTCAGTTGGTTGATGATGTTCAGTGAGCTGACGTTTCCAAATATCCTCATGCTCATGTTAAACCCTCCTTCTCCATCCCTGGAATTATATTATTATGGCTCTGTCACTATAAAGTGTTGTTATTTTCTTCCTTCTTTCAATACTGAGGGTTGGAGGGGCGGTTACATGAAGGGCAATAAATCCAATATCCTTCCATTGTCGCCTCAAATACTGGAAAACAAGATCACATGGAATTCCATCCATTGGCTTACAAACTATCTCGGGGTGGAGGTAGTTGCTTGATGGTCAAGTAAACTGCATTCCCCTTCTAATACTGGATTCTTTGATCCGGACTGTCAAGTCCAACACTTAGGGATGACAGAGCCATTATTATTGTAACAGCCGTAAAACCGAACCCATATTCATCCGTGACAGGTTCAACGCCTGCACACCGATCTGATTCATCAGGTTGTTCTTGGTCAGTCCCATGATCTCCTGGGCTAAATCCGCGTCGCGTATCTGCGACTCGGCCGCCGTCAGGTTTTCACGGGCCACCTGGGTGCTGGCAATCTCGCTCCGGGCACGGTTGATTTCCGCCCCGGTATCACCCCGCCTGGTGGCCACCTGCTCCATGGCCCCGTCAACCGCCGCCAGCGCCTGGTCACCGCCGCCGACATCAAAATTGGCGACACCCAGCGCTTCGGCGTTCATGTCCTGTAACACCGGTTTGGTGTTGTACTCGGTAGTTTCAGCCACCCGGTCGAGCTCCTGGACTATCTGGTCGGCTTCCGCCTGCAGATGCGCCCGGTCATCCGCCGTCATGGTCCCGTTACCGGCCTGGACGGTAAGCTCCCGGAGCCGAGCCAGCTGGTCACCGGAGGCCTCAAGCCCGCCGTCAGCCGTCTGGTTCATGGAAATATCCGCCTCGGCGTTCTCGATCTGGGCCGACATCTCTCCCAGCAAAGCCCTCATCTTCTCGGAAACTGCCAGCGACGCCGCTCCATCAGCCGCTTTGTTTATCTTCTGTCCGCTGGCAATGTGCTCAAGATTCTTATCCCTGGCCTGGCCGGATTGCTGAAGCATTCTCATGACGGTCATACCGCCTGTTCCACCGACCTTTAACATTCGCCGCACCTCCCTGTATACTCTGCAATCATATCCTCTGTGTTCCTACATTTCAGGCACATTAAAAGCCACTCCTGCCACAGACAGCAGAACTGGCTTAACGATTCCTCGACTTTTGGCAGCTCCTTCTGCCTCATGGCAAATCCCTTCCTTGGGCAAATAATAACACTTCTTCGCTTCTGGTTAAAGCCTACCCCACGAATTAGGGGTTGTCAACCCCCATCTCCGCATTTTGCAGAGCTATATATGTATATATATTGGAAAGTAGTATTTTCACGATGATGTATGTTCAATTTCTTCCTTAACCATTAAAGAAAAGCCTCCGGCGGACATCTTGCCGAAGGCTTTATTTTTCTTGTTACCTAAAAACCGAAGCTGCTGGTGGCGGTGCCGATGCCCGAGCCCATTAGCAATGACATGGCGTTTGTCGGGTCGAGGGCGGAATTACTCAAGAGCGCCTCCACTAACTGGGACATCACCTGGGCTTCGGTGAAGTTCATCATTTCCGTTTCCGTGTCCAGGTACTTGATCTGCGCGTTGGCAGCCATTGCCCGCGACTCCTGGTCCATGTGCGTCTGCAGGGTGTAGGTGAGCTGGTTCTCCTGGGTGCCCGCCACCGTCTGCAAACCCTGTATCCGGGCGATGGCTGCGTTCACCCGCTCCATGCCGGCGTCCACCCCCGCCTGGTCCATCAGGTCGATATCGTCGAGCTGCTGGCCCACCACGGTGAGATCGGCAGAGAGCTGGGTGTCGATCTCCGAGTCCAGGCCGCTGTTGAATACCATAGACTCGGCGAAGTTTTCTTCTTCCCCACCCTCGTAGTCGTAGGTAAACTCCACCATGTTGTTGGCGTAGGGGATGGCGTCGCCATGCAGGGTGATAGTGCGATCGTCCAGGGTGAATCCGTTTATGGCGTCCTCCGTGTAGGTCACGCCGTCGATGACCAATTCGAAGCTTCCTTCCACCGGCGCCCGTACCAGGTCGATGGTGTCCATTACTTCACCGACACCGTACTCCACCAGGATCTCATCGTCGTAAGTGGGGATACCGGTACCGTTGAAATGCAGCAGGTCCGGGTCGACACCGTCCACGGTGTAACCGTTGGTCTCGTCCACCGCCAGCCGCTCTCCGTTCAGCCAGACCTTTAACGTCAACGGGTTGTAGTCGTCCGGAGGAGTGAGAGTCATCTGGGTGTACGGCTCGCCGGTCTCGAAGTTGACCGTAAACTCGTCCCCGATACCGGCGATGGCGTCTCCGTGCAGGGTGACAACATCGTCGGCAACGGTCCAGCCGTTCACGGCGTCTTCCGTTACCGGGGTGCCGTTGAGCAAGACCTCGACGCTCCCGGCGTTGGGAACGGCATCCAGGGTCAGTTCCTCCACGTCGTCCCCGATCTGGTACTGGATAGTGTACGAGTCACCCGGGTCCCCCTGGCCGGTACCGTAAAGCTCGATAGTGCTCTCGTCTCCGCTCAGCTGCCAGCCGTCGACGGCGTCTTCCGACACCTCCAGACCGTTCTTGAACACGGTGAGGCTGCCCGCGTTGGGAGGCGGGAAGTTGATGGCGTCGAAGGCCTCGATCTCCGTAAGCTTTTCACCAAGATCATAGGTCCAGGCCACCTCTTCTGGATACTTGGGAATAACGCTGCCGTTGAAGGTCAGGGTGCTCCCGTTCAGCGTGTACTCCGCCGGATCCACTGCCACTCCGTCCAGGGTCACCTCCAGGGTGCCGGCGTTGGGAGTGTTACCCAGGTCGAACACGGTGTTGCTCCGGTTCACCTGGTAATCGATCTGTACCGCGTCAGCAGCCCCGGGGGCGTTGGCGGTGAAGGTAATCTGGTTGCCGTCATGGATATTGTAATCGGCAGGGTCGATGGTGACCCCTTCGACCTGCACCGTCATCCCGGCGGGCTCGTAAGGGTCGTCAGCCAAAAGATAGGTGTCCAGCATGGTAGAACTGGTGTAGTCCACCTCGATGGCGTCTCCGTAGAAGGGTTTGGCACCGCCGTTGAACAAGATGTCGTCCCCGGAAATAGAGTACCCGTTGACGCCGTCCTCCAGCACGTTGACCCCGTTGATCCGAACCCCGGTGACTTCCCGCAGGTCCTCGGTGAGAGTAACGGAATCGGTGTAGTCGCCAGCGTCGAAGCTGACCGCGATATCGTCCTGGTAGTCGGGCTTGGAAGTGCCGTTGAAGGTGATGACGTCACCGGCGATGGTCCAGCCGTTAGCGCCGTTTTCCGCCACCGGGGTACCGTCCACGGTGACCACCGCGGTGCCCAGCAGGCCCTGGATCGGAGTGTCGCTCAGGGTGAACTGGTCCTCGGCGCCGTAGTTGTAAGCCACCTCCACCTCATCCCCGTAGAAGGGGATGCTGCCGGTGAAGGTCAGGGTGTTGCCCACGATGTTGTAGTCGGCGGGATCGATCACCACGTCGTTCACCTCCACCGTGGCGGTGCCCGCGTTGGGGTTCTCGCTTAACGTAAAGGTGTCCTGAGTGGTAGCTATTTCATAATCAATAACAATCTGTTCCTGATAGAAGGGTTTGGCGGTGCCGTTAAACAGGATGTCATCCCCGGAGATGGTGTACCCGTTGACGGGGTCCTCCACGATGGGATTTCCGCCCACGGTGATGGAGTTGATGCTGTTGGGCGTGTCGCCCAGGGTCACCGAGTCGGTGTACTCGCCCACATCGTAGTCGAACTGCGCCGCCGCGCCGTGGGCGGCGTCCAGGATGGTGACTTCGTCATTAACATCATCATAGGTGTAGTCGTCCCCTTCGTCCTGCAGGACGCCGTCCACCCGCACCTCCAGGGTGCTGCCGAAGGGCGTTTCGCTCAGGGCGTAGGTGTGGTCGGGGGTGCCGATCTGGTAGTCCACCTGGAGGTCGGCGCCGGTATTGAGCCCGTAGCCGAAATCGAACCCCGCGGGGTCCGTCAGGGTAATGGTGTCCCCGACCATGGAGTAGTCCACCCCTTCGGTCAGGTTGTAGGTTGGTGGGACTGTGGGTCCCTGGCTTTCCGTCTTGATGGTGAGTTCACCCAGATCGCCAATGGATATGCCGCCTTCCCGGATCTTGAACTGATCGCCGTTGTTGATAGAGCCGAACTGGTTGAACAGTTCATTGGGATCGGTGCCGTCTCCCCGATAGACGCTGACGGCTATATTCTGCCCGGTGCCGACGTACTCCACCTTCAGCTCTTTGATCTCGTCGCCGGTTGTCTTTATATCAATGATTTCCCAGTCTCCGTAAGTCTGGTCTTCCTGAATCATGCCGGCTCCCTTGGCGTCGAGCGTTTGACTGGTGGGAGTATGAACGCCGGTGGTCTCGGTCTGGTCCACCACCTGGAGGGTGGTCTCCTGGTCCAGACGGTTGCCGTACGTCACTATGAACTCCTCGTTTTTACTGACGTTGGCAATCTGCTGCTCTAATTTACCGGGATTGGCCCACGTGTCCTTGAACACGTTGACGGCCACATTGTCGGCGTCCCCGATGTACTTGACCGTGAAGGAGTCGTAATCGAGGTCACCCTCCTGGGCGATGGCGGTGACCTCGAAGACGTCCGACAGGATGTCGCCGACCTGGACGCCGTTCGCGCCCCTGGTGTCGAAATTCGCCGCCAGGTAGATCTCCTGCCCGGAGGCGTAGTTCTGGGTGACCTGGGCCGAATAGCTCCCATCATTGGGATCGTTGGCCAGGGTGTAGGCGTCCGTCCCCTCGGTGAAGGCCAGGTTGTCGGTTATATCCTGGATCCCCTCGTGGGTACCGGTGTCCTGGGTGGTGTGGAACTCCAGCCCGGTGAAGTTCTCCACCGCGTTGTTGGTGGCGGTGATGTCGAAGGTGTCGGTGGTGGAGCCCACCTCCTAGGAGGTGAAGGCGTCGTCGATCCGCTGCGTCTCGGCGGCGGTGAAGCTGTCCGACTCGGCCTCCAACGGTACCACTTCGTCCACGCCAATGGTGAAAGCGTCCTGGAGCGCTTCCAGGTAGCCGCCGTCGGCAGTATCGTTGATCGTCTGGAAGGTGGCGCCCAGGGCGGTGGCGTCGAAGGTCCGCTCGATGTCCTGGAGCTCGTCCGCGATGGGGAACAGGTTCGTCCAGTTGCGGACACCTACCGCCGATACGTTCTCCTGGTAGATGTCCGGCCCGAAGGCCACCATGGTGTTATCGCGCCCCTGGGGATTGGAAGCCGCCTTGAACAGGTAGTGATTGTTGTACTGGGCGGTGTTGGCCACATCCTCCAGGGTGGCCAGCATCTCGTCCACGTAGATCTGCGCTTCATCGCGGTCGGTCTGGTTCACCGGGCCGTTCAAAAATTCGATCTTGTCCTTGATGTCGTTCAGGGTACTTAGTATCTCGTCGTACCCGGTCTGAAAGGTCTGCAGGAGCGAGATGGCGTTCTGGGTGTTCCCCTGCCAGGCGTTGGAAGCTACCGCCTTGGTCTGCCACCGCTCGCTCATGGCGTACTCCGTGGGGCCGTCCGCCGGTGAGGGAAGGCCGGTGCCGGCGATCAAGCGCTTCGTGATCTTGGCCATATCCCCCTGGTAGCGTTTGAGCTGATTGAGCATCATTAAGGAATTCATGTTTCCGATTATCTTCATTGGTAATTCCTCCTTGAAAAATCTTCCGACAAACGAAAAAGAGCTACCGCGCAGGTTTCATGCAACAGTTTCGCGCGCGTTGCTCTCCGTGGGGCAACTCCGTTTGCCATGGTATCACCATTCCCATCCTTGGAAAGGTTATTTTTATTCCTATACAAAGGCTATCCTACGATTCGCCACTTGTCAACCCCCTACTTTCTACACTTTCTTGCTTGAGGGCGGGACCACCCAGCTTCCCTTACACTCCAATGTTTGCACTCACTCCTGCAAAATAATCCAGCTTCCACAGGGTACACTTTCTACACTTTCTTGCTTGACCATCTCAATCTCATTTTCTCGCTATTTGGTGTCTTTTCGCCCACACCAGTGCTTATCACTCGATAACATCTACCTTCCGTCCTCACGCAAGAAGTGTAGAAAGAAGCTTTGTCGAGCAAGCACCTTGCGAAGCAACAGCGAAGCGAAAGTCAGGCCACAGACCGGCGGATGACTTTTATAAAACAGTCACTTGGCCCGGTTCTACTGTCTCATCGGCCGCATAAACCGGTTCCCGGCCGATTAGCCGTTTCAGTATCCTGGCGTTTACCCGTTTGTAGCCGACGGCCCGGCTCATGTCGCGGGGATTGACGTGAATTATCAGGTCCTCTGTGACCGGTACTGATGTATCTCCTGTTTGCCGCCGGGAGGACTCTTCGCTGGTGTTGTTCACCGGATTGGTCCCGTCGAATGCCTTGCCTTCGAGATGGCCCGTTAGCGCCGCCAGAATCCGTCTCCGGAAGATGAACGAGTGCACCAGTTCGCTGAACGCCGGGTGCCAGGGACCGGCCAGGAGACGGTCTCCCCATCCTCCGGCGGGAGGATGCAGGGCCAGCCGGGCAACCGGGATTCTGTGATTTTCGAATATGGTCACCATGGCCGCCGTCCGGCGGACCGCCTGCGGAAGCGAGAGAGGGCGGTACTTCCCTGCTCTCCAGATATCCGCCAGAGGACTGCCTTCCAGGACCAGGCAGGGATGAATCCGCACATGATCCGGAGCGAGCGCCGCCACCTGCCCAGCTGATTCTTTCACGTGCTCGGGGCGCTCACCGGGAAGACCTATCATCAGGTGAACACCCACCGCCAGGCCGGCTTCCTTGAGCAAACTGACGGCGTTGATCACATCCTCGGGGGTGTGCTCTCTCAGTATTCCGGATAAAAGCGACGGTTCCATGGTCTGGGCGCCCACCTCCACGGTGGTCACGCCCGCCGCTTTCAGCCGATGAACGATATCCCGATCCAGGTCGTCGGGACGGGTGGAGAGACGGATGCCGCTCAAGTCCCCGCTCTCGATATAACCGGAAGCTTTTTCGAGCAAATTAGATTGTGTCTCTACCGGTAAACCGGTGAAGTTACCGCCGTAGAAGGCCAGTTCAACGACGCTGGAAGGTTTGGTTCGGATGGCATCATCCCGGGTGCAACGGTAATCGGAAACAATGCGTCGGATGGATTCAGTGGCGAATGACGGATCAGTGCCGGTGGCTGATTCCTGGCAACAATAGATACATCGGCCGGGGCATCCGGCCTGGGGAAGAAACACCGGCAGGATTACAGGTCGAGCACCCGGCAGGCTTCCCGGGCGGCGGCCTGTTCCGCCTGTTTCTTGCTGTGGCCGTTTTCCGTGGCCAGCACTTCCTTGTTCACCAGAACCTCCACCTGGAATTTCTTCTGGTGCGGAAGACCCGTTTCCTCGATAACTCTGTATGTGGGATAACACCCGTACCTCCGCTGCGTAAACTCCTGCAGGACCGCCTTGGCGCTCTTGCCCAGCTTGCGGTCAAACAGATCGTCGATCCGGTCTTCCAGGTAAGCGTAGACAAGGCGTTCAACCGCGTCCGAACCACCGTCGAGATCGATAGCGGCCAGCACGGATTCCATACTTTCAGCCAGGATCGAGCTTTTATCCCGGCCTCCCAGTTGCTCTTCTCCCCGTCCCAGCAAGAGGTGTTTCCCCAACTCAATCTCTTCCGCCCACCGGGCGAGATTTTTCCGGCTGACGAGTTCCGACCTGATAAGAGTCATTTCCCCGGGTTCCAGGTCCGGATAACCATGGTACAGGATATCGGTAACCAAAAAGAGAAGCAGGGCGTCACCAAGAAAGGCAAGCCGGGCCGCGATACAATCCAGCTGGTGTTCTTCGGCGTACGACCGATGCGTCAGGGCCGCTGTGATGAGTGCATGGTCGTTAAAGGTGTAACCGAGAGTTGATTCTAATTCATTCAATCAACTAAGTTTTTCTTCGATGTACTTAACTGCCGCGCCCACTGTGCTGAGCTTCTCAGCGTCCTCGTCAGGGATCTGAAGATCAAACTCCTCTTCCAGGGCCATGACAAGTTCTACCTGGTCCAATGAGTCGGCTCCAAGATCGTCCTGGAAGCTGGCGTTGTCTGAAATCTCACTTTCCGACACATCCAGTTGTTCCGCCGTAATTTTCTTGACTATCTGCAACGTATCTGACATGATATTTCCCTCCTCACATGGTCATTCCACCGTCTACAGCCAGCACATGGCCGGTCACGAAAGAAGCATAATGAGACGCCAGAAAAATCACCGCGCCCGCAACTTCCTCCGGCGTACCGATTCGGCCGAGCGGAGTATCTTTCAGGATACCTTTTTTAACATCATCTGACAGAACATCAGTCATATCCGTCTGGATGAACCCGGGAGCAATTGAGTTGACCCTTATTCCGCGGGGAGCAAACTCACGTGCCGCCGATTTGGTAAACCCGATTATTCCCGCTTTTGAAGCAGCGTAGTTAGCCTGGCCGGCGTTTCCCCTGAGCCCGATCACAGACGCAATATTGATGATCGATCCCGAGCGCTGTTTCATCATTTTCCGGGCAAACGCCTTGGTGACCAAAAAGACGCTCTTCAAGTTAACGTTAATTACTTTGTCCCAGTCTTCTTCTTTCATCCTCATCAGCAATCCATCCCGGGTGATCCCGGCATTATTGACCAGGATGTCAAGCCGGTCGAACTCGCCGAGTACGGCTTTGACCAAACTATCTACCGCCTCGGCTGAAGACACGTCCGCCACATGAGTAATGACGTTTCCGCCCGCCGCGCTAAGTTCACTCTTTGCCTGGACCAGCGCTTCTCCGTCCAGGTCACAGATAAACACACTCGATCCTTCCTCAACCAGGGTAGCGGCAATGGTTTTGCCTATTCCCCGGGCCCCGCCGGTAACCAGCGCGGTTTTTCCCTCAAGCAGTTTATTCATAAATGCCTCCTTCAAAGCGGAAAAAACAAGCCTACGCCCGGGCTCAAATCTCAAACGCCCTTTTCAAAGTGAATAGTGCAAATTGAACTCTAGGTGGCGAAAGTACGTTTTCGGGACATCACTTTTTCAACAGGCCCGCGGCGATAACCATTCGCTGCACTTCAGAGGTGCCTTCATAGATTTCCGTTATCTTGGCGTCACGGTAAAACCGTTCCACGGCGTAATCTTTCATGTAACCGTAGCCGCCATGAATCTGGACCGCTTCCCTGGCCACCCGAACAGCCACGTCGGACGCGTAAAGCTTGGCCATGGCCGCTTCCGTCCCGAAAGGCTGGCCGGAATCTTTAAGACAGGCGGCCCTCCAGGTAAGAAGACGGGCGGCGTCGACCTCGGTGGCCATGTCCGCCAGTTTCCATTGAATCCCCTGGAACTTGCTGATAGGTTGACCGAACTGGTGCCTCTCCTTGGAGTATTTAAGCGATTCCTCGACGGCCGCGGCCCCGATACCCACCGCCTGCGAAGCGATGCTGATACGCCCACCGTCGAGCGTTTCCAGGGCCACTTTAAAACCTTTTCCGACTTTGCCAAGCACATTTTCTTTCGGTACCAGTGTATCCTGGAATACCAGTTCGCAGGTCCCGGAAGCACGGATACCCATCTTTTTTTCCTTGGTTCCCACCGAGTACCCGGGAAAACCGCTCTCCACGATAAACGCCGAGAACCGTCCCCGGGTCCGGCCGGGTTTAACCACCTTGGCGATAACGATGATGACGTCCGCCACATCGCCGCCGGAGATGAAGTGCTTGACACCGTTGAGCACATAATGGTCCCCGGCGTCCACCGCGGTAGTCTGTTGGTTGAGGGCGTCGGAACCTGCTTCAGGTTCGGTGAGAGCGAAAGCTCCCAGTTTCTCCCCGCGGGCCAGGGGCGCGAGATATTTCTGTTTCTGCTCCTCCGTACCGTAGGCGTTAAAGGGCCAGCACACGAGCGAGTTGGCGCCGGCCACCATACCACCGACAGCGGCGCAGGCTTTTGACACCTCTTCCACCACCATCACGTACGTTAGCGTGTCGCACTCGGCCCCACCGTACTTTTTGGGGACGATTAATCCAAGCAGGTCTACCTTACCCATCTTCTTGTAGACGTCCAGGGGAAACCGCTCTTCTTCATCTGTTTCCTGGGCAATGGGTTTGATTTCTTTCTCCGCGAATTCGCGGACTACCTTCAATACCATCTTCTGTTGCGGCGTCAATGAAAAGTCCATACCGGTTTCAACAACCTTCCAACTCGATCTCTTTGCCAATCATAGTCACTACTTCCGCGGTGATACACCGCTGGGCGGTTGACAGAGCGTTCCGCACCGACACAGCTTTGGACGAACCGTGGGCGATGATGCAGGTGCCTTTGACACCCAGCAGCGGCGCGCCGCCGTATTCGGAAGGGTTCATCCGTTTAAAAATCCAATCGAACTGCTGCCGCATCTGGTCCATGGGAAATTTCGATGATTTGAAACTCTGCTCCAACAGGTGAGCCACCGATTTGATGACTCCTTCAGCCGTCTTAAGGACGATGTTTCCCACGAACCCATCACACACGATAACATCGGATACACCATGAAACACCTTGTTTCCTTCGACGTTACCGACGAAGTTGAGAGAGGAATCCTTGAGCAAAGCGTAGGCTTGTTTTGCCACCTCGTTGCCCTTTTTGTCTTCCTCGCCGATATTGAGCAGGCCGATGCGGGGATTCTCTATTCCAAGCGCTCTGCGGGCAAATACACTGCCCATCATGCCGAACTGGAATAACTCCTGCGGATCGCAGTCCACCATGGCTCCCGCGTCAAGCAGGAGGCCGGTGGCAGAAAAACTCGGGACGGGAATAGCTATCCCCGGCCGTTTAATCCCCTTGATCCGTCCCAGCAGAGTGAGAGCGGAGGCCATAGCCGCACCGGTGTTCCCGGCGGTAACCACGCCCTGGCAATATCCTTCTCTCACCAGGCGGACCGCCCGGGTGACGGAGAAATCATGTTCCCGCTTCAAGGCCTCGGTGGGTGAATCCTGCATACCGATAGACTCGGCCGCATGCATGACTTCCACCCGCTCGTGGTTAATATCCAGGGAGCGGATCTTTTCTTCATCCCCGACCATCACCAGATGCACATCAGTGTCCCGCACGAAATCCAGGGCACCTTTAATCACTTCCTCGGGGGCGTAATCCCCACCCATTGCATCGACAGCTATCCGCATTATCGGGTTATCCAAACAAACGGTATTGTCACGTCTTGATTACTTCACTGTCCTTGTAATGACCGCAAGAAGGACAGGCATGATGGGGGAGTCTCAGCTCGTTACAGCGCGGACAAGGAGACAGGTTAGGCGCTTTCAGTTTCCAGTTAGCCCTCTTTTTGTCACGACGCGTACGGGAGTGTCTTCTTTTAGGAAGAGCCATTGTCTGTCAAAACCTCCGTATCAGTAGAAAAATATGTTTTCGTTATTTTAAAGCAATAGGCGACTGAGCCACACAGACCTAGCCACTATATATTCACGCTATTATAGGGAAGGCTACGTGAGATGTCAAGACATAAGGGCCCGGACAAATTCAGCCGGATCGAATGGTCTGAGATCGTCCATCCCCTCACCGATGCCAATGAATTTGACGGGAATTTTCAGTTCTTCCCGGATAGCCACCACGATTCCGCCTTTGGCCGTTCCATCCAATTTTGTGAGAACGATACCGGTTAAACTAAGCGATTCATGAAAAGTCTGGGCCTGGGCGACGGCGTTCTGGCCGGTGGTGGCATCCAGGACCAACAATATCTCGTGGGGAGCGTTTGGGTATTCTCGTCCGACGACCCGGTAGATCTTGTTCAGTTCCTCCATCAAGTTGTGTTTGGTATGGAAGCGGCCGGCGGTATCGATGATGACAACATCATACCCGCGGGACCGGCCGGCTATAACGGCATCGAAAGCCACAGCGGCAGCATCGGCGCCGATGGTGGACTTCACGAGCTCCGTTCCCAACCGGGAAGCCCATACCGTCAACTGTTCCACCGCGCCGGCCCGGAACGTGTCGGCGGCGGCCAGCAGTACTTTCTTGCCCTGCTGCTGTAACCTCCAGGCCAGCTTGGCGATAGTGGTGGTCTTTCCGACACCGTTCACTCCGACCACCAGGATCACTCCGGGGCCCTGTTCTGGAAACGTAAGCGGCGGCGGTGATTCATCGAGAATCATCAACACCATCTCTTTTATTATTTCCATCAGTTTCCCCGGTTTGACTTCCTGTTCAATCCTGGCGATCTCCTGGAAATGATCGATGATAAGCCGGGTATTTCTCACCCCGAGATCGGTCTGGATCAGGATCTCTTCCAGATCTTCCAGAAACTCTTCATCCACGGCGTGTGACGTTCCCACCAGGGCTTCGATCTTCTCTTGAAAACTGGTCCTGGTTTTCGAGAGAGATCGTTTGAGCCGCTGAAACCAGCTCACCTTCGATTTAGCTGCTTCCGGCGAGACCGTGGGAGCAGACGCGGCCACGGATCCTGAGACTGCGGCAGTGGTTTTGGCCGGTTCCTGTTGAACCTCCGGCGCTAGAGCCTGCGCCGGATCTTGATCCACAACCTGACCGGCAGGCGGAACAATCGTTTCATCGTCCGGGCCAGGACGTTCTTCTTTCAATCCAAGTAATTTTTTCAAGCCTTTCAACATCAGGCGTTACCTCCTTTTGCGCCCTGGTTATATACCAATTATCAGCATGAATTACAATTATCCGGCTGATTCTTCCAGTCAGGCCTACTGTGCGCCTTTGCCTTTAAGCACTACTCTCAGCGTGAGCAGCAGGATCTTTATATCGAGCAGGAAAGACCAGCCGTTTATGTAGGAAAGATCGTAGCGCAGTTTGTTTTCCGGGGTCGTGTCGTAGCGGCCGTGAATCTGGGCCAGCCCGGTGATTCCCGGTGTAATAACCAGGCGTTTGGCGTAGGAGGGAATCTCATCGACGAATTTCCTGACAAACGCCGGCCGTTCCGGCCGCGGTCCCACCAGGGACATCTCACCGCGCAGCACATTGAACAACTGCGGCAATTCATCCAACCGGTAGCGCCTGAGCCATTTACCGATCCCGGTTATCCGATCGTCATCCGGTTTCGCAAAAACCGGACCGGAATCGGCCTCCGCTCCCCGGCACATGGTCCTGAACTTGATTATCGTGAACAGCTTGCTATCTTTGCCAACCCGTTCCTGGAGGAAATAAGCGGGGCCCACTGATCCACGCCGGATTAACAACGGTACCAACAACCAAAACGGGGTGAGTATGATGATGGCAGGCACCGTCACGACCAGGTCGAAGACCCGTTTGAGCAGGCGCTGCCAGCCTTCCAAAGGTTCCGTCCTGATCTCGATCAGGGGAATTCCCGCTACTTCCTTGATCTCCACTCGTCCGATCAACACCTCATACAAGTTCGGGTGAATCGCCACTTCCACACCTTGAGACACGCAGGACTCGATAAGTTTCAGCGTCTCCCGTTCAGGCAGTTCGGGATGAGTGAGAATCATGATGTCCGGGTTAAGCCCATCCATGCTGTCGGTGATCTCTTTGCTGGCACCGGCGGTGGTCACCCATTCAAGCATCCCCACCACCTGATACTCGTCCGGTGTATAGATCTCGATATCCTTGACGATGGCCTTAGCCTCGTTTCCTCCGCCGACTACTACTACCCGCCTGGGGTGCTTGGGACCCCGGGGAAAGGCCCGGAGCATTGAGCGAAACCCGCCAACCAGCAGGATATTGAACAACCAGGATATGGCCAGGACCGTCCGCGGATAGGCGAACACACGCCAGTAGAACGTCCAGGCCACGATGACCACCGAACTAACGGATACCGCCAGGAGCGTCAAGTAGAATATATCCACATACGTCCGGTGCCGGTCTCTGCGATAGAGACCGAACACGTAGAACCCGGCCACCTTGATCACGGTGAGAAAGATGGCCATGCTGTAATAGGCCTTGATGTTCTTGTCCGGAATGTGACCGAGATATCTGACCAGGAAGGTCAGAATCTCAGCCAGGTGGATCAGAATGATATCCGCCAGTACGAGTCCGGCGATTTTCAATTTCGGCTTCATATTCTTTTACTTTCCACTTTTCTTGCCTGACCATCCGGCTAACGCTATGTTTTCATTGCGTTGAGCATTGTACAACTATCTTAATTATTTCGCGGCCTCAAACACAACTCTTATTCTGTCAGGTTACAATATAACGACATCAAGCGGCTGATCATTTCGTCGGCCGAGAACTCTTCACGTACACGATTGCGTCCGTTTTTCCCTATCTCATCGGCCAATTGCCGGTCTTCAAGCAGCCGCTCAATAGCCGAAGCCAGCGCCACGGGATCATCCGGAGGAACAAGCAGGCCGGTCTTCGAGTTTTCCACCAGTTCCGGAACGCCATCCACATCGGTAGCCACCACTGCCTTTCCCTGCGCAAGCGCTTCGGTCAGGGCGCGACCAACGCCCTCCCATCTCGATGAAATAACGAAGATATCAAGCGCGTCAATTATGTTCGGGATATCCCTTCGCCAGCCCAGCAGATGAAAACAGTCGGTCATGTTATACCGGTCGATCAACGACTCCATCTCGCTCCTGAGGGGACCGTCCCCGGCGTAGAGAAACCGGACTGACCGGCCGTTGTCACGGATGCTGCGGGCGGCTTCCAGGAACAGTTCCGGAGCTTTCTGGGGAAACAACCTGCCCACCGAGCCCACCAGCGACGTTCCCGCCGGGATATCCAGTTCTTTCTTAATTTTGTCTCCTGAACCGGGAACAATCGGATCGAAATCGATACCGCTCCTGATGACTTCCCAGCCTCCGGGAGCAACGATTCCCAGGGCTGCGGCTCTCTGCGCCTGCTTTTCGGAAACGAACACGAGACGGTCCGTCAACCGGGCCGCCACCCGTTCCAGGAACAGGTAGAGATACAGCCGGAGCCGCGATATGCCGGGAAAAAACGGAAAACTGTGAACCGTGTGGACCACTTTGCAGCCGGGCACCGTGTGGGCGGCAAACCTGCCCAGGATACCCGCTTTTGAACCATGTGTGTGAACGATATCCGGCCGCGTCTCCTTGAAAAAACTCACCAGTGAGAGAAACGTTCTGAGATCATTGATGGGGCTGATCTCCCGCTTCAAGCTATCTATCAGCACGAGCCGATCACCTAGCTGCCGGGCCCGTTTCAAAAAACTGCCTCCGGCAGAAGAAACCAGCATGTTTGAAAAACGTTCGGTATCCATCCGTTCTACGGTCAGGAGGGTGTTGTCCTGAGCACCGCCTATATCGAGGTGCGTGATGACATGGATGATTTTCAATCTGGCTGTTTCGATCATGATTTTAATCATGCTACACCAGCCATATACAATGATCAATAGTACCGCATACGCAGCTTTTTATTGTCAGCCTTCAAGTCCTTGACTACATACTGGCTTCACCGTACCCGTCATGTTACAATAACCACGGTAAACAGTGTATGCAAAGGTACAATAACATGAAGGTTCTACACGTTATAACGGGGCTTGGTATCGGAGGCGCGGAGCGAATGCTGCTCAACGTGCTTCCCCGGCTCGACAATGAAAATGCCGTGGTTTCTTTAACCGACGACCGTGACCTCGGCCGCAGACTGGAAGAGACAGGGATCAAAGTATTTTATCTCGGTTTGCACCGAAACGGGCTCAACCTGCCGGCGGCGGTTATCCGGTTTAAGCAAATCGTCAAACGGGAACAACCCGACATTATCAATTCGTACCTGGTTCACGCCAACCTGTTCTCCCGATTTTTCGGGCGTTTCTACGGGATCAAACGAATCATATGCTCCATCAGGAACAAACACATAGATAAACCGTTCCTGCTGATGTGCGACCGGCTGACCTCACGGCTGATCACACGGTACACAATGAACTCGCCGGTGGTGCGTGATTTCATGATTGATAAGGGATTCGATGAGACCAGAATGACCGTCATACCGAACGGTATCGATTTCAGCCGGTTCGAAGATATTACCGGCGCCGGCACCTTGAAATCTTCTTTAGGGTTGGCCGAAAAATTCTGTTTTCTGACCGTGGCCAGCCTGAGGAAAAAGAAAGGGCATGTCCATCTTTTCAGGGCCGCCGTCCGGTTTCTGCGGGAGATACCGGAAGCGGTTTTCCTGTTGGCCGGTGACGGACCGGAGAGTGAATCTCTGCAATCTTTGACCCGGCGACTCGGGATTGACCGGAACGTTATCTTCCTGAAGAACCGGGACGATATTCCCCAACTCCTGGCCGCAGCCGACGCTTTCGTTCTCCCCAGCGAGCACGAAGGTATGTCAAACGCGCTCCTCGAAGCCATGGCCAGCGGTATACCGATCGTTTGTTCCGACATCGATGAAAACAGGTGGGTCGTGGGAGAAACCGCTTTACTGACGAACATCAATGACGCAGAGACGTTCAGCGGTTGCCTGGGCCGTCTTTTTGAATCCGGAGAAATCAGGAAAAAGCTGGCGGAAGCCGGGCTCAAGCGGGTCAAAGAACGGTTTTCCCTGAAAAATACCATCAAGGAGTATAATAACCTGTACCAATCATGACTAGAAACGAAGAAAACCTTAGATTCTCATTCGGAGCGAACTGGAAACGCTATCTTTCCACCGTGACCGAGCAGGAAGTGACAGTGGCCCGTGAATCGCTGATAAACCTCCTGGGAGAGGAAGACCGCTTCAACCAGGCGTCGTTCATCGACATTGGCTGTGGAAGCGGCCTTTTTTCGTATTGTGCCCATCAGTTAGGATGCCGGGAGATCGTGAGTATCGATCTCGATCCCGAAAGCGTTACAGCCACCCGCCGCCTGGCGGTAGCCTGGTGTGGATCGGTACCCGAGCACTGGTCCATCTCAGAAACGGATATCCTTGACACGGAAAAGCTTAAGCCATACCGGGGCCGGTTCGACATCGTGTACGCCTGGGGAAGTCTGCACCATACCGGGGCCATGTACCGAGCTCTTAGCAATGCCCTGTCGCTGGGAACGGATCAGTGCATGGCAGTTATCGCCATCTATGCCAGGACCAAAACATCATCGGTTTGGTACCATATAAAACGGATGTACAACTCGGCACCCTCGTTTCTAAGGCCTGTTTTAGCCCTTCCCTACACAATGATCTGGGGACTCGGACGGTTACTGAAAGGCCGGCATCCATGGAAGCGGAAACGGGGAATGAATATCTGGCACGATACCCTGGATTGGTTCGGCGGGTGGCCGTATGAATTTGCCGGACCGGACGAGATCATTTCTTTCGTAGAGAAGCACGGTTTTTCCATAAAAAAAATGAATATTACTACCAGAAACGGATGTAATGAATACGTACTGACCAGGACACAGGACGGAGCCTGATAATGTGTGGAATTGTCGGTTTCAACTGGCGTGATGAGAAGCTGGTCACCACCCTGGCCGACCTGCTGAAACATCGTGGACCGGACATGGAAGGCCGTTTCTGCGATGAACGCGTGTCCCTGGGGCATCGACGTTTGTCGATAATCGATCTTTCCGATAAAGGCCGCCAACCCATGGCCGATGAAACCAAACGATACCGGATCGTTTACAACGGGGAAATATTCAACTACCGGGAACTGCGGGACGAGCTTAAAACCCTGGGACACACGTTTGTCTCCGAGACCGACACGGAAGTGGTGCTGAAACTTTACATAGAATTTGGTCCCGAGGCTTTGGTCAGGCTGGATGGCCAGTTCGCCTTCTGTATCTACGATTCCGAACGTCAAGAGCTGTTCCTGGCCCGGGACAGAATCGGTATCCTGCCGCTGTACTACTTTTTCGACGGAGCCAGGTTCATCTTCGGCTCCGAGCTGAAGGTCATCCTGGAAGCAGGGATCGACAAAGAGATCGACCACTCCGCCCTCATGTACTACCTGTGCTACGGATATACACCCCGGAACCGCGGTTTGCTTCGCCATACTCATAAACTGGAACCGGGACATTATCTTGTTTTCGACCTGGTCGAGAAAAGGATAAAATTCCACGCGCCTTACTGGCAAGTCAAGCTGACAGGGGAGATCACCGATGAGCAGGACGCCGCGAGACGAATCCGGGACACGCTGGAACAATCGGTAAAAGAACGGCTGCTGACCGCGGATGTCCCGGTAGGGGCTTTTCTTTCGGGAGGAATCGACAGTTCGGCCATCGTCGCCTTGGCCTCGAAATACCAGCATAAACTCAAGACTTTTTCCATTACATTCGAGTACCCCGATTTCGACGAAAGCGCCTACGCGCGGGACATCTCGGGACGGTTCGGCACTGAGCATCACGAAATCAAATTCACTGTCGAGGATATAAAAAAACTCATCCCCGAACTGGTCTACCATTACGACGATCCGCTGGGGGACCCCTCGATCATCCCCACCTACCTGGTCTCGAAGGTGGCCCGACAACACGTTACCGTGGCGCTTTCCGGTGACGGGGGCGACGAACTGTTTGGAGGATACACCGCTTACAAACACTACCGCCTGGTCCGCCGGCAGGAGCGGTATCCTGGTTTCGTCAACACCATGTTGCACCGAATGTTCAAACACACCGGGAACGGGATAGCGAACAAACCAAAGAAGTTTTTCGAGATCGGCACCCTGCCGGTCGGCCAGAAGTTCGCCCGGATTATGAGCTACCTAAACATGAATGAGTTCAAGCAGATTACCGGCATTTCTCCCGAAGAAGCCTACGACGAATATGGCCGCCACCATCTCCCCGGTTTCTATCTTAACTCAGCTATAAATACGGATTTACATTGTTACCTGCCTGATGATATATTGACCAAGGTCGACCGGGCCTCCCTGGCCAACAGCCTGGAGACCCGCCCCCCGTTCCTCGATCCCGAGATGATCGACCTGGCCTGCCGGATTGACCCCCGGCTGAAGCTCAGGGGACAGGAGGGCAAGTGGATTTTGAAGAAGGCGCTTACGTCCGTTCTTCCTGAAGAAATCATTTACCGGAAGAAACAGGGCTTCGGTGTTCCGCTGAAATATTACCTGGCGGGTGATTTGAAGGGCCTGGTGGCAGAAAAAGTTGTGGGATTCACCAAACACGATTTTTTTAACCGGGAAGCGGTTAAGTCCCTTCTGAAGGCCGGGGACGGACACCGTGACATGTCCCGGATTATATGGCCGCTGCTGATGTTTAACCTGTGGTGGGAACGGTGGATGGAATAAATAAAACAAATACAATGGTGATGAACGAAGATTATTCCTTACGGACAG
>CAZQHK010000002.1:44854-189937 GCA_964593455.1 uncultured bacterium
TAGGAATAATCTCCGTTCACCACCTGAAGTCTTATGTGTGGGACAGATGATATGAAGAAAAAAGAAGTAAAAAAAGAGACGGTTTCCAAATTTGGCGGTGATCTGCCGTTTGTTTCGGTTATTGTTCCGGTTTACAATGCCGAGCTGTACATTGGCGGGCTGATTGACTCGCTTTTGAAGGTCGAGTATCCGAAAGAGCGTATCGAGTTCATTATCGTTGACAACAACTCTCGGGACCGCACCCGGGAGATTATCCGGCAGTATCCCGTGACCCTCCTGGAAGAGAAACAGATACAAAGCTCCTACGCTGCCCGTAACTGTGGTATACGTGCCGCCAGAGGTGAAGTTCTCGCTTTCACCGACGCCGACTGCAGCGTCACTCCCCGGTGGGTCCTGGAAGGTGTCGGGACCATACTTGAAGAGAAAGCCGATCTGGTGGGAGGGGAAGTGGAGTTTGTGTTTTCTCCCCGTAAAACCACTGCCGAACTGTATGATTCCGTTACCCATCTCCAGGTCCAGCGGGCCATCGACCAGGCCAATGTCGCTCCCACCGCCAACCTTTTCGTGAAAGCTTCTCTGTTCGAGAAGATCGGGCCGTTCCCGGACTGGGTCGCTTCCGGGGGCGACGTGCAGTGGACATCTTTAGCTACCGAACACGGCTTTAGTTTAAAACACGCGGCCAAAGCTGTTGTCCGGCACCCGACCCGCCCTCTCAAAGAACTCCTGAAGAAACGGTTCCGGGTAGGAACCGGATTGATATACGTCTGGCTTCAATCCGGCCGGTCGATACCGCGTATTATCTATTGCATCATCAGACCCCTTTTCCCGCCGCGATTATCATATGTCAGGAAACAGGTTAAAGCCTACGGAAGCCCTGACCTCAGGCAAAGAACTATGCGGGTGTGGTTCATCGCCTACCTCTGCAACTTCACCACCATCCTGGGACTCCTCACCTCCCTGCCCCGTTTCAGGAAAGACCAGTTACCTTCTCCACGGACGATCCTGCGGCGACCGGTGGAGGATTCGGGACCGTTTATCGGAACAGTCACATGACTACCCCCCCCCAGGTCACCATCATTACCGAAACGCGCAACGACGCCATCGGAATTTACAACGAAGGACTGGTTCCGCAGCTTCTAGACCACAGTCCCGGCCTCAGACATCTCCAATTGAACAACCGTGTATACAGGAAAAGACTGGTCAACACAGCTCTCTCGGTCTGGAACACCGCAAAACTGTCGGCCACCCTGCCCTCAGACCATGTCCTTTTTTTTACCGATCCCATCACTATCAAAGCTCAGGCCGCCTTTTTTCTCAGGAACAAAAAAGTCCTGGTGGTTCACCACGTACCGGAGGAAGAACCTTCATATTACCGCCGGCTTCCGTATTTCAACCTGAAAAAACTCTTTCGCCGGTTTTGCACGATAATCTGTGATTCAGAATTTACCCGGTTACAAGTAGCAAAGCTGGCAGTCCCATCCCAACAGGTCATGGTTGTCCACTGTGGACTGGACCACGATCTGTTCAAACCGACAGAGAAAAGAATCCCGGACATAGATTATCCTTTCATTCTTCACGTAGGTACCGAAGCTCCCCGGAAAAATATGGCCGGACTGCTCGAGGCGTTTCTGTTGCTGAAACAAGATTTTCCCGCTCTGAAGCTGATCAGGCTCGGCCACCCGGGCAAACCGGCCTACCGACGCTCAACTCTCGAATGCATTAAACGGTTGGGAATCGAATCTGAGATCAATCTGGCCGGAGAGATACCCCGCGCCGATCTTCCCACCTATTACTCGCAGGCTGAACTGCTCCTGTTCCCTTCCCTCCTGGAAGGCTTCGGGATGCCGGTAGTAGAAGCGATGGCTTGCGGCTGCCCGGTGGTTACCTCCGACCGCGGATCCTTGAAAGAGCTCGTTGGCAATACCCAAATCATAGCGAACCCGGCAGATCCGGCGGATATTGCCGCCAGGTGCAGGATGGTCCTTGAGGACAAAACACAGCGGGACCGGATGGCGAAAGCAGGAATTAAGCAGGCGGGGGAATTTACCTGGAGCAAGACGGCCGACGCCGTGTTTCAAGTCTTATCGGGAATATAGTATTCTGATACAAAATAAGGAGAAATAGTCATGAAAATAACCGAAAAATGCGCCGAGATATTCAAAGGGGGTATGGTTATGAAAAACGGAGATATCTCCACGGTAACGGGGATTTCGGTGGAGGCTGTACCGGCGTATAACCTTGTACACAAACGTGATAACGGACATTTCTTTCATCCCAAAGGAGAAGGAAACGGATATGTTTTAACCTGCGGCGATAAACGCATCTATGTCGCGGCTGATCACCCTGCTAAAAGACCACCGGAATACAGAAATACGTATCCGAAGGATGAAATAGACCAGGGTTCCGTTTCATCCTCAAAACCTTCTAGAAAGAGAGATCCAGACTCATGAGAAAGCTTGCGGCTATTGGTTCCTGTTTGTTCCTCATGCAGGTTCTCGTTACCGGGACAGCAGTTCTGGCAACAGATATCGTGGCCCATCGCGGCGCCGCCCATGACGCGCCGGAAAACACGCTGGCTTCCTTCAATCTCGGCCTGCGGCAGGGTGCCGACGCCATCGAAGGTGACTTCATGCTGACGAAAGATGGAAAAATCGTCTGCATTCACGATAAAACCACCGAACGGCTGGCCAAGCGGACCCTCACCGTAGCCGAATCGACTCTCGCTGAACTTAAACAGCTCGACGTTGGTTCCTGGAAAGGGACGCAATGGGCCGGCGAGCAAATTCCCTCCATCCATGAAGTTTTGACCATCGTGCCTGAGAACAAGAAAATCTTGATCGAAATCAAGTGCGGGCCGGAAATTATCCCTTTACTCAAGGTGGCTCTCACCGAGTCAGGACTGAAACCCGCGCAGACGGTGGTCATCGCGTTTGACGCCCAGGTGGTGGCCGGAGTAAAAAAACAGATACCCAGCATCAAGGCGTTCTGGTTAACCGACTTCAAACAGGATGAGGTCACGGGAGTATGGAGCCCGACACTGGAAGAAGTTATAACAACCTTGAAAGAAATCGACGCGGACGGTCTGGATTGCCGGGCTCATGCCCTGGTTGATCACTCTTTTGTCAGTGAACTGCGAAAAGCCGACATGGAATTTCATGTGTGGACAGTGGATGAACCGGGGCTGGCGAAACGGTTTAAGAAACTCGGAGTCGATTCCATGACCACCAATCGGCCAGGATGGCTGAGAGAACAGCTTCAGGATTAATTCAACAGTTCCCGGTAGAGGTTTTGGACTTCCCGGACGTGTTTTTCGATTGGAAAACACTGCTCAATCCGACGGCGGCCGTTTTCAGCCATCTTCCCGGCCATCTTCCGGTCTTCCAGTAGCCGGCTGATAGATTCTGCCAACGCTCCCGGATCACCGGGCTCGACCAGCAGCCCGGTCTCACTATCTATAATGATCTCCGGAATACCGCCCACAACAGTGCCAATGACCGGTGTACGAAACGCCATGGCCTCGATCAGCACTCTTCCGAAAGCTTCTTTCAACGAGGGAAGGACAAACAGGTCTACGGCCGAGAATACATCGTCCAGCGGCTCAACCCACCCGGTCAGTTTCACCCGGTCAGCCAGGCCCATATCACGTATCATCGCTCGTAGATGTTCGTGATGCCGCCGGTCTGCCCGATTATATGACTCGCCGCATATCAGAAACAGTACCTCGGGATGCGTTGCCAACACGCGGGAGGCTGCTTCAATGAAAGTGTCCAGTCCTTTGATATCGGTGATACGGCAAGCCGTGGCCACCACCGGCACCTCTTCAGGGAGCTCAAAGCGGCTCCTGGCTTCGTTTTTTGATATCGGTGATACGGCCGGATCGACCCCGTTATAGATCGTCACCAGTTTGCCGGGGTCGTCGAGATAGGAAAGGAATCCACGTCCTACTGCATCGGAAATGGCCACTACCTTCGATGACAGTTTGACCAGCATGGCGCCGAACAGTCCGATCCGTCGTTTCAAACACCGTTCGTGCCAGATCATAGGGACCCGGCATAACCATGACGAAAAGGCGGCGTAAAAAACACTCTGGACCTTGTTGTTGTGAACGATACGAATATCGTGTTTCTTAATAAAAAGAACCAGGCGAAAAATCCCGTACAACAGGCTGGCGAAGTAGAAGGGATAAAGGTACATCTGCAAAAACCGTTTCCGCTCGATGGGGAGCAGTCTGATAACAGTGACGGGTACGCCGCGCCGCCGCAGATAGTCCGAGAACCGGCCGCCGTAGAAGAAAACAACGTGCGGGCGGTATGAATCGCGGTCCAGGCGGTCCAGAAGCAAGGTCAAACTCTGTTCCGTCCCCCCGATGATATCACCGTTATCTGCCAGGAAGAGGATGTTTTTCGTTTTTTCGGCCATTCACCCGGTCCTTTCAAACCTGTAATACATATGCTATCACCTTTTATCAACCGGTGCTACTTAAACCAGAACTCTTGACACAACCACCACAAATCCATACACTTGGCGGTACGAAAATTTACCATTACCCAGGATATTTGAGGAGAGATCTTTCTATGTATGACTTCAAAGCGATCGAGAAAAAATGGCAGAAATGGTGGGAGGACGACAACACCTTTCTTACCTCGGAACCCGTTGGAGATAACAAATTTTACATGCTGGTCATGTTCGCCTACCCGTCAGGCGACATACATATCGGCCATTTTAGAAACTACACCATCGGTGACGTGATGGCCCGGTTCCGGACCATGCAAGGCTGTGAAGTCCTTCACCCGTTCGGTTGGGACGCTTTCGGGCTGCCCGCGGAGCAGGCGGCCATCAAACATGGAATGCCTCCACAGGAATGGACCCTGAAGAACATCGCGACATCTCGGAACACCTTGAAAAAAGTAGGGATATCCTACGACTGGAAACGGGAAGTCGCTACCTGTCTGCCTGACTTCTACAAGTGGACCCAGTGGGCATTTCTAAAACTCTGGGAAAGGGGGCTGGCGTATCGGAAGAAAGCCCTGGTCAACTGGTGCCCCGAATGCAAGACAGTGCTGGCTAACGAGCAAATCGAGACCGGCGGTTGTTGGCGCTGCCACTCGCAGGTGGAACAGAAGAACCTGGAACAATGGTTTTTTAAAATCACCGAGTATGCCGACCGGCTGCTGGATGGCCTGGATGAACTCGACCAATGGCCGGACAATGTGCGCACCATGCAGCGTAACTGGATCGGCCGCAGCGAGGGTACAGAGATCGATTTTGTCATCGAACCGCTTACCGGTTCTCAAAACCAGCCGACCCGAAAAATATCCGTTTTCACCACCCGCCCGGACACGATCTATGGCGTCACGTTCATGGCTATCGCTCCTGAAAATCCGCTGGCAGAAGCACTGGCAAAAGGTACCGAGCATGAAAAGCAGGTGGAGGAGTATATCAAGAAATCTTTGATCAAAAGCCAGATAGAACGGACGGCCGCCGACCGTGAGAAGGACGGTGTTTTCACCGGACGATACGCATTCAATCCTTTCAACGGTGAACGGGTCAGACTTTTCGTCGCGGATTACGTCCTGGCCACGTATGGGACGGGGATCGTCATGGGCGTACCCGCACACGACCAGCGTGATTTCGAGTTCGCCAGGAAATACGACATTCCCATTCGCTTGGTCATCGAACCGCCCGGTGAACATCTGGACCCGGGAACCATGGAGGAAGCTTATGTTGAACCGGGACTCATGGCCAACTCAAACATTTTTAACGGTACTCCTTCCCAAGACGGCATAGCCAAGGTCACATCTTACGCGGAAGAAAAAAAGTTCGGCCGGGCCACGGTGGAATACCGTCTCCGCGACTGGCTGATCTCGCGTCAGCGATACTGGGGTGCCCCCATTCCCGTGATCCACTGCCCCGCCTGTGGAGTCGTACCGGTCCCGAAAAAAGATCTGCCGATTCTGCTGCCTGAAGGTGATATCGATTTCATTCCCAAAGGCCGATCGCCGCTGGCGGATGTCCCTTCTTTTGTTGCCACAGTCTGTCCATCCTGCAGCGGGCCGGCCAGGCGGGATGAAGACACTATGGATACCTTCGTGTGTTCTTCCTGGTACCACCTCCGTTACCCGGACGCCCAAAACGACGGGGAACCCTTCACCGCCGAGCGGGCGAGAGAATGGCTCCCGGTGGACCTCTATGTCGGGGGAGTGGAACATGCGTGCGGGCATCTTATCTATTTCCGGTTCGTCACCAAGGTGCTCTATGATCTCGGGTATCTGACAATACAGGAACCGGCCACCGTTCTCTTTAACCACGGTATGGTCCTGGACGAAAACGGCGACATCATGTCCAAATCCAAGGGGAACGCAGTCTCGCCCATGGAGATCATGGAAGAAATCGGTACCGATGCCGCCCGCGTCGCCATACTGTTCTTCGCGCCGCCTGAAAAAGAGATTCTCTGGTCGGCTAGAGCCATTAAAGGCAGCGCCCGGTTTCTCAATCGGCTGGAAACCGCAATCAGCAAACTGGCGGTGGATTCCAGAGCGGCCGGCCCGATTACCGATCCGGCGGAGGCCGTTCTCGATATCCCCACGCTCTCTTCCTATGATACCGCCCTGTACCGCAAGCTCAACTGGGCGGTGAAAAGAGTTACCGAAGACAATGAACGTATCCAATTCAATACCGGAATCGCGGCCTTGATGGAACTCATGAACGAGCTCGACGCCGATAAAATTCAGGACGCTGATCTGAAACGGATCACCGCCGACCGGGTAGCCAGGCTTCTTCATCCTTACGCCCCGCACCTGGCCGAAGAACTCTGGGAAAAGCTTGGCGGCAGCGGTTCCATCTTTAAAGCCGGGTGGCCGGCCTTCGACGAGCAAGCGCTCAGGGTGGACGAGGTGGAGATTGCCATTCAGGTAAACGGGAAACTACGGGGAAGCGTCATGGTGCCAGTTGACGCAGCCCGGGATACGGTGGAACAGGCGGCCCGTGATAACCAGAAGGCAGCCAGGCATCTCGAAGACAAGAATGTTGTGAAAGTGATCATAGTGCCAAACAGGATTGTCAATTTCGTGGTCAAATAACGGCCTCCGCATTTGTGTGCTTAACAGGCTCATTAGGAAGAAGCTCCGCCTGGTATAGGTTTGGTTGCTGGTGCCTTTCCTTTGCTCGGCGGTTCGCTGGCGCGAAGGTGCCGAGCTCAAAGTGGACGAAGTTATTTGAGTGGAGAATATGGTTACTGGTGGAGAGAAAACAGAAAAAAGTGGTTGAAGGCATGGTAACAGGGTGAAATTCATTATCTTGCTTCACTGTTTTAAGTAATGTACCATGTATTTTGGGAGGATCGATAATGGTCGAAAACAGTGCAAATAACTTGTTCGAAGACTTCATCCAGTTAGCTGTCGAGTTGGGGGCCAAGGACGCCAAGATCATACCGACCAGCCAGGTATTTACCGGTGAATGGGTGCGTCTGAAATGCGAGTATGGGTGCCCCGGATACGCCTCGAGCCGCAACTGCCCGCCTTATTCTCCCACTCCGAGCCGAACCCGTAAGATACTCGACGAGTACACCACCGCTCTCCTCATTCACGGTGACTCTACTACCGATATCCGAAACGTCGTGACCAAACTCGAGCGGGAGGTATTTCTCACCGGATACTACAAAGCTTTCAGCTATTCATGTGGTCCTTGTCGACTGTGCGCGGAGTGCAACCTGGAAGGACCCTGCTTGCACGTAGATATATCCCGGCCGGCAATGGAGGCATGCGGGATCGACGTCTATGCTACCGCCCACACCGCTGGTTTTCCCATACAGGTTGTCACCTCAAACGACTGCGAGCAGAACTACTACGGTCTCGTCTTGATCGAGTGAGCAAGCTGAAAACGGAAGTATGGACGCGTCTTGCCCACGGCCATGTATCCTGTTATAATCTGAGCCGACGTTAACCATAAGGACAACTATATTAAATTACTATCGTTATGTTCTTATGTGCCATTCAGTACTTTGTAATAGTGTTAGGGGAGGAATCCGATACCATGTCATATTCTGCAAAACGGTTTTATAAACCGCTCTTAGCGGCTTTGTTGTTGTTTTTTGGAGCCCTGCTCCTGCCCCGCGCGGGTCATTGCGAATCAATTTTAATGAACATCGATTTCGGTAGTTCGGTATTCGCAAAACAGGATGCCCAGTTTGTGGAACTCGATTCACAGCATTTCACGCTCCAGGTCAATAAAAATCTGGAGATATTGGAACGAAATATCGCTGCTAACCCGGACGACCTGGCCCTTCACATAGAGATGCTTTCCATGATGATCAATAATGACTTGAGCAATGATTTCGATAATAGAAATCTACTTACCTATCTCCAGAAAATTGTTCAAACAGTGGAGAATATGAGGGACCGGGTGGAGACCGCTAAGATCAGTATCGCCTTCATTCATGCCACAGCCCTGGAATTGGGAGTAAAAGAAAAGGAAGAGCCCTGGAAGGAAGGAATCAGGGCCGTCTGTGAAATACAACAGGAGACCTTGGAAGGCATTCCACCCTGGCCCCGTTTGATATACTCCTATCTGTGCGCGGCCGTGCCCGAGCTTGATTCTACCGATGATATTTTGAAATCGCTTATGGAACAGGGTGAGGAGATTACTGATCCGCAGTTCCTGTTTGCCCTGGGACAAGCCTACCTGTTACTTCTCCACGATAAAGTTGATAGCCAGCTTCTATCGCGCGATATCCTGGAAAAATCGCTGGAACAGTCAGGGTATCAACCGGAGTTGTTGCAAAAGGTTATCGACAAGTACATGCAGGCCTCGGAACGGTATCAGGAAGAACAGAAGGATTCGCCTCCCTGGCTCTCCGAAATCCTGTATGTAAAGATGCTCGACCTTGACCCGGATGATGCCGTAGCCCACAACAACATAGGTTTTCTCTACGCTTCTCTGGGCGTGAAACTCGACCAGGCCCTGTTCCACGTGAAAAAAGCCAACGAACTTTCTTCCAACAACCCGTATTTTATGGATAGTCTCGGCTGGGTACTCTTCAGGCGCAGCGAGACAAAGGAAGCTCTGGAAGTTTTGAAGAAAGCCCTTGAAATAAATGATTCCATACCGGACATTTACGAACACATCTCCTCGGTGTATCTCAGCATCAAAGGAGGGGAGCGGGAATCCATTAATGCTTTGGAACGGTTGATCGAACTCGATCCGGAGAATCTTACCGCTCTCAACAACCTGGGCTACATGTATGCGGACATGGACATCGATTATGAAGAAGCCCTGAAACTTACCCGTAAAGCCGTGGAGCTTAAACCCGACGATCCGTATTACCTGGACAGCCTGGGATGGGCGTATTTCAAGCTGGGCTATCTGGACCAAGCACGGAAATACCTCGAGCAGTCCATTGCTATCGATACCGAGCAGCCGGAACTGCTCGATCATCTGGGGGATGTTGATTTAGCCCGCGGAAAGCTGGACAAAGCCCTTGAATATTGCGTCATGGCTGCCGGATTTAATCCGGAATATGATCATATCCATCAAAAAATTGGTGTTATCTACACTATCCGGAAACTTAAACGTACTATTGACGAACTGGAAGGGAAACAGGCGGCGGGTGAGACCATTGAAATCGACGATCTGAGCAATGAGTTGAGAGCTTTGAGTTACCATTACCGGATGGCGGGACTCTTCAAGGAGTCATTGGAAACGTACCGGAAGGTCAGCGAACTTCACCCCGATAATGAATCCATAGTCAGCCGTCTGGAACGGGTGAAACAACTCAATAGCGAAGTAGAGAAGATCAAGAATCTGCTGAGGGGAACCCATGGTGATGTCAGCGAATGCGGCGCCCTGGAGCCTTATATAGCCCCTCTCCCGGAGGGAATATCAGTGCTCTTTGTTCTCCGGGCCGATATCATGGCGAAAGTGCTCGAGAGCGTAAAATCGGCTTTCAATCTGTTCGCTCTGATCGATTTCGAGCAAGCAGTGGAAGTTTTGCCGCCCACGACGGCGGTAGCAGTGGTGGAGGGTAACGGTAAACCAAGTTTGGCTATTATATCGGACGTCCAGGAGACGTCGCCCCTCAAGAAAGTGCTGACACTTTTCCTTTCAGGCTCACTGAACCACCTGTTTCCCGATCTTGAACTCAAGGACGAAACAATCGACGGGAACGAAGTCACGATCTTCGGCAGCGATCAGGAGGCGCTCTATATCTTTCTGACCAACGACCGGTTGATCGCTTCAACTAATCCCGGCGTTTTAACGACCATGTTAAAGCATCTTAAAACAGCGGACGAATCCACAGAAGTCTTGAAGAATGCCACCCTGAGGAGAATGCTTTCATGGACGCCGGAATCGGTTTCAGCTTCCGTCTATCTGGATCTTGCTCAGTGGCTGCCAAGGCTCGGTGGAAACGCTGTTCAGCTTGTTGCCTCCCATTTCCCCATGGCCGAGGAAGTAACGAACGTGGCACTCTCATATAACTTTTCAGAGATCAGCGCCGTTCCGCCTGAAGGTGAGGCGGGTCCGGTCAAATCACAACTTAAAATTGAAGAACAGGGAATGTTCCTGTGTCAAGACCGGCAGGTCCCGGAAAAATTGGCACAAACCATATCAACCGTACTGGACCACTACAGCAAGACCTTCAACCAGGAAGGTAATCCAATCGAAATAGATCACTCATTTCAGGTTAAAGCCAAGTATCTCATCTATACCGCTGTAATAGATAAAGCAAATGCTCTTAGCTACCACCTATCACGAGTCATGCAGGAGTTTATTCCAAATCTGCCTGCCCTTCTCCAGGGAACTAAAACCGGAGAATCCGAGGGAAAAGAAGAAGCGCCGCTACCGCTGGACCCGAGAATGTAACCAGGGTTAACAGTGGACGTTATGATTCTCCAGCCCGGTTTCGGACTTTTGAAACAATTCTATCACCCGGGCGGAAGACTCAGCCATCCCCAACTTATCTCTGAATTCCGAACTTTTCATGAGTTGTGAGAGCCTGGCCAATATCAGAAGATAATCTTTCAGACATTCCTGGGGAGTAGCCAGCAGGAACACGAAATGGACCGGTTTATCGTCAAGCGCCTGGAACGGTATCCCGTTTTTACTGCGGCCGAAAATAACCAGGAACCGGCTGACTGCGTCAGTACGGGCATGCGGAATACCAATTCCACATCCGATGCCGGTTGTAGCAATGTCTTCCCGATCGTAAACTGCTTTTAGAAAATCAGGGAACGATTCTACTTCGTCCGCTCCCCGGACTTTTTCGGCCAAAGATCTGATTGCCTCAGATTTGCTATCGGCCTGCAGATCCAATATTATCCGTTCCGGTTTTAAAAACTCGGAGATCTTCACGGAACGCATCTCCTCGATCCCAGGCAGCCCACCAAAAAAAGACGGGGTGAGCTAACGGCTCATTATACACCCACAATCATGTACGTCAATACTCAATTGAGTTTTCATAGTAAGCAGAGCGAAAAGAGACCCTGTTGGTTGACCACTATTTCACGGCATGCTACAGTAAATAATCCACTATCGAAAGCACCGGGCCCGGAAAGAAAATAAACCTATGTCCCATAAAGAAGAACATCACCTCATCCCCGGCTGGGAACGAGTCATTTCCTACCTCGAACAGTGGCTCAAATCGTGCTCCAGTCTGGCGGTGATGGGTATCGGGAACGATCTCAGAGGAGATGACGGCGCCGGGCCGCGGTTGATACGGCTGCTGGAAGAAAAAACCGCTAACCATGATAACCTGCGACTTATCGATGCCTCCACGGTTCCCGAAAACCATATCGGAACCATCGTTCAAGCGGCTCCTTCACACCTGCTGCTCATCGACGCCGCTCACCAGGAAGGTGATCCGCCTGGTCTCGTTCGTATCGTGAGGGAAGAAGAGATCGGCAACTTCTCGTCATCCACCCATACACTTTCTCTTACTCTGGTAATCGGACTGATCAAACAGCAGACACCGCTGGAGATAGCACTGGTGGGGATTCAGCCGGAAATAGCAGGTTTCTTCGACGAGACACTCAGCTCGGCTGTAGAAGAAACGGTTCGGGGGCTGGCGGAATGGCTGGCGGAGAGGCGCTACTCGCGGTCCATTTGAAACCCGATGTGGAGTGAATAACTGGCGAATGACTTTTTAGCAATGACGTTGAACTCGGCCATAGTCATCTTATCGTCTGTTCCCGGAAGGGAAAGCAAACCCCAATCCCACGTATGGTCCGATCCGCCGTCATCAAACTGGACATCGATCAGGCTGCCCTTGTCGTTGTAGAAAGCTGCTATCACCACGACTTCTTCGCGTTCCTGGTCAGGATCAGGATCCTCTTCATCTACTGTACCGATCGCTTCATATTGCCGGATCTTTCCGGACACTCCTTCTGAAGATACCGCGATATTGAATAACCTGAAGTCACCAAACCAATGCTTGTATATGTCATCAGTACCTTCAACTAACGAAATACTCCGCATATACGTCACTTTGGCCCGTTTGATATTAGGCCTAAACGGCTCATATAAGGTTACGAATGGAACGGTATCACCATGTTCATAACCCATCGTATACTCAAAATTGTCCTCGAACAGGAAGCGGTTATTTTCATCATAGTAAGATATTTTATATTCAAGTCCTCCGGTAGCGGCATATCCATTCGGGTCATCAAAGGTCATCATCCCGTAGAAGGCGACGTAATCGTGCGTCTCGCCTCCTTCACTCTGAATGAGGTTGAAAGGACCGGTGAAAGCCGTGACTGTGAATTCCGGACTTGACGAACCATCAGGGAACGTCCAGGGAAGATCCAGGCCGGGTAACGGGCTCGGACCGGGAGCGGGTCCAGGAGCAGGTGTGGTAACCAGCGGTGTGGGGCCTTCTTTCTGGGACCTGATGGCTCCGTATCCCACCCCGATGGCGCCAGCGGCGATTACCCGGTTCAAGTATCCCATCTGGGCGATACAGCCGGTGAGTATGCTGAACAGGCCCAGCAAACAGATGATTGAGATGATTCGAGCTTTCATAACAACTCCTCTTTATACCTGCTTCTAAGGATGTATCGGCAAAGAGGAAGAACTCTTTAAATGCAATTCTGAAGATGAAGTTTATTTTAAAAAAAAATTCAACCAGTAACAAAGACTGTCCGTCCTACCCTGTGGCCGGTCCAACAACCATGTTTTTCCCTCTTCATTCCAATAACCACACTGCTCTGTCTTCATACCAGCAACCACACTGCTCCGCTTCCTCTCTAACAACCACACAAAGCCCCTTTTAAGCTCGGCGCTTTCGCGTAGCGAACAGCCGAGCGAAGGAAGACGCCTGAACACAAACCATGTCCAAGTGAAATATCGTTCCATGAGCCTGAGATTAATGAGATTGAGATAGTAAGCAAGAAGTGTAGAAAGAGGACCCTATGACGTCTGTCCGATTCTAGTCATCTCTCAAATTCAACCAGTAACAAAGACTGTCCGTCCCACCCTGTGGCCGGTCCAACAACCATGTTTTTCCCTCTTCATTCCAATAACCACACTGCTCTGTCTTCATACCAACAACCACGTCAAGCTTTGTTAAGCTCGGCGCTTTCGCTTGCGAACAGCCGAGCGAAGGAAGACACCTGAACACAAACATCATATATCTTAAGAGCTTGTTAAGTATTAGGCGGAGCATCGTTCCATGAGCCTGTTCATATAGGAGTACAATATACAGAGCAATGAAATGTTTTAAAGCTGAATATGTTTTTTTACCCAGGACGTTTGTAATTGCTGTAGAGGATGCTGTCGGAGAGTTGGGTAACAGTTGTTGCCGAAATGAAGCAAGTCAAGAAGCTGCTGTCCGAGCCACGATGGCGAGTTCAGCGTACACGATGTACGCGACTGCGGAATGAGGCTTACAGCTGTCCAACTCGTAGACTTATCCTCGAAAGTAATTCCAAACGTCCTGTTAAGCACACAAACATCGCAAAAAGGAATATCATGCCACTGTAGTTATTGTAAGAACAAAGGCTCACTGGAACCGTTGCGGAGACCTTACATGTCCAGGACGAGGCTTCCTTCATCTTCCTTGAAGCGCGGATCACCTTCCAGCAGTTTCATCCAGGCGTCGATAAACCTTGGTGAGAGCTGGTAATCCTGTACGGACCTGAGATACTCCACCGCCCCGGACAGCGCACCACCCGTCTCGGGCAGCGAAAGAAGCTCCTCCGCCACATCGCCCAGAGCCATGAGATACGACCGTTTGAAGAGCTGCCGGACCTGGCTCATCTCGTGTATGGCACTCAGGGGAATACGGTACCAGAACCGGCCAGGTTCAGTCTCTCGAACCGGTTTAATTCCCTCCCACACGGGTTTCCAGGGCGGGGAAGCACCAAGCACATAGAAACTCAGCGTTTTGCCTGATATTTCCACCAGCATGAACTCACGGTCGAAGATCCGACCGGTAAAAAGAGACGTCCCCGAAGATGGATGGGCTTTACGGCAAAACACGGCGTATTTCAATAATCCCAGAAGGTCGGACTGGATCTTTTTGAACACGAACGACCGGTTTATAGATAACGCTTTTACTTCAGACAACCCAAGACGCCGGTGAAGGTCCGTCAGAAAATCCGCTTCCGCCCGGGTGAGCACATCGTCTTCCCAGGCTCTCGCAATTGCTTTACAGTACTTGTCTTCCGGATTTTCAGGGGACGTGGCCGCCACCACAGCAGCCTGGTTTATCGGTTCGACGGCTTTCTGCTCCCGTTCCCGTTCTTCGGTTTTCGGCACGGAGATAGGCTGGTGTTCCGTCTTGAGCAGTTCGAGCAGTTTGGCGGTCCGAACAATGATTCCCGGGACCTCATTGCCGGCCAGTCGGACCGACTCCAGATCAATCACCGGATGCGACTGATAGCCCGTTTCAAGAAGATTATTCAATGCTGCCAGTTTCTGATCGTCTATGGTTTCAGGACCGAGCCGTTGAAAACCGGCTTCTTCCAACCGGTCCAGATCGTCCGCCGTGTCGGTCGTAAGCACGCCCAGAAACCTTACCGTCCACTGTCCTTCTGGTATACCGACTACCGATTTAAATCGATAGCGGGTAGCCACAGCGTGACTTGCGGGTAGACAGAACGACATGCTGTTAACCGTTTCAGAAGGATGGTGAAGAAACTCAAGATCGGTCTCCATCGCCAGCCGCGCCAGGATCTCCTTCAAGCTGGCCAGCGGACCGCTTTCTTCACGGGCGACCGCCAGGCAGCACTCGACAACCTTTACAATATTGTCCATCTCCGACACCTGGTCGAGATCGACTCTAAGCGGAAACTCTTGTTTCAGCATATCGGTCGTTCGTTCCAACGGGTAGGGAACTTCATTGACCAGGATCTCATCACCTTTGAGATAGAGATACACCCGTCCCATTTGGAGAACAAACCGGGCAAAAACCACCTCCTGATAAGACAGCACCAGCCCGTTATCGATCACTCCTTCATGTATCGAGGCATCCAGTACTTTCAGCTCCTGGAGGAGCCGGTGAAGTTTCTGCTCCCGCTCGATAGACTCGCTTTCCAGAATCTGCAGACCGAATTGATCCCGGGCATCTTTCAATTCCTTACTCTCTTCAGTGGTCAGCACGGCATCTTCCCATACTTTTTGCAGCAGTAACCGGTACTCTTCCTGCGGAGCAGACTCAATTTCGACTTCGGCGGGATCCAATTCCACGGTCAACATCGTCCCGGTATGCTCTATTTCCGCCCGGGGAAGTTTCAATCTCCCAGCCTGGTCGGGAAGAATCCAGAAACCGACGGTCCGGCTCTCTCCGGCCGGCAGATCGAGCCGGTAAACCCGTTCTCCAAGCCAATGCGTCCATCCGTGAGTCGTTCCCAACCTGACCACCACACCTCCAGCCGGTCCCGGCCCGGAATTGTTCACCGTTACCGATATCGAAGCCGGGATGGCAGCGTGAAGTTTGTCTGACAGCAAAGAACCGGAAGCCGTTAGATTTTCCTGCCCGGCGGCCGGCATGGCTGCTTTTTTCCTGGTGGAAAGGCCATTCGAAAGCACTCGACACATGTGCGATAGCAATTCAGGCCGCCTTCGCAGCCACTGCGAAGCAGCCAGAATTATCTCGTTCCCGGGAGCGGCAATCTCTCCAATCCCGTTAAGAAAACGGTATTCCGGTGCACTGGATTTCTCGCAAATCCGGTCGATAAAGCAGAGCGAAGGCCCCGTGGCCGGCGATTCCTCAACAATTAAAAACGGGTATAACGAAACAACCATACGTCGTCCGGGGTTTTTGAGAAGCGGAATTCCCGTCGGCAGCAACGTATTCTGGCTTCTTCTGCCCGAACCGGGATTGAGCAGAGCTGTTTCACTCGTGCCGGTGAATGAAATGACCGGGAGTATAGGACCGCGCCTATCGAGAAGCGTTTCTCCCTGGAGTACCGACATGAGCTGAACCGATTTGAAATCGGCGACACTGTCGACTAACCGGTCGAGAGCGGCAGGGAGCGCGTTTGACGTTTGATCCTTGGCACCGCCGGCTTTCAGTAAATCAAGCCAGATACCGGGTTTCCCGGCCATAGACCTGATAAGATCATTAAAACAGCAGCGGCGCTCCACAGGCTTCAGGGACTGAACCATTTCGATGGCCATATTCAATAAGGCGGCAACTCCCTGCCCTTCATGGGAGACAGTCGTCTTGCCCTCATCAAAACCGGGATTCACGAAAGGAACCTCTACCTCACCCGATTCCGATAAGCGGACTGCCTCGGCCAGTACCAGATAGGAACATAAAATAGTTAGATCTTCTGTAACCCACTGAAAACAGTCAGCATTGCCGCTTTCCCGGGCTTTTTGAAGAGACCCGGCCAGGGGAGACGGCCAACAGACTGTTTGTTTACTCAATTGACTCACCGTAATATCACCTCTACAGACTACTCGCCCGGCACGAGAATAATCTTTGGCCGGGAACGATAGATGTCACGTGAAAGCGTGCGGTTCTCTGTTTTTCCATCGGGATAGGTAATCTCCTGGAAGGCCGTTACGGAATAGCCGTCATTTCCGACGTCTTCCACTTTTTCGATTCCGGGAAGTAGCTGGGGGTCTATCTTCGTAATCGTTTCGGCGGTGAGAACCCGAAGACCTTCCTGCCACAGTTTTACCTTGACCTTCGTTGGTTTAGATCCGTATAGTGTCACGGTTTGCTGGCCATCTTTGAGCCGGGACGATATGAGAACGGACTGGTCCAGAGTGTTTCTGATCACAAAATCCTTGTGTCCCCAGACCACCGCAGCGTCCCGGCCTTGCGGGACATAAGCCGAATCTATGAAGTACATTGAATGCGGGTACCGTTTTATTATTTCCAGGTTGGCCAGCAGCACGCTGTTGTAAAGTGTCGTCGTTACCTGGCAGATGCCGCCGCCGATGTCGGCGATAAGTTTGCCGCCAATTATAGAGGAGGCGGCTTTAAAACCACGTTTCACCGTCCTGGGACCGACTGCTTCATTAAATGAAAACTCCTCACCCGGAGCAATAATCCAACCGTCTATGGCCTCACTGGCCAGTGTTAGGTTAACCTTTCTGGAAGCCTTGGACTCATCGTACTCAGTGGAAAACGTGGCTAATTCCACCGTTAACCCTGATTTTTCCTGGAATGTTCCGAAATCCGGGTTGACGGGAAGCTGGGCAAAAACAATATCTACCTCTTTCTGGTAGACGAAAGGATCGTTTTGAAAACTTTGCTTGATTACGTTTATTGTTTTCTTCCGATTGATTGTCAACCCCGGTTTACCGCGATGGATTTTCATGCTGCCGTCGTCAAACGAAAAGAGGGAAGCCGGTTCCGCCGCCACTTCTATTTGGCCGGCGAGAGTCGAGAAGATGGCCTTGACCATTTCCCCGTCGATGTTCACCGATAACGGCACGGTGAGAGGGGCCCGCATCGTTCTCCACCAGTTCCTGACCCGAAGCCACAGGCTACGACCGTTTCCAAAGGTCCAAATTCTTTCCACCAGTTCATTGCCGGGAGCTTTTACTCCTAATTCCTCGGGAGAGAAAAGCCAGGATCCCCTGGAGCTTTTAAGCAAAACCTGCCCCTGCATCACCTGGTTGGACAGTTCCCAGACAATTTTGGTAATCTCTCCTTTCGTGCATCCCTTCAACGACATACTATTGATAAACACGCTCGGCCGAAGAATGCCCGAAAAAAAATAGAAATGAAGCGAAAGCATCAGCCCGGCCAGACAGACCACGGAGATAACAAAAAGAGGCAGAAAACGCCCGGAAGCACCACCACCGCATTTTAGTGATCTACTTAACCTCATTGGCTGAACAATCTCCTTTGAGAATACAGCGTTTGACTGGCGAAAAATATCTACCGATGCTCTACACAGTTGCCCATCTCTACTGTGTTTTCATTATACGATGAGCTTCAGGCAGGGTCAACTCTCGCTTTTCTGTTATGCATGATCAATTCCGATAATTAAAAAATTGCTTCAAGTTTCTTTGTTTATCATCCGATATTTTTCAAAGAGGACATAATATACCTTCATCCTGTCCTGCCTGTTAATAACGTAAGCCGGACAGGAGACAAAGGTCGAAGCAGGATAAAGGAGGGAACATAGAACACTATGAAGATTAACAAGAGGAAACGGAGCAAGGTAGCGTTACGGACCCTGGTATTGATGGCGATCGTTATGGCTATCACCGGCTGTAACAATAATGCCGGCATAGATAACGGGATAATCACCGGAGAACTCAAAATGGTCGGTGGAGGGCCGCTCCCGGCCATAACCATCAGGGCCGAGGGTTTGACCGCCGGGTCCACCAGCCCGGGACAGTTGTCACGGTATACCACCGTCCAGGGTATGGACGGGCATTACACCATCCCCAATTGCAAGGTGGGAGTTTACAATGTCACCTACTACATACCCCAATTTTCACAAGGATATCTCTACAAGATCAGTCTCCGGGATGGAAATCCCTCCTCCGGAGGAGGCGGAGGCGAAGTAGAACCGGTTTCAAGGGTATCTCAGAAAAAAATCTCGCCCAAACAAGGGAATTATACTATCGACGCGTATGTAGAGAGTGGACAGAGCTACATAATGCCTACTATCTATCTTGAAAAAGAAGCTGCTTCAGGCATCGGTGTACTGACCGGGCATGTGTACAATGCCAAAGGCCGGAACATAGCGGTGGCCGGGGCCACCGTTACCGTTGACAGCAGCGCTTCCTGGACCGATGTAACCGATGAGACCGGGTCATTCACTATCGCCGGAATTACAGCCGGGAAATCATATCCTATTTCCGTTACGGCGCCGGGATATACAGCGCCGGAAACAGCTGTCCAGGCATCGGTCGGGATCGGCCAGACTGTAACTCAAGACCTCTATATAGAGCCCATGCTCGCCGCCATCCGCGGGAACATTTCCGTGGAAGGCAAGTTTTCCAGTTACATCACATGGGACCAAATGGTCCAGCTCACGGTTTCCGGAAAGGGTTCCGCCTGGGATGAACAGATACAAATCACGGGCAACGGTTGGTTTGATATTGCAGTTCCGGCTTTTCTGCCTGGGTATGAGGTGACGGTAGTAGCCCTGGAACCACTGTTTAACGAATCGTCAACAGTGCTCGTTCCCAAGCTGACTCCGAACCAGATCTACCGGGTACCGGATGGCGACCTGGTGCTTTCCATCAACCACAAGAGCGTTACGGTCATGATCAAGCCGCCTGTCGGTGAAAGCCCGGTATCCGGCACCTTCATCAATGTCAAAGCCTCCGGCGGCGGAAACACCATCAATACGGTGGAAGCCAGGCCGGGAAGTACAAGCTATACATGCCGCATCGATGTACCATACGGAATGATTTCGTTTATAACCATCGGGGCTACCGCCGCAAACGCAGCCTGGGCGGAAGCAAGCGAACTCACCTATGACGTCAATGAAAATTTCAGCCAGATAGTGTATCTCCTGCTTGGCGGAGGTACGGCCGGAACCGGAACGACACCGTAGAAACGCGTACACTCAGCTACAACATCAATCAGCGGAGCTTCCCACCGGAAGCTCCGCTTTAGTTTTGCCAGAGTTTTTCCAGTAACAGTGAATCTAATAAGAATTATAGAGGTTAAAACAAGCAGGCGATTCGAGATTTTAAGATTGATGAATGGATTTAATGCTTCTACCAATCAGACAAAACACTCGTGAGATATCTCGTTAGACACGGCCAGGAAGCGGCGAGTCGCCAGAACTATCTTTAGGGATGCTTGACCGGAACTTTGACATGCAGGTCATGTAGCCGCGGCAGAGGGAACAGCATCGCTGAGAAACCTGATGTTCTTCGCGGTACCAGCGGATACGGCACATCTGGAAATACTGGCAACGCCAGCAACAGTGCCACTCCATACCGGTCAAACAACGGGACTTGATCTTTTCTACCAGATCCACGATAGCTACCAGGCTGTTTGTCTCTTCCCGCCTGGCTATCAATCCCTGAAAACGTTGGATCTCCTCATCGGTGCCGTACAGGTTGACAATGAAAATTTCTTCCGCAAAGAGGGGATTGTAGTCGGTGTCTTCGCACATATCAGGTCACCTGATACTATTCAACCGTCCCAGGCACAAGCGAAGTTGTTCCAGAGGAACTGAACTATCTCCGGTTTCAGCCTGCTTCATTTGATAGAGCATAAGCTCACGCAACTGGCGGATAAGCGAGCCAACCCTGGCCTGTTCATCCGCTGCGCGGGAAAGTAGATCGTCCACCAACTCGATGGCCGGGGTCAGATCTCCTTGTTCAAGAGCGACCCTGATTTTTAAGAGAAGACCTTCTTCAATTTTGGACCTGAGCTTGAATGAACGCATCAGATCTACAGGAGAGGTATCCGCCGAAACAGGCTGGACCATATACGTGTCAATACTACCGCCCGATCGCAACCACACAACCAGCGTTTCGGTCAACTTGCGCCGCGCCTTGTTCGGCTCCACTCCGTGCAACCCAAAAGCCAGGCAGACCACCCGATGTCCGTTCTCTTCAACGGCTACACCGGCTGAACCGCTTCCTCGAAGCCCACCGCCGGTGGCTCTTCCACCGTAACGGCTTCTCCGGTTCGGTTGTTCATTGCCGTCCTCCGGCATATACTTCAAAATAGGCACAGCGGGTGAGATGGGATCCAGTTCATCCGGCCACTTTTGACTTCCGTCACCGCCGTCAATCTTGAAAGACAGACCGGGAATGAAGCGAGCTGACGGCAACGATGCAACGTTGTAGATACTCGTATTATCCCGGACAAACTTGGTCCGGCAAATATTTTCGAAAAACTCCGAACCACCAAGCTTGTACCCGATATCCTGGCCGTAAAGCAGCAACGAGCCGCCTCTGGCTGCGTACTCATCCAAAACGAGCTGTTCTGAAGACGAAACCTGAACCAATTCGTCAGTGCCATTCTCCACCGGCCTGATGACAAGCCCGGGAAGATAATGATCCAGCATCGATGAATGAACCGGCCCGTTTTTTTTCAGTTCCCATACATCAACGGTGATTCCCAGGATTTCCAAATCGGAGAGCAGCACGGTAGCAGCTTTATCTTCTTTGGTGCCCACAACCAACAGCACATCACTGGTGGGAGAGAACGGACGGGAAATGGTGAGCGGGACCCGGTGTCTGACGGTAGCTACATTCTCGCCCTCCAAAACCAACTCAAGCATCACCTGAGTATCAAGCAAACACGTGCTGTCCACTTTCCCGGAAAATTCTATATTCAGGATGCTATCGTCAAAATCCAACGCCGTTGAACCCGGCGGAGTGACAACAACCACCGCGTCGTTATCGGCGGTAAACCGGTACCTGACCTTTACTGCCCGGGAACGACCATCGATCTTTTCCTCACGCTCCAGTCTGAAACCGGCGGTGAAGGTTTCTCCCGGTGAAACCACTCCGTCCTGGTTCGTCTCCGAAAGGAAGGTTTCGACCGGTTTCAACACGGCCACTCCAGGTCTGAAATGGGCCGCAAGATAACGGTCCCAACCGGTCAGCGCGGCAAAATCGAGAGACGAATACTTCTCCAGGTTAGCTTCAAGCAGGGGGAAATAAACAGCCAATCCGTGGGCATTAAGGTTGCTGATTCCAGTCTTGCCCAGATCGAGCATGAAACTCGTGTCTCCGACCATTGAAGACAGTTCCAGGGCCCGCTTGGCCACGGATGTTCCGGGAAGCTCAACCGCTACCCGATCGGCCAGATCGGCCAGATCGAGATAGGCCTGGTTGTCAAACATCTTGGTCTTGGACCGGGCTTCACGAACCGCCAAAACGTGGCGGGGTTCAGCCAGGAGCGCCTCGGTAAAGCGGCCGACGCCATCGAGTAGACCGTCCAACCGGTCAAGATCTACGGCCGACAGGACCACTTCCTGAGACAATGTCCGATACAGTGATACAAACCCGTCGATAACCGCCCGGGCAGCTGCCTGAGGCGTCGCGTCGGGATTATTAGCCAGATAACCGATAAACTCGCGGTAATTCCAGCCTGACTCGGGAGTGATCTCTTCGGAAGCCACCATGATCCTGGCCCCGTGGGCTATCTGTGTTCCCACTTCAATCATTCCCATCAGGCAGGCATCAAAACCAACCACATCTATTTTACGGCCGCCGTTGAGATACTTGATTCTCTCGAACGCCTCCCACAGCTCGAGAGCGGTGATGGAGTCCTGGGAACCGTCATCGTACGCGATGGCCTGGTAGGTACCGCGAAAGTTAAGCGGCCGGTCTTCTTCAGCGTCCAGGAAATTGACCGCGTTCTGGGCTTCCCGGTACGGGAGCGTCTCCCAACCGGTACCATGATTCCAGAGAACAAGAAAATAATGGTCGGCCGGGTAATTTTCTACACCGTACCGGACGAAATCCACCAGGGAAGACGGATCGCCCATATTGACCGTACCCAATTCCTGAAGGAGCAGAGATGCGATTTCCTCGTTGCCCGGCTCCTGACCACGGGAACGAATGAGATACCGTCGGGCACCGCTATAGGAAGCGAATTCGTTGTTGCCGGGCCGGTCGAACTGTACCAGGACATTCAGGTCTTCCGAAGCCGGTACGGATTCCATGTCCCGGATATTTTCCACTCCGATCTGACCGTTTTCGAGGTTGTTATCACCGGCCATGTACACCAGAACGGTCCATTTGGCAACAGCCGGCACCGCAGACAGAGGAAGCAGGAACAACGCCGCTAAAACGGTAGCTGTAATCCGGATACCGAGCCGGTGTACACTATTGTTTGGCTGGACTAACCGCACCGTTCCGACCTCCTTACCAGAATAAACGATAAATCAAGCTTTAAAAGGCTATAAATAGCCCTAGCCTACTTAAGTTTAGTCAGGATACATATTAATGTCAAGTTTTTATTGGGGTAATGAGATTAGTTATGTAAGGAAAGCATTGCATGAGAATGGACGTGCCGCGGTATTGTTCATTTCCGAATCGAAGAGTTCTGCTTGCTGGCTAGTACTTTGCCTTTCAGATAGGGCATGGGATTGGTCGCACGACCGTTTTTTCTGATCTCGAAGTGCAGGTGGGGACCGGTTACCTGTCCTGTTGCGCCACTTTTTGCTATCACTTTGCCGATGGTGACATAAGCTCCCTTTTTGACTGATATTTTGGAAAGATGCGCGTATCGGGTTGAAAAACCACCCTTGTGTTTTATAATAACAATTTTTCCGTACCCGTTCATCCATCCGGCAAAACTGACCCGGCCCGAACGGGCCGCCTCGACAGAGCTACCGGTCTTGGCTGAAAAATCGATTCCGGCATGAAGAATCCTGCGTCTATATATCGGATGCATCCGCCAACCATAGACTGAAGTAACCCGGCTTTTCATGGGGTAGCAAAACCGGTTTTCCCGTTCAAACTTGATTTCCCGGCGACGCTGTGCTGTATCCTGTGTCCAGGGAATGATCAGCTTCTGCCCGACTTTAAGGGATTCACCGGCCAGATTATTGTGCTCCATGATTAGGCGCCAATCGGTATTGAACGTGCGCGCAATCTCCCACAGGCTGTCACCGCGTTTCACGGTTAAGGCAAAGCCTTTTTTAGGAAGCATCTTGAGAGTCATTCCGGCCTTGAGTTTATTTGGATCTTCCAACTGGTTGGAGGCCAGTATCGTTTCTACATCGAGTTCGTAAGCACGAGCAATACTCCAGAGATTTTCTCCCCGGCGGACCTTATGATAGACCACGTTCCGGCGGGCCAATTCCTGCTCTTCGGAGATCAATTGACGTTCTTCGGCGGCCGCCAGCGCCAAACCGGACGCGGACGATTTATTGCCGTGCCTCGCCGCCTCGCCTTCCCATTCACCAGCTCCAAGTTCGACCTCTGCTCTGGTTATCTCTTCCAGCAATTCATGAGTTTCCATGGGATCCGACGAGGAAGATAAAGAAAGCAGCGGGCCGGAGGTATTCCACTCTTTCGTCAGCCTGACACCCGGCTGTACGGCCTCTCCACGCTCCATGAAAAGATAGATGGCCGCAAACTCGATACCCACGGCAATCAAGAGCACTTTTACCAGAAAACTGAGAAGCTTGGAAAGGTCTTTCAACTAGATTCCTCCCATTTGGCAGTGATCGAAACACGACGGTTCATTAATGAGATATTCCACGGAACACTATATTAGTATCGGAACCTTATACCCTAACTTTTAAAGGTTTTTTCGGATTTTGACCAGTAAAGCTTCATCGCATCACATTTGATATGGGAGTTTGCTTAATTTGAAGAAGGGTATCCCTTAAAAGCGGATAATTTACAAAAGCTGGTATGTTTTATGCTCCAAAAAATTAACCGGAGGGTTATATATATAAATTCTAAGGAGGCAAGTGGGTGATGGGGCTTTTTGGGAAGAAGAATGGCAATGGAAAATCATTTCTGGTGATGATGGAGAAAGCTGAAGCTGGTTTATTTACGGGTCGAGTCGGCCCGCAGTCTCCCGAATTCCCTTTAAACAACGGGCAGATGTCCATCGGGCGAAGATCCGACAATGATATTGTTCTGCGGTCTACATCCATCTCCGGCCATCACGGTATCATTATAAAAGGTGACGGCACCTGTCTTTACAAAGACCACAGCAAGAAAGGTACATGATCCTTGAAGCCTGAAGAACCGCCTGGTCAAGCTATATAGTCGGCGTTCCCACCGATACCCATCGAACTTAAGTCGGCCACAGGAGCTGCAGGAGCCGCAGGTTCTTCCGAAGGCGGGGCCTCGGGCGGCGACGGAGCTGCAACAGCGGCCGTCAAAGCCGGTCCAGCCGACGGCGCTGGAGCGGGAGCCGGTTCTTCCGGTGGCGGTGGCGGCAACGCCGTGCCGGCAACACCTGAAATCGCGTCTGGCATAGTACCTTCCCTCATTTCCTGGACCCTCATTTCAGAGGGCGGGAGCGAAAGTCTCGTTAATAGTGAATCCTCATACCTCAGAAATAACCCGGTCTCGCGGATGACGGTAAATCACCCGGGAGAACCGTAACTTCACGCCATATAGTCCGCATTGGAACCGATACCAATATAGCTGAGGTCGGCGGCCGGAGCCGCGGCTACCTCAGGAGGCGGAGCCTCGGGTGGCGGAGCGGCCGAAGCAGCCGCCTCTGCCGGCGGCGGCGGGGGCTGTGTGGATGTACTGGATACAGTAGAAATCGGATCAGGCATAGTATCTAACCTCACTTTCATCAGGCGGTCATGCGACCGCACCTGTGACTTTTACTACATATCTATTTGATTATATGGCGCAATTCGAAAATCAAGCCAGATAATCAGCGTTTGCACCGATACCCAGATAGCTGAGATCGGCATCCGCAGGCACCGCTTCCGAAGGCGGCGGTGCAGGCGGGGTCGCGGCTGTAGTAAGCTGGTTACCGGCCGGTTCCACCTGGGTTGGTGGCAACGGCATAGTCGTGCTGACAGCTGCTATTTCTCCTGCTGGCATCCCCATTCACCTCCATGTTTCCTCTTTGGTTTTCCTCTGTGAAAACCTTTTTTTTATCGTGCTTCTTCCTTCCCCGAAATCTTCCCGTTCAGGGGCTATCCCGGGATGATACCCAGAATCTGCAACAGGTTTCCGTGCAGACTGTTGGCAGTGTAAATAGCCGAAGCCGAAGCCTGAGTCATGGCCTCATACAAGGCCTGGTTCGTTATCTCCTGGGCCATGTCGGCGTCGGAGAGCCGGCTGGCGGAATCGGTTACATTCTCTGCCTCCTTCTGCAGGTTGGTGATACGGTTTGTCAATGAATCCTCGTACTGTCCCAGGGTGGCCTGCATGTTGATGATGGTGTCGATCGCGTTCTCCACCGCAGTTTCAGCCGATTCGGCGTTGGCCACGGTGGTGATGTCGCTTGTGTCCAGGTTCAGGGCCGAAGAGCGGACATCGGCAGCCACCGGCAGCTCCATCCTTTCACTGGAGTATCCCTGCGCACCGAGTTGCAGGGATATCGGAAAATGACTTCCACCAACCCGGTAGCTGAGACTCACATCGTCACCGGCCTGTGGTACCGCGGTCCCGTTGAATGTCAGTGTGGAGTTGCTCAACTGCCAACCGTCCGTGGAACTCTGGCTCACCAATGCCCCGTTTATCCGAACATCCAGGTTGCGGGCCGCGTTAGGCTGGGCCCCCAGCTCGATAGTCGGAGTGGCGGCACTGGCGGTAAACCCGAACTGGACCTCATCCCAGTAGCCCGGTACCCCCGTCCCGTTCAATGTTATCTGGTCGCCGGATATAGAAAATCCGTTGGCGGGATCTTCATTCTGAGCCACGCCGTCGATCGAAAGTGTCACGCTTCCCGCCTGTGCCGCCGCTCCGAGATCAAAAATGTCGGGAGGCGCCGCCACGTTCAGCAGGCTGATACTGTTGTACCTGGTGGTGTTGGCCAGATCGTTGATGGAAGACATTTTCGACTGAAAATCGGTATCGAGGGCCGCCCTCTGCGCCGGTTGGAGCGTGGCGTCCTGAGAGTCTATCGACAGTTGCAAAGCGTCATTGAGCAAGTTGTAGATAGAATCTAGAGCGGTGTTGGCTGTTTGCAGAATAGACACCCCGCCCTGGGCGTTTCCGATGGCCGAGGTAATGCCGCCCAGCCGGGCCTGCATCCGCTGGTATATACCTATACCGGCCGGATTGTCGGCAGCCGAGTTCAGCTTCTTCGTACTGGCTATCCGCTCCATAGCGGTACCCAGCAGGTCTGAATGCTTATTCATAAGCCGGTGAGCGTTATTTGCCCACAAATTGTTGATCATGCTGATCATGATGATCGCCTCCTCAGCTTCCCTGCGTGGCGGCCAATAAAAAAGCCCAACCCTGCCAGTCGCCTGGATAGGGTTGGGCGTTGTTATCATCCGTGATAAAAAAACCCGCCCTCGGAAGGACGGGTTTGGCCGCTTCGCCTTAACCCCGGGCAGCTGGCAGTCGTGACGCTTACAAGCGCTGTAGACCCTTTAGCTTTGTGCCCCCGCCTTTCGACGGGTTTACCTTTTTCCGAGTAAAATCGTTCTTGTATTCAGTTGTAAAGCAAGAAGCCCGTCTCCCACGGAGGGAGCGGGCTTCGTTATGTCTATCTCTGCTCCCTGGCTCGCGGAAGTTTGTGCTCTTCCCGGTCTCAAATCCGTGAGACGATCAGCCTCTTGTCAAACACCCGCCTGGCCATATACAGGCCCGGCTTTCTATGTAAAGGCTATCATGCGTTTGTATCTTTGTCAACTTTATATAAACGTTGAACCACACGACTGTTTACCGTCTGAGCAAGTCAACAGTCCGGTGGCGGTAACTCCAAGCAACTGCAACAGGGTCTGCTGGAGGGTGCTGGCCGCGGTCAGCGCGCTGCCGGCCGCCTGGGTCTGGGCTTCATAAAGAGCCTGGTTGACAATTTCCGAGGCCATATCGGCGTCGTACAACCGGTTGATGGCGCCCTGTACATTTTCCTGTTCTTTCGTCATTGCGGTGATCCGTTCGGTCAAAGAATCCTCGTACTGCCCCAGCGTCGACTGGAGATTGGTGATGGTGTCGATAGCGGCTTCCACGGCAATTTCGGCATCCTCGGCGTCGCCAATAGTGGTGATAACTTCAGTGTCGAGATTAAGAGCGGCCACCCTGACATCGGTGGCGATGGGCAGTTCCATACGCTCGCTCGAATACCCCGAGGCGCCAATCTGCAGCTGGATCGGTTTGCCGGCCGAGCCCGCACGGTACTCGATTCGAACCGTGTCACCCGCCTGGGGCACGGCGGTACCGTTGAAATTAATGGAATCACCGGACAACTGCCACCCGTTGGTGGCGCTCTCGCTGATGATCGCTCCGTTGAGCCTGAATTCAACACTGCTCGAGGTGTCCGGCGTATTCCCCAGGGCAATAGTGGCGGTAGCCGCCGAAGCAGTGTACTCCATTCTGATTTCATCCCAGTAATCGAGCTCGGCCGTTCCATTGAGGGTCAGGGTGGTTCCGGCCAGGGTATACCCGTTCGTGGGATCAGAAATAACTTCCACATCGTCCTTATAGAGTTTGAAGGTGCCCCCCTGAGGTGCTACCGTAAGGTCCCATTCCTTGGTGAAATCCGGTACATTGAGCAGGTAATGCGTATTGTACTGGGTCGTATTGGACAGATCGTTTATCGAAGACATTTTTGACTGGAATTGGGTGTCAAGCGCCGCCCGCTGTGCCGGCTGGAGCGTAGCGGCCTGGGCATCGATAGCCAGGTCGAGAGCGTCATTGAGTAAGGAGTAGATGGAATCGAGAGCGGTATTGGCCGTCTGCAACATGGAGATACCGTTCTGGGCGTTCTCCATACCATTGGTCAGACCGCCCATCCTGGCCATCCAGCGCTGATAAATCCCGATTCCGGCAGGGTTATCGGCAGCCCTATTCAGCTTCGAAGTGCTGGCGATCCGTTCCAGTGTCGTTCCCAGGTTACCCACGTGATATACCATTTGCCGCTGTGACCGTGCTGCCCACAAATTATATCTCATGCTGATCATCGTTACCAACCTCCTTGTTTTCGTGTGTTCTTGCGGCCAACAAAAAAAGCCCAACCCTGCCAGGCTGCCTGGCAGGGTTGGGCTTATATTTTTATCATCCGTGAATACAAAAACCCGTCCTCGGAAGGACGGGTTTAGGCCGCAATTCGCCTTCAACCCCGGGCAGCTGGCAGTCTTAACGTAACGTACGTCGTAGACCCTTATAGCTTTGCGCCTCCGCCTTTCGGCGGGTTTGCCTTTTTCCGAGTGAAATCGTTTCTCTATTCAGTTTTCAAAACAGCAAACAGCCCGCTCCGCGTTCGGGAGCGGGCTGTTAATTTCTAAGCCCTGTTCCGACTACGCGGAAGGAGACTAACTTCCTTCCCCTTCCTGGTGTCGCTTTCCTTTGTTTGCTACGCTTGCGGTCTTTTTTACTCTCTCGCCGCTGAGTAAAGAATATCACATGATTACAAGTTTGTCAATTGCGTCAACTATTATTTTTCAAAAAAAACTAAAGTTTTTTGAGAAAGATGCCGATAGCCTTACTAGGATCGTGTTTTTCGAATATCATTCGTTTCAAAAAAAAATAGTTTTTCTTACCCAAATTAGATAATTTTAATCAAAATTAAGCATCCAGATCCGAACAATGCTTCCGGTATTTGCCCTGCTTGCATAGTGCCAAAACCGCATGCTACAATCGGAGAGTGAATAATCCTCAGGCTCTTGATCCGCTCTCCCGGAAAGTGTTGAAGTACAATCCGCGGGTTGACATTTCTATACTGGAGAAGGCCATCCACTTCAGCCGGGAATGTCACCAGGGTCAGTGCCGTGCTTCTGGAGAACCTTTTTTCATTCATCCATACAATACCGCCGAAGAGTTGGCCGAGCTGAAGATGGACGTCAAGACTATTGCCGCCGGATTACTTCATGATGTCGTGGAGGACACCAAGTGTAGCCGTGACAACCTGATCGAAAATTTTGGCAAAGAGATTGCCGAACTGGTTGATGGAGTAACCAAGCTCTCAAAAATCTCCGCGAAAAGCCGCGAAGAGCGCCAGGCGGAAAATATCCGAAAAATGCTGTTTGCCATGACCAAGGATATCCGGGTCATAGTCATCAAGCTGGCCGACCGGCTTAACAACATGAGAACCATCGAGCATCTACCACCTCGAAAGCAAGAACGCATTGCCACAGAGACGCTTGAAATCTACGCTCCCCTGGCCCACCGGCTGGGAATGTACCGCTACCGGATGGAACTGGAAGACCTGGCCTTCAAGGTCCTGGACCCGGCAATCTACCTGGAACTGAAACGGGCAGTGGAGGAAAGCATCGTCAAACGACGGCAGCCAATCAACGAAGCCAGCGAAATGCTCGATGTCCATTTGAAAGAAGCCGGTATCAAAGCCACCATCGAAGGACGAAGAAAGCACCTCCATTCCATTTATACGAAAATGCAGAAACAGGGAAAAGACCTGGACCAGATCTATGATATCGTGGCTCTCAGGATTATCACCGATTCGGTGGAATACTGTTATGGCGCGCTGGGCATCGTACACAAGATATGGAAACCCATGCCTGGCCGTTTCAAGGACTACATCGCCGTTCCGAAATCGAACGCTTACCAGTCGCTTCACACAGTGGTGGTCCTGGCCAGCGGTATTCCCCTGGAGATCCAGATACGAACCCGGCTTATGCATGAAGTGGCTGAAACCGGCGTGTCGGCCCACTGGCATTACAAGGCGGACGGCAGTCCCGACGAGGAACTCAGGATCAAACTTTCGTGGCTCAGGCAGTTGATCGAGTGGCACCGGGAGGTAAAAGACTCCATCGAGTTCATGGACCGCCTCAAGATGGACCTTTTCCAGGACGAAGTGTTCGTGTTCACCCCGCGAGGTGAGGTCATCGATCTGGCGGCGGGAAGCTGTCCCGTGGATTTTGCCTACCGGATTCACACCGAGGTCGGTCACCGCTGCACCGGGGCCAAAGTCAATGGTAAAATTGTTACTCTCGATTATAAACTGCAGACCGGCGACATGCTGGAAATCCTGACCCAGAAAAACTCCAACCCCAGCCGTGACTGGCTCGAATTCGTCCACTCCCCCCGCTCCAGGGAGAAGATCAGGCAATGGTTCCGCAAACAGGAAAAAGACCAGAACATCAAAAAGGGGCAGGAACTGCTGGCCGCGGAGTTGAACAAAGTTTATAACCAGACTAAAAAGCACAAAATAATTGAAAAGAAAGACATTTCACAGAAACGCTTGATTCAGCCTGGACGGTTCGACAAGATACTGGATGGTTTCAAGCTGGGACACCGCAATGAGTTATTCCTGGCCATTGGCGGGGGTGCAATTACGCCGCTCTCGGTGGTCTACGCCCTCTATCCCAAGGTCAAGGAACTTTTTAATCGGGAACTTCAACGGAAACAGGAAGAGGAAGAAGCCCGGAAACGCAAGGAACTCGAGCAAAAACCTCGTAAAAGCTCGGTGGGAGGAGTCAGCGTACGAGGAATCAGAAACATGCTGGTGAAATTTGCCAAATGTTGTAATCCCGTTCCCGGAGATAAGGTCGTCGGGTTCACCACTCGTGGGTACGGACTTTCCATTCATCGTTCAGACTGCCACAACGTGAACATGGAAAAAGATCCCGATCGGTGGATGGAAGTAGAGTGGGAGAACGCCCAGCAAGAAGATTCCTATTACGTGAAGTTGAAGATTAAATCATTCGACCGGCCAAACCTGCTCTCGAATATCACCAATATCATTTCCAACCTCAACATATACATATACTCCGTCAAGGCCTATGCCGACCAGGACAACCTGGCCCGGATCAATTTAGTTCTGTCCGTGAAAAACCTCTCACACCTCAACACGCTCATGAACAATATTAAACGGATACCAGGCGTTATCGAGGTGGTTAGAGTGTCATCGGGCTGAATGACATCCTGCGATTACTACCCCCGAATAATTCACGAATCTCCGTAGCGAGGCGAAGAAAATGGACCGGAGCATATCATTCCGCAGGATAGCGGAATGTCGCTGCCACTTGCTGGCAGCCCGAAGGGGACGAAGCCAGGATGGCTTCGTCTGATGCAGATTATTTGTGAATTATTCTGGTAACCTACCTGACGTGAATACTCCTGAATATACTGAGAGCTTTGACGTCGTCGAGGGAAGGCGACACTTTGAGTTTTACCAGCTTTTTCAGGGCAAAAGCCGCGCCGGACTTTTCTTCATCATCTCCGTAACGGGCAATATGTTTTAGTTCTTCTATGATCTTTCGTTGTCTCTGCTGGTACAATTGATACAGTATCAGGCGTACATTGACCCGGACCCGGGAGTTAGCGTCATCTACAAGTCTCTCGAGCAATTCAAGCGGGGCGTTCTCGTAGGGGAAACGGTCAATAAAAATTGCCAAACCCTCCACAGCATTGGCTCTGACCCGGTCATCCGGATCCATCAAACCCAATTCAAACAGATTCGCGCTGGCACCCGCCTCGAGAATAGCTCCTATCTCTTTGTAAATGGTTGCCCGTTCTTTCTTATCGACTTCATCTTTCCTTAGAATAATCTCCTCCACGAAGCCCTCGGGAAGATGTGTGCCGTCTATGGCCAACTCAGCGATCAAGGACAGCAACCTGCATCTGACCATCTCCGAGTCGGACGAACGATAGGAAGCTATGAGATAACCGATAACCTCGCTTCCCCTGCTCAAAATTGCCCGGCGTGACTGTTCAACTTCCTCCGGATCAACCATATCCAGTTTCCTGATATAACTGCCCAGATCAGCTTCCATCCCTACACACCTCCAGATTCATCCGCATTAAGAAAAACAGTATCAACCCTCTTTTTCGATTGCTGGACCTTCAGAGAGTGTTTCACAGAACGTAACTAACAGAAACGTTGCAATCGGACCGAGAAATAGAGAAATAACAAACCAATTAAGGCCGCTCCGGTTTTTGCTTTGTGCAAGACCGGCATTGATCAAGGCCAAAGTTCCCCAGCCTGCTGAATATCCCGCCGCCTGATGCATTATGATCTTCCCTTTCAGTATTGGCTGTTGAGCATATCGTTATTTATGATATCAGATAACCCTGCTAAATTCAAAACTGGATTATGCAGGAGTTCGATTCTCGTTTAAAGGTCACCGAGAACCCGCAGAAATCACCGAGTTTTATCATCGCCTGCTCGCAGGGAACCTCGGTGAAGAATACTGTTATTGTCTTTTTCTCACCCTGGAAAGCTTCGTTGTCGGACGACATTTTCAGATCGATCTCCGCCTGTTCGCAAATGCTCTGCAATACTTCCTCCAGGGGCTTATCTTTAGCCATAACGGAAATCGGGCTGACATTAACCCAACCGGTCGGGTTTGCCTGCTCCAGCGTACAGGAGATTTTCGGTCCCGGCTGATCTTCCGTCGCCAGATCGACCAGGGTTAATTCCTTACCCACCTCTAGGATGTGGCCGCCGTTATAATTTCCCTTGGCCACCGATACCCATTTATCCTCAACCGGACTTAAACGGTTGAGATCGATGATGAACTTGAGCTGGAAACGCGCTTCGGTATACTCGGTAAGCGTGACCTGAATATCATAGCCGATCAAATGGTCTTCAATCTCGTCCTTATTTCCTATCAGCACCTGCGAGCCTAAAGTAACAATGGCTTCCTGCCTGGACATGGCCATTATTTTTGGCGTACTCAAAGTTTTTCCATCCTCCTCGATGCGAAAGCCGAGCAGAACCTGGTGACGTTGTTCCCAAAGTGGAGTCTCCACCTGAATGAACTCCGACTCTTCACTATCCTGGGCAGACAGCGGGGACCCCAAAAACGCTGCCAGAATCAAACCACCGATGATAAACCACATCACCTTTTTCATATTTTCTCTTCCTTTCGTAGTACGAATACAGGAAAACTGAACGAAGCTGCGATAACCAAAGCCGCATGGATAATTACTTACTGAGTTTCTCCGCAAGAGCAACGGGATTAACGTATGATTGGAGAAGGCCGCAATCCGGACAGGCATAGGTGGTGACCGGAAGAGCTTTCCCCCAGCCGGAACCCAAGCCAAGGATCTCATCCTTCGGAATCCCCGGTAGCCAGGCTTCCTGGCACACCGACGGCACTACCCCCGGATCATTGACATCTCGGCGGCGTCCGGCAACCATATCAACTCCGCACAAAGGACATTTTTTCCTTTTAAGCATATTTTCACCGCTCCTTCAAAACACCCCACTGATACATTGTATATTACATCATTTCAAACAACAAGACTACTATTAACCTTACTCCGCCACCGACAACTACACCCCCGTTAAGCGAGGCGCTTTCGCGAAGCGAACAGCCGAGCGAAGGAAAGACATCATCTAACGAACCTGCTTGAAGTGAAATTGTGAGATTGAGAGGAGTAACAACAACCCTGCTCCACCACCCAACCTACAACCAAACCCTCGTTAAGCTCAGCTCGCACCTTTGCGAAGCAAACAGCCGAGCGAAGGAAAGACACTTGTACCAGTATCCATATAAGGCGGAGCATCTTCTCATGAGCCTACGACTTACCGGATTACCACACACAGAGGAATGAAGTGTCTTTATCATTGCAACTGTTCCGTAAACAAGGAAGTTTGTCATTGCTGTGTAATGAGGCTTACAACTGTCCAACTCGTAGACTTATCCTCGAAAGTAATGACAAACTTCCGGATATCAAACAAATCTAATCAAAATACACTCGATATTTCTGTGGTTACCGGAAAACAAAGTCTCAAGAGGAGCTTGCGGAGGCCGCTGTTTTTTTAATTTCTTCCAACAGTCTTACCGCTTCAGTCGCCTCCGGCACGCCGGCCTGCAGGATCTTCTCCACCTCTACTGAGGCCTCTTTGAGGTACCTGAGATTGCCGCTTTTCCTGGCCAGGCCAAGTAACGTGTGGGCCCTGGTAAGCCGGAGATCGTACCGGTTCGGCTCCAGGCGGAGCACTTTTCCCAGCAGGTGGGGAACCTTGTCCTGTTTCCCCACACGCCGGCAGAAATCCGCCCAGCGTTCGAACAGGAGAGGGTGATCGGGGATTATCCGGGACAGTTTCCGGTAGCAGTCCTCCGCCGGCGCATACCGTTCCAGATGCTCAAGCGCAAGTGCTTTGTTGAAAAGAGCGTCAACCTGGTCGGGAACCCTGGCAAACACTTTATCAAACAGGTTGACGGCTTCTTGAAACCGGCCCTGCCGCATCCGGAGCCCGCCCAGGTTCATCAGTATAACCGGTTCCTCCTGGTTGAGATTGTACGCTTCCAAAAACTCTTTTTCCCCCGATTCGGTCTCACCCAGGTTCATGTGAATCAAACCGAGCTTGAGATGGGGTTCCCAGGCTGTGGAGTTATTCTCTGCCGCTTCCCGGTACTTACTTAGTGCTTCGTGAAATTTTCCCGAGTCGAACAACATGTCCCCCAGATCCAGGATTATCTTCCAGGCAAGTGTTCCGGCGCACTTAGAGAGACGGGTCAGTGTCTCCACGGGAGTCTGCTTATCTCCCTGTGTCCACCGGCTAAGCGCGCGTTTCCAGGGAGCCATGATCTCTCGAATATGCCGGTTATCCTTCATGTCAGAGTAAGCATCGAGTTGACCACGAGGAGCCTTGATGATCTGCCGGTAAAGCTCTATTGCCTCGTTAAGTTCTCCGGAGAGCCGTTTAGCCTCGGCTTTGAGGAACTGCGCCTCACAGAAACCGGGCACAATCTCCAAAGCTCGGTCAAAACACGGCAAGGCTGTTTCCAACTCCCCGTTTTTCAAGTACATGTAGCCAAGCATCAGGTACGACTTTGCCCGATATTTGGCGTTCTCAGCTCTCTCGGCAGCCATCTCCAGCTGGCGCATTCCTTCGTCATACCGATCAAGCAGGAAATAAAGTGATCCGAGATGGAAACGGAAATGGTGGGCTTCCGGGTTAAGTTCCAATTCTTTCTCCAGCAAGGTGGCCGACCGGAGGTATTTGCTCGTTTTGCGGCTGTACCCTTTCATGTACCCGTAGTGACGAATCCGGATATCAGTGCACTGGATACGGTCTTCCGGGAGATTCGGCTGGTTATGGACGCGGCCTTCATACCGTATTCCCAGCCCATTCCTGAACAGCCTGAGGTTGTAGTGTTGACTGGATACCGTTCCTTCTTCATCTTGAAGCTGTAGATTGAGGAAGTAGTATCCGTCGTAATCCGTGCGGTCAAGAAGGGTCCGGATAGCGGGATGATCTTCTTCCGGTATGGCCTCGTCGGCATCCAGGATCAATATCCAGTCCTTGGTGGCATACTTCAGGGATATGTTCCGGGATTCACTGAAACTGCCCTGCCACGGATGGTTGAATACGCGAGCGCCGAAACGCTCCGCCACTTCAACCGTCCGATCATTTGAGCCGGTATCGACGACGATGATCTCATCGACGAGGTCTTTGACTGAAGCGAGTGCCCTGGAAAGATTATCCTCTTCGTCGCGGACAATCATACACAGGGATATCATGATAGGCTATCCGACGAAATCAAAACCTCGCGGCTCGGTAGAACCATCAGGGGTAGTGCCGGCAGGAGCAGGAGATATCTGGGCACCTTTCAAGGAAACTTCCTGGATAGCGCGTTCCCATACCTCTCGAAGGCTGATGAGCATCTCCAGCACTTCTTCCATGGGCACTTTGTCTTTTTTAATATTGGCTTCGACCAGTTTGTCGTACATGTACTGGTAGAGCGAATAGAGGTTCTGCGCTATCTCACCCACATCCATATTGAGCGAGATCATGAGCTCGGTAAAAATTCTCTGGACCTTGATCAGGTTGTTGTTGACCACATCAAACTTTTTGTCTTCAAGTCCTACCATGGCGATGTTCAGGAACTTAATGGCCCCATCATACAGCATCAGGATAAGCTTCTCCTGGCTGACGGTCTTTACCTGCATTTCTTTGTATCTTTTTGTTTTGTCTTCTTGATTCATGGTAAGACCTGCCGGCAGACCTCCTTTGATGGGCGGTTCATTCATTGTACCATGTCGACTTTGCTGCATCAAGTTCTGTGAATACAAGGGCAGCCTCCTTCCAGAGCGGCCAGAGCGTCATCCACGACTCTGCGGCCATCTTCAAGTCCCTGACGCAACATTGACAGATGCTGTTCGGTGGCCGTCCCTGAAGCCAGAGGGCCATCCAGGAACAACCTGACTGCAGCACCCAACATGAATTCTACCACCGGATGCGTCACTGCTTCTCGCAGGGACACTCCGGAATCAGGAACTTCAGTACGTATTTCATTTATAATTGTATCGATCGCACGAGCGCATTTATTAAGCCCCATCACCAACTTTTTTCTTCTTGAGACCTTTGACTCCCGGTAAAGCTGTTCGATCATCTCAGCCGGGTCCGACGTCAACCGAGGAAACCGGGTCCCCAGAGAAGCTGCGTTTACCGACGTGACCCCCCGGCCGGACAGTATACCTTCACCGCTGGCGTTCATTACCGTTCTTCCCGATTGCTCGATCATGGTCACCAGGTAGTCCCGGTAGGCAGCCATCTTGACCGCCGAGGGAACGGAATACCCGTTAATATCCGTATCCCATTTGAATCCGCTCTTCAACACGGTATCGAGATTCTTCTTCTCCAGGGTTTTAAACCGGTCGAGTTCATTGCTCCAGGCTTCCTCGACCCCCTGTCCCCGGGCATAGATTTTCCAACGTGGGTACGAGCAGTCCTGACCGAAAAACACGATCGGATCGGCCCCCAGTTTGACCGTGAGATCGAAGGCCAAACTGGCCACACTGCCCCACCCTTCCAGCGTTCCCGACCTGATCCCCATCCATTCCAGCCACATCACCGCCGGAAGAGGGACATGGGACATGAAAACCGGGCCGGTGAAACCGGTGAACACGCCGGGATCGACTGACGGGACTACCGCCAGCGCCGTTCCATCTATCTGTCCCTGGCCGCTGAACTTCCTGACATTGCCGGGGTTCTCATCGGCAGCGACCACCAGATGAGGTTTAATGCCATGTCCAAGCAGGGGTTTCAAGGCACCGTCCACCGCGACAATAAGCATACGGCCGGAAAGCTCTTTGAGGTAGTCCACGGACCGGTCGAGAGATGGACCCGCGGACACCACCGCCGCCGGGACCCCTTTGAATAAACCAAACAGCTCCTTGATTCCCGGTTTTCCGGCTACCTGCCCGATATTGCGGGCGACATTCATAAATCCCCTCATACCTTGCAAAAATCCGGTCATCAGGTTCATTCCCTCATACAGCATGAGCTTGTAGACGGCCGACACCATTTTATCCATTCTCCGGGGATCGAGCCGCTGATAACCGGGATTGGTAAGTACACGTATCATGGAGGGAGACGTTCCATTTAAAAACGAACGTGCCGAGTCGATCAAATCATCACTGCCGCCCACACGAGTCACTGGCCGAGAGTGAAGGAATTCCCGTTGATTCACGTACGGTTTTAACTGCTCATACAGCTCGGGGATCGGCTCCAGGACGAGAACGGATACGGTGCCTGCCTCGCTGCACTGTTGATCCAAGGCTTCCAGCACATATCCGAGACCGGCGCCACAGACCACAACCCGGCAACCTGGAACGATCTTGCAGGACTCAACCTGCTTACGGGCTTCAGCCAGAGGATCATAAAGGCTGTGGATCATTATCGGGCGACCGGACAGGGAAACCCGGGCAGTGGGAGTACCTCGCCGTGACTGGATCACTTCAACATTCAGCTCTGACACTGCCTGGCCTCGCTTTACTTGTTATTTTTTTGCTGAGAAGATAGAAAATTCAATCTCTAGTGGCAAGGACGCTTCGCTTCAAATATCAGGGTAGGAGCCAGATCTTGCCAGAACGATATTTCTTCTCTCAATTCATATTCCAGCAGGTCGGCAAAAAGGATATAATCACCTGTTTCCAGGGAATCCATGATTTCGCAGCAAAGGTGGAGAAAGCGTTCCCGCCTGACCTGCGCGCTGGAGTCGTTGTTTGAAAATCCATCCAAGTCAAGACCCAGCACCGCATCCAGGCTGTCGCATACCAGGCTCATCCATCTGAGATCGTTGGTCAGGGCGGAGAAACGCGCCATAGCTTCCTGCTCTTGTTGTACCCGCAGCATATCCACAACTTCCGCCAGAGCTTCGTCCATCTGCACGGCAAACTCCGGCAACAACTCGAGGGCGGATATGGCCAACTGCCGGAAGTCTTGCTCCGGTTGGCAGTCCTCTACCTGATTGTGAGATGATGTCGCGGTCACCTCATGGATTTCTTCCATCGGTATTCCATCCTTCCCGGCTTTGCGGCCGTACTGATTCCCGCTTAAAGTGTTCCACCGGAACGCTTATTTCGGGATTATTTTTTCTTGTTCCCTGAACTGATACCGGACAGGGAATCGATCTGCGCCAAAAGATACTGGCTGTCAGCCTGCATCTGGGAGAGCGTCGATTCCATCATGGTGAATTTTTCCCACAATGTGGCCTCCATGAGCTCCAGCGTGTAATCCATCTCTTCAATCCGTTTGGCGATATCCTGTTTGTGAGACTCGAGGGATTTCACTTCGCTGTCGACGATACCGGTATTGGCTTCAGAAGCTCTTTTCAAAGCCACTTCGAGCCTGGATCCCAAACCCATGTCCGCCCCGTACTCCACATTGTGCTCGTAGTCGACGGATAAGCTGGTCACGGGAGCTTTTCCCAGCAACAGGGTACCGTTCCTGATGTCGATCCTGAACTCGCCTTCCGCCGGCTCCCGCGAACCATAAACCCGTGAGAGCGCCTGCCCGTCGACCACCACCTGGGCCATCGTGCCGGGAGAGATATTCTCTTCCTTCAAGGAGTATATAACGTTGGAGCCGTCGATGACGCCATCCGGCCGTTCATCCTCCACCCGGTTGGTGGTCTTGGTGAAAAGCTTGAGTACCGCTTCAGGATCCTCCGTAAACTTATCCCTGAACTTATCTTCATCAAAAGAGAGTTTGCCGGACACGATCCACTCGATAGTGCTGCCGGCCGCGCCCGTGGAAATACCCAGGTCGCTCAGGTCATTGAAACGATCGTCGAGACCGGAGACCAGCGAACCCACCAGTTCACGCAGCGTGTCTTCGATACCAATCAGGGCCATGTTCGAGTTGAGCAACCCCACCTTCTTCTGGTCTTCATCATAAGGATTGAAGATGGTCTTCTCGGTCAACTTTTCCTTGAGATAGGAAATCGTCTCGTTGTAGGTGCTGATAAAACTCCGCACGGAGCTAACGGCGTAGTCGACATTGAGATCGGCATTGATCACTGTCGTGCCTTCACCGTTCAGGTTGAAGGTCAGACCGTTGAATTTGTAGATGTTTGAAGTAGCGGTAAGTTCTGCCCCGTTCAGCCTGAACTTGGCGTCCTGCCCCATCTCGACCACACCGACATCGGATGAACCGGAATCCGCCAACATGACCGCCGAGAGAAAATTGCCCGACACCTCGGTCAGGGAGATGGACTTGTTGCCGGTATCAGCGGAGGTGAGCGACAGGGCGTTTCGTTCCCGGTCAAAAAACGCGGTGACTCCCACGTCGCTCTGGTTTATCTCCTGGATGATGCTGTTGATGGTGTCCACACCACTGCTCACCACGAAGGTGACCCCGTTGATCCTGAACTCTGACCCGTCCTGTATATCTTCCCGGAAGTGAGCGTCCTGGAGTTTCTTGGTCGGGTCCGTGTGCCAGACATCTTCGGTGCTGATCTTGGCCTGGGTGAAAAAACCGCCGTCATCTTCTTCCAAATCCAGGCTTTCACCCGCTTTATTGCTCTGCAGCTGAAACCGGTCGATAACATTATCGTAGCTCAGGGTCACATCGAGCATGCTGTGGGTGTTTACCGCGTCCATAAAATCCTGGACGGTGGCGAAAGCCCCGAGATCGAAAGTAATACCGTTGATACTCATCAACCCGGTAGGCTCCGCGGCAAACCCGGCCGCGGCGAATGATTGGGCCAGGTCGAGTGTCGCGGCTCCTTCGGCCACCTCGTCCTGGCTGGTGAGAGTGGCCTTGAGACCGGCGGCGTCCAGAAACCCACCGGATCCATTCTCTTCCAGGGTGAACATCTGGCCGTCCAGTGAATACGCGGAAAAGTTGTCGGTAACGCTATCGTACTCGATCTTGACGCTGACATCCTGAGAAGTGTTTACCGCATCCAGGAACGCCTGGACAGTTTGGGACGCCGACGTGTACTGGTCGGTCACGTCGATGCCGGCCGCCTGGAAGAAGCCGACGGTCCCCGACTCGGACAGGATCAGCCCCTCCCCTTTCTGGCTCGTCATGGTGAATGAATCGGCGACGGCATCGTAGCTCAAGTTGACTCCCAGGGCAGTGTCGGCATTGACCGCGTCGATGAATCCCTGCACGGTCTCATATCCGGATTCTTCTACCGGTGACGTGGTATCGATGTTGGCGGCGGTGAAAAACCCGGTGGTCCCGTCTTCGGTGATGGTGAAGCGTTCCCCCGAATCGCTGTTGATCAGGAAAGTGTCGGCATTGTAATCGTAGCTCATGGTGACTTCGACGATGTCGCTGGAGTTGACCCGGGCAATGAAATCTTCCACCTTATCCTTGTTATCGACGTTAAAGGTCTCCGAATCGCCGTTGGCCATGGTTATTGTGACATTGCCTCCATCGGTGGGCAGGACGGCAAACCCGGCCTGGTCCCATTTTTTGGTCACGTCGAGGTGTCCCGTGGAAGAAACTCCTGAAGCGCTCTGGTACGAGGTCGTCCCGTATGTCCTCTGCATGGTGTCCAGATCGAAGGTTCTCGACACGCCGCCGGTGGTGGTGATGGTGACGGCACCGGAAGCGTCCGGTCCCTGGGCAAACCCGGCGGAATCCCAGGTCGAGCCGAGTGTAATCCCGGCGCCGGAAGAGACCGCACCCGAACTCAAATATTGCGTTCTGCGGGCCGCCTGGCTCAGTGAGAAACTGGCCGACCGGCCGTCTTCCATGCGGACAGTGACATTTCGTGACGGATCGACGGTTCCGGAGAAACCGGCCGAGCTCCAGGCCGAACCGAGCGTAATCCCGCCACCTGAAGAGACACTATCCTGCCCCCGCACGAAGTAGTTGCTCTGTACTTTGGAAGCTTTGGCCAGTTGCTGGACGTAGAGTTCATACGCGCCTTCCACCGCACCAGCGCCCGCCGTGGCGGTGGCCACCGAAGGCAGAGTCGAATAAACGTTGTAGGTCCCGAAAGTCGATTCTTGAGCCAGCGCTGACGCGGTACCCTGGAGCATCAGAAGTTTCGCGTTGGCTGTTTGGAGAAGTTCCTGCCGGTAGGTGGCGATCGTATGTTCTTCTACCATTTTGTCCTGCGGCCGGCGGTTGATGGCCATGTAGGCGTCCACCAAACCGTTGGTGTCCAGCCCCGACATGATACCGCCGATCTGGAAAGTGCTTTCCGCCATGTACTTCTCTCCTCTCCTTTTTCACTGCCTTTCTTATATTTACTTCTTTCATCATAGGCAGGGAACGTGTTCAAGCAACCTTATCGAATATGGCGCCGACGTACTCTTTGAGCCTGGCCACCATGTCGACAATTTCATCGGGTGGAAGTTCCCTAACTACTTTATCGGTATTTTTGTCGATAACCTTTACTAAAATTCTGTTTGTCCGTTTATCGACAGCGAAAACGAGCTTCCGATTGAAAGAACTGGCCAGGTCCTGGAGGTGGCTGACGATCTGTTCGATGTTCTGCATATTCTCGATTACGATCTGGCCCGAAGATACTTCCGGTGTGACTACCGGCCGCGGCCGCGGCAGAGTACTGACGGCGACCATCGCGTTCGGCATAACCTGAGCAGTAGGGATATCATTTATACCCATTTTTCTCACCTCCTCCCGTTTAGCATTGCCTGAAAGTGAGAGACACTAAACAGTTTGTCTCCCACTCTTTAAAATCGTTTCTAACGGTTATTGTCTTGATAACAGCCTGGTTAAATACACGTAGACATATAATTCCGGCTGACGCGGAGTAAGGCTCTCGATCAAACCGACCAGGCTCGATACGGCCGCCCTGACTGTTTCAAGAAAAATTCCACATATTCTCTGCATGGTTTCACCTGTAATCCGGTGGACCGGCCCCGGGAGGGAAACGTTCCCCTCCCGGGATACCGGGCCAAGACAACACAAATCTAGCCGAGAAGCTGTAACACCGCCTGCGGGATGGTGTTGGCCTGGGCCAACATCGCGGTACCCGCCTGCAACATGATCTGGAACTTGGTGAAGTCCATCATCTCTTTGGCCATGTCCGCGTCCCTGATCCTCGACTCGGAGGACTGCAGGTTCTCCTTGGTAACCCAGAGATTCTTGATGGTGTGCTCGAGCCTGTTCTGAACGGCACCGAGCCTACCTCTCTGTTTGGACACCCGGTTGATGGCTTCGTCGATGGTTCCGGCGTCGATGACGTCGAAAGCCGCGCCCTGGGTGGAGATATCTAGAAGACCGCCGGCCATTCCCAGCGCCTCGGAACCCATGTCGTCCACCGAAAACAAAACGCGGTGATCATCGCCCTCGTTGGGACCGACCTGAAGCGTGAGCGATCCGGCTGTCGCCAGGATGGAGAAATGGTCGTGGACCGCGGCTCCACCGCCCTCGTCGAAGAAACCTAACAACTGGATCTCTTCGAGCTCGAAGGAGATACCGGCGATACCGCCTGCGTCCTGCGTCTCTTCGCCAGCCAGGTCGGGATCAATCCCGGACTGTTTGAGCGCGTAAAACGAGCTCGTCGCGCTGAACGAGGAAGAGCGGTTCCCCTGGTTGGCCCGCAGGAACGCCTCGTTGTTGTCGGGATCGGTGACCTTAACGACATAGTCGTCGGTCTTCGATATCCGCGTACCGGTGATGGTGTCGCCGTATACTTCCTGGTAGATACCGAACCGGTCGGCAAACCCGAAGTCCCACGTCGTTCCACCGTTCTCTACCTTGAAAACACCCACACCGTTGGAGCTGTCCGTCAGGGTGAAGGCGCCCGTTGACTGATCGTACGAGGCGGTCACGTCTGACAGGGCGTTGATCCGGACGAGCAGATCCGCGATAGTGGCGTTTCCGGTCGCGGTTAACATGGCCGACACGCTGACTATCTGCCGGTCGCCGTCACGGGTGGTCACGGCAAAGGTACCGGTAGAGATACCATCTGAAAGTCCCAGGTCGTCGATATAAGCGACAGTAGCACCGATGGCGGCAGTGCCGCCGATCTGGGTGGTCGACAGCAGTTTGCCCGTGTTATCGGTCAGGTCCGAGTTGTAGATGGCAAACGTATTGGTAGCCGTCTGGGTAGCGTTACGCAAGGATTCGTCGTACGGGCTGCCCGAGGGCTGCGCCGAGACTTCCACGTGCACTTCGTGAGCCGACCCGTACTTGTTCGACTCGATGATGACACCTTCATAGTTATTCTGAGCCTCTGCGTTTATGGCGTAAGAGGCGGTGGCGTCGATACCGGCGTCTTCCAGCGCCTCGTTGATCTTGTCGATAGCCGCACTCATGGAATCACCGGCACTATCTTCCGCCGTCACCGTGGCCAGGGCGATCTTGCCTTCGGACTCGATCTTGAAGGTGTAATCACCGGCGTTAGCGGCAACTGCGCCCATGAAAGTGTACAGACCGCCAGCGTCATCCATGGCGGGACCGGTAGCGGTGCCGCCGAGAATAGTGGCCTTGGCCCGTTCGGCCTGTTTGTAGATGGAGAGCTTGTACTCGCCGGTCTTCCGGACGAGACCGTCAACCACCAGCTTGGAAGCCTGGTTGACGTTACCTGTATCGGCGCGCTCTACGGCCGCGGCGCCGATGGTGCCGTTTAGCAGTTTCTTGGTGTTGTACTCGGTCGTGACGGCAATCCGGTCGATCTCGGTGATCAACGCGTCAACTTCCGCCTGGTAGTGCTCGCGGTCGCCGTCGGTCTTATCACCGTTGGCGGCCAGTTCGGTCAGGTCACGGATACGACGCAGAATAGCGTGAGTCCGGTCCAGCGCTCCCTCAGCGGTTTGAATCAAAGATATACCGTCTTGAGCATTCGAGACAGCTATCTCGAGACCGCCGACCTGGGCACGCAGTTTTTCGGATATGGCCAAACCACCGGCGTCGTCCGCCGCACGGTTGACTCTGAGACCTGAAGAAAGGCGCTCCAATGTCTTGGTCAAAGAACCGTGAGTCTGTCCAAGGTTCCTGTGCGCATTCATAGCAGTAACATTGTGAACTACTCGCATGGAATTATCCTCCTTGATAGATCCATTGATACCCTATACCGGGACTCCATTCCCGGCCCCGGGCTATTCGGTCGCCGCCAGCCGGTTAAGCCCGAATCTCCGGCCGGCTCGCACTCCATAGACCACCTCCTCCAAAGTTTTCCCCCTACTGCCTGTGCACATAAGACACAGGTCTTCACGACACGTTAACCCTGACCGTGCCTGCATTCTGAAGAAAGCAGGCACAGGCACACGGCCTATTCCAGGCCGGTACATTCGTACCGGGCACAGACCATACCTGACAGGCACAGTCATAGTATGTGCGTCGCTAACGGAGTGATTCTCCACGGACAGCGACAACCTGTCCGGCGCCAGCCGGATACGGCTCGCCGGAAAACACACTCCACCGCTTAAAACACGCAACGTACGCCTCAGGCGGACATAGCCTGACAGAGAAACGTATCCAGGCTCGGCGGCACCGTCGCAGCCGCGCTGTATCCCGGTTATTGCACCAGCTATTAATCAGACGAAAGCTCGTGTAACAACCGCGATAGCAGCGGTGGTCACAACCCGCCCATTCCGATTGAAAATCACACATTCCGGCGAAGACATACGACGACTCCTTCACCAGGCGTGCGGTCAACCGGTATGGACCAGGCCATACCCCGGCAACAACCACGATGACGCCAGTGCTGCGCCACAGTCCGGGCGCACATTGCACCGGTAGCAGAGATGGGATGGGACAGGAGGTGAGATACTGCTGTATGCCTCGTTTATACGAGACAGTTATTTATATGTGTGGGTTCTGCGCTGCCTCCTGAAACCACCTGCTCTGCCTGTGACTCGACGATATATAGTCGAGTCGTACAGACAAACTAAAAAACCTGTTTCGCGCCGCGGTAGAACCGCCCGGTGCTTAACAGGTTATCTGCCTTATAGACATCATCCTCCTTGATAAAACTTGCCGTAAAACATCCGTGTTCTACGACCTCTTATCATGGGTATCGGAAGATTTAGACAATTTGTTAACGTCTCTGACAGGACCTATAGGGCGAAAAATGTATACCAGCTAAATATAAAGCCTATTTCCTCCATTTTTTACTATGATATCACATATTTTCTTTAATTCTAGCAATTTTCCGACTCATTTAATCCGGAAAAAGCAGGTTAACGTTCGTCGTTTTGGAGTTTCTTTGCAGGTTTCGTAGAAGATTTTGACAGGGTGTTCATTCTTGCCTCCATTTTTCTTGCCGGAACCCGAGACAGAGGAGTATCATATTGAAAAGATAATGCTTGGCTCCGGACGGATATTGAATTTTGGCTCCCGGGCTGATACAATTTGCCCGACTGGATAAAGGAGCGGACAGCTATGCTGGACGGTAAAACCATTCTGATCACCGGTGGGACCGGATCGTTCGGGAATGCCTTCACCAGGTTCGTCCTGGACAGCTTCAAGGTCATGAAACTGATTATCCTCAGCCGCGACGAGTTCAAGCAGTATGAAATGGCCCGGATATATCCTGAAAGGAAGTATCCTATCAGGTTCTTTCTGGGTGATATCCGCGATAAAAGCAGGTTGGAGCGAGCTTTTGACGGCGTGGATTACGTGATCCACGCCGCCGCTCTGAAACAGGTCCCGGCTCTGGAGTACAACCCCTTCGAAGCGGTCAAGACGAACATTCTCGGAGCTGAGAATATCGTCGATGCAGCCCTGAAGAGATCGGTGAAAAAAGTCATTGCCGTGTCCACTGATAAAGCCGTCAACCCGGTGAACCTGTACGGTGGCACCAAGCTGGTCATGGAGAAGATATTCATTGCCGCCAATTCCTACGTGGGCTCCAAAAGCACGGCCTTCAGCGTTGTCCGGTACGGAAACGTCGTGGGCAGCCGGGGAAGCGTCATCCCGTATTTCATGAAGCTGGCCCGGGAAAAGAAAAAGGAGTTCCCGATTACAGATAGCGGTATGACCAGGTTCTGGATTACCCTGAACCAGGGTGTGTCCCTGGTCTACCGGGTGCTCGAGGAAGCCATAGGCGGCGAGATATTTGTTCCCAGAATTCCCAGTATGCGTATCCTGGACCTGGCCCGGGCCATCGTGCCGGATTGCACCTTCAGGACCATCGGGATCAGGCCCGGAGAAAAACTCTACGAAACTCTCATCAGCGAGGACGAATGCAGGAATGCCCTGGATATGGGAGATCACTACATCATCCTGCCCCAGTACCACTACGGACACCAGAACTACGACCACTACCGGAAAACCGCACACAAGAGCGGTCTCGACGAGACCTACCGGAGCGATACCAATGAACGGTGGTTGAGTGTCGAGGACATTAAAAGCCTGATCGAAAACATCGAGTGAAGACATGATTCCTTACGGCCGACAACATATAGATGAAGACGATGTCGCGGCGGTAATCCGCGTACTCAAATCAGATTACCTGACCCAGGGCCCCCGGGTCGGAGAGTTCGAAACCGAACTGGCCCGTTACTGCGGCTGCGATCACGCCGTGGTGTTCAACTCGGGCACATCCGCCCTGCACGCCGCCTACTTCGCTGCCGGGTTGACCAACGGAGACGAGTTTATCACTTCTCCCATCACCTTTGTGGCCACATCCAACGCCGGTCTCTACCTGGGCGCGGTCCCTGTTTTCGCAGACATCGAACCTGATACCGGGAACATCGATCCGGCAGCAGCTACAGAAAAAATAACGGAAAGAACGAAGCTCATCGTTCCCGTTCACTACGCCGGCCACTCCGCGGCCATGGCAGAACTCGCCGATATAGCTCAGGAACACGATCTCCGTATCATAGAAGATGCCTGTCACGCCCTGGGAGGAACATACCGGGACCAACGAGTAGGCTGTTGCCGTTTTTCCCACCTGGCCGTCCTGAGCTTTCACCCGATCAAGAACATCACCACCGGCGAAGGCGGAGCTGTGTTGACGAACGACCGAGTATTCCATGAAAAACTGCTTCTGTTCAGAGCTCATGGTATCACCAAAGATTGTTTCGCGAACGAGCCGGACGGTGATTGGTACTATGAAATGAAGTTCCTTGGGTATAACTACCGTATGAACGATATCCAGGCCGCCCTGGGTCTGTCACAGTTGAAGAAGCTGGACGGATTCACAGCCAGGCGGCGGGAAATAGGTGCCATGTATGACACGATCTTCGCCGGCAATCCGTATTTCCACCTGCCCGCGAAACAAGATGACGTTTTGTCGGCTTTTCACCTCTATCCAATCAGGCTGAAGGACGCTTTTATAGACAGAAAAAAGGTGATTTTTTCACAACTGAGAACCAGGGGACTGGGAGTTCAGGTCCATTATATACCGGCGTACCTCCACCCGTTCTACCATGATAGAGGATACCGGCCAGGACTATGCCCCCGGGCCGAGCGTTTTTATTGTCAGGAAATCAGTCTCCCGCTGTTTCCATCAATGACTTCTGAAATGGTCCGGATCGTGGTGGAAACGGTTCAAGAGGTGTTCGACGGTATATGAATTGAAGAGGGGACCACCGATAGGTGCCATTAAAATACCGGATATTTACCGAGGCCGGACCCGAGATCGGTTTGGGCCATCTCACCCGATGCACGGCCTTGTACCAGGCCTTCAGGGAAAAGACCGACCGGATAGAGATGGTGATAGAAGGTTCTTCGTGGGGAGAAGGGGCGCTCACATACCGGGACTGTATCCCGGAGCTGAAGATCGCCAACTGGCTGTCCGATCCAAAGGTGTTAGATGGACAAACCGATATCGGGTGTGCCATTTTCGATTCCTTTGCCCTGGATCAGGATATGGTGGACAGAATAGCGGGTCTGCCGTTTGAACGGGTATTCATCGATGACTGGAACCACCTCCGCTACACTGACGGTGTGGTCATCGACTGGACGATCCGGGCCGAGAAGAATCCCAGATATACATACTATGGGAAAGACAAAAGGGTGCACTGTCTCCTGGGCGCGAAGTACACGGCTCTGAGAAAAGCCTTCTGGCATGTTCCGGAAAAAACCGTCAGGAGACAACTTTCTTCGATCATGGTATCATTTGGCGGAAGCGATGTCCGGAACTTGACTGCCGTGGTTCTGGAAGGCCTGCACCGGGATTTTCCGGAGATCAAAAAGCAGCTGGTGCTGGGCAGTGGTTTCCGCAATGTCGACAACATCATGGCCCTGGTCGGTGAGGATGTGAAGTTGCATGAAAGCCCTGACGCCGAAGACATGAAAACCATCATGCTGGCGGCGGATATGGCGATCTCGTCCGGAGGGCAGACATTGAACGAGCTGGCCCGGGTTGGAGTGCCGGCGATAGTCGTATCCGTGGTGGATAATGCGGAACGGAACATCACCGCCTGGAGGGAAACCGGCTTCATCGAATATATTGGACAATGGGACTCTCCGGCCCTGGTGGACCGGATCTCCGAGGCTGTCGGCTCCCTGCGGGACGGGGAAAAACGGCACCATCGTTCCCGGGTGGGAAGAAGTATCATAGACGGTAATGGAGCCAGGAGAATCAGGGATTTTCTCATGCAAATGGATGGAAAAGAATAAGAAAGTAAAGAGCGGCGATGGATGAAACGAGAAATGTAGCTATAATTCCAGCCCGGGGCGGCAGCAAACGCATCCCGGGAAAAAATGTCAAGCTTTTCGCCGGGAAGCCGATCATAGCGTACTCCATCCAGGTCGCGCTTGAGTCCGGCTTGTTTCAAAGGCTGATCGTTTCCACCGATTCGGAAGAGATTGCCGACGTAGCCAGAAAATGGGGAGCCGAGGTTCCGTTTCTCAGGCCGGCTGAGTTCTCTGATGATTTTACCGGGACCGACGAGGTGATTTTACACGCCCTCGACTGGTTGGATTCGGCCGGAGAAGCATATAACTACGTCTGCTGTATTTACGCCACGGCTCCTCTTCTGCAAGCGGAGTACCTCCGGCGTGGTTTCCAATCGGTCCGGAGGGAGCAAGCCGCCACTGCGTTTTCCGTAACGACCTATTCGTACCCGATATTCCGAGCTTTGACCCTCGATGATAATCATAGGCTGGACATGATCTGGCCGGAGCATTTCACGAGTCGTTCTCAGGATCTGCGGGAAGTGTATCACGATGCCGGCCAGTTCTACTGGGCCCATATCGGAAAATATCGGGTCGGGAAACGTTTCTTTTCCAATGACGCCGTGCCGGTAATCGTACCTCGCCATCTGGTTCAGGATATCGATACGGAAGAAGATTGGATAGTGGCAGAGAAACAGTACAACCTTATTGTTTGAGACCGGAGCGGGAGCGAAAGGCTCCTGAACTTTGAGGGAGGTGTTTTGTGGCCGCCATGCGAATTCTCCTTATGGGAAACAATTGGCTCGGGTGGAAGATAGCCGAATGGCTGAGCAGACAAAGGGAAAACATTGTTGGACTGATCCTGCACCCCCCTGATAAACAGAAATACGGGGAGGAGATAAAACGAAGTACTGATGTCAAACCCGAATGCATTTTCGATGGCTCTAAATTGAGAGATCCACAGGTGATAAACGCAATCCAGTCCCTCAAACCAGATATCGGCTTATCGATCCTTTTTGGGTACATTTTGCGAAGCGGTTTCCTTTCCCTCTTTCCTCAAGGCTGCATCAATCTCCATCCGGCTTTTCTCCCTTACAACCGGGGAACTTACCCTAACGTTTGGAGTATTATCGATAGTACGCCGGCGGGAGCGACCATTCATTATATAGATGAAAAGATCGACACGGGAGATATCATAAACCAGAAGGAAGTCGACGTTACCCCGGTTGACACCGGCTTGAGTCTTTATCGAAAACTGGAAAAGTCTTCCCTCAGTCTATTCAAGGAAACATGGCCCTCGATACGATCAGGGAATGCCAAACGTATTCCCCAAAAAAAGACAGTTGGAACGTGTCATCGGACTAAAGATGTTAAAAATATCGATGAAATCGATCTCGATAAAACATATTCGGGCCGTGAACTGATCAACAGAATCAGGGCCCGTACCTTTCCTCCCTTTGACGGCGCCTATTTCCGCCACAATGGGGACAAGATTTACCTGCGGTTACAATTGCTTCATGAGGACGAACTTTGAAGGAGAAGCACGTATGAAGGATTTCATCGAGATCAATGGCCGCCGTATCGGAAAAACATTTCCCGCTTACATCGTAGCGGAGATGTCAGCCAACCATTGTCAGGATTACGATCAAGCGGTGAAAATTATCAAAGCCGCTAAAGAGACGGGGGCCGACGCGGTAAAACTGCAGACGTACACTCCGGACACGCTGACCATACAGTCAGAGAGGGAGTTCTTCCGCATAAAAGGAGGAACGGCCTGGGATGGGCGCACCCTTTATGACCTGTACCAGGAAGCATATATGCCCTGGGATTGGCAGCCAAAACTCAAAGCTCTGGCGGACGACCTGGAGATCGACCTGTTTTCCACCGCCTATGATTCCACGGCGGTAGATTTCCTGGACCGATTAGGGATGCCCGTCCACAAAATTGCCTCCTTTGAAGTGGTGGATATCGCCCTCATCGAGAAGATGGCCTACAGCGGTAAGCCATTGATTCTTTCAACCGGTATGTCTTCGCTGGAAGAAATCGAAGAAGCGGTTGCCACTGCGAGAAACGCAGGTTCGGAAGAGGTAGTACTTTTAAAATGTACCAGCGCGTATCCCGCTTCCCCAGATGAAATGAATCTGAGAACAATTCCGCATTTGGCTGACACATTTCACCTGCCGGTGGGACTCTCCGATCATACCCTGGGTACTGCGGTTTCAGTGGCGGCGGTATCGCTGGGAGCTTGTTTTGTGGAAAAGCATTTTACCTTATCGCGGTCCATTATCGGTCCGGATAGTCATTTTTCTCTCGAACCACACGAGTTTAAACAGATGGTCACAGCCATTCGCACTACTGAAAAAGCCCTGGGGAAAGTATACTACGGCCGGGGCACGCAGGAAGCAAAGAGCAGTGTTTTCCGCCGGTCGTTATTCGTGGTAAAAGATCTGAAAAAAGGAGAAATCCTTACGGAAGCCAATGTCCGATCCATACGGCCCGGGTACGGGCTCCATCCTCGCTACCTGAACGATCTGTTGGGACGGCAGGTAACAAAAGACGTCAGGCGGGGAACCCCCCTGGCCTGGAGTTTTATATCCGATAGTTGACGGACGGCCATTCAGTTCTCCGCCAGTTGGTTCATCCACGTTCTTTTTCCAGCAGGAACATCACATCGACGTTGTTGTTATCAAGATAGGGGATATGTACGGTTCTGATTACCTTCAGCCCGGGGTGATGGTCGAGATAGATCTGGGGATAATTTGCTTTCCAAAGAAGATCCTGGTTGCCCCGGTAGGTGATTTCGGTGCACTCCTCCGCATAGTACTCGAATCCCCAGACATACCGGTTTGAGCAACGCACGATCTCTCCCATGGCCCTGGTAAGGTCGCCGGGAGCGATATGGATCAGCACGCCAGAGGTAAATACCAGGTCGAAAGTATCGTCCTTGAACGGTAAGTGAAAAGCCGATCCGTTGCAAAAAGCAGCTTCAGGCAGGAGATTCCTGGCCTGGGCCACGGCCTCCTCCTGGACATCCAGGCCCCACAGATCACGGTAACCGGCCTTGAAAAAGAAACCGAGATTGCACCCGATGTTGCACCCGACCTCGAGAATCCGTATCTCGTTATCTATTCCCTGGAACAACTCCCCGATAATGTCACTCCTCGCCAGGCCGTAAGTGCGAACATAGTACGCCTCGCACTCATCGAGGGACCTCGTATTCCGGAGGGTGTACAGGCTGCCGAAGGCACCTTTCCAGGTAGTCTCTTGCCGGGTCAAACCGTGTTGAGACAGTCTGTGAAGCTCACGAGCGATAGCTTCGAATACAGGTTCCCATTCGCCGCGAGTCGCCTGGGGAAAGATGCGGACGGACGGATACCAGGGAAAATGATCGGTCCCCAACAAGAACCAGTACTTCTCCGTAGTCAGGTACAACCAGGTCGGCACACCCAGCGCGCCCGCCATGGCATTGACAGACGTGGCACCGGTGATGACCAGGTCCAGAGAGGCCGTAAGAGCGGCCACGTCGTCCAGGTCGCTCTTGAGATCGATATCCTCCCAGGTATGCACCGTTACCCCGAACTGCTCCTTGAAAATCTTGATCTCTTCGGAGCACTCATCATATTGAAGATTGACGAAATGGACGCCGGGCACTCCCAGAACGGCGGCCCATTGTTCCAGCCCGGAAAAATGCGTGCCCCGGTATTTACCCATAACACTGCTCCGCCAGCTGATACCGACCTTCAACCCGGTCCCCAGCGTATCCAGGCGGTTCCGCCAGCACTTCCGCTTTTGTGGATCGGGAACGAGATAGCCCTCAGCGCTTGGAAAACTCCCCCGGGTGGAACGAAAGTGAAGCGGAAGACTGCCGACAGGGATACAGGCATCGATTGTCGGAAACTCGGACAGCCAGGAAAAATCTTCTCGGGAAGCGCCACGAACGGTGGCCGTCGGGAAAGAGCGGGCGAACAGCGGGGCGAGGCGAGGCTCGCACTGGATAATACAACGACCGGCTTGGTCAATAAGATCGGGAAGGCATGAAGCAAACATGATTTCATCGCCCAATCCCTGCTCCGCGTACACCAGGATGGTACGGTCGGTAAGCGGAGACCCGTCCCATTGGGGATACGGCAGGTCCGGTTTCCGGCCCTGTTCGGCAACTTCCCACCGATACTCATGCTCCCGCCACCCCTTGGCCAGCTGGCCCATGGCCAACAGGACGAGACCGATGAAATGACGGTAGCAGGGCTTCAGTCGCGTGGCCCGTTCGAAACACTTCAGAGCTTCTTCCAACTCGCACCGGAGAATCAGGGCATTGCCGAGGTTATTGTGGGCCTGGGCGTAATCAGGTTTCCGGCGGATTGCTTCCCGGTAATGGGTAATGGCCTCACCGAGGCGGTCTTTGGCCTTCAGGTTAACACCGAGATAGTTATGGGCTTCTGCCCAGTTCGGTCTCAGGGAAAGAGCCATTTCCAGGTGGAGAGAGGCCTCGTCGGTCCGATCCAAGGCCTGCAGAATGGTTCCCAACTGAAGATGCGCGTCGGCAGACAGGGAGTCCAGCCGTAAAACCTCCCGGAGGTGGACCATAGCCTCTTCCAGTTCATTCAATCGCTTTAAAACCACTCCTGCCTTGAGGTGGGCTTCAGGGTAATCAGGTTGCAGACGAAGCGCTTCCCGGTAACAGGCAACCGCTGCCTGGAGATTGCCCGCACCATCATAGACAGCCCCAAGATTGAAATGATAATGCGGGACTGCCGAATCGTTGTCGATAGCCTTTCCGATCAACTGCACGGCGATATCGTGCCGGCCTGCCTGACCGGCCAGCAGTCCCAGGAGATGAAGAGCGTCCGGATGCTCCGGATCCAGCCGGAGTATCTGCCGGTAGGTGGATTCCGCCTGCTGCCGGTGCCCGGCCTGATGATGCTGAACGGCCAGGGCAAGCATCCTGGATATATCGTGAACAGTCTGTCCCCGAGGATTCGAATCTTGCCTTATCTGTTTCGTCTTGTTTTTCTTCTTCCGTTTCCTCGATCGACTCATGTTCTTTGCTTTCTAATTTATAGCAGGTGTTTATATTTTCGCAAGAACTCGGCCCCGACACGGGATTGAGACTGGGAACTAGCCATGTCTGCTTTGGGAAGTGTCCGGAACCGACTCTGGAGGTCTCTATCCTGTTCAGTCTCGACCCATGTGCCAGCCAGTCGGGCTTCCATCTCTTTAGTCACTGCCAGGATATCCTCAGATGTGTTTTCTACTGGTACCAGACCCCGTTTTTGGTACTCATTTGTTTTCCCTCCCCACTGATCGATCTGAGAATCGAGCTGTTCTTTGAAGGACATGTCCCGGGCCTCCCCGGAGATACGAATCATCTTTAGTATATAAAGGTCATGAGGCAGGAGGGAGGAGCATACCAAAGGGATTAAGTTGGTCATGATCAGAGGGCGATTGAAGATGGTAGACACCAGCGAGATACCGGCGCTGGTACCCAGAAAAAACTCGCAGGTGGCTGGCAGAAAAATGTCTCCAAAATCCGACCGGAACCGGGTAGCGTAATCGATGATCCGGGTGGAGCGGGAATGAAGCTTTTCTTTGACCTTGTATCCGATGCGAAGCACGTAGTAACCACGACTGGCCAGGTACTCGGCAGCCGGTATGAACTGTTTGATGGAGCAGTCTCGGTAGTCGTGATAGCTCCAGTCGAAGCTGGAATCTACGGAGTTCAAGTAGACATCGTCACGTACGTGGAGACAGATGTACCGGGCTCCGTCCTCCATTCCCATCCGGTGCAACAAATTCCGGCCCGCCTGTTCCTCTTCCGGGGTAAAGGAGAGCTGCGGAGGGGTGGACATGAAGTTTTCATAATCGTTCATTTTACTGTACAACACCATGTGCGGACCAATATCCCAGAGATCGGGATCGTGTCGGGCCAGGATGATTATGCATTCTCTAATGAGGCGGCTCTCGATCACCGGGTGGACCCGTTTGATCATAGTGAGAAGTTGGCGGTTAGACACCTCACTTTTCTGCGGTTTAGTGTAGAACAGAAGGAGCTCTTTCTTTTCTTTCAGCTCCTTCTGGCGGTGGTGATGACGCCGGAGGAAGTCCTCAGTGTTAAACGCCAGGTGACCAATCCGGATGGTATAGAGTTGAAACAACCGCACCTTGTTAACGTACCGTCTGATCCTGTTGTTCACCGCTGCCGGGTTGTCAATGGTACCATCCACCATTTTCTTGATTTCCCGCAGGATCAGCTTTGTCTGGTAAAAACAGTACGACATGCTCTTTCCACTCACTTCCCCCTGTGTTTTGTAATGCAAAGTTGACCCACATAAAATATCTTTATTTGCGATTACTTACAATTATATTCTTTACTGGGTTAAACATCAATTACAGAAAACAGCCCGGGACCACAGGAGCCTGCTTGCGCGAACAACAGGTTACCGCTCGGAGGTGAGCTAGAAGCGTGTTATTTGTCCGTTTTGGAAGGCTGCGGTTTTTTCAAGCCGCCCTGGATCAGTTTCTGCAGTTCGTCCATCTGGTCGAGCCTCGACTGGGCTGCCAGGATGTTTTCCCGTTGAATCTCCTCGTAGATCTCGCTGCGGTGGACGGCGATACTGCGGGGAGCCTTGATGCCCAGTTTGACCTGGCCATGGCGAATATCCACGACGACAATTTCCACATTGTCGCCGATCATGATACTCTCGTTGACCTTTCTGGTAAGAACCAGCATTATTTATTGCCCCCATCGGAATTATGACCGGGAGCAGGTTTCTTGTTGTCTTTCAGGGCGGCCAGCTTCTTGCCGCGGTCCTGCATCTCTTTAAGAATAAAATGTTTCACTTTGAAACGGCCGTCGGAGATAATCACCTGCCGGGCTTGCCTGTTCGTTTTGTTGATGATAAGCGGACCCTGGAGGTTGGCGGTCATCTGGCGGGGATCGTCAGGGACCGTAACGATGGCGAATATCAAGACATCTTCGGGTTTCTTCAAATCGAGAAATTTGACATCTTCTTCCGGAATGTCCAGTTCATAGCTGAAAAGGAACTCTTCCGGCTTAATGATGATAAATGCCAGACCAGGTTCAGTGACAGCTTGAAGCCACTTGAGCAGGTCTTCTTCCCCCTGGCTGATGATGACATAATCGTGAATCTTCTCAAACCCGAGGATGCCATCCGGGAAATGAACAACTTCTTCCTCGGCAATCTCTATCTCACCGAATCGGGTCGTTTTTATCAACATAGCCTCTTCTCCTCGATAAATCTTTAACCTTACGGTTTATGCATTTTTCTCTGATGGGGCAGCCGATCTATAACCGCAGTAAAAAACATTCTATTACGAATTAGGAAATAAAACAACAGCCTTCTCCGGGTTAAATATAGTTGAGAAGTGTTGTCTGAAGAGTCCTGGCTGCTGAAGCCAACGCCATCTGGTAGACGGTTTCGTGCTGTTTAAGCTCCATAACAGCTTCTGAAACATCCAGATCCTCACGTTTGAAGAGCTGCTCTTCTAGATGGATCTGTATCGACTTGTTATTCGAGTCCACCGTCTCCAGCGTCCGGCTCCTGGTGCCCGCCTTCGCCCGTCCGGTCAGGAGGGTTCTTTGCACCTCGGTGATATCCCCGATGAGTTCTTCGTATATCTCCTGGTCGTTGTTGTTAAAAAGCGCGTCCCGCAGTCGGCGGATAACGATAAAGATCGATTCCTTGTTGTCCATCGGTTTACCAACGATCTGCCCGGACATCGATTCCCGCAGTATACCCAGCTGCGCAGCGGAACTCCCGGCGGTATCCTCAATCTTGAAAGGAGAAGCAGTCGCTCCCGACTGATCGGTTAATATGAGGCCGGTACCCTCTTTATTCAACTCGGCGTAAACGTCAACGACACCGTCGTTATTGATAAGATCAATGACATCGCCCACGGTTTCCGTCACGTTCGGATCGAGAGGGTTGGTGATGATGTTTATGGTGGTAGCGGCACCGCTGCCATCGGTAATCCTGATGGTTCCGGCCTCGATTCCCAGACCGTTGCGCAGATTCCCGAGAGTCGTGCTGCGGGTGACGGGCGGATAGAAGAGCTCGCTGCCGGGAATATTTTCCTCGACATAAGCATTCTCTCCCACCTCCAGGGACCTGATGCCGTTATCGCCTTTGTAGAGGATGACCTCATCGTTTCCATCGTACCCAACAGTGAAGGGCACCGTGCTGGTCTTGTTTCCGGAAAAGATGTACCGGCCGTCGATAGAAGAGTTGGCGGTTCTGACCAATTCCTCGTAGATCTGCTCCACTTCAAAGCCGATAGCTTCCCGGGAGTGCTCTTCGTAGGTCCCGTTGGCTCCCTGGACAGCTATGTCGCGGGCTTTACGGACAAGATCGTTCATCTTCCCCAGCTGCATGTCGACTTCCTGAAGAAACGTACGTGTCTGGTAAATGTTCTCGTCGAACGTGTTATAGTCGGCCAGGCGGGACCGGTAACGCATAGCCATGGCCATGTCCACCGGGTTGTCGGAAGGACGTCTCAGCGCTTTGCCGCTTGATATCTGGTCGGTTAAATCCCGCATATTCTCCAACTGCCAGTTGATTCGATAAAGCGCTTCATAGCGCATGGTGTTCGGTGTTACCCGCATGGACTCAAACTCCTCTCACGAAGCTATCAAGCTACGTTTTCAAGCGATTGACTATCGTATCGAGTATCTGTTCAAAGGTGTTGATAAATTTTGCCGCAGCCTGGAACGATTGTTGAAACATGATCAGGTTTGACATCTCCTCGTCGAGGTTGACCCCCATGACCTCCTGGCGGTGGACATCCACGGTGTGAACCAGGGCTTCCTGGTCTTCCTGACGGCGGTTGGCCCGGGCCGCGGTAAACCCGATCTCTTCGACCATGGTCCCGAAATTCTGAGAGAACGTTTCCTGTCCGTTGCTCATGAACTGGGTCTTGAACAGCTGGATCATCTGGTCGGCCACTTCGTCATTGCCTTCCGCGATGGCTACCGGGACCTTTGACGGGGGAAAGATATCCCCGGCGCTGGCGGCCACGGCTTCCAGGTTACTGAGCGCCGGATCCAACTGGATCGCTGCCGCGGCGCCCTGACTTAAGTTCCAGGACCGGCCGCCGCGGAAATTTTCGAAGAACAGGTTGTGCCACTCGCCGTCAAGACCGAAACCGGCCACGTGTTTTTCATTGATCTCCTTGATGATGGTGTAGGCAAGCTCGTCATTCTTCTGCCTGAGATCGACCAGGATGTCATCTCTCATTTCCAGGGTGGCCTTGATCTCCCCGCCTATGATCATGGGAGTGGCGTCAATCTTGGTGGTGCCGGCCGATTTGAGGCTCAGGGTGATGTCCGGTTGAAAATCTTCGATGAGGTTCCCGCTGCTGGTATACTGCACATCGTTGACGGTGTACACGGCATTCAGGGCCGCTGTCACCTGCGAAGCGGCGGCGATACTGGCAGTACCGGTGGCGTCGTAGCCGAGAGCCAGGTCGATAACTCCCAGACCGGCATTGGTGACGGCTTCGATTCCCAGTACATTACTGGTGTCTGATTCGTGGCCGAACGTCATCTCGTTGGCGGTACCGGTCAAGAGCGAATCAAAGGTAAGGTTAAACGCCGCCCCCTGGGGTACGACATTGACATCTATCTCCGGGACCGATTTCTCTATCAATACCGCCATATCGTTTATATTTGTTTCATCGGCGTCGAAATAGATCCGTTTGCCGTTGACCGTGAAACTTCCCGAAGATATCCCGAAATTACTCAAGGCCTGGGTGGTGGATGTTACGGGATTCAAAAGGTTGTTTCCGCGCACGGAGTGACTGACGGCCATCTGGTTGACCGTGACGTTCATAGTGCTTTTCTCGTAATTCGGACCGAGAATGGCCAGGGCCACGGTGGGAACAGTGGAATGTCCGACCCGCTCCCGGGCATCGTGGTCCACGAACTCTCCGCCCCAGAGCACCTCGCGGAGACCGTCCATCTCCTCGTTCCGTTCCGTCCTGAGTTCGAATACATCGTTGCCCCGCAAAAGCACCCGGCTGCCGCTTTCGATCATCAGTTGTGAATCTTTGAACTCACACTGGTCGATCTTTATCAGCTCGGCCAGTACTTCCACTTTCTTGGCCCGGGCGTCCCGAAGATCGAGGGCCGGGAACTGTGTATCGCCGGCCTCTTTACGGAAAATCTCGTCGTTGAGGTTGGCTATCTCGAAGAGCAGCCGGTTGGCATCGGTGACTTGCCTATCCACCAGGAGATCGAGATCAGTGGTGAAACCGTTGATCCGCCCGTCCAGGTTATTAATCGACAGCGCCAGGTCGCGGCCGGCCTCCCTGACATCCGATCTGAGCACCACGTCGTCCGGCCGTTCCGCCAGCCCTTCCCAGGACTGCAGAAAAGCATCGAGCCGCTCACGGACACTGCGAAGCCCCGGTTCGTTGAGCACCGACTCGATATCGCGCAGGTATGATTTCATTTCGTTCCAATAGGCCAGATCGGATTTTTCGCGGCGGGCAGCGTTATCGAGCAGGTCATCGCGCATGCTTTGAACACTGGCGACCCGGACCCCCGTTCCGACCTGTCCCTGGTATTCTTCCAGATACGCGGCACCCGACTCCATGTACCCCATGGCTTCTATATCTACCCGGCGGCGAGCGTAGGTTTCATCATTGGCATGGGATATGTTCTGGCCGGTGACCTCCATGGCTTTCTTCTGGACATCGAGGGCACTTTTTCCAATGTAAAGGGCTCCAAAGGTTGAAAGCAAAATTACGTCCTCCCCGTACTCAGATTTTCAGATCGAACGTCACCTGTCCCGGCTGTCTTGAAGACACGGTACCGGGGGCGGAGTAGACGCCTGCGTCCACTGTCTCGTATAATATGGCAAGCATTCCTTTGAAGATCTTCAACGAGCTTGCCAACAGCAAATAATTCCGCCGGTTTCGATCCCTGGCCGCTTCAGCTGAGGAAAGTAATTTTCCCCTGGCCTGAAGCAATTCACGCCGTTCCTTTTCAGGACAGCAAGCAGCCAGTTTTTGGAGAGAAGGTTGGGTGCAGCCGATTTCCAGGCACAAGGACTGAGTGACTTCCTCGCGCCGTCGCGAGAGCTCGGATACCCTGGCAGTCAGTTTCTTTTCTTGAGCGAGTAGATCCCGGATGGAATCGAGATCTTTGGAGATAATAGCTTGCTCTATCTGAGAGGCCAGATGTTCAAGATCGAGGTACCCGGAAGTCTCCGCTGACAGCATATTCTGGACATACTTCGAGTGCACGACTTCCTCTCCTTTCCTGAAAACCTCTTCGGCGAGCAGCTTGATAAGGACTATATTTTTTTATATGGGTCTCAGCAGTTCCTCTACAACCCCGTCCCTAACCATCTTTTCGGCAACCTTCTTGGAGTCGATCTTGTAGGTACCCTCTTCGATCTTCCGTTTTATCTCTTTGATCTTCTTGGCCCTGGCAGCAGGCGTCTCAAGGACTTTGTCCATGATAGAGCTTGCCACCTGGCTTTTCCGCGAGATATCAACGTGATCGAAGTGGTGTCTCGATTGCCGGAGAGAATCGGTAGGACCAGGCTTAGAGGTGCCTGCAGAACCCGGTTTTTCTGTTTGAGAAGTCTTATCCGACAGAACTTTTTTGAAAAGTCCTGACTTCTCAACGGGTCTTTTGGGGACCTCGTCCTTATTCTCCAACTGCCCTTTCTGCTTCTTGAGGATGTCGTAGACACCTGTTATATTACCGTCTATCTTCATCCCGGGCCTCCCAACACGAGGGCGCTATAATAAGAGCAAACTCTTTACGCCCAATAGTTGTATCGACACGTCTCCCCATTTTGTTCACCGGCCAATATCTAATTTACATAAAAATAGAGCCTTTTTACCAACATTATCTTCTATTTTCTTACCTGAACGTCTTTTTTTCTCCGAGAGTTTTACAGAAACTGGTTTGCAGAGCAAGAAACTGCTATTGGAAGTCTTTCTATTTTTTAAGGCGGGAGCTGGTTACAAATCCGGATTTTTTGGAAAGCCGCGACTCGATGTTTGTCAAGTCGCTTTTCATCTCTTTCGAACAGGCCGCACAGATCTTTCCTGCCCGAATCTCCCGGCCGCATATATCGCAGGGATACCCGACCCGGTAACCGCTCTCCTGGAAAGCCGGCTTCTTGAGGATTTCACGGACGAACTTTTCTTTAATCCGGGTCCCTTTGGCTATTTGTTTTATCTTTGAAGAGGGATGAGACCGCAAATAATTCTTAATTTTGTCTTCTCGGACCTGCTCTTCAACTATACAGTTAGGACAGACGGCTATCGCCGACATCTTGTTGAACAGATTATTGCACCGTGGACAGTTGGCAAGTCCCATTGTACACCTACGTCATAATTCTTTTTACTGCTCTTTTCCCGGATGGGGCGCCATCGCCGCAGTGGCCACGTAAACCTCCGCCGCTCCTGCTTCCATAAGGGCTTTAGCGCAGTTTACCACGGTGGCTCCTGTTGTGTACAGGTCATCCACCAGCAGAACGCGTTTGTCTTTCACTTCCTGAGGACGCGTGACCATGAACACTCCCTCAACGTTTCTCCATCGCCCTTCACTGTCCAGCCGTGTTTGAAAGTCAGTCTTTTTCATTCTCTCAAGCACGCCTTCAACCATTTGAATTCCCATTAGCTCAGCCAATTCCCGCCCCAGATCACCGGCTTGATTAAAGCCTCGTTGCCGTAATCGTTCCCGGAAAAGCGGAACGGGAATAATCAACTCAGGATTATTTCCGGAGTACCCCTTGATAACACGCGCTATCCTGCCTGCCAGGAGCCGCCCTATGGTCCTGCGCCCCTGGAACTTAAAGGCGATAATAAGACGTCTCAAATCCCCCCGATAGGATCCGCCGCTCACCACGGTTTCCCGATGGAAGCCGGCCCGGTTTCCAGAATCTTCCAGCCTCCGGACAAAGGGTTTCCAGGCCCCCGGCCCACCCGAAACTTCGGCCGCCAAACGATCCCGGCAAACCCTGCATACATTCCCCCCTCCAGGATCAACAATAGTGCCGCAAATAATACAGCGGCACGGCAGGACAATATCCAGCAGCGTCCCGAAAATCTCAACAAAAAACCTTTTTACCGCACGCATGAATAGAGCATCCAGCTTTGAAACCGCTATCTGATAATCCCTCGTGAAGAAGACGTTATAAACTTGACGAGGAGAGCGATTTCATCCGCTTTAAATTCTTCTTTAGCTATGGCCTCAAGTGCCTGTGAAACATTCATGCCTTCTTTACACAAGACCTTGTAAGCTCGTTTAAGCTCATCCCTGACCGACAGGGAAATTCCAAGACGCCGCAGTCCCACGCCGTTGATCCCGAAAATCCTGGCCGGAATGCCGTTGACGAGCATATAGGGAGGAACATCCTGAACTACCTTGGTCAACCCACCCACCATGGCCATGCAACCGATATGCACGAACTGATGGACGCCGACCAGACCGCCGAGAATAGCTCGGTCATCTATCCTGACATGCCCGGCCAAAGAAGCGCAATTAGCCATGATGATATTGTTTCCCAGGTGACAGTTGTGAGCTATGTGGGAGTAGGCCATAAAATAGTTATCGTCCCCGATAATGGTTTCCTTATCTTCTCCCTCAGCACGGTTCACCGTGGTGTATTCACGGAAAACGTTCCTGTCCCCGATTTTGACAAAACTACGTTCACCTTTGAACTTCAAATCTTGCGGGTCGGAACCGAGAACCGCGCCGGTATGAACAATACAGTCTTCCCCTATCTCTGTCCACCCCGTAAGATGGGCATGCGAACCGATTCGAGTTCCTTTCCCGATACGAACATGATCTCCGATTATGGCATACGGTCCAACCACTACTTCTTCCGCCAGATCAGATTGCGGAGAAACGATTGCCGTATGATGGATTTCAGGCACGATTACTTCCTCCAATCAAGAAAGTATTTACAGGTCTTCCGTCAACCGTCAACGAGAGTAAATTTCAAAATTCCTTCACAGACTACCTTGTCACCCACATAAGCCTTGGCGCTGGCCTTCCCTGTCCGAGCCCGGAGTCTTAAAACCTCTACTTCGAGTCTGAGCTGATCCCCCGGTAAAACTGGCCGCCTGAACTTCACTTTGTCGATTCCCATAAAGAAGGGGAGTTTTCCGCCACAGTCTTCCTGGCTTAACATAAAGACACCGGCTACCTGTGCTAACGCTTCAACGATCAGTACGCCTGGCATCACCGGTTTAGAGGGGAAATGGCCGCTGAAGAAGTTCTCGTTGATAGTTACGTTTTTTATCCCAACCGCCCGTTTTCCAACTTCCAACTCGATAATACGATCAACCAGCAGGAATGGATACCTGTGTGGCAGAATTTTCATAATATCTTCAACGTCGTACACGATCTCCCGCCCTTCTGACAATGATTTCTGTGGTGGTGGTTTACGCAGGTACTTATCCTTAATCAATTTGATCAAGGCGATATTGAGTGCGTGGCCCGATTTGATTCCTATTACGTGAGCGCAAAAACTGGCTTCCAGAAGGGAAAGATCGCCCATAACATCAAGTATCTTGTGCCGGACAAACTCGTCTTCGTGGTTGAGATGGTCATTCATGATCTTGTCGTCACTCAAGACGATGGCATTATCCATACATCCGCCCAGTGCCAAACCCTGAGCCTGAAGCTCTTTGACCTCCGACAAAAACCCGAAAGTCCGGGAGCCCATAATCTCATTTCTGAACGTCTGTTCATTAATCGGAAATTCAGCGAATTGGGTGCCGATGGCCGGATGTTCATATTCGATGGTAAAAGATACTCTAAACTCGTCTGACGGTAGCACGATGACGTGACGCCAGTATTTTTCGCGATCGTTGTAGTCCGAAACCGTCAACGGGCTAATAATCCGAAAAATCTTCTTTTTCTGAGACAGCGCCACAATCCCCGCCTGATCAAGGATTTCAACGAACGGCAGAGAGCTGCCATCCCCGGCGGGAGGCTCGGGAGCGTCGAGTTCGACATAAATATTATCTATTTCCAACCCGGCAAGTGCGGATAAAACATGTTCTACTGTGTGGACTTCCACTCCATCCCGCCCGATTGTAGTTCCTCTTTTGACATTAGTGACATTTTCAACGCACGCCTTGATTTCAAATTTCTTATCACCGTCGAGAAGAATAAACACGACCCCGGTATCGGCGGGAGCCGGCTTGAACGTGAGCGAAACCTCAGCTCCTCTGTGTAATCCGATTCCTCGGTAACTAACTTCACTGCCTATCGTTTTTTGAAACCTGACTGGCTCCATGTAATCGCAGTCCCTCTCAGCCCCCCGACCCACTGTGTGTCTAATTTATGTGAAACAGCACGGGAGGATACCATAAATGTACCAGATTTGCCTGAGAATTTAAACAAAAGATTTTTTAGAGGGGTTAGTAGTAGGAGATGATTGACAGAGAAAAACCAACATCCTTGAAGGATTCCTGGTTGTCCAGGTCTTCCCAGATGAAATCAGCCTGCAGCCCGGGGAACGGTCTGAGACGGACCCCGCCATGGTATTTCGAACGATAGCGTTCCACCAACAGGAACAGGTAGGGAAGCACTTGTTGCTCGGCAGCCGCCATGAATTCCCGTGTTGCTTCGAGATTCGTTCCCTTACGGTACTGCTCTGCTCCGAGATGAAGGAACGTACCCGAGCCTGAAAGGTACATACTCAGCACGGCAAAGTACGACTTGTACTCCTCTCCACGGGAAAAATTGGAACTTCCCACGGCTAAATTGGGAGCAAACGGAGAGTTTCCCATCAGCTTGAACTTCAGGCTTGTTTCCGGATTACTGGAAGGAGTGTTGCCTGATATTTCCTTGTTAAACGACATCGACATGATGCCCTTTTGAACCACCCGGACGTATTTAAACGATTCCCTGTCTCCGAGCTTGGTGTAGCTGTAACCGGAAAGAATGTAAGCGCTGGGAACGTAGACAACACCGCCAAGAACAGGATCAGGTGAAATTGCCGGAAGAGCCGGTAGTAAACCAAACAACAGGCAGCCAAGCAGTATCAGCGTTAGAAAACGGCAGTTCACAGCCCGCAGTTCACTCCTTCCGGGGTGAAGGATTTTCGCCATTACTATTATTCTTCTTCATTTTCCCGAAATACTTCACCATTTCCGGTAATTTCCGAGTGGCCGCCATGATCCTGGTCTCCTCCGAATGGGGTTTGGCCGGGAAACCGGATACGAATGACCCCGGAGCAACATCCTTGGTCACCACCGACCGGGCCGCTACTTTTGATCCGGCACCGATCTTCACGTGTCCGACGATCCCCACCTGGCCGGCCAGTAAAACATTGTCGCCAACCTCGACACTTCCCGACACGCCTACCTGAGCAACGATTATGACGTTTTTGCCAATTTTACAGTTGTGGGCGATATGTACCAGGTTGTCGATCTTCGTGCCCGCGCCAATAATAGTGGCGTCGACGGTGGCCCGGTCGATAGTGACATTGGCCCCGATCTCCACATCGTCTTCGATAATCACCGAACCTATCTGAGGAATTTTATGTAGCTGTCCCCGGTCCTGGGCAAACCCATATCCGTCGGCTCCCAGTATCGTTCCGGAGTGGATAATCACATTACGCCCGATACACACATCATCATAAGCGGTCACATTCGCATACAGAATAGTCCCTGGGTTAACCGTCACATCGTTTCCCAGTACCGTCCCTGGATATAATTTGACATCATCACCGATAACGCAGCGTGCTCCGATAACCACGTTCGGGCCAAAGTACACACGATCGCCGACAATACTATCATCGCCTGTCACGGCCGACGGATGCTTCCCGATCAGCTCTTTCACCCCGGAACAAAACATCCGGAGGGTACGGGCCCAGCCGAGGTACGAATTGGCGTGCCGGACCACCGTTTTATCAAGCGGGGGGAAATCTTCGGGAACTATGATAGCGGAAGCTTTGCTGTTGATGGCGTCATCCAGGTATTTCAGGTTTATGGCAAACGTGATATCTCCGTCATTTGCCTTCTGAATATTGGCTACACCGGTGATGACAACAGCTCCGTCACCATCGATGCGGCCGCCGATTTCATCGGCGAGATCTTTCAGTTTGATCGTTTTTTCCTGACGTACCATAATAGCAGCACTCTATCCCCGTATTCGGAAATCACTCGGTTTCGAATTCCTTATTCATGTATTCAAGAACGATATCGGTTATATCTTCACCACCCAGGTAAACAGCGTCTCTTTCCAGGATAAGATCAAACCCGCTCTTCTTTCCCACGGCCTTGATGGCATCGAGAATTTTCATTTCCAGCTCTTTAAGCTTTTTCTTCTGCAGGTTCTTGAGTTCCATTTCATACCGTTCGTAGTCTTGTTTCAGTATCAGGAACTTCTCTTCGAGTTCGCTTCTGAACTGCTCTTTCTCCAGAGAACTGAGCCCATCCTCCTGTGATTCGAGATCCTGCTTTAATTTGGCCAGTTCCTGCTGAGCAAGGTCGAGTTTTTTCTGCCTGTCACCCTTGGCCCGCTGGAGATAGTCGTTGACTTTTTTTGTTTCTGAAAACCTGGTAAAGACTTCTTCGACATCAACCAAAGCAACTTTTACATCGTCTTTGGCAACAACAACTCCTGTCATCATAATAGATAAAACAAAACAAGCAAGACCGCATATCAAGATCTTACGCATAACCTTAGCCTCCTCATTAATTTTCTCATTCGAATTGAGTCGCCACATTATATCAGTAGTTCTGAGTATTTTCAACACTGGATTTGGCTTAACCTGAAAACTGCTGCAGACATTCTGCAGCAGACCATATCCGTTCCATCTTCAAGCCATAATTGAAGGTAAAAGGATGGAGAGGTATGTGCCCATTGACGCCGGATTTCACAGTTGATAAGATACCAGGCAATACGTAAACACCGGCGGTTCAGAACCGGGACAGTCGAAACCTAAGGAAGAGAGATTATGAAACGTAAACAGGTTGTTACCGCGGGTATCCTGATAATGGTTCTGTTCGTTTCGATCCGGGGCGCCCGGCCGGTCAGTTTTCCACCTCGACCGGGGGAACGGGAATTTATCTATGATGAAGCCGGGTTGATAAGCTCTAAAGACGAAATCGAGATCAAAAACATGTGCGCTGAACTCCTGAGCGGTAAATCCATTCCTCTCCTGGTCGTCACTATTGACAGCCTGTCCAGGTATGGAGCTAAAAAGGGAGCAATAGACAGTTACATAAGCGACCTCTTCAACGAGTGGGCAAACAGGGACAATAAAACGTATTCCTGGAGTTACGGCATACTCCTGCTCGTATCCAAAAAGGACAAGAAATTCCGAATCAAGTTAGGCGACGACTGGGAGAGCGAAAAAGAGCGGAAAAGTGAAGAGATAATGAAGAACCTCATCATCCCGAGGTTCAAAGTAGGAGATTTTAGCGGCGGTATTCTACTGGGTGTACAGGCTTTGGCCAACATTAGCGAGGGTAAATCACTGCCTGCCGTTCCCCGGCCGGCGTGGCATTACCCGGCGGCGGTGGGCGCTATTTTACTGCTCGTTTTCACGGTTGTTTCCCTGTCTCAGAGCGGTACGAAAGGATGGGCCTGGATATTCTGGGGTGGGGTGTTTTCAGCTCTGGGTTTCCTGCTGATAGTAATGATTACGCCCAGTCGGCGGTACCGCCGCCGCGGACTTCTCGGCAGCGCCCTGTTCGGTGACGACGATGACCATTATTATGGAGGGACCACGGGTTGGTGGTGAACATCATGAAAAAAGCCAGTGGATTTTTCAAAAAAGAAGAAATGAAAGCGATCAATCAAGCCGTTACTGAGGCGGAAAAAAACACATCCGGGGAGATCGTCCCCGTTCTCATTTCCTCAAGCGGCCGCTACGACCGGGCGGAAGATATCGCCGGACTCTGGTTTGCCTGCATCGTCCTGGCGGTAACATGGGCACTTTTCCAGGGAGTGGTCCCTGTCACCGGCTGGAGTTCCCAGACGGTAACGGTCAAACTGGGACTGCTACCCATTCTGGCCGTTATTATCGTCTCCTGGCTGGCCGGTACGGCCATTACCAGCCGCGTATGGTTTATTCGCCGCCTGTTTACGAGCCGGATTATAATGCAGGAGTGCGTCGAAGAAGGCGCGAAACGAGTTTTCCACGAACACAAACTGCGGGGAACACAAGACGCGACCGGATTGCTGATCTACATTTCCCTGTTCGAGCGAACGGTCTATGTCCTTGGCGACCAGGGTATCAGTAAGAACCTGTCAGCGAAGGACTGGGAGAAAGTCCGCGATTTGATCATCGACGGTTTGCGTAGCGGCCGAGCCGCCGAGGGACTGTGTCAGGGAATAGGCGTATGCGGGGACCTGTTGGCACAACACTTTCCAATCAAGGAAGACGATGTAAACGAGTTGCCTAACGAGTTGATAACCATTGATTAGGTTATGATCACCAGGCTGCATCTCACTTTAAAACTGATCTCCGGCTGCACTGTTGTTGTGCAAAATGCTTGCTCCGTTTGACTGTATATAACTTGACACGCGACAATAGCTCAAATACAATGTAACAATTCTGTTAGTTTGCAGCTAAAAGAAACTGGACAGTATCGAGTAAGAGAGGGTGTGGGGGATAATGCATCTTTCAAACAAACCATCGAGAGTTTTCAGGGCAGCGGCCTGGCTGTTGCTGTGCACTTTCGCTACTGTATGCCTGACCGGATGCAACGAAGACAAGAAATACCGGGAACATCTGGATAAAGGCGACAAATATTTTGCCGCCGGCGACTATCAGAACGCCCTGGCCGAGTATGAAGAAGCGCTCGAGCACGGCCAGGATTCAAAAAAGGTAACCCGTGGCAAAATTCTGGATCTGCATAAGAAAATTGAATTGACCAACGCGAAGCTGAAAGAGATCTGGCTCAAAGAGGCCAACGAGAGCTTAGCCCAGGCCAACAGCCTGATGGGAGATAAGAAATTCTATGAGGCGCGTGACGCTTACAACGACGCCCGCCAGTCTGCCCTTAAGGCGGGTGAAGGCGACCTCGTTAAGCAGATCGATGATATTCTGTCTGAAGAACCATTTCCCACCATGAAACAGATCGACGATTACGAGAAAACCGAATTGGCTCGCATTGAAAAATACCAGGATGACACACTAGAACCTTACCAGGAGCTGGAATCCGCCATGGACCGCGTCTACTCCACTCAGAAGAGTTATCTCTGGTATAAATCCGTGGGTTACAATCAGGACGATTTCATCGTCCAAAACGCCAAGGAAGCACTGGATAAAGCGGAGTTGGACCTGGTCCGAACCGTGGGGCGGCTCGACGATCCCGATCTGGACCATGCCTACGACAGGATGCGCGCCGCTTACAGCCAGTACAGCCTCATGGTCTGGCTGCACGGTGATGATAGCCAGTTCACCAAGTTGGCTTATGAAAGTTATCATCTGGAGAAAGAGCGGTTCAACGGAAAGATCAGCGCCGTTTCGGCGGTCGTCAAAAACGAGGTCGAAAACGAGGTCGCGCGGCGAAAAGCGCTATTGGCCGAAGAAGTCGCGCGGCGACGGGCCGAACTTCACGAACAGTCGGACAGCCAGTCGATCGAGCGGATCGATGAGGACGACCTCTAGCCCCTCTGCGTTCAGCAAACGGCTGTTGCGCACTCTCCAACGACCCTCTCCAGATAATAACAACATAACCTTTCTTCAATATTCAGGCTCATAGGAAGATGCTCCGCCTGGTATAGGTTTGGGTACGGTTGTTGGAGTGAGCAGGGTGGGACGAAGAGACTGTGTTACTGGTTGAATTTGAAAGATGACTAGGATCGGATAAGCATCATAGGGTCCTCTTTCTACGCTGCTTGCTTATCATCTCAATCTCATGATCTCAAGCTTAAATAAAAATGTTTGACTTTAGAGCTATACGGTTGCATTCGCCATTTCCTTATGCTAGGGTGAATGCTGCTGAAAAAACGTGGAGGTGGAATAGATGAATAGACACATTATCGTTCTCACTATTGGTGCAATTCTTATCAGTTTGACCCTGACCGCCTGCGGTGCTCAAGACGGTATCCAGGCCGGAGATAAAGCTCCGGAGATCGAAGCGGAAAACTGGTATAACAGTGACGATACGGTGACCCTCAAATCGCTTCGGGGCAAGGTCGCGGTGGTGGAGTTCTGGGCTACCTGGTGCCCTCCCTGCCGGACCAGTATTCCCCATTTAAACAAGTTGCATGACCAGTATAAAGACCGGGACGTGGTCATTATCGGGCTTTCCCGGGAAAACCGGTCAAAAGTAGAGGGATTTGTCGAGAAGATGGACATGCGGTATATCGTCGGTGACGGCAGCGGCACCATCGATCTTTACGGTGTAGAGGGTATTCCCACCGCTTTCGTACTCGACACCAACGGTACGGTGCTCTGGCGCGGTCATCCCATGAACAAACTGGAGGACGCCATCGACCAGGCACTGGCTAAAGCGCCAAAGAAGAAACAAGGATCGAGTTCGAAATCAAGCGACAGAAGCGAGGAGGCCAAACAAGCCCCGGAGATTTCAGCTCAAGCCTGGTACAACAGCGATGGTCCGGTGTCGCTTGCCTCATTGCGCGGGCAGATCGCGGTCGTGGAGTTCTGGGCGACCTGGTGTCCGCCTTGCCGGGACAGTATTCCCCACTTGAACGAGGTGCATGACCTCTACCGGGATAAGGGTGTTACCATCATCGGTTTATCAGATGAAGATCCGGATAAAGTCTCTGATTTCGTGGATAAAATGGATATGCGGTACATCGTCGGCGCCGGCAGCAACAGCGGCGGAGAATACGGAGTCAGGGGTATTCCACACGCCTTCGTTCTGGACACCAGCGGAGCCATTACCTGGAATGGACATCCCATGAGCGGACTCGAAGAAGCCATCGATGCCGCGATAAAAGCCACTCCTCCCGAAGTGAAGGCTTCGAAAAGTAAAAAAGATGATACCGGCCGGCAACACAGGTCAGAAACAAAAGGTTCGAACAGCAGAGGATCTGAAACAAAGAAAGGGAATAACATGAATCCAACCGTTATCATGGAAACATCCATGGGTATCGTCACTATCGAGCTATGGCCGGACAAGTCTCCCATCACGGTAAAGAACTTCCTGCGGTACACCGACGAGAAATATTACAACGGCACCATCTTCCACCGGGTGATAACCGATTTCATGATCCAGGGAGGCGGGTTCACGCCGGACATGAATCAGAAGAAGACCCACGACCCCATCAAGAACGAAGCTAAAGGTGATGTAAAAAACAAGCGCGGCACCCTGGCCATGGCCCGCACGGGCGTGGTCGACAGCGCTACCTCACAGTTCTTTATCAACGTGGTTGATAATGATTTTCTAACGCATAAGAGCAAGACACCGCGGGGGTATGGCTACTGCGTGTTCGGCCAGGTAATAGACGGCATGGATGTGATGGACAAGATGCGGAAGGTGAAGACCGGCAACAAAGGAGGTCATCAGAACGTACCGATTGAGCCGCTGACTATCATAAGCATCAGGCGCGCGGCGGAGTGAGTATCAGCGCTGACTACGTTTACTGAGCGGTCACCATCTTTTCGAAGACTTTAGCTACACTGTCGAGCGGTAACCAGGGTGTTTTGTCTTTCTCTACGAGATCTCCCGACATGCGCCGCCACTGGTCGCCTACGACCACCAGGTTGCTACCGGTCTGGAATTTAAAGGTCTCCTCGCCGGCCTGCAGCATGCCTTCGCCCGACTCGGCGTTGTAGAAGAGCGACATTTTCAGATAATCGGCCACCAGGCCGCCGGGGACGTAACGGATACCGTCTCGTTCCATGACCATGGTCATGGGAACTTTTCTTCCTTTTAGAACGAGCTCTCCAAGCTTATTATCCGTGGTTTCAGGTAACGCCCGGATAACTTTTGCCAGAGCGGTTGTCTCGACCTCGTCCGGTTCGGTTATCCCGCTTATCTCACCGCCGCGCCCAAAGAACATGCCGGCGGAAAACTGGAACTTGTCTTTGGTTACTCCTTTTTCGGTGTAGGCCAGATCAAGCTTGATGTTCCGGGCTTTAAGCCCGACTCCGAAGGTCGGTTTGCCGTCATTCGCGCCGGCCCGCAGTGACATCGTGTCACGCCAGACGTACTCCAGCCCCACGTGATAGGCCATGCTCCGGCCGGAGGTCTCTTTGATATCCCTGATACTGTCGAGATCGAGCGCGCACAGGAGGGTATCGGCAACCTTGAATGATAGTCCCAGGCTGGCCATGGACGGCAGTTTCTCCTTCTCCACAATTCCCACTTCACCTCCCAGGTTCCTCAAAGCCAATCCGCAGGTCACTCCCTTGAACCGACCCAGCAGCGACATATCAAAAGCCGAAGTTCCCTGGTCCACTATGGCCGGATCGCCGGCCTGCTGCTGCCAGCCACGTGGTTTCAGACTCAGACGTTTATAGCTCACACCGGCGGAAATGACATCGTTGAAACTCTTGCCGTAGGAAAACAGTAATGATTCCTCAGACAGGATCGAGTCGTCTCCGGATTTCTGGTAAGCAAACCCAAAAGATCCGAACCGGTATCCGGGCGTAGAGAAGCCAACGAAACTGGTACTATAATCGGGCCCGATGGTGAGGTTGTATTTCTTGTTGTGCATCAGGGTGAATTCGTACACATCGGTCCAGGAAGTACCGGCCGGGTTAAACAACACCGCATTGACATCATCGGCTACACCGGTAAATGCGTTGCCCATGGCCCGCGGCCGCATGCCACCGGTAACATAATTATATGAACTGGCTCCCGCCGCCAGCGGCAGCAACGCTCCAATAAGCAGCCCGACCACTATCAGCGTTCCACTTTTCCTAAAGTCCATCACTATGACCTCCCTTGTCATACCTCAATCTCTAAAATCTCCTACTTTACTTTCTACACCTCTTGCTTGATGGCGGGACCACTCGGTTCCGCTATGCCTCAATGTTGGCACTGTCGTAGCGTGAGCTTCTCTTTACCCGCCACCCTCTGGAATATCAGCGTAGAAAGCACGGTGGATTCGCCGATCAAGTCGGCGAATGACTCGCTTGAGGCTTTCAGATCTTAATCTCAAAATCTCCGACCTTACTTTCTACACTTCTTGCTTGAGGGCGGGACCACTCAGCTTCCGCTACACCTCAATGTTGACACTTACATCCGGCGGACAAAACTTGCCTCCGCCCGGGTTAAAATCTCAATCTCTAAAACCGGGCCATCGCCTGCAGGTAGGAGACGCTTCCGTTGTAATCAGCATTCGCAGCCGATTGCCTATTACGAAACATCTCTCTGCCCAGGCTTATATTCACTTCCTTTATCCCGAAATACCTTACCGATACCTTACCAATCCGCTCGTGCCGCCACGTTTTCCCGGCGGTGCTTCTCATACTGTAGGAAGCTTCAGCTTCCATGATCCCGCTTAGTTTCAGGCGCGCTCCCCCGGTCCAGGCACTTGACCCTGTTTTCACTCCCGTAGCCGGAATCTCTTTTCTGCGGTTTTCATACCGGGCTTCCAGGCGAAGCGGCCGGATTATTTCGGAGTCCAACGATACCCTCGAGACCAGTTCCCGCCATCGGGGATCTTCACTGGCCTCTGTCATGGTGGCCACGCCGTCCAGCCGGCATGTAAAAAAACGCTCTGTCTGGCAGCCGAAATGGTAAAGGTTCCGGTACGATCCGGTATCCTTCGAAGCGCTAATATCGGTTCTCCTGACTCGAGCCGTTGATACCAGGTAGCGGCTGGGACGACCCTTAGCCGACACTTCCGCGAACCGTTCCGTGGACTGACTGAGAGCAGTCAGATCACGTTCCCGTTCCCATCCGAACATGCTCTCCAGGAGCAGTTTTCTTACGCGCCATTTGAGATTTCCCCGAGCACTGGCGCGACGCCGGTCGAACAGCGGATTTACCGCACAATCACGCCACTGTTCATTTTCTCCCGTTAATTCCACGATCATTCTTCGGCGGCGACTGGCTTTAAACGACAGACCAAGGCTCCCCAATTCGCGTTTTCTCATCAATCCGATTTGCCTGTCCTGAACGGTGGTATGCTCTTGTGCGTTTATCTTCCACGAGATGCCTTCAGTCTGTCTTCGCGAAAATCCTAACTGGGTAATCTTCCGGTCATTTTTCTCGCCGGCCCACCCGATGCTGGAAAACTCCGGGCCATACGATTCGAAGAACCCCGTATGCATTATATTTCCCAGCTCTGCTTGCCAGCGGGCTTTGAAGGCTTCATCTTTTTTTTCCTGCCCGGTTTCTTCCCTGGTGCTGGCGGCGGCTTCGCATTTCAACGAGTATCCGCCTCCGGGAGGAGACACTTCCAGGTCCAGACCATTCACATTATGGTCGAGCTTGAAGATTCTACCCGCCTCAGATACTGACAAACGTTGAGCGGCTCCGCTGATCCCGGCTGTTAGCCACCGATTCAACCGCCGCCGGTAGGTTCCCCCGGAAATACGGTTATGCCCGATTCCGAAAAACGAGTCGTACTCGTAATCCACGGTGACCCGTTCGCTGGTCCTCAACGGACGTTGGAACGTTATGGTTCCATGGCGGTAATCGATGGTGTAGTCATTGCCTTTAAACACTTTTGTATTATCAATTATCACTATTTCCGAACCGGATACGATCAACTCTTGGCCGAGAAAGTACGGGCCCACAGTTTCATCTCCGAAAAAGATGTCACGCCTGAATTGAGTAGTCAAACGGCCGGTTGAAAGGTGCAAATGTTCTCTCCGCCGCCGCCGGCCCAGGCTCACTCCGAACTGGCTTCTCATATCCATGGGCAGCGTGACTTCGGGAAGCGACGCTTTGCGATTGCCCAGGTTGACGTACCAATCAGCGGGAGTCCACCGCAGATTGAGTTTTCGCAGGCTTGGATACAACCCGTCATCCAGTTCCAGCATGATACTGATATCCTTTCTCGGTTTTCCTCTGGCCACTATCCTGGTACGGGTAACGATGGTCGATCCGACACTCAGCTTGAGATCGTTACCACGGCGGGTCCTGGCCAGAAACCCGTCGGTGTCGCCTTCCACATCAACGTTGTAGAAAGACAATCCACTGCTTAAATCTACCTTCAGTGTGTCGCCGAATAATTCCAGTCCTGGTGCCGAAGCTGTGGTGAAGACCAGTAGCACCAGCCAGACAGTACCCGCAACATACCTAACAATCCGTGAATAAACCATTTCATGTTTGTCACCTCGCAATGAATTCTTTTCCTTCTACCGCACGATACCCAACAACATCGTTTCGGTTCTCTGTTCGCCATCATCCGAACTGGCGTCAATTTCCAGAATGTAGTTACCCGACGTAACCCGTCCTTCCCACCGGGTGGTTCCGTCCCACTGCACGGAGAGCCAACCCGCGGGATATTCTTTTATCTCCACCAGCGTTCTGACTACGTTTCCGCCGGTGTCATAGACCGTAATGTTAACAGTAGAAGCCCGGGCCAGGCCGAACCTGATAGTGACCCGGTCGTTAAGCCCGTCGTTGTTCGGCGTAAACGGGTTGGAACTAAGGCTTATACCGGTAATAAGCGGTCCGCTGGCCGAGGGAGCCGGCGTCTCCTCCAACACCACGGCGTATGTGGAAAAATGGTTGAGCTCGACATAGATCCAATATCTTCCGTCAATTTCCTTCACCTCGCCGCCAGCCGGTACCCATTCCACCACGTCCCAGAAGTAGAGCCGGCTCTTCGAAGCCCGCTCGGCGCTGATCCCTTCCGGCAGAGGAACTTTGAAGGTAACCGGTTGAGCAAATATCTTTCCTGAAGGCAGGAACTCAAAAGTGAGGGGAACCCCGGTATCGCCATCGGACGTTTTCCCGCCATCTGTGGTGAGATAGTCAAGATACACATCATCATCGTGAGGCGAGGGAACTTCGTTTCCGAACTCGTCCTCGACATCGGCATCATATTTTTGCTCGATACTGATGGTGGTATCGCTGACAATCGCCCCGGGAGGCACATCGAGAGCCGTCCCGTCGGCCAGGCTGACGGTCTGCGTTTCAGCCGCCCCGGCTTTCACTGTTGACTCGGTCACACTGTTCTGGGCCAAAACGGTAAATTCAACCATGACCGTGCCCCCGGTTTCCACCGGAGTGATGGTGGCCCGGGCCTTGTTCGTGCCGGCCCCCAGCGTCCAGGCGGCCGTGGCGGTACCGTCAGTTTCGGTGACCGTGCTTGACTGGTTTCCCACCATATCCCCGTCGGCATCCAGCGTTCCGGTTCCTTCCAGAACCAGGAATGAAACCATGGCGTTACGCTCGACATTACCGTACTTGTCCTTTACCTTTACTTCCATCTCCTCTGTGGCGAGGGGCTTCGGAGCTTCCGAGGGGGCCGTACTGAGCAGCGAAATCGTGTAGGCGCCGGCCGAGCCGAACGTCAGATTTTCTTCCGTATCGTCATCCGTCTTGCCGTCGCCCGAAACAGAGAGATTGAGAACCTCGAACTCGGTACTCTTGATATAAATCGTCACTTGCCCCTGATCGGCGGTGTCGAACAGGAGACTGGCCTCATCAGCCTCCCCGGAAGTATTATCAGGCGCATTGGTAGCACTCCCCTGGTACCAGGTAATGTGCTCTGCCGAAACGGCGGTGTTGGTGCCCAGGGTAATGGTCCCGGTGTAGGTGGGGATGACATTACCGAACTCGTCGCGGGCCGATACGGTGACCGCTTCTGACACGGTAGTGACTGCCACTTCGTCGTGAGCTATAAGAAAATGATCGAGAGCACCCGGCGTAATAGTCAGATCCACCGAATGAGCTGTCTTCCCGCCCTGAGTGACATCAGAGGCAGTTATGGTCTGCGTCTCCCGGGTCTTCAGGGTGACACTCTGGCTCGCCGTGCCCGCCGCCAAATCCACATCTACCGTCTCGAACAGGGGATCCGTCGAGGTGATCCGCACCGTGTCAGTGACACTTGAATCACGGTTCCAATAAGCGTCGACAGCGTTGATGGTCACCGTAAACGAGGTGCCGGCCAGTTGATCCGAGACCGTCCCGGTTTTACCGGTCGATGTTCCCGCAGCGGCCGTCTCCCCCGGCAGCACCAGTTGCAGCTTGGTGAACGCTCCCCGATTGACGGTGACTGACTGGCTGTCGGTGGTAACCGTGAGCGAAGTGGTCGCTGTTACCTGCGACGTTCCCTCTTTCCAATCGTTGTAATCGAACGTGCCGCTCGAGACACTGTCGGCCACGGTAACCTGGCTGCCGGTCAACTCGGTAGTCGTGCCTGTCTGGTAGAAATAATAACTCCCGGCGCTGTCGGACGACAGGGTTACAACCACTTCGCCATCCGGTTGCGGGTTATCATATTCGTCCCTGATTTCCACCGTCATGGTTCCCGAGGTTCCTACCGACAGCGTCAAGACCGAACTGGAGATCACCGCCTGGTTGGCCGTCGCCGGTGATACAATTATATCGAGATCGTAGGCCGCAGCTGCATCGCTGTTTATAGATCCGTCACTGACATCGAGAGCCGTGGTCTCAGATTTGTACAGGATCATGCTGCCGCCGGCTGAACTTACTCCGCTCGCGAAGGTAATTGTCGTTGATGATCCCACATCGGTCGCGGTACCAACTTTATCGGTCACCGTGGGATCGGTCCCGTCGGGCGCGGCGGCGGGACCGCTGAATAAGAGACTCTTATCACCGCTGTACCCGGCAGCCGTATTGCCGTAATCGTCTTTGGCCGTGATGGTGACGGACTGTGAAGTTCCTGCGGTCTGGGTACCGGTACCGGTCACTTCCAGGCGGGAGGCGGTATCCGAAGACACTGTCACATCAAGATCGTAGGTCACGGCGCCGGTAGAACCGATAGAGCCGTCCGAAACATCAACCGCAGCCGTTTCCGCAGTGTAGAGTGTCATCGATCCTCCGGCAGAGCTTATCCCGGCGATAAACGTCATGGTGGTGGCAGTCCCCACGGTTTGATCGGACCCGAGCTTGTCGGTCACCACCGGACTGTTGCCGTCCGGAGAAGTGACAGGACCGCTGAAGGTCAGGCTCTTGTCGCCGATGTAGGTTAAATCGACGTTTCCATACGAATCCTTAGCGGTAACCGTAACCGTCTGGGATGATCCCGCGGTCTGGACGCCGCTCCCCGTTACTTCCAGGCGGGCGGCAGAGGCGGCGGACACCACTACATCAAGATCGTAGGCGGCAGTGCCGGTGGTGTCGATAGTTCCGTCAGAAACGTCCACCGATACCGTCTCCACTTTGTAGAGTGTTATCGAACCGCCCGCCGACATTACGCCGGCGGTGAAGGTGATGGTGGTGGCCGAACCCAAGTCCTGCAAAGTGAATCCCTTATCGGTGACCGTCGGCGTGTCTCCGTCCGAAGACACGGCCGGGCCGCTGAAAGTCAGGCTCTTGTCGCCCGTATAACCGGTGGCGACATTACCGTATGTGTCTTTAGCGGTGATAACAAGACTTTGCGAAACACCTGCGAGCTGGACTGCGCCGCCCGTAATCTCCAAACGGCTGGCGGTAGAGGATGAAACCACCACATCCAGGTCATAGGCGGCATCGGCACTGGTACCGATGGTGCCGTCAGTGGCGTCAACCGAGACTGTTTCAGCCTTGTAAAGCATCATGGAGCCTCCGGCCGAGCCGACCCCGGCGGTGAAAGTAACGGTGGTAGTCGTGCCTATATCCACCGCCGCCACCGTCTTGTCGGTAACTGTCGGCGTATTCCCGTCAGGCGCAGCGGCCGGGCCGCTGAAGGTCAGGCTCTTGTCGCCTGTATAACCGGTATCGGTGCCGCCGTAATAGTCTTTGGCGGTAATCGTCAGGGTCTGGGCTATCCCCGCCGTCTGGAGAGCGCTGCCGGTCACCACCAGGTGATTGGCGCTAACAGTCACATCCAGATCGTATGACGTGTTCCCGGTAGAATCGATGCTGCCGTCATCGGCATCGATAGTGGCGGACTCGGCGGCGTAAAGCAGCATGCTGGAAGTGACCTGCCCACTGGCGAAGGTCAAACTGGTAGTACTGCCAAAGTCGGTGGCGGCTACCGTTGGATTCGGCGGTCCGCCCGCGCTCGAAGCGCCGCTGAAAGTCAGATTCTTGCTGCCCGAGTAGGTCAGGTCGATGTTACCGTAATCATCTTTGGCAGTGACGGTGATGGTCTGGGACGTCCCGGACATCTGGGTTCCCGTACCGGTCACTTCCAGGCGGGCGGCGGAATCGGCGGTAACGCTAACTCCCAGATCATAATCGGTGCTGCCGGTAGAATTGATCGATCCGTCATCCACGTCGATATCGACGGTCTCTACCTTATAGAGCACCATGGAGCCGCCGGCTGAACTCACCCCGACAGTAAAGGTGATAGTGGTGGTACTGCCTATATCCACCGCCGTCGGATTTTTGTCCGTTACCGTGGGATTGTCACTATCGGGAGAAGCCGCCGGCCCGCTGAACGTCAATGTTTTGTCGCCGGTGTAGGTCAAGTCCGTGTTGCCGTAGCCATCTTTTGCGGTAATGGTCAACGACTGGGCCGCGCCGGCTGTCTGTGAACCGCTGCCGGTAATCTCCAGTCGGGAAGCCGTATCGGCGATTACCGCCACATCCAGGTCATAGGCGGCATCGCCGGTTGTGTCGATGGTACCGTCACTCACGTCAACAGCCGCACCCTCGGTCTTGTAAAGCACCATCGAACCACCGGCCGACGCAACACCGGCGGTAAAGGTGATGGTAGTGGTGCTACCTACAGCGACCGGTGTGCTCGAGCTGTCCGTCACCGTGGGATTATCCCCGTCGGCAGACGCTGCCGGCCCGCTGAAGGTCAAGCTCTTGCTGCCGGTATATCCAGTATCCGTGCTTCCGTAATAATCTTTGGCGGTGATGGTCAGCGCCTGTGCGCTCCCGGCGATCTGCCCGGCGGAACCGGTGATCACCAGGTGATTGGCCGCGACCGTTACATCCAGATCGTAGGCGGCATCGCCGGTGGAGTCAAGCGTGCCGTCATCCGTGTCTACCGAGGCCGTTTCGGCGGCATACAGGATCATCGAGGCGGTCACCTGCCCACTGGCGAAGGTCAGCGTGGTAGCGCCGCCGAAATCGGTGCCCGCAACCGAGGGATTTGGCGGGCCGGAGGCGGTAGCGCCGCTAAATGTCAAGTTTTTCAAACCGGTGTACGTTGTATCGACATTTCCGTAATCGTCCTGGGCGGAGACCGTGATAGTCTGCGAGACGCCGGATTGCTGTGTGGCTGTCCCCTCCACCGTCAACCGGCTGGCGGAATCCGGGTCGACCGTGATATCGAGGTCGTAACCGGCGCTGCCGGTAGAGCTTATGCTTCCATCGGTCACTTCCACCTCCACTGACTCGGCGGTATAAAGCACCATCGAACCGCCGGCACTGCTCACCCCGGTGGTGAACGTGAGTGTGGTGGCCGTGCCCATGTCCTGAGCGGCCGCGTCCTTATCTGTTACCGTAGGAGAGTCCCCGTCGGGTGAATCGGCCGGGCCGCTGAATGAAAGGGCCACATCCCCGGTATAGGCCGTATCGTTGTTACCGTAAGCGTCCTTGGCGGTAACGGTTATGGCCAGAGCGTTGCCCGCCGTCATGGTGCCGCTGCCGGCGGTTATCTCCAGGCGGCTGGCGGTATCGGGAGACACCGTCACCCCGAGATCGAAAGCGGCATCGCCGGTGGAATCAAGCGTGCCGTCGGTGACATCGATATCCACCGTCTCTACCTTGTACAACACCATCGATCCACCGGCGGAGCTAACACCGGAGGTAAAGGTTACGGTGGTGGTGCTGTTCACATCCGTGGCTGTGCTGTCTTTGTCGGTTACGGTAGCCGTATCGCCGTCCGGGGAATCGGCCGGCCCGCTGAAGGTCAGGCTTTTATCACCGGTGTAGGTTGTAGCCGTATTGCCATAATCGTCCCTGGCGGTAACGGTCAACGCCTGAGCGGCGCCGGCGGTTTGGCTGCCCGATCCGGTCACGACCAGGCTGCTGGCCGAATCGGGAGAAACCGTGACATCGAGATCATACGTCGCGGCGCCGGTGGAATCGATCGTCCCGTCGTCAACATCGACGGACACTGTCTCAGCTTTGTAGAGAACCATAGAGCCGCCGGCCGAGCTCACCCCGCTGGCAAAGGTGATGGTAGTAGCGCTATCCACGTCCGTGGCCGTGCCGTCTTTGTCCGTCACGGTGGGCGTATCGCCGTCCGGGGAATCGGCCGGACCGCTGAAGGTCAGGCTCTTATCTCCCGTGTACGAAGTAACGGTGTTGCCATAATCGTCCGCAGCGGTGATAGTCAATGGCTGGGCGGCACCGACGGTCTGTGAGGCGCTGCCGGTTACCACCAGGCGGCTGGCAGTGTTCTGGCCAACCACGACATCAAAGTCGTAGGCGGCGTCACCGGTGGAATTGATGGTCCCGTCGCTTACATCAACCGATACCGATTCGGCTTTATACAATACCATGGTTCCCCCGGCGGAGTTGACGCCGGAGGTGAAGGTGACCGTAGTGGTTGTTCCCATGGCTATGGCTGACGGGGTCTTGTCGGTGACCGTCGGGTTGTTTCCGTCCGGAGAAGCCGACGGGCCGCTGAAGGTCAGGCTCTTGTCACCGGTGTAGGTCGTGGCCGGATTACCGTAATCGTCTGTAGCGGTAATGGTCAGCAACTGGGAATCTCCCGCCGTGGGCGAAGCGTCCGTTCCGTCCACTACCAGACGGCTGGCGGAGCCGGGAGATACCGTCACATCAAGATCGTAGGCGTCATCGCCGGTAGAATCGATACTGCTGTCGGTGACTTCGACCTCTACCGTTTCCGCCCGGTACACCGTCATAGAACCTCCTACCGAGCTAGTACCGGCAGAGAAGGTGATGGTGGTGCTGTCACCGATATCCTGGGCTACAGCGTCCTTATCGGTGATGGTAGGCGTGTCTCCGTCCGGAGAGTCATCCGGACCGGCGAACATCAGGTCTTTGTCGCCTGTATAGCTGGCGGCGATATTACCATAGTCGTCTTTGGCGATAATAGTTATGGTCTGGGCGGAACCTACGCTCTGCGAGGCGGTGCCTGTCACTTCCAGGCGGCTGGCGGTATCGGCGGAAACCGTTACATCCAGGTCGTAATTAGCGGCGGATGTGGAATTATAGGTGCCATCGGTCACGTCCACGGACACCAGGCCTGACAGGTAGAGTGTCATGGTACCGCCGGCCGAGTTGACACCGCTGGTGAAGGTAACGACAGTGGTATCTCCCACGTCGGTGTCCGTGTCGTCTTTATCCGTTACCGTGGGTTTGGAACCGTCCGAGGCCGCGGCCGGGCCGCTGAAGGTCAGGCTTTTGTCACCACTGTACGACGTCGTAGTATTTCCATAGGAGTCCTTGGCGGTAATGGTGATACCCTGCGAAGAACCGGCAGACTGGGAACCAGAACCCGATACCTGCAGCCGATTGGTTGAAGCCGGAGTGACCTCGACATCAAGATCGTAACTCGTGTCGTCGGTAGAATCGATATTCCCATCCGAAACATCGATCTCCGCGTCCTCAACCAGGTAAAGCAGCATGGACCCACCCACCGACTTTATCCCGGCACTGAAGGTAATGGTGGTGGCGAGGCCGAAATCCTTGAGTATCCCGGTTTTGTCCGTTACCGTGGGATTATTTCCGTCGGGCGCCGAACCCGGCCCGCTGAAGGTCAAGGTTTTATCCCCCGTGTAAGCGGTGTCGATGTTTCCGTAAGCGTCCTTGGCCCAGATATTGAGAACTTGCGAGCTTCCAGCCGTCTTGGATGTTGAACCTGTTATTTCCAACCGGGCGGCCGTAGCCGGCGAAACCGTAATATTCAGGTCATACGTGTCCGTGCCGGTGGAATCGATACTTCCATCGCCGACGTCGAGTTCAACTGTTTCTGCCAGATAGAGTGTCAGTGAACCACCGGCAGAATTCACCCCGGCGGTAAAGGTAACGGTAGTGCTGTCCCCGATGTCCTGGGGCAGGCTTGTTTTGTCGGTGACCGTGGGAGTGTCCCCGTCCGGAGATGACAACGGACCGGAGAAGGTCAGGCTTTTGTCGCCCGTGTACGAGACCGCGGTGTTGCCGTAATCGTCCATGGCCGTGATGGTGATACTCTGGTTGCCGCCGGCGCTCTGAGCATTACTCCCGGTAATGACCAGCCGGCTGGCGCTGCCCGACGTAACCACTACTTCCAAATCGTAAGCGTCGTCACCGGTTGAACTGATGGTACCGTCAGTGACGTCAACGGAAGCTGTCTCTACCTTGTACAGAACCATGGCGCCACCGGCGGAACTGGCTCCGGTAGTGAAGGTGACGGTGGTCGACGAGCCGACGTTTTGTGCGGCAGCGTCTTTGTCGGTCACCGTGGGATTATTGCCGTCATTAGAGGCCGAAGGACCACTGAATATCAGGTTTTTATCGCCGGTATAGCTGATGGCAACATTACCGTAACTGTCTTTGGCCGTGACCGTGATGCTTTGAGAGGAACCGACCGCCTGGGAAGCGCTCCCGGTAACTTCCAGCCGGGCGGCCGTCCCGGGCGAAACCGCAATATCGAGATCATAGGCCGCGTCGCCCGTGGAATCGATGGTTCCGTCCGTCACATCAACCGAGACTGATTCTTCTGTTTTGTACACAGTCAAAGTTCCCCCGGCTGAACTGATCCCGGCGGTGAAAGAGATGGTGGTCGCATCACCCATGTCCGTGGCTGTGCCGTCCTTGTCGCTGACGGTAGGTGTATTGCTATCCGGGGACGCCGACGGCCCGGCGAAGATCAGATCCTTATCGCCGGTGTAAGCCGTAGCGGTGTTCCCGTAATCGTCCTTGGCCGTGATCGTCAGGCTCTGGGCGCCACCGGCTATCTGAAGAGCAGTACCGGTTGCCACCAGCCTGCTGGCGGTCCCGGGAGATACCGTCATATCGAGATCGTAAGCAACGTTGGCTGATGAGTTGATGGTCCCATCCGAGACGTCAACCGAGACTGTCTCGGCTTTGTAGAGGATCATCGACCCGCCGGCCGAACTAACCCCGGTGCTAAACGTAACAGTCGTGCTACTCCCGAAATTCGTATCCGTGCCTCCTTTGTCGGTCATCGTGGGAGCATCACCGTCCGGAGACGATGAGGGTCCGCTGAAAGTCAGGCTCTTGTCGCCGGTGTAGGCGACGTCGACATTACCGAATCCGTCCGTAGCGGTGATGGTGATACTCTGTGAAGCTCCCGCCGCCTGGGTTCCTGTTCCCGTGATTGCCAGGTTAGAAGCACTTACCGGGCTTACGGTTACACCCAGGTCATAGTTACCGCTGCCGGTCGATGATATCGTACCGTCGGACACCTCTACATCAACAGTCTCCCCTTTGTAGAGCACCATCGAACCGCCCGCGGAACTGACACCGGCGGTAAAGGTAATGGTGGTGGCGGTGCCCACGGTCTGGGCGGCGTCGGTTTTATCCGATACCGTGGGTGCTGTACCGCCCGGAGAGGCCGATGGACCGCTAAACGTCAGGGCCTTGTCGCCGGTGTAAGTGGTATCGATATTGCCATACGTGTCTTTGGCGGTGATGGTCAGCTCGTTGGCCGTACCCGCCGTCTGGCTCGTGTCGCCGGTAATTTCCAACCGGTTGATGGCCGCCTGAGACACCGTCACGTCAAGATCGTAAGCATTATTGCCGGTAGAATCGATGCTTCCGTCTGAAACGTCGACCGAAACACTCTCGGCTTTGTAGAGAATCATGGATCCACCGGCGGAACTGACACCACTGGTGAAGGTAATGGTGGTAGCCGAGTCGATATCCGTAGCCGTTGCGGATTTATCCGCCACCGTGGGAGTGTTCCCGTCCGCCGAGACAGATGGGCCGCTGAACGTCAGGCTCTTGTCTCCGGTATAGGACGTGTTGATATTGCCATATGCGTCTTTGGCGGTGACGGTGACGGTCTGGGCCCCTCCGGCAGTCTGAGCAGCCGTACCGGTAATCTCCAACCGGGAAACGGAATCCGCCGAAACAGTCACCTCGAGTGCATAGGCGGTATCACCAGTGGAATCGACGGTACCATCGTCGACATTGATACTCACCGTTTCTTCCTTGTAAAGTATCATGGAACCGCCGGCGGTGCTGATACCGGCAGTGAATGCCAGGGTAGTTGGATCCCCTATATCCTGGGCGCTGGTAGCAGTGTCGGTCACCGTTGCCGTGTCTCCGTCGGGGGAAGCTGCCGGGCCGCTGAACACCAGGTCCTTGTTGCCGATGTAGGTGGTGGCCACATTGCCGTAGTTGTCCCGGGCGGTCACCGTGATCGTCTGGGCGCCGCCGGCGGTCTGAGAGTCACTGCCAGTGACCACCAGGCGGTTGGCAGTCAGGGGCGAAACCGTAACATCCAGGTCATAGGCAGCATCGCCGGTGGAATCGATGGTGCCGTCAGAAACATCCACCGCCACGTCTTCGGCCTTGAAAAGGTTCATGGTGCCGCCGGCTGAACTGATACCGTCGGTAAAGGTGATGGTCGTAGTACTGCCGATATTGACCGCCGCGGCGGTCTTGCTGGTCACTGTCGGAGTGTTTCCATCGGGAGAAGCAGATGGTCCGCTGAACGTCAGGGTCTTGTCACCGGTATAGCTGGTGACCACATTTCCCTCGGTGTCCCGGGCGGTGATGGTGAGAGCCTGTGTGGCGCCGGCGTTCATGGTTGCGGCGGTACCGGTGACTTCCAGATAGGCGGCGGCCCCCGGGTTGACTGTAACCGTCCAACCGTCGTTAGTGGCCGCGGCGGCCGCGGCGCCCTGGTCGACGTAGTTGTCATACGTGGAAGAGAACGCATAGGTGCCCGACTCGCTTGGAATATCGATGCTGAACGTGACCTTGAACAGTTCATCTTTCGGGAGCTCAGAGTCGTTGAGTAAGATGGTAATCGTCTTGTTCTCGGTGCTGTAATCCCAATCCGCCTCTTCAACCGACGTTGGCCGGGAACCGGTGTTGGTAAGTCCAGCTCCCGACGTTGCCTCCCATACACCGGTGACCTCGACCTTGGTCACCGTGGGAGTGGAACCGGTAAACGGATTGGTTATCACGACCGTATCCGATGAACCGGTGGTGCTGAGCGTCGAGATCTTGTAGGTGAATACGGCAGTTCCCGCGCCGGCGGTGCTCGAAGTTGGAGATATCCACGCTGTAGGCGCCGGGCTGGTCTGGATAGAGCTGTATACAAACGTATCGGACACGTCGCTTCCCGGTGATCCGGGCAGCGCGTCACCCTGAGCAACTACCGTAACAGTGCCGGAGTAGTTCCCGGTAACGGTCACCGTGCCGGTACCCGAACTGTTCAGGGTTCCGGTAACGGTATTGGTATCGATTCCACTGGCTGAAGTCAGGTTGGTAGCGGTGATGACGCTGTTATTGTCCACCACTACTTCCACGTCCCAGGCGGCTGAATAGTCAGCGCCGTTCTCGTCTTTAAGTTGCAACGAGACGCTGGCATCTTTGCCCACGTCTACCGGCGACGGTGTTGTCACTTCACAGCTCATGTGATGCTGGGCGGCGAACGCACCCGGGCACAACACGGCCATGATCACCATTGCCGTCAATAATGACTGTTTGAATCTTGTCATAGCAGAACCTCCTAAAAGCAACTGTTTCTATTGGCTTTAAAACCCTTATAACCAGTACAAATACTGCCTGTATTCCGGGTAGAGTCCACCCGGATACAATACACCCATAGCAATAGTATTCCGGTGTAAGTATCGGCAGAAAAAATGAGTATTTTAGCCCGCAAATTTCATCAGTGTGCCTACATCACAAGAATACATCCTGTATTCTCGCCCTTCGGGCGTCACTTTGTGACGTCCAGTTTTGCTTCCTGCAAAACAGTGTGGTCACGAATTCGCACGCATCTTCTGCGTTACGCTCGGTCGCCTGTCCTCGACGTATCGCAACGGATACGCCTGCGGAAGGCTTGGTCGCGTGCCTTGAAGCTACGTACGACTTCGCGACCTCGTGACGGCAACTCGTGAAATGTGCAGGCTAGAGCAATGGTGGAGTTTTTAGAGTGAGAGGATTCACGGGGAGATGCAGAACGTAACGCGGTTACTGCTGCAGGGATTTTCGCAGTGTAAGAATGTTTCTGTCGTCGGTTCTCTCATAGGCCAGATGGTCCATGAAGGTACGCATGAATAGAATTCCCAGGCCGCCTGATTTTCGTTGCCTGGCATGTTCCGCGATGTCGGGAAGCGGTGCTTCAAGAGGGTTGAAGGGGATACCGGCGTCCTCCACTTTACAGATCAGTTCCTGGTCGATAACGTCGAGATTCACGATGATCTCCTGGTCGTCCCCGTCATCATAACCGTGGTTGATTACGTTGGCTACCACCTCGCCGAGAGCCAGAGTAACCCGGAAAACCACCTTGATAGGTAGATTATATTCGGCGCCAAGACGTTCCACCGCCTCAGCCAAACGGCGGGTTTCGATCAACTTGTTCTGCAATTTCAACGTAACGATGGTATGTAATCTCCTTCTTTAGTCCTGAAAAATACAGGAGGTACGTATAACTTCGAAATAATATTGTAACAGCGATGACGGCAAAAATAAAGTTTAATTCACGGTTAATTTCAAAGAAGTTTCAAGCCAAGGTCCGGTTGCCGTGACCACCGTACCCTGTTAGAATGTGGCGGTCATGAGCACGAAAAAAACCATCGTCATAGCTGGTATGGGGCGGTGCGGATCGACACTTTTATTCAAATCCGTCGGCGGTTCCTGGGAGAAATCAATCCGCGAGATCTTCGTTCGAGATCTCCGGGAAGAGGACATCCAGCCGAGAAGAATTCTCAAAACCCACGATTTCGCCCCTGAGTTCCTACCTCCATATGTGAAAGTGGTTTATCTTTTTGGAGATCCATTCGAGATCGTTCTCTCCAGCTGGGACAAGATGAAACAGAAGGATATTACCCAGCATGTCATCCACATGCACGGCGCTGTTGAACGCCAGGAACACATGTTTTCCGAAGACGTGTTCAGGCTTGAAGAAAATTTCCACAGCTGGCACCGGGAGCACTCTTACCCCGTGCTTACGGTCCGCTACGAGACCATGTGGCAGAACCTGGATTCCATCCGGGATTTTATCGGGAAACCCGTCTCCCTACCATCATATAAAAAACGGCGGAACTATATTGAAGAGATAGCAAAAAGCGAGTTAAGCAGTATCAGGAAAACCTACGGTCACTTGAAAGACAGGATCGAATCGGTGCCTGATGTGAAGACCTGGTAAAGCGATGTTTCTTCTCTACTCCGGTTTCTCACCCTGCCAGTGACCGTCATAAAGCTTCGTGGCTGTACCGGTGGTATCCATGAAAACCAGCTGGAACCAGTACTCGTCTCTGTGCACCTTCAGCTCTTTCACGGTAACCCGGACGGTCTGGGTCCCGTAACCGGAGTAGCCCGAATCCCAAACTCCGGTCTCAGATTTCATAACTCCCAGCCGGTTAAAAGTGGTCCTGGGGAACAAAAACCCGGCGGCCGTAGACGGGACCGTAACCCGGTTGGCGACTCTTATTTCATACGTTCCCCGGGGAAGATGAAAGAATCCATTTTCGGACGGCTCCACTTTTTCTTTGGGGGGATGGATCTCCCGCGTTTTCCCGTGAACGGTAACAGTTCCGTCATCGGGGATTCTCCAGATCTCGCTCACCCGCAGGTCCACACCGTTAGGGTTGATCTTCACCCCGGGAGGCCGTTCGATATAACGGGCAACATCTTCTCCAAGCCAGATAGACATTGATGTCATTCCCCCAAACGCTGTCTATGGCAACCTCATGTTGAGATCATCTATTTTCTTGATCGTAAAACCGCCCAGGCTTTGTGGAATAGTCAGGCTGTCGGGTCCTATTTTAACGGTCACTCCGGGAAAGTACGATTGCGCCACTTCCAGGCTACCCGAGGGTTCCTGGAACGATTCGGCGATCTTCTTGTCCAATTCCTGTATTTTTCCCTCGATCTCTTCAATCTTCGCCTGGTAGTTCTCCTGGCGTTCCTCGAAAGACTTGAATTTGCTGTCAGGCTCCATCTCTCCATCCAGAAGGGCATCGTGCAGTTTCTGCTCCAGGTCTTTCAATTGTTCCCGCTCAAACACCAGGAAGGGGTCCCCCCCAATCTGGATAAGTGTCTTCGTGCACGCCGGGGCGCCGACCACCTTGGCCGATACCGATTCACGGGCATATATTCGTCCGCCAACCAGGCTGCCCCGCTTTTCCACGGCTACTATTCGTTTGGCATAAATCCGGCTGTGAAGAATCGAGGAATGCACCGTTATCGTGCCGTGACATACCACGGTCGCGCTTTCAATGAACTTTACCGTCAAGTCCCCCGCGACTTCAATGTAGGCTCCTGAACGCCCGACTATTCCCGCGTTCACAACAATATTGCCGCCGGCTTCCAACCGGGCGTTTCCCACCGCCTTGTTGACCACGATGTCGTTATCGGATTTCACGGTAAACCCATCGATAACCGATCCCTTGACGACGACGTCTCCATGGAAATCTATGTTCCCCGCGCCAAAATCTACGTTTCCGTCAATTTCCAGTACTTCATTGACCTCCAGGGTGTCTTTTTTGAGAACCGGCCGCCCCTGGATGGTGGAGACGATCTGGTCGTTTCCTTTCATCCGCGTGTTCGTTCCCGCCTTCATGTCCGCGTCTTCCCCCGGTTTGGCCGGCAGTGAGGTTCCCTCCACTGTAAATCCAGGCACTCCGGAAGTGGCCGATACCTTGCGGGCGATCACGTCGTCTTTTTCACAATTTCCCTGTGAAAAGAACGAGTAGTGGTCTACCCGATCGTCTCCTGAATTGACGTGTTTTTTCATGAACGATAAATCCCAGCGGCCCGGTTCACCGTCCTGAGGGAGTTTTCCTTCAGCCACCAGCCAGGGTTTCTTCCATCCCTTGGGCGCCAGCGCCTGTTCGAGAGCCTCATCGTCCACTCCGGCGGTAACTCCCGTTTCAGCCAGATAACTACTGGCTCTCTCTATCGTGAGAGGAATCCCATGATTCGGCGGTTGAACCAGTATGTGGGCCTGCATGGCATCGGCGGATAGCTTGACCACGGCGCTCCCGTCCCTGGGTGCCACCACTCTTTCGGTAGTAGGCGGTGAGCTGAAAACTTCTTTCACTTCGTTGGCGTCGACGGCGGCAACCCGGCAATCATCCAGTATCTGGATCATCAGGTCAATCATTCGCTGCCTGTTCTCTGACACCACTCCTTCCAGTGTTCGCAGTCCGACCCCGGTGTCCCCCCAGATAATGAGTACCGGGTACATTTCCTCCGAGAAAGCCAGGGACACTCTTTTCCCGGCCAGGTCGGGCTCATACATGGCACTCAGGATATTCTCCGGGATGTCCTGGGTAGCCTCGAAAATCTTCTCTTCCGTCACCGGTTTTCCGCCCGGCCCCGGGGGAACAATCTTCACGAGCACACACCGGGCGGTCTTCATCGCCATGACGGTCCCGTTGTTGGAAGCTACCAGGTAAGCACCCTCGTCTTTCGATGTCAGCGCTAGTTTCAGCGCTTTGCTGTCTATTGACGTCGCTCCCTTTTCCTGGAGAAATTCGTGAGCAATTTTAAGTGTTTCTTTTCCGGCAATTCCGCCGGCGGGAATATCCTTTACCGGGCAAGCCAGTCCTATTCCTTCGCCGGTTACCCGGATCGCGTTTTCGAGAGACGACTGCACCCGGTCAGCGTACGGGGCCGGCGTTCCTTCGGCGGCCACTGTAACCTGGAAGACCGAAGGTTGTTTTCTCATCTTCCATAAACCGCTGCGGCCTTCCTTAATCAACTCAAGATCGACTATCCGCTCACCTGGTCCAAGATGTTTCCTGGCCTCTTCCTCTACTTCTTTTCTCTCGAAGCCCGTTACCTCAAACTTGTGGATCGGCGGGGAAATATCGGAGGGAGATTCAGGAGTCTGTTCTTCTGACATACCGTCCACTCTCCTCAAAAAACAACGTAATTGTTTTTTAAATTAGAATACATAGATTCCTTTTCGGCATTACTTATCCCGAGGCTTAAAGTGAGAGAGTGGCCGTAGACAGGGGAGAAGAGATTATCCAATTATGACCGGTATGTCAACCTTTTAGGAGTATTTCAGATCTCAATCGCCAAAATCTCCAACCTTACTTTCTACGCTTCTTGCTTGAGGGGGGGACCACCCAGCCAGCGCTACACCTCAATGTTTGCACATACATCTGGAGGAATAAACCAGGCTCCGCCCGGGTTAAAATCTCAAATCTCTTTTCTTATTTGAGGACGGCGATCTTGAGCATTTTTTCCACCGATTTGCCGCCCGTGCTGGCCCGGACCTGCAGGAAATAGATGCCGTTGGCAACGGTATCGCCGGAATCGTTACTGCCATCCCAGATGAGGTGGTTGTGAAAACCGGCACCCAGTGATTCAGCGGCGGTCACTACCCGGATCAAGTCCCCATGGTAATCCAGTACCCGAACGGTTACCTGCGCCACGGTGGAGAGAGTGAACCTGACGGTGGCATCCTGTCCCAGCCGGACAGGGTTCGGATATCCGGCCACCTGTGTCATCTCGAGACCGCCGGCCTGCAGGATATGTACATACTCAGAACGGTTGCCCACCATGTCACGGGCCGTCACTGATAACACATACTCACCGTCGGGAGAAGAGGTAGCCGGCTGCTTGAGTTTCAGCTCACGGGTCAAACGATTGAAGCTGAAATCGGTCTCCTGTCCATCCATGACAACCTCGATTCCATGCAAATCGACACCACTCAGATCATCATGTACTCGGAACACGGCCGTCTCCGTACCGGCGGCGTTAAACGTGTCTCTCAGCGCGGTGATCTCGGGAGCGTTTTCATCCAGCAGTACCATGTACTCCGAAAAACCGATATCGGTGGCTTTCACCGTCTTTGAAACCGTGTCCACAGCACTCGGCCGGAATTCCAGAAGGCCGGTCTCGCGGCGGCGGGCATAGACGGCGATTCGGTCTTCCCACCGGCCGGTTTCCGGCTGGCCGGAAGGCAGAAGTTCGGCCCGGTAATCAAGCTCCAAACTAACCGGCAGTCCCCGGGACCCGGCTACCGGACCGATACGATAGGTCCCGCTCAATATCCGCATGTTCCCACCGGAAGGATCGGGACGTTTAAAAATAGTGACCGGAAGCGGGGAATCAATATCGGAAGCTTTTACCAACATACGCATTGCTTTGTCGGTGCTGGCTACCTGTCCTCCCTGCCGTGGCTGTAAAACACGTACCATGAACGATCCGACGGCTTCACCGCTGTTGACTATTATCTGAGCTTCGCCGGGATACTGGGTCAGTATCTGGTACGGACCGGTGAAAAGCCCCTGTCCGTCACCAATTTCCGTCATATCTACCTGGACCGAGAGATAGTTCTTTTGGACCAGGTCGACCCTTGGTTTGGATGATCCGGCCTGACCCTTGACGGTAATGACCACCCAGTCATCCAGGATAGGATTTGAAAAACCGGTTATCTGGTAGCTCTGTTGGAGAGTGACATTAAGAGTGTAGGTAGTGTCGACGTCGATATGATCGAAAGCATCAAGCGTATAGCTCTCGTACCCACTCTTGGTAACCGCCACATCTACCGGATAACTCTGGCCGAAAACCTGCCACTGGTAGGCGGGAATACGCTGGATAAGATAATTTCCTTCCGTGTCGGTAATTCCCACTACCTGTGTAAAAACGGTCCCCTGAGGGGCCAGACTCTTCGAGGGATAGGTGATCGAGATCTGCGCCATAGAGACGTTGTTCCCTTGGGAATCAGTCACTTTTCCGGCTAGAGAACCCCAGGTGGCTACTTCACTGAGCTCCAGGTTTATTCTCGTGACAACGCCGGTTGAAACGGTCAAATTGGACTTTTCGGCCGCCAGGGAACCCGATTTTTCGGCATGGACCGTGTAGGTTTCGCCGGTGCTCAAGTTTCTAAAACTGAACCAACCGTGTTCGTCCGATGTTGTCAACAGATCGACAGTACCGCCTGAATCCGTCAATCTGACCTGCGCTCCGGCTACTCCCAACATATCACCAGAGGCCGACTCGGTGACATGCACGAATCCTTTCAAAGAAACACCCGGGTTTAGATCGGCGTACCTGGTCTTGAACGCTTCGGTGTAATATTGCGTGGCCAGATCTTCGCTGTGGATGATAATCATGTTCTCGTCGTTGGAGGTGTTGGCGCTTTTTGAAAAGTTGAACGACCCGGTAGTGACCACTTTCTTGTCAACGATAGTCATCTTGTGATGAAGCAGATAAGGGGTGCTTTCCATGGCGGTATCGATGCCATGTTTTCTCAGATAGTTAAACTGGCTGTACTGCGAAGCTCCCTGGGTGCCGTCCATCAAAACCCGCACCGTTACACCCGCCTTGGCCTGTTCCAGCAGTGTCCGGGCCAACGAGGAATCGGTGAAAGAGAAAATCAAAATATCGATACTCTCAGTAGCGGCGGAAACTGTTTCGATAAGGCGGTTCATGACATTGCTTCCGTTATCTTCGGGCGCAAAGTACACCTCCACCGTAACCCCGCCGATATTGACCTCGGGATACGGAGCCGTAGCGGTGGAAGCAGTCCCGAAAAGTTCATCCACGAACATCTCGCGAAACTCCGCTTCGTAGTTAAGTACGAGTTCGTCTCCGACCCCGGCATCGAAGATGATGGAATCATTATAGTTGTTCTGAGTCCCGTCGGAGGTGAGGTTCGTAGACCCGGTCCACACGTAACGGCGGTCGATAATACAAAACTTGTCGTGCATCAAGGATTCTCTATTGTCGGGGACTACCGGTATCCCCGCCTCGATCAAACGAGGAATCTGGGTGTTAGACCCGGTATTATCCTGGTCGGTGACCACCCGGACCACCACACCCCGTTGATGGGCAGCGATAAGGGCATCACCAACCACCGACGACTTGAGGCTGTAAGCGGCCAGTTCGAGAGTCGCACCGGCCAAACCGCAGAAACTAGCGAAATCATCGTCCATCTTATTTTCCGGTACAAAATATATATTGCCCGGCGGAAACGGTGTTACCTGGAAGTCGGCCCAAGCGGGGACCGCTGTGCCCGCCATCACTGCCAGACCGATAACAGCCATCAGAACAGCTCGCGCCGTTTTATTCCGCTTTACACCAGCCATGTTCACAACGACACCCCGCTTCGATACGCTTTTACTATAAAATCATTTTGATAATAAGAATATAGCCTTCACCACCATATAAAATACGACCAATTGCACTATACATCAACATACATATTAGAGATGGGGAAGTTGGGGACAATCACAACGAATCGATTATCGCTTTGACCTCGGAGAACCGCTTGGTGTCGCTAACCCTGGTCCGCAACCGTTTGGCACCTGGAAACCCTTTTATATACCAGAACAGATGCAGTTTCAACGAAGCAAACGCTTTATCCTCCGGCAGGTAGTTTTCGATCAAATCCACGTGACGCCGTATCCACGGTATGATTTCTTCCCTGCCCGCAGGCGGGCTTTGCTGACAGTGGCCGGTAGACAGATACGACGCGATATCCTCGAGCACCCACGGATGCCCGAGAGCTCCCCGGCCCACCATAAAACCAGCACAATCGGTGGAATCAAGTATCTTTTGAGCATCCTCGGGCGACCGGATATCACCGCTCCAGAACACCGGAACCGCCACCGAACTAATCACATTCCTGATCACGTCCATATCGGGTGTTCCGGTGAATCCCTGGCTCCTGGTCCGCGCGTGGACCGTGACGGCGGCGGCACCGGCAGTTTCAGCTATCCGGGCTATTTCTACGGCATTGATCGAAGTCCCGTCCCAGCCCGAGCGGATCTTCACCGTGACCGGGAGAGAAGTGGCTTTCACCACCGACTCTATTATTGCTCCAGCTAAGGCCGGGGTCCGCATAAGAGCTGCCCCGGCGCCGCTTTTGGTTACCTTACGAACGGGACACCCCATATTTATGTCGATGATGTCAACTATTTCGGCCGGTAGCAGTGCCGCCGCCCGGCCCATAATGTCCGGGTCGGCGCCGAAGAGCTGAACGGCCACCGGACGCTCTGGCTCCACTGTCCGGGCTAATTCCAGAGACCTCTGGCCGCCCCGCACCAAGCCACAGGCACTGACCATCTCGGAAAAGACCAGAGAGCAGCCGCAGTCGGCAGCCAGCAACCTGAAGGCGATATCGGTATAACCGGCCAACGGTGCCAGGAGAAGAGGAGAAGTAAGATTCAGAGGGCCTATGGTAATCATACGAAATACGTTCAGGTGTTCATATCGTAAATCAACCGGAGTCCATCCAGGGTGAGATCAGCTCTGACATCGGTCACGTTCCGGCAGACCGGTACTATCAGGGAGGCCAACCCGCCGGTAGCTATCACCGGCGCCTTGGTCCCCAGTTCGCTCTTAAAACGGGTTATCATCCCGTCGGTGAGAGACGCAAACCCATAGAGCAAACCAGACTGGATACTCTCCCCGGTGCTTCTGCCAACGACATTCACGGGAACCGACAGGTCAACGGAATGAAGCTTGGCCGTGCCGGCGGTGAGTGCCTCCAGCGAAAGACCGATACCGGGAGCAATAGCGCCGCCCAGGTAGGTACGAGATTTATCTACCAGGCAAAAAGTAATGGCCGTGCCGAAATCTACCACGATAACAGGCGCCCCGTAATGGTGAACAGCGGCCACGGCATTGGCCAAACGGTCGGCTCCCACATCGCCGGGCCGGTCGTATCCGACGGTGAGACCCAGTTCGAGACCGGTGGCAACCATCAGGATATCGGCTCCGGTCAACCGATGCAAGGCACCTTTCACCGCCTCATCGAGAACGGGAACAACCGACGCGACGATACACCCGTCAACCGGACAATCGCTGGACGTGATTTCTTGAAAACACTGTTTGAAAGAAAAAAAAAGTTCGTCGGCTGTCCGGAGTATCCCGGTGGAAAGACGGCAGGTGGCACAGAGCCTTTGATCCTCATAGAATCCCAACACGGTATGCGTGTTACCTACGTCCACCGCCAGCAGTGTGCGGCTCATTCTTCTTCCTCGAGTATGTCCAGGCACACCGTGTTTCGACCTTCCTCCTTTGCCCGGTACAGCGCGTCGTCTGCTTTCTTAACAAGCTGAACCTTCTCTTCAGAGCTGGCCGGGTAGCTGGAACACCCGATACTAATGGTCACATGCAGCGGTTCGTCCTGACCCGGAAATTTATGGATCTCGACGTTTTTCCGGAGACGTTCAGCGAAGACGGCCGCACCATTGAGCTGCGTCTCCGGGAGGATGATCACAAATTCTTCACCACCGTACCGGGCGGCAATATCGATATTATCGCGGATGGTATGTTTCACGATTCCGGCCATTTCCCTGAGTACGATATCTCCCTGCTGATGTCCATAGGTATCGTTGAAATTCTTGAAATGATCGATATCGAACAAAGCAATGGAAAACTCCTGACTATACCGGCGCGACCTGATGATCTCTTCATCGAGCCTGGCCTGGAAATACCGGTGGATGTAGAGCTTGGTAAGGCCGTCGGTAATGGCCAGTTCGTAAAGTTTGGCATTGTTGATAGCCACCGCCGCCTGGGATGCAAGTGCCTGCAAGAGTTTTTGATCCTGCTCTTCGAACGGTGACGAATCCCCCGGCTTGTTAACGATATTGATGACACCGAAAGCTTTGTCTTCAATCATCAGCGGTACGCAGATCATTGACTTGACTCTCTTTTCCCGTTCAACGGCAAAATCAAAACTCTTGAACCGGGGATCGAGATATCCTTCGTTGACCATGAGTGGTTTGCCCGTCTGTACCACCATCCCGGCTATACCCTCGCCGATCTTGAGGGTTACCCTCTTTTTCAAGGGCTCTTCACCTAGCCCCCGGACTACTTTCAGCATCAGTTCATCCGTCTGGTCATCCAGCAGCATGAGCGAGCCACGCTCGGCATGAAGCGCTTTGATGGCTTTGTCCAGGATAAGATTAAGCAGTTTATCGGAGTCGTTGATGAAATTCATAGCCATACTGACGTTGTAGAGGAGTTCCACGTTTCCGGTCATCTGATTGAAGGAATCGGCCAACATCCCGATTTCGTCTCCCGATTCAACGATGATCCGTTTGCTGAAATCGCCGACGGCCACCGCCTGAGCGCCCCGTACCAGTGACCCAACCGGCCTGATGATCACCCTGGCCAGAAACACCGACATGGCCGATCCGAGAACTATGGCCAATAAGGTTATAAGTATCACCTGGTTCCGGGTATGGGCCAGTTCCCGATTGAGCCCGTCCAGGGAGAGCCGGATAACCACCATTCCCAGGTAAGAGTTACCTGTTTGAATCGGTGCCACGAAGAACAGGCCGTGCTTGTCTCGAAACGTCGCGTCGGCTGGATCGAATGTCTCTTTTTTTATTGCTTTTTCGATATTCGGATGGGTTGGGCCTTTATTGATTTTTTCCTGATCGGTGCTGGCTATACAAATCTTGTTTTCCATCTCGAAGACTGAAACCAGTGACACATCCTCTTCATCCTCGACGGTTTTTACATATTCCTCGACATTTGAATACCGGAGCATGGCCATGGAATCGCAGCACAGCTCTGCCATCCCCTTGGCCAGCAGTTTACCGAAAGCATTCATCTTTTTGAGGATTGTATCCCGCTCACGGACCAGAGTGGCATAGCCTACTACCAGCATGATTACCACGATGAGCGATACAATCATGAAAATCATCTTGGTCTGAAGCCCAAGATCTTTAAACCGTAAGCTCATTCTATTGAGTTTTCTCTTCCAGGTTCTTCAGCAGCTCTCGGACGCTGTTATATTCCTCGTCTGTGGCTTCCACAAAGCTATCGATTTTATCATTTATACGAGAGTTGAAATCTTTTAGAAAGTCTTTCTCCTTGGAAAGATCCAGAAAAGCCTGCTTGATATCGTTAACCAGATCGTCCGGCATCTCAGGGTGAACAACGATAGGTTCATTGGGGATGGACGGAATCCGAGCCAGCACCCGCAAGTGCTCCTTGTTTTCCTGGCCCAGCTTATCACGGGCGTCATCATACACGGCACCGGCGGTGAACTTCTTGAAAAACACCGCCATCACCACACTGTCATGCTCCTTCAGGTAGTCCACCTTCTTGAAATCCCGGTCTGGAGTGATGCCCTGGCTGAGCAGATATGCCAGTGGGAACAGGTACCCGGAAGCAGATTCTCTATCGACGAAAGCAAAGCTTTTCCCTTTCAAATCAGTAACGGTTTTGAACGGGCTGTCGGTTCGAACGATAATAATGCTGCCGTAGGTGTCCCGTCCGAAACGGACCGGGCGCACAATGGGTCGGGCTCCCGCCTTTTCACGGCCGTTGATGTAGGCGACGGTACCGATCCAGGCAACATCAATCTTGCCATCTTTCAGGTAATTGACGATACCGGCATAATCCTCAGCCAACACCAGTTTAACCGCCTTGACACCGAGTTTCTTGGCCATATAATCCAGGAGCGGTTCATGAACACGAAGCATAAGGCGTGTCTGGAGAAAAGGGTTCCGGCCCAACTTCAGGACCATCTCCGAACGGGGGACATCCCATGAATGGGCAGGCGGTGGCGTTATTCCTGCCTTCGGAACTGATTCAGGTTCGGTTGTTGTGACTGCCGGTTCCGAAACTTTAGTGCCTGAACCGGTCCGGGTTCCATCAGCCGGAGAAACCGGTTGCTGGTCAGTCATGGACGCGGAGCCGGAATCTCCCTTCGTACCGCTGCCATGAGTATCAGATCCCGTACCAGCCGGGTCTCCTGTTCCTGATTTATCTTCTCCACAACCGGCAGCCAGCAGCATGCAGGCCACACAGATAAACGCAATTATCAGTTGAAAACGACGGTCCACAGTCATCATCCTCTCTGTGGTCCCCGGGTTAATCCCGCCCCGAATCGGATAACGGACGGTCTTTTAGCACCCGCAACAGCAAGGAAGCCATGAGGCCGTTAAACAGGCCGGTAGCCACCCCAACCACAATCATGGGAGGTAAATGCAACCACACACCCCAGTGTTGAACCAACAGTACATACGCAACCAGGAGCTGCATCGAGTTGTGAACGAGCGCTCCAACGACACTTATTGATATTATACTAAATCTCTTTCCCGCACGTCTACAGACGAGTCCGGTGGATACTTCCGTTTCTTGTCTGAACGGCAGAACACAATTGCCATATTTAAAGAAAAGACCCATGACACCGGCGCTGGCAACAGATCCGATCAGCGACAGCACAAATCCCGGGCTGAACAGAAGCCCCAGCAAAAGGTTTGATAGAAGGCTCCTGAGAACTGCGATTACAAGCCCCGCGGCCGGTCCCAGAAGCACGATTCCTATCAATGTCGCCTGGTTGGCCAATCCCGGTTTGGCCCAGGGGAATATCATTCTAGGCAGCGGTATTTCCGCCAGGTTGAGGACTGTTCCCAGGGCAATCAGCAGCCCGATCCTCGTCAGATCCCGTGTTCTTCTCCTATCCGGGACTTTTTCGTTATTGCGTAATCGCATCCATGCCACCGTTTCCCGATCCTTCTATCCTGACTACCATTCCGTTGGGAAAACACACCAGGGTTTCGCCGGGACGGGATATCCATCCCATAGACATGCATATCCGTCTCGGGCATGGAGAAGAAACAACTCTGACCCGGTTTCCGGCCACCTCGATGGTAGTAGATCCCAGCTGTCCTTTTACCGGTAACATCCTGTCCGATCCCGCCAGCGGGACTCTGAAAGCCGACTGGCCGGCCGGTTCTATTACGACATCGGTACCGAGCTTCCCGATGTTGCCGGCAACCATCCAGCCGAGTAAACCCACTGCCAGCAGAAACGTGATCAAGATACCATCCCCAAGGGTTGGTCTCAACGGTTTTCTCCCGTCGCTATCCGGATGACCTTCTGTCCGGGATTAAATAACAGTGACGGAGGCAGTTGACCGGCGCAAAGTACCCGCTCATCGGGCGAGAACAGCACGAATCCCGCCGAAGTCATCCGGGATGAAAGAGAACGAATTCCGGCCTCACCGCCGACAAATGCCGCCGTGGCCAGGATATCAGCCTCAAAAACAGAGGGGGCGACTACCGTGACGCTCTGTACCATCCTGGCCGGAAACCCGGTCTCCGGGTCGAGAATATGATGGTATCGCTTACCGGCCTGTTCAAAATACCGCTCATAATCACCGCTAGTGGCGCACGCCAGGTTCTCGGCCTCAATAGATCCGATACACCCCGCTCCCCGGGGATCCTTGATACCGATAAGCCAGGGTTTCCCTCCGGGTTTGCCGCCGATAGCACGCACTTCCCCGCCGCCATCGACCAAACAATGTTTAATTCCGCGCTGCCGGAGAATCATGACTGCCCTGTCCACCGCATATCCCTTAGCTACGCCGGATAGATTGAGCAAAACACGCGGGACCAGGCTTGGGGTACCATCCGGCAAGAACGTAATTTTGTCTAGGCCGGTCAAGCTGAGCACTTCCTTCACCTGCTCAGGGAGAGGAACAATCGGGTTTTCCGTTTTAAATTTCCAGAGATCGATGACCGGCCCCAGGGTCGGATCAAACAAACCTCCCGTGGCTCGTCCCATCGAACACGTCCGTTCCAGAAGTTCGTACAGCTCCTTGAGAGACTTCGTTTGCTCCGGGGACAAGTGTTGTGCCGGCGGCAGCCGGCCGGAATTAAACAGAGAAAGGAGGCTTTCAGTATCGTAGCGGTCGGTGAGTTTCTCAATTCGGCGGACTTCTTCGAAGGCCGCTTCAACGCTTTTTTCCAGGTGAGATTTATCCTGGCCGTAGACGATCACGGAAAACACCGTATCCATAATCATCTGACTTCGTTTGCAGGAAACATCCCGGGGAGAGAATGTCCATCCTCCTATAAAAACCATTAGCAGCAGGAGAAAAAAAAGTGGGCTCTGCTCCCATATTCGAAAGCGGGCCATTATTTTCCCTTCAACCTGGCCAGAAGACGGGTTTTTACCCCGGGGGGAACCATGTCGGAGACATCTCCGCCAAGATCGGCGATCTCCTTGACCAGCCTGGAACTCAAGTAGGAATATTCATCTTTGGTGAACAAAAAAATCGTGTCCAGTTCCCCGGCCAGCCGCCGGTTCATGAGAGACATCTGGAACTCATACTCAAAGTCGGATATGGCTCTCAGCCCCCGGACGATCACTGATGCGTCCACAGACTTCACGAATTTCACCAGCAGGCCTTCGAAGGATACCACTTCCACGTTATCCAGAGAGGAAATCTCTTCACAAAGCATCTCTTTGCGTTCTTCATAGGTAAACAGAGTGTTCTTGTTTGAAGCTCTAGCCACAGCTACAATCAGCCGGTCAAAAATCCTGGAAGCGCGTTTGAGAACATCCAGGTGCCCACAGGTTAGGGGATCAAACGTGCCTGGATACACTGCTTTCATATCCCGACACCTCCTCTTTCCAAAGATATTTCCCTGAATAACTCAGGCTTATTTTACTTCACAAACCTGAAAAAAGACAGTTTTGATTTTCCGAACCGCCGTGTCTTTACCAGGGAAAGCAGGCCGTTTTTCTCCGGCAAATTTTCAGCCAGGGTATGTTCAACCACCAGGACGCCTTCCTTTCGCAGGATATTGTCCAGGGTCCCGACATCGACAAATCCCGCCGCCAGGCCATGTCCGTAAGGAGGATCGGCGAAGATGATATCAAACTGTTTACCACCAGTTTCCAGGCGAACCAGGGTCTTCTCCACTTTCCCCTGGACTACTTGCAGCACCGCAGTTTCAGCCGCCGGGGAAGCGGATGGAATCACCAGGTCTATATTGGCCCTGATACAAACGGTCAGCCGCCGCACCTGCTCTACCCAGGTCACAGAGGCGGCCCCACGGCTTAAAGCTTCCAGTCCCACCGACCCGCTGCCGGCGTACAGGTCGATAAAATCGCTCCCGGAAACGTCATCCGCCAAAGAAGAAAACATCGCCTCGCGCACTGCCCCGGTGGTGACACGTAACCCGGGATAACGAACAGACTTCATAGCCCTGCCTTTAAACCGTCCTCCCATAATATGAAAACTCACGTCCGACCTCCGGTGAATTCCAGATCCTTAATATTACACCAAAACGAGCACCCGGCGCCAAAATCAGAGTTTGCGTATTTGATATATCAAGCAAGATAGCATAGAATTAGTGAGGTTGGAGATTATGGAGATGATTAGCGTTCAGGTAAACAAGACGTTTTCCAGATCGATGAATCTGGCCCGGGCTTCTCTCTCCAAGCTCGGGACCGGTCCGGGGGAACCGGGTCCGAACAAAAGTTCGAAAGCATCCACTCTGGCCTTCTCCAGGATATCCAGATGTTCAAGCGGATTGCTCACCCGGGTCCCCGGCATACCATGCTGACGCACACCGAAGAACTCCCCTGCTCCCCTCAGCTCGAGATCGCGCCTGGCCACTTCAAGCCCGTCATTGACCGCCTCCAGCAGGCGCACCCTTTCCCGGGACTCATCCCGGTCAAGCTCGATAACGAAGTAACACACAGCCGGCAGCGTTCCCCTGCCAACACGCCCTCGAATCTGGTGCAACTGGGCCAAACCGAAGCGTTCGGCACCACGCACGAGGACGACCGTTACGCCCGGGTCGTCCAGCCCCACCTCGATAATGGAGGTGGTGACCAGGATTCCTCCACCCGACCGGAAACGCTTCATGGCTTTTTCCCGGTCCTCCGAAGACATCCGGCCATGCATGAGGACCAGGTGATCGAAACGCTGCGACAGATCGCGGGCTTCCGCTTTGACGGCCCGGCGGGAACCGGGATCGGTCTTCGCTTCAATGACGGGACACACCACGTACACACGGTGTCCGGCCGATACTTCCCGCTCCAGATGATCATACACCGCCGGCAGATTCCGGGGCGAAATCACTTCGGTCTTGACCGGTTTTCTACCCGGCGGCAGCTCGTCCAGAACTGTGCAATCGTAATCCCCGAAGAGGGTGAGCGCCAGGCTTCTCGGGATGGGCGTGGCCGTCATCACCAACTGGTGCGGGACCGGGGTTTTGGAAACAAGGCGATGCCTTTGCCCCACACCGAACTTGTGCTGTTCATCGATGATTACCAACCCCAGACTTTTGAAGCTGACCGCCGGCTGGATTAGCGCGTGAGTCCCGACCACCAATCGTATCCGGCCGGCGGCGATATCCGCGTAACAAGCTTTTTTGTCCGCCGGCTCCATACCACCGAGCAGCAGCCCGCAGCTCACTCCGGTTTTTTCGAATACACGGTGGAGAAACTTGTACTGCTGTCTGGCCAGCACTTCGGTGGGGACCATAAAAGCCACCTGGTAGCCGTTATCCACCACCCTGGCTGCCGCCAAAGCCGCTACACAAGTCTTGCCACTGCCCACGTCACCGGCCAAGAGACGGCACATGGGGACATTCGATTCCAGGTCTTTTAGAATAACCTTGACAGCCCGGTCCTGAGCCCGGGTCAGAGAGAACCCGAAACTTGACCGGATTGTAATTTCCATCTTTCCGCCGGGGCACACCAACGTGGTTTTTTTCTTCTGGCGTTTCAGTTTCTCCAGGGCCATCCGGTACTGCATGAAGAACAACTCTTCGTAAACAAGCCGTGCCTTGGCGGGAGCCACCTGCTCTTCTTCCTCGGGAAAATGCACGGTCCACAGGGAGCGGTCAAGCGGCGGAGATCCGTACCGCTTGATTAACCCTTCTGGCAGCGGATCGACCAGAGATGATTGGTTTTCCGGAGATTCTGACACGAATTCCTGCAACGCCGCGTAGAGAAGCCGCCGCATGATTTTCTGAGAAATGCCTTTGGTCAACGGATAGACAGGGACTACCCGCTTGATATGAAGATAGTCGTCTTTTTCTCCTTGCTTTTCCAACTCGAGCTCCGGGTTGGCCAGCTTCAGCTGCCCCTTCTTCATGACCGGCGCTCCGTATATATACATCCGTCGGCCCTGGTCTAATGTTTTGAGCAGGTACGGTTGATTGAACCATGTCACCACCATCCTGCCCCCGTCATCGTCTTGAACAGTTACATCCAGTATCGAAAGTCTCCGGATACGACGCAGGCGGGCAGAAACCACTCGAACCGTAAAAAAAGCCGGTACGCCGGCTTTTGCCAGTGAGACCGGATGCACCACCCGCCGGTCTTCGTATCGCCTGGGCAAATGGTACAGAAGATCACCCACAGTCCGGACACCGATATTTTCAAGTTTGCCGGCCCGGCCTTTCCGGATACCCTTGACGGAAGTAACGGGCAACCTGAACAGCTCATGGAGGAGATGGCCTGATGATGATTGCCCGAGTTGCTTCACGAGCCATCCACCAACCAGGTATCCGATTCGAAAGTTTTAACATTATAGCAAGTCACGGGAACCGTTTCCGGCCGGTCGGCGGCACCGCCGCCCTGCTTCAAATATCCGCTTATCAACCCCATACCGTATGCGATGTGCACTGTCAGGAAGATCAGCGGGCATACCATAAAAGCCGCCAACTCCTCTTCTCGGAGAGCGATCATTACTCCCGTTCCACAGGCCAACCATGAGTACCAGCGCAGCGGTTCCCTGAGAAAACGAGCTTTGAAAAACGGGAGTAGCAACAGGTAGAAGATGAAGAGCATCGGCGCCAGGAAAACCGGTTCGAAGAAGGACGGATTGACCATAAGATGCTCCATCCGGCCGCGGCCATACCCGAATATCTGGCGGAACAAGAGCCAAATATTATTTCTTCTTGACCGATTGATGATTGCCTGCGGGTCGTAAACGAATTTGTAACCTATATACTCCAGCCGGTTCAAAAGCTCGTTCTCCTCGTTGGGATAAAGCAGTTCGTTAAACCCGCCGGCCTTACGGATAATCTCTTTTCTGAAGCTGAGGTTGCATAGAATGAGTTCGAACTCGCTGGCCCGCCGGGCTCGACCGATCGAGGCGAACTTGGAACGTGCTCCCATAGTGGCCAGTGGTGAGGCCAGCACGTACCCGATACAGCGCTGGAACAAATCGTCTCCGGAATGCGTCAGAGCCGGCCCACCGACGGCTACTACAGATTCGTCACGGTAGTATCGCACTACTCTTCGGAACAGGCCGGGCGTTACCTCCGAATCGTTGTCCAAAAAGTAAACGATTTCCCCGCCGGCACGGGCAATTCCTTCATTTCGCTGGCGAGACGGTTGACTACCCTCCACTACGATAACTTCTACCAACTCAGCCGGGTAGTCGAGGAATTCCAATGAACTCAGGACCTTGTTGACACTGCCGCCCGGTTCTACCGGCACGACGATCGATATTCTCGGAAGCTTGTCCGTGGATACACTCATACCGGAGCCATTCTAGAAGAACACCCGGCTCGCCGTCAACCGCAGTTTTTAGTCCTTTATCGTCAGCCGGTCAAAGAAGTAGTTTAAAGCAGTTCCCATTTTTTCATAGAGATCCGAACGCCCCTGGAGTGTAACGATGAAGAGCCGTTTACCGGCAATGAAAATGATCTGCTTGGTAATTACCGTATGGATCCCCACCTGCTTGCTGGTCTTGGCCACGATAGCCGGGTACTTGTCCTTGACCTGGCCTTTTGCGATCTCCAGCACTGCCTGACCTTCAGCCTCATATTTCTTCCTGGTTTCTCCCAGGAAGGCATCATCTATCTGAGCTTCAACCTTACCAAATTCCTTGGCCAGAACGCTGATGCTAAGCTTCGGCACTTCCTGGCCTTCGAAGGGAGATATGAGGATGATCCGGCCATCCGCGGTATCTTTCAACTGGTCAAATTGTTTCCAGTCGGGCGGGAAATCAAAGTAGAACCTGAGCTCATCATCCACGTAGCGCTGAGATGAATCGCCTGCTGCCAGAGGAGGAACATCCAATGGTTTCACTTCCTTCTTTCCGCATCCACATAACATAGCCAGGGTAAGACAGATGACGACAGACAAAGCAACAGACTTCCTCGTCATGTAAAAACCTCCTTTCGGAATTAACCATCTCTTTATATAACAGATTAACCAATTAATTGCACGAGACTTTAATTCCGGCTGGCCGAAATGGTTAAAACGAAAATAGCCGTTTTCGGGTCAAAAGCCTGACTGCCAGTACATATCTCTCATAAACCTGGTTTCGGGTTCGAGCACAAAAATGAAAGGAAAAACCAGACCGTCGAATTCGTCGTGCGTCGAGTAGACGGTGAGGAACATCTTGAGTACCGAGGTCGTACCCTCATCCGGCAGCGTTTGGGTTTCTTTGGCAAAATAAATGTTGCGGAGCATGATGGATTTATAAACCGCAGTTTCTGCCCCCTCGGTTCTGGTCAAGTAGAAGGCACCTTCATATTTCGGGTGTCCCTGCAGCGAAAACCTGATCATCTTGTTCATGATTTCCGGTTTCTCAAGCGGTGGATCGAGAGGCAGTTCTTCATGGAAGATTGACAGCGTCAAGGCCCTCCCAGCATCTTCAACCATTACCGCATCTACATGCTCAAGCGCCGGGTAGAACAGTGTCTGACGGAGATCGTTTTGAACTCTATCGTAGGCCAGGAGCATGTTCTGCAGGGCGCTGGTCCGGCCTTCTTCCGCCCTAAACAGGCGCAGCCCCGCCTGCAGCATGAGAATAAGGGAGATAATCAGCAAAACGCCGCAGACCGTCCCCACCAGCGCTTCTATCAGCGTGAAACCCGTCCGGCGCCGTTTCTCCCGATTCGCGCCTATCATATGTATATCCTCATTGCCGTTTTTCTACCAGGAGCACACGTTCTTCCCGATGCTTCACTCCCTGTTTGTTCTTCCAGCTGACAGTACACACCAGTTGCCCGAGAAAATCAGGATATATGCTGTCCGGCTTGAAGATCAGGCTCACCTCATACTGCTTGAGGAACCGGCGGCTTTTTTCCGTCATGGGCGAGTTTTGCCACCAGGGACTCAAAACAAGGTCTGATTCCAATAGCGTCAGAGCATCAATAGGTTTAGGTTTGCAAAATCTGTCTTTAAGAATATCGAAAGGTACCATCCGGTGGCGTTCAATGAGCTGGACCGCCCACAGGTTGGCCACGGCCATATCTTCATTGTACGCTACCCGTTTGGCTGTCTGCGAAAACAGGGTCAGTATCGGCAGCAGCCCTAATCCTACTACCGCCACGATGACCAGTACCTCCATCATGGAAAATCCCTTGCGTTTACGCGGCAACGTCATTCCTTCCGTTTGATGTCTTCGAACAACGGCTGGCGGTTGAGATAGAACATATACCGTTCACAAATGACATCCCCGGTACCGGTTTTCGATCTCCTTAGCCGGCTGTTGAACCGCACCTGCCCGGCCGGGGTTTCATTATAGAGTGCACTTTCAAAATAATTGACTATCACGTTTCCGTAGATGGTCCTCCCTTTGAGCCCCTTGACTGTGCCCCGGGGGGTCAGCAGAGAAGCGTCGATCTCATTGGCACCTCCAAGGATGACATTATCGTCAGTATTGATTATGGTTAACGTGTCATTATCGATATCCAACGCATCGGCCCGTAAAACGGTAACCGGTCCTCCCCTGGTGACGATCACGCCGTTACCCGTATACGAGGCGTCCACCGTCAACGGAGCTTTGACCAGGTAGATACCGTCCAGTTCCCATCGGCCGCCTTCTACTATGTAACTTTTGAAATCGACGGCCCGGTCGAACTTTCGGGTGGCCCGCGTGACATACCCTTCCCAGGAAAGCTGGATAGCCAGTTCACCCCGGAACTGCTCTACATATTCCTCGGCAATGGGCCGGAACGTAAAACCGTAGTCATCCAGGGTTGTCTGGATACCCGTCTCCAACCGTCGCAACTCTCCCTGCACCTGGGCATCGAGAGAATGGACCCGCTGGCCCCGGTAAAGTATCTGGCAGTTGGACAAACCTCCTCCCGTAATACTGACGAAATCGTTTGCATATCCCGGATTGAGCGTGCCGGAGAGCATGATGTCGATATCGGTGACCGGCTGTCCCTGGGAGTCGTACCCCTGCCGTTGGCTGTAATTGACCGCACTCGAATTGTTGTTGAGGGAAGCCGAGACCGACGATGTACCGGACATGCGCAGCGTGATGACTTCTCCCGGCTGGAAGGAGCTGGTACCTTCACTCCCCTCGTACACCCGTATGGAACCGCCCTGCATGACATAGGTCACAGAGAGCCTGATCTGGTCCATCAAGTCTTCCGGCCAGGTCAACTTGATTTTTTTAACGCGGAAAGGACTCTCACGGGCGAAAATGGGGTTGTCCATGTCAGAGTCCTGGGAGCTAAACGGGCCCTGTACCGACCTGGTGTTGAGAGGAAACGGCGGGTACTTATAGACCGGATAAGCGCGATAGATATTGTCCGGCGGGTTGTTCCTAAACGGCCGGCCCAACTCACCGCTATCGAGATCGGCGTCGTCCTCGGCATCTTTCAGGGCGTCATCGATGTCCTTCTGCAGTTTCCGGTATCTCTGATCGTCCAGTTGCATGGAGGATTTCATAGTCATGGCCAGAGCGGTCACGGAGTCGAAAGGTTTCGGCGGCAGCGGCGCTGCGACTTTAAACTCGTAAACAGTCTCTATTCTCCTGACAACCTGTTTGTAACCCGCCCCGGGTTGAATACCCACTTCAGCCATGATGTGGAGCCGCCCGTATTTCTCATAGGGCAGATATCGGTACAACCTGAGCTGCCAGGGGATCCAGGCCTTCACGGTCACATACCGGACCGATTCGTCACCGTCAACCATTTCCCACACCTTGGCCGGTTGGACTTCGATATCGTTTTCAAACATGAGCGTTCCATTGTAACTGGGCGTCAAAGGAAGCCGCAGGTAATAGTAGATTTTATTGTCAGACATCTTGGCAGAGGCTTCAATAATTGCCAGCACTTCCGCCACGGCTGCCCGGGCGATCAGGACTCCCTTGTCACCAAAGGTCACCTGGGAACTGATATTGGAAACCCCGGCGGTAAAGAATGAACTGGCCATACTGAGGAGAAAGAGGATGACCAAGACAGATACCCCGATGACGGTGAGCGCTCCGATCCCCCTGGGAAACAGGGTGCGGCGGGGAAGGAGGGTTTCCATAATCGGGTCTTACGTTGTCATTATCGACGGGATTTTTAGATCGCTCCCGCCTTCTTTGTCATCGATCCATCGCTTGAACTTATTCCAGAGGACCCTGTTCTTCCCGTAGACCTTCTTTATCTCATCGATCTCTTTATCGATATCCTCCGATGCTCCTTTGATTCTTTTCATGGTCCGGCGCACTCTTTTGATTGTATCGAAGTTGGAAAACCGATCCGTGGTACCGTTCAGTTTCTCGACTACCGTCCCAACGCTTTTGGCGGCTTCCTGGACGGTATCAAAGAAGGCTCCCTGGTTGTCCAGTTCTCCCGCGGTAATTTCGCCCTCACCGTCGAAGATCGTTTCAGCTCTCTCTACGGTAAGCTGTATCCCCGTCTGGAAACCAGGCAAAACTTTAACCATTGGCTCTACCCTGTCGAGTGTCCTGGTCACATCCTTCATGCCATACATCTCGCTGATATTAGCGGCTGCCGACAGGGATTGACCCACGGCGTTTTTGATAGTTTCCCCCAGGAGCTCGTTTAAAATGTCCCTTAAAAATCCGGGGACGAGGCTGAAACATTGCAACAGCAGGCTGCCGGCAAGGAGTACCACCATCAGCAGAAAAGCAGAACTTTTCTTTCTCAGCATGGGTCAGGCCTCCCCTTTTTTGAATACAGCTATTCTGCAAGCTTCTTCAATGTAATGATAGAACGCCATCTTACGCTATGTCAACTATTTCACGGGTTTTCTCATAGTATCCGTTTACCGGTTCTGGATACGTTTTTGAATATCAGTTGTCAGCGTAGAAAAAACAATGTTCAGAGCCGTTTTGAGCTCGAAAAAAATATCCTGATGAAAAATACACCGGCCTTCATCCATGAAGAACTTCTTCAGTTCAAGGCTGATCACCAGGATGTTTTTGAACCGCTTAGCAACCCATCGGTTGAGACTGCCCCCATAGAACTTCAGATCACGGTCGTTTTCACGTACCACGAGAGATCGCCCCTGAATGGTCATCCGTTTTAAAGAGCTGGAAAGGCCGGCTATTAGGCCGGAAAATAGCTCCCTATCCTGGTACAACGTGCCCAGATTGATATCCGGAAGCCCCTCCCTTCCCCGGTTGTTGTAGGAGTGCATGTCGATCAATACACCGTACCCGATCCGATCTTCCATATCCCTACACAAAGATTCAACCAACCGGTAAAATTGCCGGTATGGATCCAGCGATTCCCGGATTTCATCGGGATCAAGAAGTGGCCGATAGACTTCCAGGCCCCAGGCCAGCGACGGGTCGGTGTAAACTGCGGTTTCAACCGGTTTACCCTTCTGCGGCCGGTTAAGATCGCACTCGAACCGGGAAAAAAACGGGCAAATCCGGTTTGGCAGACCGTGGAGCAGTTCGTCTGTCCCGGGATCTTCTTCATAGAGCATCTGCTGCCGGTCGAGGTTTAGCTTGGGCGATAGCTCATCCCGAATAAGACTGCCTGAATGCAGGGCAAATCCGAACACCGGCAGAGAAGAGGAAAGTTCAACCCGTATCCTCGACACGGTACTCTCAAACGGTTCGCCTTTTTGCCAGGCGGAAAGAATCTCGTCTATGGTATCAGCTGTCATATAACTTATTATACATCGATCTCAAATCTAAATCTTCAACCTCTTTTTGCACGATTGCAAGACCTGACCCCTTACTTTCTACACTCCTTGCTTGAGGGTGCGGTCATCTCAATCCACCACCTTTCTGCCCACAACAATGTCCTATTCTTGATTATGCCTTCTTTCCCACCCTCTGAACAGTAAGCGTAGAAAGTACTTGAAGTGACTCCAAATAAGGAAGAGACATGTTTCCACAGGGTATAAAACAAAGGTACTGGCTATCGGATGAGGCATTTTGATATAATCGGTTCATAGTCTTAAACATATGTTCTTGATACGATTCTGAAACATGTATTCAGAATCCAAAAATCCGGCCAGGCCGAGAAAGGAATTTTCAATGAAACTTTATACCAAGATCATTATTGGCATGATAGCAGGTATTCTGGTGGGAGTAATGTTTGGCAAGACCGGTTTTTTCATGCCGCGAGACCGGCTGACCGTTATTCCGGACCTGGGCCGGAAAATCTTTGAAAAACTGGAAGTAGAAGGAGTTTCGACCTCCTTTCCCCTGGACGTGACCGATCTGGCCATCGAAGGCCGCGCGGTGTATGAGAATAAAACGTTTTACCGGGTGACCCTCAACTCCGTGGCGGAAACACCCGAACGAGACGGCTTCATTATCAAGGATGCCAACACCGTTATCAAGAAAAACTGGGTGGTTTTCGACGAAACGGCGACACGGAAACCATTTTATTATCTCACTCCCAGCCTCCGTGCCGCCGGCGAACGGATACCTCCCCGGGTCAAAAAGGTCCCGATTCTGGAGACACGCGCACTATCCAAAGAGACCTGGCTCAAGGTCAGGCTGCCAAAAGGAGAAGGCCGGGATGAAATTAAAGGCTGGCTGGCCAAAGATGAACGGATTATAGAGTACTCATCCAAAGGCGGCACCCTGCTCGAGTACCTCGGCATACTGGGTAAAATATTTCTGCTCATGATCAGCATGATCGTGGTTCCGCTGATCTTCTGCTCACTCACAGTGGCCGTAGGCGGCCTGGGTAATATCAGCCAGTTGGGACGCCTGGGCGGGAAGACATTCTTGTTTTTCATGGGCACCACCGTCTGCGCCATCATAATCGGCCTGGTTTTAGCCAATCTCGTCAAACCCGGGACCTACATGTCTGAAGTGGATAAAGCCCGGCTCCTGCTGGAGTTCCAGTCCACCGCCAGTCAGAAGGTGGTGTCGGTCCAGGGACAGGAGGCGTCGCTGCTTTCGTTCCTGCAGCAGTTCGTAACCCAGATCATTCCCAAGAACCCATTCAAGGCGGCAGTGGAAGGACAGATATTGCAGGTGCTGTTTTTCGCCATCCTGTTCGGGCTCACCATCGCCATGCTGCCGGATGACAAATCGAAGTTGCTGATCAACTTTTTCGACGGAGCCAACGAAGCCCTGATCATGATGGTCACCCTGATCATGAAGATAGCCCCCATCGGAGTGTTCGGGCTGATCGCCAAAATAGTGGGCGCCAGCGGGTTCGGTATCCTGAAAACGCTCTTGATCTACGCCCTGGTGGTCCTGGCCGGACTGGCGCTGCACGTGCTGCTGGTCTACTCCCCCATGGTGTACCTGTTCTCCCGTATTAATCCTCTGAACCTGATGAAAGCTATCCGCCAGGCACAGCTCATCGCCTTCGGCACGAGCTCCAGTTCCGCCACCTACCCCGTGACCAAACGGTGCGTGGAAGAAAACCTGAATATTTCCAGCAAGATCAGCAGTTTCGTCCTGCCCCTGGGCACCACCGTCAACATGGACGGTACGGCCCTCTACCAGGGCGTGGCCACCCTGTTCGTGGCGCAGGTTTTCGGCATGGACCTGAGTTTATTTCAGCAGGCCACCATCGTGGTCACCGCCACCCTGGCCTCGGTGGGCGCGGCGGGAGTCCCGGGAGTCGGTCTCATCACCCTGACCATGATTCTCATCAGTGTGGGCATTCCCACGGAAGGTATCGCCCTCATCCTGGGTGTCGATCGCTTCCTGGACATGTTCCGTACCATGGTCAACGTCACCGGAGATACTTCCTGCGCGGTTGTGATAGCCGCCAGCGAGGGCGAGAAACCGAAATACGTACCGGAATCGGAGTAGACGAGTTCCGGTCACCCAAGCGCTGTCCGTATCCGTTTCAGGGCCGTCTCGATAGCCGGCAGCGGGGTGCAGGAGTAGGCCAGGCGGACGTATTCTTCGCATCCGGTCCCGAAACTTTTACCGGGAACCACGGCTACCCCGTGGTCGAGTAGCCGGCGGAAGATGTAGGTCTCCCGTTCGTCACCGGTACACTGGTCGGGTATCAGCTCCGAGCAGTCGGGAAACAGGTAGAACGCTCCGCCCGGTTTTGCCAGTCGTATCCCGTTTATGGCGGAAAGACCTTCGTAGAGCAGGTCCCGGCGTTTCCGATACTCCATTACCATCCCGCGGATTGATTCTGCACCGGTTTCCGTATCGTTAAGAGCCGCCGCCGCCGCGTGCTGCAGGAACGTGGTGACTCCCGCCGTCTGGGCGAAGTTACCCAGAGTGAGCAGCCGGTTTACCTTGTCGTTTCTGGAGACCGTATACCCTAGCCGCCAACCGGTCATGGCGTACGTCTTGGAGAAAGAGTGAATGCCGATGACGTGCTCCCCGCCGAGCGCCAGCGGGCTGACGTGACGGCTGCCATCGTAGACGATATACTCGTAGGCTTCATCGGATATCAAGCACACCTCGTGACGGCGGCAAAGCTCGCTCAGCTTTGACACTTCTTCTCCGTTAAACACCCGGCCGGTGGGGTTACCGGGATTATTGAAGTAGAAGAAATCAACACGGGCCAAAACATCCTCTATCTGCCGGAAATCTATACTGAAATCTCCAGCCAGCGGGATCTGCGTGAAATCGATTCCATAAAACGGAGTCAGGGTCCCGAGCACGCAGCTCCAACAGGGAGTAAATCCCGCCCCGTGGCCGCCACGAAAAAGCTGCAGGCAGAGACCGAGAGCTTCCTGGCTCCCGTTGGTGCACACGATATTATCGGCCGAGAGTCCTTCAACACCATTGTAATCACACATCTTTCTCATTACAGCCTGTTTGAATTCAGCGATTCCTCCCGGCCGCGGATACCTGGTGTTTCCCTGTTCGACCGCTTCAGTCAAAGCCCGGGAAATATAAACGGGGGTTTCGAAATCGACATCTCCCCGTTCGAAGTGTACGAGTTTTTCGCCGGTCCGGGCCAGAAACTCCTCTTCCCGCTGACGCACCATTTCACTGACCGCCACGATAGGCGGCATCTTGAGCTGCTCAAACTCCGGTGAAAACGATCTCACGGCCACGCTCCTAACTGTTAATTTATTGTACGACTTTTCTATTCCTGGTAACGTTTAAAAGCAAACTGCTCTTCTTCGTAATTTTCCGCGTCCGGATAGTGCACGGTTTCCCCGTTCCACGGTTTTGTAAGGACGACACAGTTGTCTTCCAATCCTTGTACATTGCTTTTGTGCAGGGGTATTTTTCCGCCCATGGGAGCGATGTACCGGGGGATAGCATCGCCTGAGATATTGCCGTACATGCTCTCCACGATGTCCCGTCCCCTGGCTATCGGTACCCGGAGATGTTTGAATTGAGGGTTGCGGTAACTGCAGTTGAACAGGTAGTAGGGACGGACATAGCTGTCCTGGATGGTCTCACAGAGTTTCCACATCTTGACCCGGGTGTCGTTGATGCCCTTGAGCAATACCGCCTGGTTCAAAACGGCGCTGACACTGCTCGATATTTTTTTGAAAGCTTCCCGGGAGGCTGGAGTGATCTCCCGGGCGGTGTTGATCTGGGTAACGACCCGGACAGGTTTTTTTTCGTTGCTCTCTGCCAGAATATCCAGGAGTTCCCGGTCCACCCGCATGGGAGCGGTCACGGGGATCCTGGTGCCGATACGTTTTACGCGGACATGGTCTATCCGGTCCAGCGACTCCAGGATGTTCCTGATGATCTCGTTGGGCAGGACAAACGAATCGCCGCCGGTAATAAGGATGTCCCGGATAGTGGTATTGCTCCGGATGTAGTCAAAGGCTTCTTCATACGCCTGGTCTGTATAGATCCGGTCTTTCTTGCCGATATGGGCAATGCGCAGGCAGTGGGTGCAGTACATGGCACACATATTGGTAACTTTGATGGTCAGCACCCGGGGATAGAACTGGTCGATGAGCCGGGCGGGAGAATGGTCGGAAGCTACCGGGGGTATCTCGACACCTACATTGTCAACCATCTCCCCGGTGGGAACAGCCTGCAAAAGGATAGGATCGTTGACCTGGTCAGGTTGGATCAAGCTGGCGTAATACGGAGTCATGCGCATCCGGTATGTTTCTGTCACCCGCCCGATATCCCGTATCACATTGGCGGGAAGATCGATAATGGCCGACAGCTTTTCCACCGAATCGATACAGTTCTTGATCTGACCCGGGTATGAGCCCCACTCCTCGTCGCTCATGTCGAGAATCGATTTGATCCGGGCCGTGTTCTCCTTGATTTGTTCCCACATCTCGATACCACTGGGGGCTTCCCTGTCTTTGAGTGCCAGGTACTCCTTCACCCGGCTGGCAGCCTCTTCCACGATTGGCAGAGCCCGGTTCACCCGACCGCCCAGGGTAACCCCATGTTCGTCAATTATCCGGTGTTTCTCACAGAGGGCGACCAGGTCCGGGCGGGAGAGACCGAACTCGCCGGGAACATAACCATCCCGTCTGAGCGTTTTCAAACGGTTGAAAAGATCCACGATCGGGGTGGTGAGTCCGTTCTCCCTCGCCTGGCGGGCGAGAGCATCTATCTCTTCGGTCAGGTTCACCGGAGGGGACTCGGTGCGGGAGGCCGGCTGTGCCCCGGAACCAAATAGTTCATCTAAAAGCTCGCCGGTAAAACTGTCCAGCCGGTATTCGTCCGTGCCGTTTAAACTCATTGGTATCTCTCCTCAACGATGGTACGTTCAATAGTCTTCTTCCCCTGCTCGATTCCCCGCCCTACGCTTGAATGATCACTGCCGAGAGCCACTACCCGGCCGAGGAAAGAACCGGAAAGAGCGATACAGTCGCTACCCACGTGTTCCAGGATGATAACTTCACTCTCCCGATTTGTGCGGGCGAGGCGGCGAAATGTCCCGCGTTCATCAAAACTGTTGGGAAGCCCGCCGCCGGTACGAACCGGTTTTCCAATTTTAACGTTGTAGGTTCCCCAGTGTAATTTCTCCGATCCGTTTTCCATCTCGCGAGTGTTATCCGGAAACCGGTTCTCCGTTACCGCAAAATATTCGAGTTCCGGCAACATGGGTGAACCGGGGGGTAAGGACTGTTCCAGGGTACAGCAGAACTCCATGGTAGTCCCCTGCTTGCGGGCATTGATTTCCAGAAAATGAATGCCACCGCTGTAATCGATCAAAAAATCGCACCCATAAATACCACGGTAACCCGCTTTGGCCATCCATTTTCCCACCGCCCGCGTGTGTTCTTTAAGGACGGAGACATCGTCCTCTTTCAGGACCGAGGGGAAGGTCGATCCGGTAAACCTGATACCGCCCTCGATACACTGGTCCGCCACTCCAGCGATGTAGATATCTCGTTCGTTGGCCACCACCGCCAGGACTGTGGGATCGTGGCGATGAGGAAGATAGCGGCTGATGAGATAGGTGGCGTCGCGGTCGACGAATGTATCTGTAATGTCCCGCAGTCTGTGGGCCAGGGCCGCGTTTATCCCCGCCGCACTGTACTCGTGGCTGACGAAAATACCGTCTGGCCATTTTTCCCAGAGCCTGTCTGTGGTTTCGACCAGGGACTTAAGCCCGTCACATACCTTGAACTCCACCAGGGGCACTACACCTGTCAGGCCGGTGTACTGCACTATCTTGGAGTTCAGCCGGTGAGCGATCTCCCGGTCAGGCCCCAGGATCGAAACCCCCGGTATCTCGTCCAGAGTCAGCTCCGGAACACTTTCGTGCATGTAGATGAAAACGTTCTTCTGACGACCCAAAAGCGTGTGAACCAGGTCGGTAACAGCCGGATGTTTTGACACCGAGGCCATGAAGGCCGGGGCCGGAACCCGGCAACTCACGCGGGAGCCGTGCCTGGAGGAGTGTTCCTGGAGTAACGGGTTGAGTACCATCACATTTAGCCAGGGGTAGTCTTCCAGTACATCCGGAACGACGGAGATGAAATCGAATCGGCATCCATGAATTTTCGATAAACTTTCCCGAAGGAAGAGATTGATACCATAACTCTTGATCTCCCCTATATAAAGAAAGTAATCGGTATCGTTTTCCAGGTGAACATTTGAGAAATATATATCAGACATAACCCTCATCCTGAGAGGATCATTGTAGTATTGAAATCAGAAAAAATCAATAACCAGGTCTAATTATTCCCGGGAATATACCCTTCATATTATTTGACTGAACGCGGCGGTGTTACATACAATAGATGTACCGGCCCTAATATTCCTGGGCGCAGCCATGGTGGGGGAGAAATGAATGCTTCTTCGAATAGCGACTGAAGACGATTATAACCGGATCGTTGAGATCTACAACCAGGCCGTCGACGACGGGTTTTGCACCGCCGACACCAATCATGTAACCGTGGAGGAGAGGATGGGCTGGTTCCGGCAGCATCATTCGGAGAAATATCCAATTTTTGTAGCAGTGAATGAAGGGACCGTAACCGGTTGGTGCAGCTTAAGCCCGTATCGACCGGGAAGAAAAGCCCTCAGGACCGCGTCTGAGATAAGCTATTACATCGACAGGAACTATCGTAAACAGGGAATAGGAGGCCGGCTCATCCGCCATACTCTGCGCCAGGCGCCGGAGTTCGGTTTTAAAAACATCTTCGCCATCCTGCTCGACGTGAATGAGAACAGTATCCGTTTACTTGAGAAGAACGGTTTTGTACAATGGGGACACTTGCCGGAAATCGCTGATTTTGACGGCAAGAGATGCGGCCAGTTTATCTATGGAAGAAAGGTTTGATACGTTAGGACATTTTTTTTTAAAAATTCCAACTTTTTCCAACAACCGGTTACATATAGTGTGAGACGCAAAAAAATGAGCGCACTGACGCTCGGAAAACGAAAGGGTGGATGGCAAAATGATGAAAAGGAAAGGTTCAGCTCTCTTGATGTTGGTAGTGCTCTTGATGAGCAGCGTAATTCTTCAGGGGTGTTCGGCGATAGCTTCTCTTATCCCGACAATTCTTAGCGTGCTGGGCAACAGCAATATTATGGGAGCAATCAGCGGTGCACTGGGCTCAGCCGGAAAGATCGCCGGCGCTTTCGGCAAGGATGACGTCGCCAAGACGCTCGGTACCGCCAGCGAAGTAACCCAGGCCATACCGGGTGCTGTCAACGAAGCGACGCAGACCGTCCAGCGGACTCGTACGGTTTTCGCCGGCGAGGGTGAAACCACTCAGGGTGAAATGAACGACAAGGGCGGTTTCTTCGACACTGCACAGAGAACAGCCCGCACCGTCTCGAGCGCCGCCGACAAGGTGGCCCGCACTACCGGAGATTACGCCAACACCGCCAACATGAGGGCGATCCAGCGTAACCTGAATAAGGTCAAAGATACCGCCGATGATGTAAACAAAGGCATCGACAAGGCGAAAGACGGTATTGACAAAGCAAAGGACGGTATTGACAAAGGACAAACCATGTGGGAGAAATTTAAAGCTTGGCTCAAAGGCGGCGGCGACAAAGAAGAAACCCCCCCGGTAATCATGACCGCCAGCTAATAATCTTACTTGAATCGGCAGAAAAAAAGCGGCCCCGGCGAGAAATCGCCGGGGCTGTTTTTTTTTCAAAAAAAATCCAACTTATTTCTTCCCACCGGTACCTATGTAATGAAACGGATAAACGAGAGCGAATAAACGCTCTTTAAAGAAAGGATGGATGACAAAATGGTGAGAAGGAAAAGTTCGGCTCTGATGTTGCTGGTGGCGCTCGTGGTAAGCAGCATGATTCTGCAGGGGTGTGCGGCGATCGGTTCTCTCATCCCGACGATTCTGGGAGTACTGGGTAACAGTAATACGATGGGCTTTATCGGCACGGCTCTCGGGGCTGCCAGCAACATAGCTGGTGCCACCGGTAACGAAAAGACCGCCGAGACACTCGGACAGGCAAGTGAAGTAGCTCAGGCCGTTCCCGGCGCCGCACGCGAAGTGCAGCAGACCGTCCAGAGGACCCGCACGGTATTCAACGGCAACGAACGGACGACCCGGGGAGAACTTAACGATCAGGGTGAACTGGTCGCCAGCACCGGCAACACCGCGCAGAATTCCGTGAACGAACTGGAAGGGACCACCGATTCACGGGCCCGGTAAGGAATATCAAGAGTCACCAAGGATAGCTTAAATAAAAAACAGCGGGGCCGGCGAGAAATCGCCGGCCCCGCTGTTTTTTCCAAATGCAGAATACTCCGACAAACTCCTGGAGCAAATATTAGTGATTAATTCAGATTAGATGCACAAGGGAGAGTTGTGTCGATAGAGCGAAATTGATAGAATCATCATTGTTATGTCCCGGGAAAACAGTACGGAACTTTACGAGCAGTATAAGAAAGTCGTCTTTTCCGTAACCAATCTGTACCTAGACAATCCCAGCGACCGGGAAGACGTGTTCCAGGAAACCTGGATGGCGGTGTTCAAGAACCTCAAGAAGTTCAATGAACGCTCCAAATTATCTACATGGATCTACTCCGTGGCCAGGCACACGGCACTTAATTTCAGACGAAAGAACAAACCGCGGCCGGAGCTCCAGGAGTATATCCAGAAAAAAAGGGCTCTGGACGACACGGTCATCAACAAGCTCGATCTACAGCAGGCCATAGAAAAACTCAATTCCGACGATCAGAAATTGGTAGTCATGCACTACAGTGAAGATTACAGTTATAAAGAACTGGCTGAGAAACTCGATATGGCTGAGTCTACGGTAAAATCACGACTGTTCGAAGCACGAAAGAAGCTGAGGTGTTATCTCAACCGATGAAAAAAATGAAAATAGTTTTCAACTTTTTCCCATCACGCGCTACATATAGGGTAGAAACGCAAAAATGAAGCTCAAGCAGGGGATGTTTGGGCCTGGCAAGAGGAGAAGATCATGGTGACGAGTGAATGTAAAAACAGCGAAGAGTTGATCCAGACAGGGATGGATGGCGAGCTTGACGCCGCCGGCATCTCCAGGCTGGAAAAACACCTGGCCGAGTGCGCTCCCTGCCGAAAAATAGCTCAGGAGTACGAGCTGTTGGACCAGTCGCTGTCACTCCATATCAAGGTCACGACCCCGCTTCCCGAACTGGCCGAACAACCCCAGAGCATCACGGAATCCTTGATGGATTATCTCAAAGGAATTATCTCTCTCATCAAGAATCCGCCTGTGTTTCAACACCGCTACACTCTGGCCGTGGCGACGATGGCCGTGATACTGCTGGCCGTGGCGGTTCCGGTGTTCCTCCGGAGCGGGTCCCCGGTAGCCGACGGACCCGAAACCATTATCTCCGGTACCCGGGCGGCTTTAGCCTATAGTATAAAATCGGTACGCCCGCAAGTCCGTCTCCTGTCCTCTTCCGGAGACGAGAGAGAGCTGACGAAAGGCGAAAACGCCAGTTTCAGCGACAACGATCAGATTGTCACGGACGCAACCGGAGCAATGGAACTTGCCTACAACTCCAGCTCGACGATCAAAATCGGCTCAGGCTCCCGGGTGAAGCTAATCACCGCCGGTTTGAACATTACCGCCGGCAACGTCTGGATGCATTTTGTTCAGGACGGCACGTCTTTCGAGATGACCTCCCCCACCGCGAAACTGGGAGTCACGGGCACCAAGTTCGGGATGAAGGTTGAAGTCGACGGCCGAACCAGCGCCTTCTGCGAAGACGGCACGATCTGGGTCAAAGGGATTCACGACCAGACCAAAACCTTCGTACAGGCTGGTTTTCAAGTAGCTATTTCACCCGGCGGACGGGCTGGCACCGTGGCCATCTTTGTGCAGCCAAGCACCCGCACCCGTCCAGGTTCGCAAACGGGAACCGGCACCACACCCGCCGTTTCTCCCGGCACCTCGCCCACACCTTTCTCCGACATCGTTGACGATACCGGGTTCATCTTTGATCTGTTCCGCAAACACCACAAACGCAACCCCCGGGGCGAAGAACTGGGAGTACTCCTCAAAGCCCTCAAGAGCGGCAAGTACACCAAGAAACAAATTGAACGAGCGATCCGCGACCGTGATTATTACAAGAAACTCTACGAAGAAGTCGGCAGTCTCTAGACTTTCGATATAGTTCCACACATTTCCGACTCTCCTTCAATAACCACACCACTCTATCCTCAATCCACCCAGCAACTACGCCGCTCCCGCGAGCGCCTTCGCGAAGCGAACAGCCGAGCGAAGACTGATATTGGTAACCAGAGATATGTATAAAAAAACATCGATTTGTAAACCTGAGATTAATGAGATTGAGATGTGTAAGCAAGTAGCGTAGAAAGAGGACCCTATGACGTCTATCCGATCCTACTCATCTATCAAATTCAACCAGTAACAAAGCCTATCCGTCCCGCCCTATGATCAGGTCAATAACTACGTCAATCCTTGCATTAGTAAACATACTTTTATCAAAAAATGCTTGCCGTGAGGCGGAGCATCGTTTCATGAGCCTGAATATTGAAGAAAGGTTATGTTGATATTATCTGGAGAGGGTCGTTGGAGAGTGCGCAACAGCCGTTTGCTGAACGAAGAGGGGCAAGAAGCTGTTGTTCTCGAGCCACGATGGCGAGTTCAGCGCACACGATGTGCGCGCCCCTTGGAGGAAGCAATTACGGATGTCGCACTCGGAAACAATTTCCCTCGTAAGAAAATATCAACATAACCTGGAAAGATATAGGCTCACTGGGACTGTTACGGAGACCGATTAACAGCGGCCTTTTTGGGGCTATTCTTTTACCGGTGCAGGCGGTGTTTTTCTCGTATCTTTGTAGATGACGATATCCACCCGCCGGTTGCCCGGAGCCCCCAATTTGAGATCGTACTTGACTTCCTCCAACGGCTCGAACTCGCCGAAACCGGAAGCGGACAGCTGTTTTTCCGGCACGCCCCGCGATTTGAGGTAGTTGAGCACGTTCATGGCCCGGGCCGTGGAAAGATCGAAGTTAGACGGAAACTCGGGGGTACTGATCGGCAATTCATCGGTGTGTCCTTCCACCACGAAACGGTGGTCTTTGAACTCCGGTTTTTTGAGCTGTTCGGCCACTACGTCGAGGATGTCGGCGAAGTTCTGCCGTATCTTGGCCTTGCCCAGATCGAACTTGGGACCGTCCATGTCGCTGACCCGGATTATAACGCCCTTCTTGTCGTCTTCCTTCTTGACCTCGATCTTTTTTTCCTGGATCTCCTCTTTAAGCTGCTGCTGCATCTCTTGGGCCACGGCCTGCATTTCCATCTCTTGTTCCATGGCTTTTTTCATGGCTTTCTTCAGGTCTTCGATCTGCTGCTCGAGTTCGTCTTCCTTAGGAGCGTGTATTTTTTTCATGGTATCTTCTTTACCCTCGACCATACCGTCCTCTGGAATATACTTTCTGGAACCGGGCATCACGCCCAGGGCGCTGTTGAAGGCAAACTTCATGTGATCGAACTTTTTCATGTCCATAGTGGAAAAAGAAAACAGCAGTACGAAGAAACAGAGAAGCAGCGTCATCATATCACCGTAGGTGAGCATGTAAAGCGGCGCGCTGGGTGGTGGGTCTTCCGGTTTCTTCTTTCTGGCCATTTGGTTAACTGCCCTTTCTACACATGTTTTTCAGAGCGCGAAGACCCTTTTGTCTACTCTTCTTCTTCTTCTTCGTCTTCTTCGCCCTCTTCGGCCCCCTTGCGCTGTCCGGGCGGCAGGAAAGCGTTCAACCGTTCCTCGACGATACGGGGGTTGAAGCCGGCTTGAATGGAAAGAATGCCATCGATCATGATGGTCTTCATCATGACCTCCACGACGTTCCTGCCATTCAGTTTGTTGGCTACGGGCAAGAAGATAAAGTTGGCCATGACCGACCCGTAGAAGGTAGTGATCAGGGCCACGGCCATGCCGGGTCCCAGGGCGTCGGGATCATCCAGCGCGGAAAGCATGAGGATCAGTCCCATCAGGGTCCCGATCATTCCGAAAGCGGGCGCCAGGAGGGCCCCTTGATCAAACATGTTCCGGCCGGCTTTGTGCCGCTCTTCAAGATACTCGAGCTCCACATCCAGAATGGATCTGATGATTTCCGCTTCCGTACCGTCAACCACGAGCTGTATACCCTTTTTCAGAAACGCATCGTTGAGCTTTTCCAGATCGTCTTCCAGAGCCAGCAGACCTTCACGGCGCGCTTTCTCGGCAAAACTGACAATCTTCCTGATAAGAATCTGGGGGGTGGTGGGGGCATCGTACAAGACGTTCTTGAAAATACCGATCATGCTTTTCATCTGGTCCATGGTGAAAGAGATAAAGAAACAAGCGATCGTTCCTCCCACAACGATGATCAGCGATGGTACGTTGAAAAAGGTAGACATGACCGCGACCGGGCCACCCATACCCATTATGAGCAGAATGGTGCCGCCAACCAGGCCGCCGACGCTCGCTATATCCATAACCATGATTCCACCCCTTGCTTTCTACACGTACGTGCTCGATTAATTTCTTGCGCTCTGTTTCGGATCTTTTTCATACTCGGGCAACCCGGAGCCCCGGAGAAGCCGCTCACCGATTCGCACCCGAAAATCGATAATGATCGACACGACTTCCTCAGCGCTCTCTCTGACCACCAGTTTGTTCCCATTCGTCATGGAGATCACCGTATCCGGGGTTTCTTCGATGAAATCGATGCGGTCATCGTTGACCCACAACTGGCTTTCGTTTAATCTGGTCACCTTAATCATGGAATCGGCGTTTCGCTCCCTATTATTTATGTTTTTTTATATCCGGACGCATGATTCCCGGCAGGGCCAGTATGTCTGGCCCTGCCGGGATCACTTCGTCAACTGTTGGTTACGGCGGATCGTTTACCGCTTGAGCTGTACCAGTTCCTGCAGTATCTGGTCCGCGGTGGTAATAACACGCGAGTTCGCCTGGAACCCGCGTTGGGTCAGTATCATCTCGGTGAACTCGTTGGCCAGATCGACGTTCGACATTTCCAGCGTGCCCGGTGCAATCTTCCCGTTGGCACCCGACGCGGGCGTACCCATGACCGGCAGACCCGAGTTGGTGGTAATGGTGAACATCGTCTCACCTTCCTTGAACAATCCGGCGGAGTTGTTGAAGGTGGCCAGGGCGAGCTGGCCCAGGGTTTCCTTGTAGCCGTTTGTGTACACGCCGGTGATGGTACCGCTTTCACTGAAGAAGATCCGCGACAGCTCTCCCATCTTGTACCCGTCCTGCGTTTCCGCCGCGGTGGTGAAAGCACTGTCAAACTGCGTCACGTTATCGTACACCACGCCCACGTCGAAGTTCGGCGCGCGGCCGCCCTCGGGCTCGATGGTGATGGCCTTGGTGTAATCGGTGGTTGCATCGACAAAGGTGGTGATATCCAGGCTGGGCAACCCCGTGTCGGGATCGTCGGGCAGGGTTCCGTTGTACAGGGCGCTGAGCGCCTTGTTGACCCGGCCGGTGCTGTTATCAAACACCAGCACGCCGCTCCCGTTCAAGTTGGTGGTTCCCATGGGACCTTCCAGTTGGACTCCCAGGTCGGTGGCATCGGTGTCGGTGCTGTCGACATTGAGGGGCACGTCCATGACCGACACCTGGTAGGTCCACGCGGTCGCCTGCCCGTCGGCCACACCGTCATCGTCCTGGCTGAGCTGCTCGCGGTAGTTGACCGTTATTGTGTCACCCACCAGCGGGGTGGTGGTCATCTGGATACCGACGATGTCGCCGTTGGCGTCGGGCACCGTAGTGAAATCGGTCACGGTGGTGCCGTTACGTTTGACCGTTATGTGGCCGGGTACCGCCCAGCGATCGGGTGCCGGAGACGCCGGATCGTAAAACGTGAACGTGTCGTTGGCGCCATCGATAGCGCCGAACAACAGGTTGTTGGCATCACCGGGAGCGATCGACAGGTGCTCCGGTCCGTAATGCGCCGGGGTGCCGTCGCCGCCGTCGTTATCAAGATCGACTGTCTCCATCTTCTTGAACGTGTACTGCAGCAGGTACTCGGCGCCCAGGTCGTCAAACACCGTGATCGCCGTGTTGTGCTCGGTACCCACGGTGGCCCCCGCGTTCAGGTTACATCGGAAGTTGACGTTGGAAGTGGCTTTGGCCGGCAGTTTCCGGCCGGACACATCGGCTGCTCCCGAAGTGGTGAGCGCGGCCACGGCCTTGTTCCGGTCGATGATTACCTGACCGTCTTCCACCGCAGAGGCCCATCCCTGGAGGCGGTACCCGGTGGGTGTATGGACGAAATACCCATTGGAATCGACGTCGAAGTTGCCGGCCCTGGTGTAGAGCTGCTTGGCTCCATCCGAGACCACGAAAAACCCGTCGCCCTGGATGGCCAGGTCCGTCTCTTTCCGGGTAAGCTGGATTGATCCCTGACTGAATATATTGTCTATGGAGGCGACTGACATTCCGAGACCTATCTGCATGGCGTTTTTGCCGCCCTTGTCTTCGGTGGGCGCCGAGGCGTTGATCAACGTTTGGTTCAGGATGTCCTGGAATTGGACCCGGCCCATCTTGAATCCGGTCGTGTTGACGTTGGCAATGTTATTGCCGATGACGTCAAGCCTCACCATATGGTTCCTCATACCGGCAACACTGGTAAAGAGGGCTCGCAGCATAGAGTTTTTCCTCCCTTTCCGTAACCCTCCCTGGCAGTGTGTCTCTCAACAACCGTGTTGTTTCACACTCGTATGGCTATTAAAACCGAAACCGTAACGGTCCCGGTGAATATCGCTTATAATTCTTCGGTTATGCTGACGATCTGATCTATAGTTACCTCCTGTCCAGCCACTGAAAGAATTGGAACTCCGTCTTCAAAACCAATACTGTCAACCGAGCCGGAAATCAATTCCCAATCTTCTTCCAACTCACCGGTCTCCGTTTCCACCTCGACTGGGATAGCGGCGTTGACCTGTTTCCCCAGCATGGAAATGGCTGAAGCCGTCGTTGCAGCCTGCTGCGCTTCCATGAGAAGTTGCAGATTGGTGTTGACATTGGTCATCTGCTCCAGGGACGAAAACTGCGCCATCTGGGCGATGAAATCCTGATTATCCATCGGCTCCAACGGGTCCTGGTACCGGAGCTCAGTGATCAACAGATGCAGAAAATCGTCTTTTCCCATGGAATTATCGATACCGCTCGAGAACAGGTCCGTGGGGGTTTCAACTCCCGTTGATGTAACACCTGTTACTGGCATACTAGTTCCTCCTATCAGGCGACCAGATCGAGACGGCCGCCGTGAATCGCCAGCCTGACCTCGAGCGGCAGGTCGGTTTCCTGCCCGCCGAGCCCGGCTTCTATCTCTTGTATATCCTCTATGGAAATTGTTCCTTTTTTATGTGAACCGTCTTTCATAAACCCGTTCCGCTGCTCCTGGTGCCAGGAAAGCCCCCCTTGCGACACGTTTACTTCCAGCGATCCCACCTCGATACCGGCATCCGCCAGCGACTGTCTGAGGTTATCGATCGATGAATTCAGAACGTCTTTGACCACCGTGTTTTCCACGTTGAACTGGGCTACCAGGGAACCGCTCCTGACAGTCAGCCTGACTTCGACCTCGCCCAGGAAATCGGGATGAAGCTGCATTCTCACCGACCGGACGGAACCGTTGGAGCTGAAAGCCTGGAACTTATCGACAATCTGGTTGAAGATGACCGATTCACCGAACCGGCTTTCACCTTGCTTTGTACCTATTTCCGATCCCTCACCGGCTTGGCCGGTAGAGAAACTGTTGGCGAGGTGCGAGTCAAAACCGCCTTCGCGGCCGTTGCCCGACGACAAGTCGAGAGAGGCAGTACTATCTGTGCTCACAGTTGTTGCGCCGACTTCACCGCTGCCCTGAAACTTGATACCGTCTTTCTCACCTTGAGCTTTTTGAAGCGTTTCCAGGCCCCCGACGAGACCGGACTTGTTTTCATCACCGCTGCCCGCCTTTTGATCAAGGGTTTTGCCGGACACGATGGACCGGTTGACAGTCTCTGACTTCCGGGTTTCTCCTTTATCTTCGAGAGCAGCCGTCATCAGTTCTGAAATTTTTACGCCCGGCGCGACGCCTTTAGCGGGTTTCTTTTCTCCGCCGGACAGGTTTAACCGGTTTTCTTCGTCAATCGGAACCTCGATTTTCTCCGCTTTGAAATGAATTTTGTCGGTTTCCTCCGACGTTTTGGTTTCCATCTTTACCTGACGGTCCGTTTCGAGCCCATGGCCATGTTTGATAACGGACTCGGAGATTTCTTTCTTGTCTATTAGAAGCGCGGAGAACTTGTCATCGTCTTTCACGGCTTCGCCCGCCGGCAGTTTATCAACGACAGCCGAACTCTCATTATCAGTATGTTTACCGGTAGGCTCTTTAGACTCCGAATTATCTTCTTTGGCAACCTTTATTCCATCCGCCTGGATTTCTTCCTCCGGGAACAGGTTATTCTTTCCTTCTTTTATGTTTTCCTGAAGAGCTGTTTTGGAAAGATCGTCCAGGTGAAGCCCTTTTTCGTCCAGGTGGACCTCTTTTTCGTCCAGGGCGGTTTTTAGTTTGTCGAAAAACGGTTTGAGTGCCTTCTCTGCCGGCTGGCTTTCCAGTTCGGACACGAGTTCATGCAAGATGGCTTTGATCTCGTCGGCGGCCGCCGCGTTATCGTTCCCCTCGACCGGCTCCCCGGTCTCCCCGGCCTGCTGTTCTTGAAGATGGCGGACAAGGCCGGCCAGCAAATCTTTCAGTTCTTCCGGGCCCTTATCTTTCTCTTTATTTTCCGAACTTTCCGAGCCGGCGGTTTGAGGAGCAGTTACTTCCTGCAACACCTGTTCCAGCAGCGCCAGGAGTTTATCCAAAAGACTTTCAGCGGCCTTATCCCCGGCTGCCAAACCTTTGATCTTTTTCTTACCCAGTTTGCCGATCGCCAGCAGCAGCTGATCGAGCTGTTTCACGGATATCCCCAGCTTGCCGGCCAGGTTGCTCTTGTCATCTTTGGATATGAACGCAAACCCTTTCTTCGCGGCAACTTTACCGGAATTCCCGGCTGCAGGACCCATGGCGGTCTTCAACACGTCGGCAAATTTTCCGGCTTTACCGGTTGGCTGACATGCCTTGGAAGATTTACCCTTGGCCTGGGCTGCCGATGCCCCGGTCGCCAGTCCGGCAAAAAGGGCCTGTGCGCTGAGGATATTACCCGCCACCTTTCCGTGAAAATTACTGTCACCTAAAGTATCGGCAAAACCCCGTCAAAAACTTAGGAGAAATTTTAAGTCTGCTTTGTTGACGAATTGCTTAACTTTACAGACCATTTCGGCGACAACTTAAAGTTCTTTTAGAGGTTTTGTCGGAGAGATTTTCTATTATCCAGGCAAGCAGCTACGGAATCATTGATTATAACTGAGAGAGGAGACCATTCAGGAAGAGAAATCTTTTACCAGGAATCAAAACTCCAACGGTTTCAAGGCGTTACCGAACTTCCACAGCTTGACGGTAAAGTCACGGCTCCCCGAGGCCAGGAACCACACTACATCTAGCGAAACAGAGATTGAGATCCGTAAAATCCTCCAACAACTACACAGCTACGCGTATCATCCACCATCCTCACGATCCACCACCGCTCGGTGCTTTCGCCCCGCGAACAGCCGAGCGAAGAAAGACTACCGTAACTAAACACGCATAAAAAGACACTTCATTCCTTTGTGGTTAATTGAATAGATAAAAGGCTCACTGGAACAGTTGCGGAGACCTACTTTTCGATGGCCGGTTCGATGGCCGGCTGCTTGGCCTGCTCCAGGTCGCGGTTATTGAAAGTCCTCTGCTCTTCGTCACTCATCATCCGGGTGAGCTTGGCACCCTCTTTGTCGTCCATGGCGGCAATGACAAGTGAGCGCTTATTGGTTCGCATCAGCCGCATGATCCTGACTACCAGGCCTTCCGGAAGCTCTTCCATGATCGCGGCCGCCTTCGGCGGAGTGAGCTTCTCGTAGAGCATGGCCAACTCCTTGAGCTTACGTTGGCCGTCTTCATACTCCTCCAGCCGCTGTTTGAAGTCATCTTCACGTTTCACCTGCATGCCCCGGTCCCTGATTAGTTCAACAGAAATACCTGCCAGCTGCTGTTTCAGGCTATCGAGATCATTCGACCGCTGGTTGAGTTCTTCGTCCCTTGTACTGAGTGTCTCTTCCCATTGTTTTAATTTCTGCGTATAGACCAGGGTGAACTCCCGCACCTGTTCATCCGGAGTGAGGCGGTAAAACCGTGATTTTTCAAGGTATTTCTGGATGATTTTAAACTGCTCAAGCCAATTTAAAACGTCCGGTGGGAGCAGGTTCTGAAGATTGAAAACACCCAGATAATCAAAAGAAATCAGCAGAGTCAAGAGAAGCAGGAAAACAAACGCCAGAAGCATGAAAACATTCAGATTCCCGATTCCTCGCATGGTTTGCAGCACTATTCTTTTCTCTCCTTGAAAAACTTCTGGGTCGCTATTTCATCCATTGTCTTCTGGAGCTCTCGTTCCATCTCCAGTCGCCATTTCTTGAAGTCACGTTCTTCAAGCTTCTCCATGATTTGCCTGCTCTTCATGGCATCCACCACCACCGATTTCTGCTGTTCAACACGGTCTATCGCCTGGCGGACCAGTTCCTTCTGTTCGGCTATCATACCTTTGAGCCATCCGAAATAACGATGGTACTCCAGAAACAGCTGTGGGTCAATTCGTTCCTGATTGTTCCAGGTATCCATCTCGTCCATTAAATTATTCAACTTCCGGTCCAGTGCGTTGAGCGCTTCCTCCTCCTGTCTGAGTTCGGACATCCGCGAAGCGAGGATTGTTTTCTCGTGGTCCTCCTTCGTTTTCCGTGTCCGCAATATCGTGTCAAACCTGAACTCGAACCGAGGCATATCCTACTCTTCTTCCTCGAAAAGACAGCTCATATCCTCCAGTGTCATCTCATAGGTTACCTTTTCAAAAATTCCCTGCTGAAGAAACGTGTTGATCTTCTGGAAATGGGCCACCGCATAGTCGATCTCGGGATTGCTCCCTTTGGCGTACGCGCCGATGTTTATCAGATCCTCCGCTGTACGGTAAACAGCCATGACAGTCTTTATCTTTCTAGCAATATCTTCATGTTCCTGCGAAACGACATCAACCATGCAGCGACTGATACTTTCCAGGATGTCGATCGACGGGTAGTGGTTTCGGGCAGCCATTTCCCGGGAAAGTACGATATGACCATCCAGGGTGCCACGCACGGTGTCCGCGATGGGTTCTTCCATATCATTGGCTTCAACCAGTACTGTATAAAGTCCTGTTATACTGCCACGGTCACTGGTCCCGGCCCGCTCCAGCAGTTTCGGCAATAATGCGAACACAGAAGGTGTGTAACCCCGGGTAGCCGGAGGTTCCCCGGCCGCCAGACCAATTTCCCGCTGGGCCCGGGCAAACCGTGTCACCGAATCCATCATGAGCATGACATCGTGGCCGCGGTCACGGAAGTATTCTGCGATAGTGGTTGCCACCAGTGCTCCTTTAAACCTGATCAACGCCGGTTTATCTCCCGTGGCCACCACTACTACCGACCGGCGAAGGCCATCTTCCCCCAAATCCCGTTCCATGAACTCCCTGACCTCCCGGCCACGCTCGCCCACCAGGCCGATAACGTTGATCTCAGCGGTAGTGTTCCTGGCCATCATACCCAGCAGTGTGCTTTTTCCTACACCACTCCCGGAAAATATTCCCACCCGCTGCCCTTTGCCAAGAGTCAGGACACCATCCATGGCCCTTATACCAACCGGTAACGGTTCACGTATTCGCGGCCGGCCCAGGGGATTGGGCGGGTCGGCTTCTACCGGATAGAGTGCCTCGGGATCGAGAATAGGTCCTTTTCCGTCTATCGGTCTCCCCAACCCATCAAGTATTCTTCCCAGTAATCGTTCATCCACGGGTATCAAGAGCGGATTACCGGTGGCGACGACTTCAGCGCCCGGTGCGAGTCCCTCCATCGACCCAAGGGGCATCAACAAAACCTTCTCTTCCCGAAAACCGATCACTTCTGCCTCGACCGGATACCGGCTTCCCCGGTGATATATCCGGCATATCTCTCCAACGGATACCGATGGCCCGAGAGACTCGATGAGCAGACCCACAACCTTGGTAACACGACCGTGTTGTTTCACGGTTTCAACCGTATCCACCTGATCGATAAGCCGCCCGATCTTAACCATCTTTCGCCGGATCCCTCTTCGACCCCGGTTTTACTCCCGGTTGTTGGGGAGATTTTGCAGGCGGTACAGCCGCAGGTCGAGCCGGTTTATTGTCACTCGGCCGGTTGATAGCCGGTCTTGCCGGCGGTTTAGCGACGGTGGTTGGCTGTGCCGGTGCTCTTTGCGGTTTAGCTTGAACCGGTTTTGGTGGCGCGGACGTAACTGGTACGGAAGGTTTTGCAGACTGCGGCTGGGTGTTTTTGTCCCCATTTTTCCCGTTCTTGTTTTTCTCCAGGTGCTTTTCCGCCTGGATTTTCTTTAGATCCGAGGAAATCGGTCCGTCGTTGTTGGTCTTTATGTCATACACCGCGCTAGGATCAGTATCCTCTTCCTCGGCGGTTACCATTTCTTCCAGGGACCGTTTCATCTCCTCGAACTGCGATTCCACGGTAGCGTCGATATTACCAAGTTCGGCTTCTATCAGACATCCCCCGGGTCCGATATATGAATCTTCGACGATTTCTACCCCGTCAACCCCTTTTAGCCGGGTCAACAGTTCATTCCGGTGCGAGGCCACCTCCGAGAAATCCTTTTTGCTAACCAGTATCCTTATATTTTTTTGGGCAGCTACTTTTTCGATAGCCTTCTTGACATTTTCCAGGGCAATATCCGGATCAAGAGTAACCTCACGGTGAATTATCTTGCGGGCAATACCGAGAGCCAGTTCGAGAACTTCTTTTTCGGCTACTTTGAGTATACGTTCACGTTCTTTATGGATACTGTCTAGAAGGCTCGTGATCTTGACAGTGACGCTGTCGAATTTTCGTAGTCCTTCGGCTTCGCCCCGTTTCAATCCTTCCGCGAAACCGTCAATCCGGCTTTGTTCCAGTAACCGGTCGGACTCTTCCCTGGCGGTTCGCAATATATCAGAAGCCTCTTCACGGGATGACGACAAGATTTTATCAGCTTCTCCCTGGGCCGAAGAAACTTTTGTTTTGGTCTCACTGGTAAGCTGGGCCAGCTTGGCGCCCGTCTCTGCTACCTGTTTTTTGAGCCGACCGAGCGTCTGCTCCAGTTTGATCTCTTCGGGTGACTTGGCAGCTCCCCGGACAGCACCGAATTTGATGATCTTCCGCGACGACTCCTTGTGGACGAGAGACGATTTGATCACATTTTTAAACACTGGGAAGGAACCCTCCAGATCGAGGTTTGTTTACCGGCGTTTGAGGGATTAACGCACAAATTCCTCTTCGCCGCCACGGGACAGGAACACCTCTCCACGGTCTTCGAGATCACGGATAATATTAACGATCTTCTGCTGCGACTCATCAACGTCTTTGAGCCGTACCGGACCCATGTATTCCATTTCTTCACTGAGCATGGTGGCTGCCCGCTTGGACATGTTCCGGAAGAATTTCTCCCGCAGAACCTCAGTGGTCCCCTTGAGAGCCACACTCAATACCTTATTGTCGATCTCTTTCAGAACTCGCTGCATGCTGCGGTCGTCGAGAGAGTTGATGTCCTCGAAGACGAACATCTTCCGTTTGATCTCCTCGGCCAGTTCGGGATTCTGGATCTCCAGGTTCTCCATGATGGACTTTTCAGTGCCTCGATCGACCTGATTGAGGATCGCCACAACGGAATCCACACCGCCCACAGCAGTATAATCCTCGCCGGCAACCATGGAAAGCTTTTTCTCCAATACCCGTTCTACTTCACGGATGACTTCGGGAGAGGTCCTGTCCATGAGGGCCAGCCGCTTGGCCACCTCTGCCTGGATTGATTCGGGCAGGGCGCCCAGGATCTGGGAAGCCTGCGGTGGCTGAAGATGGGCCATGATAAGTGAAATCGTTTGCGGATGCTCGGTCTGTATAAAGTTCAGCAGTTGTACCGGGTCCGTATTTCTAACCATATCAAACGGCCTGACCTTGAAGGCGGCAGTCAGTTTACTGAGTATGTTCATGGCTTTTTCCCGCCCCAGGGCTCGTTCCAATACTTCGTTGGCATACTGGATACCGCCGGAAGCTACAAATTCCCTGGCTTTGAGCATTTCATGGAACTCCGACACGACTAAATCGCGCATTTCGGGAGTCACGTTTTTAAGGCGGGCAATCTCGAGAGTGACCATCTCGATTTCTTCTTCGGTCATGTGCTTGAATACTTCGGAAGAAACCTCCGGTCCCAGGAAAACCATGAGAACCGCTGCTTTTTCACGGCTGCCTAACTGAAGTTTTTCTTTTGCCATCTGGTCAGTGATCCTTCACTACGTTATTCTTCCATAAGCCACACTTTTATAAGCTGGGCAAAGTCTTCCGGATGCTCAAAAGCCTGTTGCTTCACATGCTCCTGCATCTGTTTCTTTTCCATCTCCTCCACCGATAACACCGGTTCGAACACTTTTTTCCTGGCAGCCAACCGCCGCTGTTCTTCCATTTCACGCAGCTTGGATAGATGCCGCGACCGCAGGGTAGTGATTACCTTGATGGCGACCGGCACACCGATCACCAGACCGAATATCAGGAGAAACCAGATGGTAACTTTCCGCATGTACTCACTGCGGCTGGCTGCACGAGCTTGTTCTAACTCTACCAGGTACTTCTTGTCAAACGGATAGTTGGTAAGAAATATACTGTCCTGACGCGTTTCATCAAGACCACAGGCATGTGCTACCAGGTTTTTGAAAGAGAGTTTTTCCTCGTCGGTCATGGTTTCGCGGTCGATAACCACCGAGACGGTCAACCGTTTGAGATTACCGGGAGAAAGGTACTCGCTGACGTTCTTCTCATTGAACCCGAAATTGGTCATCGATTCCGTTTTCAGATACTCAGCCTGATCCGTACCCATTTTTTGTTCGTACCCGGGAATATTCGAATCCGTCCCGGGAACTCCGCCGGGCTGGACTCCCATTCCTTTCCAGGTCTCTTCGTTCTTGCGGGCACTGATGGTCACCCCGCTTTCTTCACCTTCCACCGGCGGCGCAACGGTTTTGATCGTCCGGTTCAGTTTGTCAAAATTCAGGTCCGCGGAAACCCTGATCACCGATTTGCCCGGTCCCAACACCCGGTCCATCATTTTTTTGATCTTGAGCTCCATGTATCGTTCGAGATCACGCTGAAGCTCCATCTTACGGTTGGTGGAAGGCCCTACTCCGTCGGTATCGAAGTCAAGCTGGCCAGCCAGATCGTTTCCCAGGCTGTCCACCACCGAAATATTTCTGCCTTTCAGACCGGGAACGGCATGAGAAATCAGGCTGATAATGGCTTTGACCTGGGATTTGTCAAGCGTTTTATACAGTTTGAGTCCTAAAACAACCGATGCGGTCACCTCTTCCTGCTCTTCCACGAAAAGACTTTCAGGAGGAAGGGCCAGGAGTACCTGTACGTCGCTGACCGAACTCAGGGTCCGGATGGCGTTTTCAAGTGCTCCCTGCAAGGCTTCCTGTTTCTTGATCAATTGCACGAGCCGTGTCTCCCCTAAACCGGCTCCGTCACCAAAAAGTTCATTGAATCCCTTTGATTTCCCGGGCAGCGCGCCGGCCTGGGCCAGGGTCATCATAACACGGTCACGATCATTGTTGGCGATCATGATCCTGGTGCCGTCAAGCTGAAAGATGATGCCCTGTTCGGTCAATAAGGAGGTGATGGAGGCCGCTTCCTCGTAGGAGAGGGTCTGTCCGGGGAAAAGCGATACCCGGGTAGCTTTGCCGGAGGAGAAGACGACAATAATCAAAAACATTAACAACAGCCCGATACCGGCGCCGATTGCAATTTTTTGATTGCGAGTCAGCTTGTTGAAGGTCTTAATTATAAGATCAAGGTACTTGCGCACATTATTTCACCTAACTAGCCCGGACACGCATGACCGGCTACCGGTTAATAATATCTTAGAATTGTTCTTACACCAACAGAAAACCGGCAGGTTAAATTGGCATCCTCATTATTTCTTTGTAGGCGTTAACGATCTTGTTCCGAACCTCTAGGGCAAATTGGAAAGCCAGTTTGGCCTTTTCGGCGGCAATCATCACCTGGTGGACATCCTCGATTTCTCCGGTGGCCAGTTTCTCAGTGAGCCGGTCGGCCTCCACTTCCAGTTTAGAGAGATTTCCGATGGCACCATCCAGAAGATCGCCGAAACGAGATATAGAATCGTTCCCGGCCAGTTTCAATTGCTTTTCTTTGTCCGATAGATTCTTGACATTTGATGCAACTCGTTCATAGGGTGAAAGTACTCTCATGGTTCCTACCTGCTTCCTATCTCAAGAGCCCGGTTGATCATACGGCTGGTGGAGGTGATAACCGTGGAGTTGGCTTCATAAGCCCGCGTCGCCGTGATCATATCAACCATCTCTTTAACCGGTTCGATATTTGGAAAAAGAACGTAACCGTATTCATCGGCATCGGGATGAGAAGGATCGTATACCCGCTTGAAGGCCGACTGGAGATCTTCCTGAATAGCGGCCACCCGCACCCCGTTGCCGATCCGGTCGGTCAGGGGAGTTCCCGGTACCTGAAACCGGCTTTTCGCCGGACGTTCGGTAAACACAGCAATCTGCCGGCGGTAAGGTTCTCCGGTTTCCGTCCGGGTCGTATGAGCGTTGGCAATATTGTTGGAAATCAGATCCATCCTGACCCGTTCCGCCGTCAAGCCGGAGGCGCTGATGTCAATGGTTTGAAATAGACGCATGGTTTACGCCTGCCCTCCCTTCGTAATGACGGTGTTCAACATCTGGAACTTCTGGCTTACTCGCTTTGACACCGCATTGTAGTACAACGAGTTCTTGGTCATCTCGGCGATTTCCCGGTCGATATCCACACCGCTTTCATCGTTGCGGTATTTCAGGTGAAGAAACTTGTCGAACCGGGGCGTTACATCTTCCAAGCGGGGAACGCCGAACTCAAAATGCATCGGGTTTGTGCGTTGGGATTGAAAGCAAAAGCTCTGGTTCTCGCCGACAAAAGGGCTGGTGCCGGAATCAGAACAGCCGGAGTTGTTATTCATCCACTCCCCGCTGCCTGCATAATCACTGTTACTGATACGGCTATCGCTTTGGAACTGAGGACGGCACGAGCTCGCGCAATCCAGGGCTCGACGCAATTCCTCCTGGAACGATACATCGCCGCGTTTAAACCCGGGCGTGTTGACATTGGCTATATTGTTAGCCAGCACGCGGTGGCGGGACGACGAACCGTCCAGGGCTTTTTCGAGCACCTGGAACGTTATGTCTGTTGACATCTCTGTAAGCACTGTCTTCCTCCCTCTCATTCTGCCGAGCAGAGTATTGATGAATCTATAAAATGTACCGGCTGAGATCCCGGTCTTTGAAAAGCTGGCCTACGTGTTCGTCAACGAAAACCTGGTTTACCACCACCGTTGAAGCAACATCCTCGGGCGCCAGAAAGGCCACATCTTCAAGTACTTTTTCCATAATGGTGAACAACCGGCGGGCGCCGATGTTTTCATGACGCTCATTGGCTGAGAAAGCGTAATCCGCTACAGCCGCCACGCCGTCTTCGGTAAATCTGAGGTCGACTTCCTCGGTAGCCATCAGAGCCGTGTACTGCTTGGTAAGCGCGTTTTTCGGCTGTGACAGGATGGATTGGAAATCGTCCCGGCTCAGGGAGTCAAGCTCGACCCTGATGGGAAACCGGCCCTGGAGCTCGGGAATCAGATCGGACGGGCTCGACCCGTGAAACGCGCCGGCGGCGATAAACAGCACGTGATGCGTTCGCACCGAGCCGTACTTCGACATCACGGTAGCACCCTCTACGAGCGGCAGCAGGTCCCGCTGCACTCCCTGCCGGGATACATGCGGCCCCATTCGTTCATCCCCTCCGGTTACTTTGTCTATTTCATCCAGAAACACGATCCCATTGGACTCCACCCGGTGAAGAGCTTCTTTGACAACCTCATCCATATCTACCAGTTCCTGGGCGGCTTGTTGGCGCAAAATGGGTCGGGCTTCTTTAATGGTCATTGTTTTTCGCCGAGTACGACGGGGGAAAAGGTTGCCAAACATACTCTTGAAATTGAATCCCATCTCCTCCATCCCGGCATTAGAAAACACTTCCACCATGGGCGTATCGGAGACTTCCGAACTGATTTCGACCGTGCGGTCCTCGACCTTCCCGGATCGCAAGTATTCGCGCCACTTATCGCGGGTGGACCGGGAGATTCCGGCTTCTGCCCCATCATCAGCGGCGAGTTCAGTACCGGGAAGCAATAGAGCAAGAATCTGTTCCTCCACCATAAGATCTATCTTCTCCGAAAGCTCTTCCTGCATTTCTTCTTTTACCAGACGGACCGATTCCTCGGTCAGGTCCCTGATGATGGAATCAACGTCCCGGCCGACATAGCCGACTTCGCTGAACTTGGTGACTTCAACTTTGATGAAGGGCGCGTTGGCCAGACGGGAAAGTCGCCGAGCGATCTCCGTCTTACCAACGCCGGTAGGACCGATCATAATGATATTCTTTGGTAAAACCTCTTCGCGGATGTCATCGGGGAGTTTTCTCCTACGGTACCGGTTGCGAAGGGCCACGGCCACCGACCGCTTGGCAGCTGCCTGTCCAACGATGTAGCGGTTGAGCTCGGCCACGATCTGCTGCGGGGTCAGGTCATCCACGATTTTTATTCATCCCTTCAAAAAGAGTCTATTTACCCCTAATTTTCATCGGCAAACTTAAAGTCCTACTTTAACTATTTTTCAAATCCTTCTACTTTCCACGCTTCTTGCTCGAGGAAAGGTTCTCTTGTTAACTCTCATGAAAAGCAAGTGTATAAACTATTCAATAGTTAACACCGAAATATTTTCGTTCGTATAGACGCAGATTCCAGAGGCAATTTTAACTGCCGCCAGGGCCACTTCCTCAGCTCCCATTTCGGTGTGCTCAACGAGCGCCCGGGCCGCCGCCAGTGCCGGAGCAGCCCCAGAACCTATCGCTGCTACCCCACCGTCGGGCTCCACCACATCTCCTCCACCGGACAACATAAGTAAGTTTTTCCGGTCGGCTACCAGCAGCAACGCTTCCAGGCGGCGGAGGATTTTGTCGGTTCGCCATTCCTTGACCAGGTCTACCGCTGCCCGGCGCAGGTCGCCCCTGGTCTTTTCCAGGTAGGTCTCAAATTTATCGAACAGCGTCAAAGCATCGGAGGTGGAACCGGCAAATCCTGCCAGAATCTTTCCATCCTGCATGGTCCTTAACTTTTTTGCTTTGGCCTTGACAATCATATCCCCCAGGCTGACCTGTCCGTCGGCGGCCATGGCCACTTTTCCTTCAATGTTAACCACCACCACGGTAGTCGAGCGGACATGTTCCTGCCGATGTTTCATAAGAACCTCCTACCTTACTTCTTCTGCTCACAAACTCACGCTCGTGGATGAGCCTTTTTATACACTGCCTTCAAGCGATCCACCGATACGTGAGTATATATCTGCGTGGTTGATATGGTAGCGTGTCCCAGCAATTCCTGGACGCTGCGAAGATCAGCCCCGGCTTCCAGCAGATGTGTGGCGAAGCTGTGCCGGAAGGTGTGGGGAGTCACGCCTTTCTGGAAACTCAGATGCCGGACGTACTTGTCTATCATCCTGGCTACACTCCTGGCCGTCAGCCTGTTTCCGTACCGGTTTCTAATCAGCGGGCTCGCCGCACCTCTCGAATAAGCCCCCGGTGGAGCGCCTTCGAGATACCTCTTGAAGGCTTTCATGGCCTGGCTGCCCAGAGGAACGATTCGTTCTTTGTTACCCTTCCCAAGAACACGCACCTGTCCCATTTCCAAATCAATGCTTCCCTTATTCAGCCCGGTAAGTTCGCTGACACGAATTCCCATACCGTAGAGGAATTCGAGGATACAGACGTCCCGGCGGCCGATATCGGTGGTCAAATCGGGCGCCGAAAGCAATTCTTCGACCTCTTCCAAAAAAAGGAAGCGCGGAAGTTTTTTCTCAACTTTGGGCGAGCTAACCAGGATGGCTGGATTCCGATCCAGGTCTTCTCGTCTCACCAGGAATGAGAACAAGGACCGGAGAGAAGCAAGCTTCCGCGCTACACTTTTCTGTTTCAAACCACCATTTTTCAAATCGGCCAGGAACCGGCGAATGTGCGTGCGATCGATCTGCCTGAATGAAGTTACGGTTGGCGGCATTGAATCGATAAACTGTTTTATATCAATCCGGTAACTTCGTATTGTATGAGGCGAATATCCTCGCTCAATCTTCAAATGAGACAAAAAAACCAACAGGTCGTTTTTCATTTCTCTATACAAAAATATCTATCATAGGATTTCCAAGCCATCAACAGGAGGAATCATTTGCGTTTACGGCCAGCGGTAATTCTCACGACTATAATGAATGATTACGCCGTGCTAATCGTTTTCTGCGATAAACTCGGCCATCGCTTTAAGCGCCCGCTTAACGGCGGCTTCACGCCGCGCTTTCTTCGGTCGTACACCTGGCACCGGAGGCAGTAAACCAAAGTTGATTCCCATGGGCTGGAAATTTTTTGAAGGAGAGCTCGAAACATAGGTAATCAGCCCTCCCAGGCAGGTCTGAGGGGGAAACGGAACCAGAGATTTCCCGAGTAGGTTACGGGCCGCGAAGAATCCGGCCGCCAGTCCGGTGGCGGCTGACGACAGATATCCTTCCACACCGGTAATCTGACCGGCGAAGAATATCCCGGGAGCACCTTTTAATACTAGAAATTGATCGAGATGTGCCGGGGAGCGGATGAAACTGTTACGGTGCATAACTCCCAACCGGGCAAACCGACAGTCCTTGAGCGCCGGGATCAATCTGAAAACCCTCTTCTGTTCAGGAAAAGTCAGCCGGGTCTGAAAACCTACCAGCCCCAGGAGACGGCCTTCCGAATCTTCTTTTCTCAGTTGAACTACGGCATACGGCCGGTCTCCCGAACCAGGAAGAAACAGTCCCACGGGTTTCAAAGGACCGAATCGGATCGTGTCCCGGCCGCGGCGGGCCATTTCTTCAATCGGCAGACAGGCTTCGAACAGCTTGTTTGATTCAAACGTTCGCTTTTCCACCACCCGGCCTGAAACCAGTTCTTTCCAGAAATTACCGTATTCCTCCTCGGTAAGGTTGCAGTTCAGATAATCACCCACTCCGGATGAGTAACGGGAGGCCCAGAAAGCCCGTGACATGTCAACACTGTCCGCGATGACAACCGGTGACACGGCGTCAAAAAAATAGAGTGAGCCTTCACCCAGAAGCAGGTCAATGGATTGGGCAAAGTCTCCGGAAGTCAAGGGACCGGTAGCGATTATCAGCGGTCTTGATGTCGGAATTGAGTTTAATTCCCGGCGGCTGAGATTGATTAGCGGATGCGAAGCGACGCGTTCAGTGATCTCCCGGGAAAAGGCTTCCCGGTCAACCGCCAGCGCCCGGCCCGCGGGGACCTGGTGCATTTCTGCGCACTCGATTATCAGGGAGCCGAGACTCTTTAACTCCGACTTTAAAAGCGCCGAAGCACCCGGAAGAACATTACTTCCCAAAGAATTAGAGCACACCAATTCGCAAAGATCCCCGGTCCGGTGTGCAGGAGTCATTTTTTGGGGGCGCATTTCGATGAGATTCACGGGAACACCCATGTTGGCAGCAATCCACGCCGCCTCCACACCGGCCAACCCGCCACCGATAACGGTTATGTTCATGACATTCCGCACTATTCAGAAGCTTTTACTTACGAGTTGATCAGGCGTCTTCCTGCCCGTCAACCTCAGCCTTTTTTTTCTTTTCCAAAGAAGGTTTCCGGTACGTGGCATACTTGCAGTCCGGATATTTTTCGCATCCAAAGAACCGGCGCCCGCGTTTGCTGTATTTGACCGTCAAGCGTCCGCTGCAATCCGGACATACTCCTTCAACATACTGGATTATTTTTTGCGTTCCTTTGCATTTAGGATAATTGGAGCAGGAGAGAAATGGGCCAAAACGCCCATTTCTGCTGATCATAGTTCCGGCGCATTTGGGACAAACCACCGGTTTTCCCGTCTCTGGGTCCGGCTCAACCAACTGTTCCGGATTCTCAAGATCGACTTTATCCTTGATAAAAATGGAAATAGAGCCGTTATCGAGGTCTTTCATGGACATGTATTCAAGAAAGCTGAATCCCGCGGGCAAGTTCATGGTTCGTTTACATTTCGGGTAACCGGAACAGGCTAAAAACTCGCCGTTGCGACCGAATTGAAGCATCAACGGGCTGCCGCAGGAAGAGCACTCGATATCGGTCTTTATCCTGACCTTCTCCATGTTTTTCTCAGCTGATTTGACCTTTTTGCTGAAGACATCGTAAAACCCGGACAAAATTTCTACCCAGTGTTTGCTGCCGTCTTCGATATTGTCCAGATCTTCCTCCATGCTGGCAGTAAAGTCGATATTGATAATCTCGGGGAAATGTCGTTTCATCCGATCATTCACCACCATACCCATGTCCGTAGGCTTGATTCGCTTTTTCTCGGACAGGGCATATTTCCGACTTTTCAACGTAGAGATGATGGAAGCATAGGTGGACGGACGACCGATACCCAGTCGTTCCAGTTCTTTGACCAGCGATCCTTCCGAGTAACGGGGAGGCGGTTGTGTGAAGAACTGTTCGGTATTCACGCTGTCGAGATTGAGGATCATTCCTTTTTCCAGGGTGGGTAAGGACGGTTTTACACCGAACTCCGAGTATCGGGTCCGAGGCATGGACGCCAGGAATCCGGGGAAAAGAAGTCTGCTGCCCTGGGCTTTTAACATGAGGTCGTCGGCAATCACGGTTACTTCCTGGTTCTCAAGTTTGGCGGCCTGCATCTGACTGGCCACGAAGCGGGCATAGATAAGCGAGTAGAGTTTTAACTCATCCGGTTTGAGATACCCGGAAGCCTCTTCCGAAGTGATAGTCAAATCGGTGGGCCGAATCGCCTCGTGGGCATCCTCCACCCGTCCCTTCTTCTTTTTCTTACTCTTAATTTTACGAGGATAACGAAGAGCGTACTCCTCGCCGTATTGATCGATTATGTAACGACGGGCCATATTGAAAGCCTGTTTTTCAACCCGGTAAGAGTCGGTCCTGATGTAGGTTACCAATCCCATGACGCCGCGGTCACCGATAGCCCGGCCTTCATACAATCGTTGGGCGAGGGACATGGTCTTTTTGACCGGGAACCCAAACCGTCTGAAAGCGTCCTGCTGAAGCGTGCTGGTTACAAACGGTAGTGGCGCCTGGCGGTTCGAAGCTTTGATCACGAAGTTCTGGATGGTAAATGTGGCTGCTTCCAGCCTCTCTTCCAGTTCTTTGGCAGCCTTTTCATCGTGAATCTCGCATTTTTCCCCATCGATCTTGACCAACTTTACGGAAAAAGATTCAGGCGGTTTATTATCGGTCCGGAGCAGGGCGGTAATGGTCCAGTACTCCTCGCTGGTAAAAGCTAAACGCTCCGTCTCCCGTTGGCACACGAGCAGCAGAGCTACCGATTGGACCCGGCCGGCGGAAAGACCTCGCCTGATTTTTTTCCATAGGATAGGACTGAGGCGATACCCCACCAGACGGTCAAGAATTCGACGCGATTGCTGAGCGTACACCAGATCCATGTCGATGGGATGAGGGTTATCCAGAGCCTTAAGGACCGCTTCACGGGTAATAGCATTGAAAGTAATTCGGCATGAATCCTGAGGATTAATTCCTAATATTTCAGCCAAGTGCCAGGAAATGGCTTCTCCTTCCCGGTCAGGGTCCGGAGCCAGGTACACATGGGCCGCCTGTTTTACGGCTTTTTTGAGAGAATTAATGACCTTGTTTTTCCCTCGAACCATGATGTACTCGGGATCGAATCCGTTCTTTACATCCACTCCCAGCTTGCGTTCGGGCAGGTCCCTTATATGACCTACTGAAGCCTCTACATTATATCCCTGCCCAAGGAATTGTTTGATAGTTTTGATCTTGTTCGGTGACTCTACGATAATTAAAGTTTTCTCAGGCACACTGTATCTCCTGTCTTTTTAACCCGGATTATATAACGGATATTCTATTACTACTCGTTAAGCAACTGCAACCGCCGAGCCCCTCTTGCACGAGCGATGGCTATATTTTCCGAATGTATTTGGTTATTCCATTGTACTATAAAATCGGCCGCGGCCGGATTTTTCCACTATCCCCTTCAACTCGAGTATCACCAGAATCCGCTGTATTTGAGCCGCACTCAGACCGGTGGAAAGTGTAATCTCTTCCGGGTTTGACCCGGCGGCGCCGAGAGCGGCCAGCACCGTTTGTTCTTCTTTTTCGAGACTGATCTTCGATGCTGTAATCTGGTCGCCGGCCCGGAAGCAGCCCAATTCATCCAGAACATCAACCGAGCCCGTAATGAGTTTGGCACATCCTTCCTTGAGCAGGCTGTTCGGACCTTCACTGAACCGGTCACCGATTCTTCCCGGCACAGCAAAAACATCACGGCCCTCCTCCACCGCCAGTCCGGCGGTTATTAACGATCCGGATTTAAGCCCGCCCTCCACTACCACACAACCACGGGACATTCCGGCAATAATTCGGTTTCGTCTCGGGAAGTGATTCGGCCTGGCTCCAATACCCGGCGGATACTCGCTGATTACCGTCCCCGATTCGATAATACGCTGGAAAAGCTTTTTCTTCGAAGCCGGGTAGCTCTTATCAAGACCCCGCCCCGAAACCGCAACCGTGTCTTCTCCGGTATTCAGGACTGCTTCATGAACCGCACAGTCGATCCCCAGCGCCATACCACTCACAATAGTCCAGCCGGCGCGGCCCAATTCCCGGCCCAGGATACCGGCCCACTTCAAACCATAAGCGGTGGGTTTCCTGGTACCGACCACCGCAATGCTGCTTCCGGTCAACTTTTTTTTCCGCCCCCGGACAAAGAGGCCAAGCGGTGGATCGTGGATTTCCTTGAGAAGCGGCGGGTAATCCTGATCGTCCAAGCCGATAATCATGATAGAATAAGCCCGGCAATCTTCAGCCAATTTGGCTGGATCAACAGAGGATCTCAGCTTCATGAATCGTGAAACAATCCGGGTCTCAACCCCGGCCCTGACAAAATCTGACCGGCCTGATTTCCAGGCTTTATCAGCTGTTCCGGCCGCCGCCAAAACAACAGAAGCCGCTTTATAATCAACCACCGAAACAGCAGTCACCGCCGCCAGGTAAGCACTTGGCGACAATTCATCTTTCTTCACGGTAAGCCAGCTTTCTATCGAGGTTTCCACAGGCCTTTACTCCGCCATTGCAGAACAGTCCGAGAAATAGTAGGGGCTATTGTATGGTTCCTGCCTGCCGGCTGTCAACGAAAGAAATCACACACTATACTTTCTTCACTAATTTTCCAGTCAGCCAAACAGCATATAAGCTGATAAA
>CAZQHK010000003.1:0-26779 GCA_964593455.1 uncultured bacterium
AACCAGGGCAATTTTATGGTCCGAGAAAGCAAGCTCTTCTATTGCTTTGGACAGCGCTCGATCTTTCATGGCGACTATTTTAACGGATAGCATTAATCTGGTCAAGAGTTATCATGGCTGCTTTTCCATCGGGATTACGTGCGCTCGGGAAACGCCTTCCTAGAAAACCGGCGTGTCATTTCAGTGGGATTTGGTGGGATACGATTCTCGATAATTCAATGAGAGTAATGGTTTTCAGGCATCAGGCCGGTGGAATATAATGGCATGACCAGCGCAGACCGGCGCGCGAAATATCAACGGCCAAAATCCCCCCGAATCAGATCAGGCTGGAGAGGAACCGGTCGGCCGAGATGAGCCTCGTTCCGCCTTTCAGCCTGTCCACCCCCTTCTTCTTGATGACCTGGTAGGCGAACGGGATATCGAGCCTCTCCCGGAAATATCCCAATGATTTGTCGATGCTCTCGCTGCTCAGCTTTGTTTCCACGCAGAACCATGGTTTCTTGTTTACGCTGACCAGGAAATCGACCTCCTTCTTATCGACGTTCCTCAGGAAGTTGAGTTCGGCCCGGTGTCCTTCCCGGTCATGCAGGAAATGGACTAGTTTCAAAAGATGTGAACCGATCATGTTCTCGAAGCGGGCACCTTCATCGTCGATCTCGCTCCAGTCGAACAGGAAGAGCTTGGGCTCTTTCCGGATGGAACGGATCGTCCTTCTATTGAAGGGATAGAGCCGGAAATGGTAATAGAGCTGCTCCAGGATATCCAGCCAGTTGGAGACCGCCCGGTGGCTGACCTCCAGGTCATGCCGGAGCGAGTTAGCCGAGAGGAGCGAGCCCACCCGGCCGGGCAGGAGGTCGCTCAGGAGTTTCATGCTCGCGACGTCTTTTATCAGGTGCAGGTTTCTGATATCTTCCCTGAATACACTCTCTATTCTTTCATTGTGCCATCTGCGCAGCGCTCGGTCGCTCTGTTTTACGAGCATCTCGGGAAAGCCGCCGAAGCGGTCCAGCAGTTCCAACTCCCGGAAGCAGTGCTCCCGCCGGATTTCGATTTCGGAAAAAACCTCGGGAACATTGGCGCGGCCCAGGAGTTCGGCCAGCGTGAACGGGTGGAGCCGGTAATAGTGGTACCGCCCCTGGAGCGAATCACCGCCTCTCCTGAAGATGTCGAGACGGGCGCTGCCGGTGACCAGGAACTTGAACCGGTCCTTATGCTTATCGTATTCCCCTTTTACCAGGGTCTTCCACTTCTTGTACTTGTGTATCTCGTCGAGGATAATCAACTCGGCGGAGCCCGGGAGTTCGGAGTTGATCAGCCTTTTCCGGTCGACCCGGTTGTCCCAGTTGAAGTAGGCGGTCTCCTGGAAGTGTGGCGCGACGAGCCTGGTGGCCAGGAATGTCTTGCCCACCTGCCGCGCCCCGCCGATAAAGACCATCTTCTCCGACAGGTCTTCGATTACATGTCCTGTCAGGTATCTTTCTCTATCCATCATCCCATCCCCGCTCCTTGTGAGAAGTATAACCTGTCGCTGCCGATGCAATTCTGTCCCGGTGGCAACGATCCAATTTACCTCCACGTGACAACGGTAAAACTTCGAGCCCCTGGACAAAGTATACTTCAAAAATGGATATTATTCGAGAAAATTTGCGTGTAAGCAAAAATAATCGCGCATTTATTTGCGTACTTGGGTGCTCGATTGAATTGATCCTTCGCCACCCGTGAAAAAATACCAGGATGTCCCAACCCTTCCTGGTCCGGCCGAGCACCAGGAACATCGACCATCCTCCACGGCAGAGAGCGCTGAGTTTTTCCGGCACGTTGACACAAAGCGAGAGACCGTCGATCCCTTCCAGGTGGATCGTGCCCGGTTCCACGGCGGTGACGTAGAAATGGTCTTCGACCACCTCGTCATACGATTTGCCAGCACCTCCTCTATGGCCGGTGAGGCGGCACTCGGCACGAACGACTTGAGCCCGTGCCTGCTTTCGGTATCGACCACATCCTGGTAACCTGCCTCTCCATCCGGATCACTTTCCGGATATTCATCCAGGTCCGTCATATGGGATTTCAGCTTATCTTGCAGCAGCCGGGATAAGGGGTTCCGGGAGTCCGCCACGTTCAGTTCTTCAAGCCGGTCCCGGAGCGCATCCACCCGGTTCCCCACATACCGTTTGAATGACGGACCCAGCCGGATATGCGACAGGCGGTGGACGATCAGGGTATAGGTGATAAATCCGAGGTTTTTCTTTCCGTTGTCTAGAAGGAGGAAGTGTCCATGGATCCTCATCGGTTTCACTTGCTGCAATCATCCGAACGCCTATAATCTCCCGAGACCGTTTCGCCTGTTTAACAATGGCTGCAACTCGTTCACCGCCGATTTTCTGAATAGATGAAAGGAATTGCCACTGATTGGGATAAGGCTGGAAGTTGACATCCAGGAAGCAGGTATTGCCGCGTTTCAGTAATTCTCCCTGGAGGGGCAGGGCGATGAGGTTGCCCAGTCCTCCCTTTGGGAGTGTGTCCTGGCTTGGGAAGAACCGGTCGTAGGAATCCAGACCTACTTGATGCCGCTGCTCCATTGTGCGGGTCAGAATGGTGCTGCCGAGTTTCCGGGCCAGAGCCGCCGGAATAGCGTGCTCGAAAAACACCCACACGTGTCCGCCCGTGCCCGATCGGGACCGCTCCAGGTAAGCCGGGATATCCATTGCCCGACACGTTTCGAGAAAGGCGCGAACATCCTCCATCCACGTCTTCTTGTCGAAATCGACAGCCAGCAAATAACAGTTTTCATTCTCGAGCATGGGATAGAGGCCCACCGTATGTTTGCCGGCTAAATGTCAGGCCTTTCTGGAATACATAGGCAGCGAGGATGGGAGTGTTGATTGTCAGATTGATTTTGCTTCCGTCTTCGAGTGAATCTTTAATATCAATTTGACGTCTGTTGTCCAGCAGAACAGCGAGAAATCCAAGAGCGTGGGCGTTCAAGCCCGGCTGTACTCTCCTGGTGGTTTCATGTCGGCTTTTGTAGGTCAGAAACTCGATTTTTGAGAACTTATCATCGTGTACATAGTGAACGGGTGGAGGGATCGTGTCCCCGAGTATTCTTTCCTGAAATCCTGCCTGTTTCAAGATAGTCTTCCAGGAGAAGAAGTATTTCGAGAAAAGCCTGCTTTGATTCCAACGGTTCAACCTCCGTGTTCGAAACGCTTTTTCAGTCGCATCTCATACAGAAATTCAGCTTGTTCTCGTCCTCTGATCGGATAGTTGTACAGATCGAGATAGAGCTGTAAATCGGATACCATCCACAGACCATTGATTTTTTGCTGCCCGAACGAATACGAATATTTATAATGTGGCTGCAACAAGAACACGTTCCCTCCGTGGTCCACTTTTTCCAGGGCAAGCCGGTTGATGATAGCTTGCTTGTGTCCGAGGGAATCGACATACAGATGGAATTCGTTGAATGAAGTGTGCGGAGCCACGAGGTGTGCGGCGCTGTGCAAGGTAAGATGATACATTGGTTCTTTCCCCGATTTTACGTGGCTCAACTGCTGGTAAAGGTGGTCGATGTCCCGGACCGGAACGAAGTAGGATTCTACGTTGTTTTTTGTGTAATCGTAATGGTTGGCCCAGTCGGCCAGGAGAGCGCCGGGTTCTGCTATCCTGACCCTGGAGGCTTCATCCCGTTCGATATAATTACGTTTTTCCATTTCACAGACGATTTTGGATACGAAACCTGGGCTTACCTTGATCATTCGGGCTATTCCCCGTATTTTCCGGTATTCACGGGGTTCTTCAAACAGATAACGCAGAATAAGTGTCGCCTTGTCGGAGAACGGGGAGCGTCCGGGTTTCTTCTCTGGGTAGCGGTTCCTATCTGTTGCCTTTTCAATGTGGAGCCCCTTGTGGGCGATATAAGCGTTGCCTGAAAGATCGATGTAAAATACATTTTCTTTGCGGCACATTGTTCTGAAGCGCTCACTGAGACAGGCTAAACATGACTCGATGACAAAGGACAAAAACGTCATTAAAAAACTTGAAAACCGGCGTACGAAAGTACCGGGGGTTCGAATCCTCTCTCCTCCGCTTTTTATTTTGTCCAGTGTTGATAACCTGCCCCCCCTGCATGTGTGGTATACTTCGGGCATCCCGCTTGAGCAGGTCCGACGAATCGTGGATTTGAAGGTTGATGATTAGCTGATCACATGGCGAAACGCTATAATCACTTATACAAAAAAGGCAACAATAAAAAAATACTTATTCATGGTGCCAACTACATCATCACCATTGATAACCATGATAAGTTGAAGATCTCCGAAGATACTTCCATTCTCATTGAGGGTAAGAAAATCAAAAAGATTTTTCCCAAAAAAGAATTCGGGAAGTATGTGGATTTCGACCAGGTTGACTTGATTTATGATGCCGAACAAAATGGCGGGGTGGTCGTAACACCGGGCTTGATAAATATGCATGATCATCCCCCCATGTACCTGTTGCGCTCTGCCCTGAGTTTAGCCGAAGACGATCATGATAAATCGTTGAAATTAATGGCTGAAATGGAAGGGAAGATGAATCAACAGGAACAATACTTGAGTACGCTCGGGGATCTGACCGAACAGCAAAAATCCGGTATTACCACTACCCTGAGTCATTATGGCGTATTCGATCCGATTGAAAAAGCGGCGAAAGAATCCGGTCATCAAGTTATAAACTGTGTTTCAGCCGCCAGCAACTCCCACCCCAACAACACCCCGAAATTAGTAGAGAAATATCTCAAAAAGAAAACCAGTAACACCAGGGCCGGTATAGCCCTGCATTATGTCTGGAAGGCCAAACCGTCTGTTTTGACAAAGATATCAGGCTTAATGAAAAAGTACGATGCGTTTTTTACGCTGCACGTAGCTGAAACCGAAAAAACAATAGATTCTTGTTTAAAGGCATACGGCAAACGGCCCGTATATGTTCTGGAAGAATACGGCTTGCTCGGACCCAAAACCATCCTGAGTCATTGTGTGCACCTGGAAGAAGAAGAAATCAAACTGATCAAGAAGCGAAAAGCTATTGTGGTTCATTTACCGACCTCCAACCTTCTTCACCGCTCCGGTCAATTCAATTACCGCGAATTTGTGAAGAACAAAGCTGCCAAACAAATCAGTCTGGGGACTGACAGCGTGGTCAGTAAAAACCGGTTGGATATATTGACCGAAGCGTTAACCACCAAGACGCTTCATCAGGCCAGGGAAATAATCTCCTACCAGGAACTGTTTGATATGTGCACCGCCCGCCCGGCCAAGTTACTGGGTTTGAAAAAAACAGGCAAAGTATTACCCGGCTATACAGCCAACCTGGCTTTCTGGAAGTTGAAAGACCGCGGTTTGACTCCGTATGACGAAGAACGCCCGCAAACCCTGGTCAGTAATCTGATTACGCATGGCAGCCGAATGGTTCGTGACCTGATGATCGAGGGAAGATTTGTTATCAGTAACCGTCATCATAACCTGGTGGATGAAAGCGAACTGTTGGAAAAACTGCAAAAAGCCCACATGAATATACGAAAAAGAGAAACGTCGGCAGGCTCCTAGCCGGCTCTATAATTGGGAGCGGCTTTTATGTGCTGCAAACCATGCGGGTGGTTTTCTTTCAAACTGGAAGCAGTGATCTTGACAAACCTGGCCTTCTTCTGCAGATGACGAATGGTTTTGGCGCCGCAATACCCCATACCGCTGCGCAACCCACCGGCCAACTGGTAAAGGATTCTCTCTACCGGCCCCTTGTACAGGACCTGGCCGCTCACGCCTTCCGGCACCAATTTCTTTTTTTCGGTTATATGAGACTGGAAATAACGGGCATTACTGCCGTGCTCCATGGCCTCTATACTGCCCATGCCCCGGTAAACCTTGAACATCTTGCCGCCAACAAAATCCACCCTGCCCGGGGTTTCATCCGTGCCGGCCAACATGTTGCCGATCATAACCGAACTGGCCCCGGCAGCCAGGGCTTTCACCAGATCTCCGGAACTCTTTATACCGCCGTCAGCGATAATCGGGATGTTCTTGCGGGTTGACGTGATTGCCTTGTTCACGTCCAGAATCGCGGATAGTTGGGGGACGCCAACTCCTGCAACCACTCTGGTGGTACAAATAGAGCCCGGACCGACCCCTACCTTGACGGCGTCCGCGCCGGCGGCAATTAAATCTTTGGCCGCCTCTCCGGTGGCGATATTTCCACCAATGACTTTCAGGGTTTTAAACTTCTTCTTGATTTTCTTAACGGTATCCAGCACCGCCGTCGAATGACCGTGGGCGGTGTCGACCATGATAACGTCCACCCCGGCGTTGACCAGGGCCTCTGTCCGCTCCAGGGCCGGTTTACCCACACCGACGGCTCCCCCCACCCTCAATTGCTTCTGTTTATTCTTGCAGGCATCAGGGTAAAGCTCGTTCTTTTCGATATCGCGCCGCGTCACGATACTGGTAAGCCGCCCCTGCGTATCGACTAAACACAAAACCCCCAATCTCCGGTCACGAATCGTCTTGTTGGCTTGCTGCAAGCTCATACCCTTCTTGCCGACGACCATATCTTCAATGGGCACCATTCTGAACTTGGCCATGAGATTGACATCATCGGGCACAAAATAATCAGTATCCCTGAGAATACCCATGAGCACTCCCTGCTCGTTGACCACCGGCAGTTTTTTATACCCGAACTTCTCCCTGATTTCAGCTGCTTTGCTGATTTTATCTTCCGGTAAAAGCGTCATGGGATCTTCGATGAAACCATTTTCAAATCGTTTGACCATGTTCACCTCGGCCACCTGTTCATCGATGGACAGGTTTTTGTGAATAATGCCGATACCCCCGGCCAAAGCCAGGGCAATGGCCATCTTGTGCTCGGTAATGGTATCCATGGCGGCACTGATTATGGGCAGGTTCAATTTGAGAGCCCGGGTCAGGTACGTTTGCAGTTCGGCCTCTTTGGGCAGGACGGATGACTTCTGCGGCACCAGAAGAACGTCGTCAAACGTCAACGTCTCTTGAAAGTTTTTAAACATAGAATTCGGTTGATTTCACTTGATTTTACAACTATAAACTGGTATATGGTGGATTATACTTCTAGGGGTATAAAACAAGCAAGCCTATGGACACGAACAACGAGATCGCTGTTTTGGATTTTGGCTCCCAATACACCCATCTGATCGCCCGCCGCGTGCGTGACTTGGGGGTCAAATCACATATCTATCCCAATAATGCACGCGTTGACAGACTGAAAAGCGCGGTCGGGATAATCCTGTCCGGTGGGCCCAAAAGTGTAACCGCCGGGCACGTTCTGAAATATGACCGAACCATATTCGACCTGGGCATACCTGTTCTGGGATTGTGCTACGGCCATCAATTGATGGCTCAACATTTTGCCGGCACGGTTGAATCCGGGCAGAGCCGGGAATACGGACTGGCTACAACGAAGATCTATCCCTCCCCGGTGTTTGACAATATCGATCCGGAAACACAGGTCTGGATGAGTCATGGCGACCATGTCGCCACATTACCGGCCGGGTTTGAGACAATCGCCGACACGGACAATCAATCGGTTACCGCCATGGCTCATGAAGATAAAAAACTCTACGGTTTTCAATTTCATCCCGAAGTAACCCACACCACACAAGGTAACCGGATGCTCCACAATTTTGTTTTCACTATTTGCCGAGCCGCCAGGAACTGGACCACAGAAAAAATGCTTCAGGAAATACAAAACGATATTAAAAAACAGGCAAAAGGTAAAAACGTATTTTTGCTCATCAGTGGTGGAGTTGATTCAACAGTCTGTTTTGCCCTGTTGGAGAAGACTCTGGGCAAAGACAGGGTTTACGGATTGCATATCGACCACGGGTTGATGCGCCTGGACGAGTCGCAGGAAATCAAACAAGCTTTGCAGCGAATCGGTCTGGATGATTTGCATATATACAATGCCGAGGCTGATTATTTACAGGCGTTACAAGGGGTGGGGGATCCGGAACGGAAAAGAACCATAATCGGTGATCTGTTCCTGGATATTACCGATCGGGTCATGGCCGAAAACAATATGTCTTCCGATCGATGGCTGATAGGGCAGGGCACCATTTTTCCGGACACTATCGAGTCCGGCGGTACCAGGCACGCCGATTTGATCAAAACCCACCACAACCGGGTGCCGCGCGTCCAGGAAATGATCACCAGCGGTAAAATTATCGAACCGATCAGGGAACTGTACAAAGATGAAGTACGGCAAATCGGGTTGAAGTTGGGACTGCCTGACAAGATAATCTGGCGCCACACGTTTCCCGGCCCGGGCCTGGCCGTGCAACAGTTGTGTGCGCTCAAAGAGCACTATCCGGCAAATAAAGATCACATTGTGGAAACAATCCAGAACATACTGGCCGGCAGCGGTTTACAGGCTTTTCTGCTGCCGGTAAAAAGTGTCGGCGTCCAGGGAGATGAGCGGACGTACGTGCATGCGGCCGCTTTGCAGGGTAACGCGGATTGGCGGACGTTGAGCGAACTGGCACCTTTGATAACCAATTCTTTACGGGAAATCAATCGAGTGGTCTGGCTGCTACAACCGGACTCCACTGATCCCGAAATGATAAAAATCACTCCCTCTACCCTTACAAAAAAACGGTTGGACCTGCACCGGCAGGCTGATTCCATTGCCAACCGGGTACTGCGTCAGCACGGCCTGGAGCGGGAACTCTATGAATTCCCGGTGATAATGATCCCGATAGGATTCAACCGAGGCCAATCTATCGTCCTGCGCCCGCTGTACTCGGAAAACGTGATGACCATAGAATTTGCCAAATTACCAATGCGAGTTGTCCGGGAAATGGCTGGGGAAATTAGTGAATTGGATGGCATCGATGCTGTTTTCTACGATATAACAAATAAGCCGCCGGGAACGGTACAGTGGGAATAAATTCCTGGCGTTTCCACGGTCGCAAAAAGAGGTGTGAAATAAAGAGGTGTGAAATATGGATTTCAAGAACCGGGACATAATCTCCATAACAGACTTATCACGAGAAGAAATCTTGTATCTCTGTAAGAAAGGCAAAGAGATGCATGACGCTGATAAAAATGGTGAAAGACATAAGCTGGCTGCAACATTAAAAAGAAGAGCGTTGGCCTACATGTTCTATGAACCGAGCACCAGAACAAAAACAAGTTTTATAACCGCCATGCGCGAGCTGGGGGGGAGGATTGACGGTTTTGCCGGGAAAGAAGGAACCTCGGTCATGAAGAAAGAAACGATACGAGATACGATCGTCATGATGGGCGCGAACCATTTTGATGTTGTTGTTATGAGACACCCGCTTGACGGATCGCTGCAATGGGCGGCCGATGTTTCGGGGATACCCGTTATCAATGGCGGCGATGGTAAAAATGAACATCCGACCCAATCATTACTTGACATGCTAACGATATATATGTTCAACAACGGTACGTTTGATGGGCTCAACATGGGCTTTGGCGGAGATTTGTCATATGGCAGAACAATTAGATCATTGAGTCTTGCCCTATCACACTTTGACGGCATCACCATACGATGGGCGGCTGAAGATTTCCTGGGCATGCCCGAAAATCTGGCTTCTTTGCTGGATTCAAGGGGGGTAAAAGTAGAACGGCTGGATTCGGTGAAAGAGGTTATGAAAGCCTCTGACTTCTATTACATGACCCGCCCGCAGATTGAAAGAATGCCCGGGATATCACAAGAAGAAATCATCGTGATGATGGAAACGTACAGACTCGACCTCGATAAAGTGCAAGAGGCCAAACCGGGCCTGAAGATACTGCATCCTTTGCCAGTAAACAGTGAAGTGGCCGAGATGGATTACGGGGTATATTTTCAACCGTACCAGGGCTTCTTTCAACAAGCCGAGAACGGGATTTTTACCAGGAAAGCATTGTTGTACGAAATTCTCAAACACGATGGTTACACAAGATTCAGCGCCACCCTGGACCCGCAGCTTCAAAACGGTAATAACAGGGTAAAAAGATCGGGCGGCAAGGTGCGGGACCGTATGTTCATCGATAAGATCCAGGATGGTACCGTACTCGATCATCTGGTGAAAGCAACGCAAAAAAAGGTTTCGGCAGTCCTGAACCTGGAACAGAGAGGTTATTCCGATATACCGGCATCGATAGCGGAAAAAACGAACCCGATGTTGAAGACATCCCTTCCTCGATTGACGGAACGAGAACTGAAACGGATCGCGGCTATTTCTCCCGAACCGACCGTCAATTATATACAAGACGGCAACATCACTGAAAAATTCGTGTACCTGCTGTGCCGGAATGGTAACTGTGTTACGAGGGTCCCGGACGAAGAAGTGCCGCCAAAATTCTACAATGACAATGACACCATCCGGTGTAGATATTGTAGAAAAGCGTACACCATTCAAACAAAAAAGATCACGCAGCAAGAATTGAACGACTACAAGGACTCCCTTCCCACAAGGATAGAACCGGTAAGAGGGTGATCGAATGAACGGGAAACTAATTGCGCAGGCCGGATTGGAAATAGAAGCTATCAAGCTAAGGCCGGACAATCCATTCCAATGGGCATCAGGTTCCAGAATGCCAATCTACAATGACAACAGAATGTTTTTGTATCATCCTGAACACAGGAGAATGATCACCGATGGATTTGAAGCCTTGATCAAGAACGAGGCTGTCGATTATGAGATCGTGGCCGGAACATCAACCGCGGGAATACCGCATGGTTTGAGTTTAGCCGACCGGCTCAACACTCCTTTTATCTACATCAGGGATAAACCCAAAGGACACGGTTTGAAAAACCGGATCGAAGGTATCGATGCGGAAAAAGATCTGGAGGGAAAAAAAGTAATCGTAATCGAGGATCTCATTTCAACCGGGGGAAGTTCCGCCCGGGCCGTCCAGGCGGTAAGAGATGCACATGGTGATTGCGATTATTGTTTATCAATATTCAATTACGGATTGGATAAGGCCGTTGAAGCGTTTGACAGTCTCGATCCAAAATGCAATGTGAGATCATTATTGACCTACGATCTCCTGCTTGAAGTGGCAAAAGACACCGGTTATTTGACGGATGATCAGATTGAAGTTCTGCGGGAATGGAGGAAAGATCCTTTTGGATGGGGTGAAAAAAGAGGCTTCAAAAGGGAAATTAAAAATGATCGAATTAAGTGAAAAACAGGAATCAGCACGGCAAAGAGTATGTCTTGCCCTGGATGTGCCAACGGTACAAAAAGCGTTGGATTTGACGGCCGAATTGTCTGACTATATCGGCATGGTGAAAGTGGGAAAGGAATTACACACTGCCGCCGGGAACGAAGGGGCAAATATCATCAAAGAGATTGTCGACAGGGGCAGCGAGATTTTTCTTGACCTGAAATATCATGATACGCCCAACACTGTCTATGGCGCGGCAAAAGCAGCGGCTGTGGAAGGAGTGTATATTTTCAATATACATGTTGCCGGTGGAGAAACAATGTGTAAGAAAGCTGTTGAAGGTGCCCATGAAGGAGCAGAAATACAAGGAGTTCCACGGCCGGGAGTAATCGGGGTAACCGTTCTTACTAGTTTAAGTGACGAAGATCTTGCGGTACAGGGATTAGAGGTGAAATACAAAGATCTCGTTGGAAGGAGAACCGAACTGGCCCGTGAATGGGGCCTTGATGGTATCGTGTGTGCCGCCAACCAGGCCGGGAGGCTGGAAAAAGAATTCGGTTCGGACTTCCTCTATGTTACTCCCGGTATCAAATGGGCAGGTAAACAAGGACGCGGTCAAAAACAACTGTACACTCCCGATATGGCTGTCCGGGATTGCAGCAATTCAATACTTGTTATCGGGAGCGCAATCACTGCGGCCGATGATAAAAAAGCAACCGCCTATGAAATACTGCAGGCTATGGCAAGAAACCTGTGAAAACCAAAACCCAAACCCTACATTTTTTGCTGGAAGACAGAGTTAAGTTTGCAACGGTCTCCGGCATACTAACCACCAAACCAAACTTGATCAGGTTGGTTGACAGATACTATCCGGACATTGAATTGATAACTACCAAAAGCTATCAAGTCAAACCAAACAAGGGAAACAGGGAACCAATCATTGTTGAACACGATACCGGCTGTTTTGGGAATGCGGTTGGATTAAAGAATCCCGGCCTGGAGAAAGGGTATGAGGAAATAAAAAAGTTACGAGAGACACATGATTTCAGGAGTTATTTGAATGTTTCATTGTCAGCCGACTCAATTGACGACTTCATCGTGTTGATCGACAAGTTTCAGGATGTTGCGGACATTTTAGAGTTGAACTTCTCGTGTCCTCATGCGGCAAAAGGTTTTGGGGCAAGTATTGGCGCCGATAAAGATGTCGTGGCTGAATACATGCAACAATTAAGAAGAGCGACCAACGCATTACTATTACCAAAACTAACACCAAACATCGATAAAATAGGAGAAATAGCAATAGCAGCCATGGAGAACGGTGCGGATGGTATTGCTGCGATCAATACCGTCGGGCCGATTATTTTTGTGGAACCACACACGGGGAAACCTGTTTTATACAATCCAAAAGGTCATAAAGGAGGTAAATCCGGAGAGTGGATCACGGAGGTTGCCGTCGGTAAGATCAAGGACATACGGGAGGCCATCGGGCCAGGGATTCCAATTATAGGCATGGGGGGTATCACCACAGCACACGATGTCAGGAGAATGAGAGAAGCCGGTGCAGATGTGATTGGCCTGGGCAGCGTGCTAGCCAGGGTCAAGCCAGAGGATAGAGCGGAGTTTGTTGCATCTTTGAAGCATGATGTCGAGTGTGATACACACCGCGCCGAACGATTTATTTCCAACGAACGATTGATGGAACACAAACCATATAAAATACAAAGCATCAATGATGTCAATGAACGGTTACGGGTGATTTCTCTGGAAGGCAGGATCGAGTATGATCCCGGTGAGTTTGTGTTCTTGTGGATACCGGATGTTGGAGAAAAGCCATTTTCAATTGCGCACAATGATCCTTTGACATTTATCGTGCGGAAGAAAGGTGAATTTACCAAAGCTGTTTTTGGTTTACATCAAGGCCAGGAGTTGATGATACGAGGGGTTTATGGGGCGGCGGCACCGGGTACCGGCAAAAAAAACGTGTATGTTGTTGCGGGCGGTACCGGCATTGCGGTGGTGCCACGATTAATTGAAACGCTGCACGGGCACGGTAAGAATATCGTCGTTTATTATGGCGTTTCATGTGAAGAGGAGGCGGTGTTCAGGGAGAGAATAGAAAGATTTGCCGAATATATTCCGGTTGCCGATGATTCTGCCGTTGGCAGAGTGCTCAAGGTAATGTATGAAGATTTAAATGAAAAAGATTTGAGTGATTCATGCTTCTACAACATAGGACCGGAACCACTGGTGAAAAAAGCAATGGATCTCCAGGTCGAGATGAGCATTGATCCACACAACATTTATGCATCAATCGAAACAAATAATATGTGTGGTGTCGGAATGTGCGGCGAATGTGAATGCGGCGGTAGACTGACGTGTCAAGAGGGGACTTTTTTCAGCTTGCGTTATCTGGAAATGAAGAATATCGATATCATGGACCTGAAACATGATTGATCCGCATGTACATCTCAGGGATTGGAAGCAAAAAGACAAGGAAACTGTTAAACATGGTTTACAGGTAGCCAGTAAAGCTGGGCTAACAGGGGTATTCGAGATGCCCAACACAAGCCCGGCGCTCACGTCCAGAGATAGTCTGGTTAAAAGGATTGAGCTGGCTGACAGAGTTATTGAAGAGCTGGGAATCCAGATGTTTCATGGGATCTATGCCGGCTGTACAAAAGATGTCAATCAGATTGAAGAAGTCGTTAAGGCCCATAACGAACTCTTTCCACGAGTTGTTGGGTTAAAGATGTATGCCGGACATTCAACCGGTAATATGGGCATAGTCGATGAAGAATCTCAACAATTGGTTTACCTCACCCTCAAAAGATTGGATTACCAGGGAGTTTTGGCCGTACACTGCGAAAAAGAATCACAACTAAGACCAGAACTCTGGAATCCGTCAAATCCACACACACATACACTAGCCCGGCCTGCCACAGCGGAAGTCGAATCAGTTAAAGACCAGATTACGTTCGCTGAGGCTGCGGGATTTGAAGGGACATTACACATCTGTCACATCTCCGTTCCGGAAACATTGGAAGAAGTTGAGAAAGCAAGAAACAATCTTACAATCACGTGTGGACTAACACCCCATCATGCGATGTTACATGATGAGATAATGCATGGCAGTGACGGAATTCTGTATAAAATGAACCCCCCATTGAGAACTGAAGATGATAAGGAATACATGTTACGGGCATTAATAAACGGCCGGATTGAGTGGATTGAAACCGATCACGCTCCCCACACACTCAAGGATAAAAAGGAAGGATATGCTTCAGGAATACCGGGATTTCCCTATTACCCGCATTTTATCCAATACCTGAGACAACGCGGCATGCCGGAACAAAGAATACGTGAGGTGACTCACGGTACTATTGAAAAGATCTTCGGGATTAAGGTTGCTGGTTCATATGGGCTTGAATTCTACAACCTTGCCGACGAATACGAATTTGATGTTTGGTATATATAATTTTCAGCTTTTTCTTTATCGAGAATCAACTTTCATGTACCCTTTACATCTTTCATATGTATACGGAGTGTTTTCAAGAATTACAGTGAACTTTCTCTGCGTTACCAGGTGTCTTCGAGCGGCTAGATAAGCCTGCCGGAGGACAGCTATTCTGGCAATTACGTGGCAGGGAACCGCCCTCCTGACACAGCTTGCCGACTGCCAGCTTACCGGCCGTTCCTCATTGAGTTGAAATTGCTGAAAAATTCCAATAGAATTATCATTACGCGACTGAATAAGGTGGGACTTTATGTCATTAATCAGTTTTATTCAAGATAATTTAAAGATGAGTTTATATACACTTCTTGTAGAAAGCCTCACGAAAGGATCTATATTAATACCTGGGGAGACAATACGTCGTGAACTCGATAAAATAGTTGAAGAAGATGGGGTAAAACTTAAGGTGTGTGAATTTTCTTCTGATGGTCTTCATCTTTTGCTCCAGGTGGAGAAGAGGGGTCTTAAACTAATAATTCCTTTGAATATAAAATTATCCCGACTCGCTATTAATGGACAAGAGCAGAAGATAGAGTTTAGTTTCGACATTGAAAGACCAGTAGGCGAAAACCTGCTGGGTAAACTCGCAACTTGTATTGCAAAAGGAATCATTTGCCAAATGGTAAGTGATAAGATAACCAGTAATAGCTTAGCGGTAAAGTCAAAATTTGACCCGAAACATGGTAAAGTGGTGTATGATCTCAGCAAACTAAAACAATTCCATCCTCTCAAAAAAGAAGTGCCTATTTTAAATAAAAAAGCTTTGGATATCATACAAATTAACGATTTCAAACATCTTCCAAGCGGCATAGAAATAAAAGGCAATCTCAAATTAGATCAGTAGAGTTCAATTTATGAGCATAGCTCAAACATTCTTTTGCGGACCCAGGTGTGTCTGTGTATAATAGATAGGCAATGGATTATTAACCGCCGAGGGGGGTATCGATATGCAGTATGACATCACGCAGTTGACCGGATCAAAGTTGTTTTTCGAAAACGCACAAAAGTGGGCCGACCGGCCCCGGTTCATGGTACAAGAAGGCGGGCGGTGGCAGCCGGTCCTGTGGAAGGATTACCGGGAAAATGTCGAGCGGATAGCTCATGCCATCAAGTCTATCGGTTTGTCTGCCGGCGACAAGGTTGGAATATATTGCGACAACCGGCTTGAATGGATTTACGCGGGATTCGGAATACTGACTTCCCAGACGGTTGTCATCCCGATCTATCACGCCACCACCGTGGAGCAGGGTACCTACATTGTCTCCCACTCGGACCTGAAGTTGTTGTTCGTGCAGAACAAGAAGCTCCTTGATGTTCTCTTTTCCACCGGTGACCGGTTTCCTGAGCTCAAGAACATCGTCCTGCTCGAAGGCGAGGTTCCCGCCGAGTACCATGGGCGCCCCTGTTTCTCCCTGGAAGAGTTTTACCGCGCGGGTGAAGCGTACCGGGAAAAGTATCCCGGTCTTCTGGAAACATTACTCAACAGTACTACCGGGGACATGGTGGCACAGATGTACTACACCTCGGGAACTACCGGCAATCCCAAGGGTGTGCCGCTGACCTACGAGAACCTGGCGTACAGCTCCCGTGATTGGCTGGCTATCAACGGTCACCTGATCGATGAGGGCGGGGTGGACCTGCACTGGCTTCCCACCTCGCACATCTTCGGCTGGGGAGAAGTGGGACTGGGTAATATTCTTGGGTTCACCAGCTACATGACCAACCCGAAAGACGTGCTCTCATTGCTTTCCGTTTATCGGCCCCACCTGTTTTTCAGTGTCCCTCTCTATTACGAAAAACTGTACACCATGGCTCTGACGAGCAGTGACAATGAGGAGGCGCAGTTGGCCAAATTGCGGGAGCTCACCGGCGGGCGGCTTCAGTTTCTCCTCTCGGGCGGCGCCGGGCTCAAACGGGAGGTCAAGGACTTTTTCCTGAAAGCGGGTTTGTGGATAACCGAAGGATACGGGTTGACCGAGTGCTCTCCAACGTTGACCATGAACCGCCATGATGCCTTTCACTTCGATTCGGTTGGTAAGCCGTATCCTTCGGTTCAGATAAAGCTGGCTGAGGATGACGAGATACTGGCAAACGGGCCGGTGGTCTTCAAAGGGTACTACAAGGACCCCGAAGCCACTGCCAAATGCTTCACCGACGACGGTTGGTTTCGCACCGGCGACTGCGGCCGGTGGCTGGATGGCGGGTACCTGCAGATAATCGGTCGCAAAAAAGAGATCATCGTAACCGCCGGGGGTAAAAACATCCCTCCGGAGAATATCGAGCGCATGTTCGTGGACAACCCGTGTATCGAGCACCTGGTCGTCTACGGCGACGGCAAGAAATTCGTCACCGCGCTGGTCACCTTAGCGGAAGTGGCGGTGAAGGTGTACCTGCAATCTCTGGGGCGGCAGATTGATGATTGGGACGGGATGGTGACGTGCGAATCGGTCCGCACAATGGTGGAAGAAGCAGTGGAAAATGCCAACGCCAGCCTGGCCCGCTACGAGACTATCCGCAAATTCCTGATAGTACCAGAGCACTTTACCCCCATGAACGGGCTTATGACCCCCTCGCTCAAGGTTCGGCGCAAGGAAGTGTACAAACGGTTTGGTGAAGCGCTGGACGATCTCTACGAGCAGGCCGCCCGCGAAAGGGCCGCATCAAAAGAATAGAACAGAGTCCGGGTTAACCGGCGTACTTGTGCAATACCAGCTGCTCGTGGATATCGATTCCGCGGGCGTTGAGGCGTCCCGAGACGATGCGGTTGTCATCGTCGAAGGAAAGATAAAGATACCCGAACTCCCACAGGTAAAAGAGGTCGGGAACGATGTCCCGCTCTCCAATGGCTTCCTCCATCGTTTTTTGCAGCTCTGCCAGGGGCATCTCCCGGTACGCGTTCTCTTTCCAGTACCCGTAGAGAATGGTGAACAGGTTCAGCCTGACCGACCAATCGAATGTCTGCTGCTTTTTGGCCATGAAGATCGGCCCGGCCATACGGAACACCTGCCTGCCTGCCACCGGGTTGATTAGCGCCGCCAGGGCAATCCAGATGGCTAGACCGCCCAGACCGACGGTGAGCAGGGCGATGGGGATATCGAGCGCCGTGGTGTGAAAGACGCCCTTGATGATCTTGGCCAGGAAGAGCAGATCGATGTCCACCAGGAAGTAGAACAGTAGCTTGGAAAAGAAGCCGAACCCGAAGGTCAGGGGCACCAGGATGAGCAGGCAGACCACGTCCAGCGCCAGCAGGATGCCGTGGTCGGGAGTGAAGCCTCCGGCGATGGCATTCAGCGACCAGGCGTTGACCGCCCACAGGAAGGAAAACGTGGTGAAGATCGCGCCGCCGAAGGCGTTTCGGTTGCGAAACTCCATTAACCCGGCCAGGAACTGTCCGCCGGCGCCAAAGAGCAAACACAGCACGGCGGCCGTCTTCAGGCCCGCCGGGGTGAGGCAAAACCCTAAACTGATAGGGGTTAAGGCCCCGCAGCCGATGGCCAGGCCCAGCAGTCCCAGGGGAGCGGGGGTTCCGTACGGTTCAACGTGTGAGGGGGAAAAGAGGTTCATCTTCTGCACCATGATTATCAAACCTTTCTGATTTCCTTAATCTTTTAAAACCACTATAGTGAGTTCATTATATAGAAAATTACTTCGTTCACTCAAGCACTCAAGTCTGCTTGAGGCAGGGACTAAGCATATCAGAAAAATTTTGCATTTGCAATAAATATTTGTTGACATTGCAAAAAATCTGTGGTAATTTAACCGTACAACCACGAAATTAAGGAACGTTGGTTTTTGAAAGGAGATAGTTAAATGAGTTTTCATAACAAGGTTTCAATCATTACCGGGGGAGCCCGGGGAATAGGATTTGCTATTGCAAAAAGATATCTTGCTGAAGGGGCCCGGGTGGCCCTGTGGGATATCCTGGAAGAAACCCTGGACGAGGCCCGGGAGAAACTTGCCTCCGGCGGCGGCGAGGTTCGGGCTTACGTGGTAGACGTTACCTCCTCCGAGCAGGTCAAGGCGGCCATGGACCGGGTGGAAGCCGACTTCGGGGCGGTGGACATCATGGTCAACAACGCCGGTATAATCAGCGACTCGATGGTGCACAAGATGAAAGACGATCAGTGGAATGCCGTGATCAACGTCAATCTCAAGGGCGTTTTCAACTGCGGCCGTGAAGCCGCCGGCAGGATGCGTACCCGGGGTACGGGCGTCATCATCAACACCACCTCGGTAGTGGGATCCTGCGGCAATATCGGGCAGACCAACTACGCCGCTTCCAAGGCGGGTGTCATCGGCATGACCAAAACCTGGGCCAAGGAACTGGGCCGTAAGGGTGTCAGGGTCAACGCCGTGGCTCCCGGGTTTATTATGACCGAGATGATGGAAACGGTCCCTGACAAGGTGCTGGACATGATCAGGGACAAGACGCCGCTCAACCGGCTGGGTCAACCCGATGAAATAGCAGCGGCTTTCGCCTATCTGGCTTCGGATGATGCCTCATTTGTTACCGGCCAGGTGTTGGGTATCGACGGCGGCCTGGTGCTGTAACATAAGGAGGAAATTCTATCATGTGTGTCCGGACTGTCCTGGATGAAATTCCCTTTGCTGAACTGTGGAAGGCGCCGCGCCGGGCCAGGAACTGGCTACGCTTCATGAAGGGTGAACTCACTCCCCGCCTGGCCCGGACGCCGTCGCGGGAAGTGTCTCGCTGGGGCCGCGTGCGCCTGCTGCGCTACGAGACGAAAGCGGCGGAAAAGACCTGCCCGGTCCTGATGGTTCCATCGATTATCAACAAGTACTATGTGCTGGACTTGCGGCCGGGACAAAGCATGGTGGAATTCCTGGTTGACGCGGGTATTCCCGTTTACATACTCGATTGGGGCGAGCCCGGCCCCCAGGACCGCTTTGCCACCATGGAAGATCACATCATACGGTGGCTCGACGCAGCGGTGCGCCGCTCCTGCCGGGATGCCGGCGTGGAAAGAATACACCTGCTCGGTTATTGTGTAGGAGGAACGTTCGCAAGCATCTACACCGCGGTCAGGCCGAAGCGGGTAGCCGGCCTGATAGCGTTGACTTCACCGGTTAACTTTCACGACGACGGATTGCTCAGTTCCTGGGCCGGTGAGACGTCTCTGGACATCGAACGGTTGGCCGAGGTTATGGGGTCCGTTCCCTCGGAGCTTATGCAGGCTTCATTTTTCATGCTCAATCCGGTTGCCCAGAGAAGAAAGATCACGGCGTTGATCGAACGGTTCTGTGATGAAGGCTACGTGGAACGTTTCCTGGCGTTGGAGACCTGGCTCAACGACAACGTGGATTTTCCCGGTGCCACCTACGTGCGGCACATCCGGGATCTCTACCGGGGTAACAAGCTGATCAAGGGCACCTTTTGCCTTGACGGCGTCCCGGTGCGGTTGCAGGACATAACCTGCGCGGTTCTGACCGCCTTTTCCACCAGGGACCACATCGTCCCCGACCCGTCGGCGGCCGTCTTTCACGACCTGGTGTCAAGCAGGGACAAGACCTTACTTGAGCTTGAAGGCGGGCACATCGGGGTGACCGTGGGCCGCCGGGCCCGCAACAACCTGTGGCGTGAAGTCCGTCAATGGCTGGAAAACCGGCCGTGCCTGCCGGCAGTACATTCCTCCGTGACTTCCCTGCTGGAGCATACCCGGGTAAGGTAAAGAGGACCGCTCAGCGTGTGTTCAGGATCAGGCCCGCACGCTGAGTTCTGAAAAATAGTGTTTGAGATTGGGTGGAAGCATCTGATACAGTTGCTCCAAAAGAAGAGTTTAATCCTGAAGCAGACGGTAAAAGGCCACCGCCATTCAGGATCGGAATGGAAAGGCGTGAACTAACCATGAATTTCAATCCTTTTGACATGTCGCGTCAGATGATGAAGGAATTCGAGCAGGGTTTCAGCGAGTACATGGAAAAAACCATGCGCGATCCCTATTTCATGAAAATGGTAGCAAAGAACATGAATGCCTCATTGGATTATCAAAGTATGCTCAAAAAGCATATAGCCACTGTACTCAAGACGCTCGGTATGCCTGATGAGGACAGCATGTCCAGCTTGTACCAGACGGTCCACAACCTGGAAACCAGGCTGCTGGATATGGAAGAGCAATTCGAAGACCTGGTGGAAATAGTCGGCCGCCTGGCTACCGGCCAGAAGGCGGTGGCGGAGCTGCAAACCCAACTGGTTGGCCTTAAGGACCGGCTGGAAAAAAACGCGGCGGCCCGGGGAAGCGCTCCGGTAAAAGCCACGGTAAAGAAAAAGACTCCGGCGAAGAAGACAACGGCTGCTAAAAAGCCAGCCGCAAAAAAGAAAGCACCGGCAAAGAAGAAGCCCTCTGCTAAAAAGCCAGCCGCAAAAAAGAAAAGCACTACCAGGTAACGGATAAGGAGTCCAGAGCATGAAAGAAAATGAGCAGGACAACTTACAGCTAATCGCAGAAGAATACCAGCAGGCCTACGAGTTTCTGGCGGCCAGTGAAGAACTTAAGTCGTTCAGGGAAAACGTACGGGATTTCATGTCTCCCACCCCGCGGGACAAGGTGTACCAGGAGCATTCGGTAACGCTGTACCGTTACCGGCGAGCCACTCCCTCCTCATACCGGTATCCTCTTCTTATCGTGCCATCGCTGGTCAACAAACCCGCTATCATGGATTTGCTAAAAGGCGAAAGCTTCATTGCCGCCATGCTTCAGCGGGGGCTCGATGTCTTCATGCTCGAGTGGGGTGCGCCTACTCCGGGGCAGAAACACTACCGCCTGGATTTCTATCTCAACAATTACCTGGCCCGGGCGGTCCGCCGGACCATGAGAGCGTCCGGGTCCGCCGGAGTTTCGCTGGGAGGATATTGCCTGGGCGGCACACTGTCACTTTTGTTTGCCGCCTGTGACGGGGGCTGCCTGGTGAAAAGCCTGATACCCATGGTCACGCCGGTGGATTTTGAAGACCGGGGATTGTTGAGCTGGTGGGCTCGGGAGGAGCACTTTGACGTGGACAAGCTGGTGGACACGACCGGAAACATCACCGCCGAGTTCTTCGCCGGCATTTTTCCCTGGCTGGTCCCGACCGGCAAGCTCAAGCAGATGCGGACCCTCTACAAGAAACACCGTAATCCCGAGTTTTTAAAGAGCTTTTTCGCTCTTGATGTCTGGATTTCGGAGAACATACCGTTTCCCGGCCAGGTCTACCGGGAGATAATCAAGAACGGGTACCAGAAAAACTCGCTGGTCAAAAAGCGCTCCTGGTCTCTTGGCTCACGGGAAGCCCGTCTGGCAGATCTTTCCATGCCGGTCTTTGCCCTGGCGGCGTTGTTTGATCATGTTTCACCGGTAGAATCATGTACCACGCTGGGAGACTTGCTCGAAAAACATCCGGATTGCACCGTCACTGCTTACCAGACCGGGCACCTGGGTATCGCCCTGGGTAAGGACCCGCGCAACAAACCCACCACGCTTTACTGGGACGATATAGCCGCCTGGCTGAAAGAGCGGGATCTGTAGCCCGGATTATCCTTTTTTGTCGAGACGCTTGATTGCCGTTTCCAGGTCCTTCAGCTTCTTTTTGAGGTCGCTTATTTCTCCAGACTGTTCTTCCCCGGGTGGGGTTGCGTCTCCCCGTGAATCGAGCTGTTGCCCCCAGGGATTCATAAAGGAGGCTGCCTGCATGAAGTCGCCACCCTGCTGCTGGGGAAACAGGGGAGACAGGGTTCCCTTGAGAAACTGGGCTGCTATAGGAAAGAACTGGCTGAAAAAGCTTTTCAGGACCATATCGTTGGATCGAATCAGCCCGTGGACGAGTTCGGCCGGAACAGAATCATTGAGCACATCACCGTTTCGAGACAGAAGAATCTGCAGCAACGTGACCACGGTAACGTCCCGCCCGCTGCCGGCTTCCTGCACCTGCACATCCCGGCCTGCCAGTACCAGGTCGAGCAGATCATCCTTGGTCAGGTGGCAGGAACGCTCCGTGTCGTAGAAACGCCTGTTTTTGTATTTGCGAATAACTAATCGGTTTGTCACGGGTAAATTCACCGCTTTCCATAAAAAAGTTCCACTTCAAATATACTATGGATAAAGGGATAAGTCAAAATAATAAATTTATTTTGCAAAAAGTAAATATTTTTGTTGCATTTGCAAAACAGCTGTGCTATAATTGGACCATGGAAACGACGGATACCCCGGGACGTCAAGGAAGCAAGGAATTTGAAAAAGCAAAAAAAAGAAAGGATGAGAATCATGATGAAGAACAAGGTAAAAGAAACAGCTGAAAACATTGCAAAAGGAGGAGAAAAAATGATGGAGAAGACAAGAGAGAAACTGAACGAGATCAATGAAGTTACCCGGAAGAGCATGGACGAGTACATCGACCTGGGAATCAAGGTGCAGGACGAGATGTTTGAAATGGCCCGCCAGCAGATGGACAACTACCGTGAGTACACTGAGTTTGCCATGAAAAACCAGGCGGATTTTTTCAGCCAGTATCAGAAGAACTCCAAGAACACCCGGAAGCTGTGGCTTGAAGGTCTGAAAAAGTGGCACGAGTCGCTTGAGAATATAACCACACAGAAGTAATGCGGCGATAGAGCTATCGATTGCAGCGCTCCCCCTTTGGGGGGAGCGCTTTTTCTTTGCCGTGCATTCTTTAAAGCTATGAGTTGAACAGCGAGATTTGGCAGAAATTTTTTTGCATAAGCAAACATTATACGCGGATATTTTGCAAATGCAAATATCTTCTTGACAAATGTGTAGATCGCCACTATAATTATATGTTAGTTAATTAGCGCCACAGGCGAGAGAATAACAGAGAAAAGTGGTGACCACACGTGCAAAAACGGAGCGCGCGCGAATGTAGTGCGGTAGTTATTGCGTTGCTTACCGCTTTGGTTCTGTGTTTTCCTGTTCATTCATCCGCCACCTCGATGTACCGTCCCGAGCCGGTTCACGTTGTAAATGGAGAGACCGCTTCTCCATGGGCTTTCATCGAGCGGCATGTTGATCCCCACCCGCAGTTTCCCGCAGAGCCGTTTCATCCCAAACTGGTTCAGTTCTACCCCCAGACGATTGAGGCCTTCGGTACGAAGGAGCCCCATTCGAACACCTTCCTGCTGCATGCCATGCCGGGGTGGAATTCGAGCACGAAGCCGAATCCTGTTTTGATGATTCATGGCGCCAACGAGGATGCGACGCGGCGCTGGACCCGTCCGCTGTCCACGGCCCACCCTGACCACCTGACCCGACCCGGGCTGGGGCAATACCTGGCGGAAAATGGACACGCCGTGTTCGGAATCTCATTCAGCCATTTCCATGGTTGTAATCTTCACCAGGGAGAACAGGTCGCCAATGCGATTACCCGTATCCGGACGCTTCTCGGACGAGAGGGAGATCCGGATTTCAGGGTTGACCTGATTACTTACTCCAAGGGAGCCATGGCCGCCCGTTGCTACGTGGAAAACGCCGGTGAAGGTTCCGGACTCGACTATCTGACAATGTACCGGGAAGATGTCGGTACGATCGTTTTTCAGGTGGCTCCCATAGGCGGTCTCGATTTACCGTTCCGGTACTATGGCTATAACCTGTATGTCATGAGCACGGGAGCACCGGCTCCGGTGGGCGCCAAGAGGATGATGTTCATGGGATCCTGGCAGGAGACCGGTGACAATTATATCCACTCGGGCTGCTTTCCCGGCCAGCTGCAGATGATCCATGATATTCGAGAACGTGGTGTTCCCGACGGACCGTTGAGTTACACTGCGGATGCCAATTACACGTCGCAGTGTCTTCGTTCGGGAGGTGTTTCCATCTATCTCCATTCCGAGGGTCTGGAAGCCGCCCGCCAGGCCGGCGGCAATCTAATCGAACGACTCAATGAACAGGGATTGCCCCCCGACGTTGAAGCCGTCTTGATAGCGGGTACCCATCCGGTGTTGTACGAGGAAACGAACTTTCCCCATTGGCGTGTTCCCAGCGGCATGGAGCTTACCGATACCAGCGACGGTGTCCTTTTTCTCAAGAGCGCGCTCTATGTCGAAGGGCTTACGGTCCGCGGCGCCAAGGCCGTGGCAACCAAAACATTTCCGCTCAACCACATAGACATATCCCGTTCGCCGGACGTTTATAAGTTTATCGCCGGGCAGCTGGACCGATAATGTGGTGTGGCACTATTAATGGGTTTGATTTAGCTTCAAATCAAAAAATGAACGCGTAAAAGAGCATAATTTATTATATTTTTAAAACATCATTGTAATGTGCTCATTCTACCTATTGAAAAATGTTTTATGCAATATTAGATGACATTTTTCTATTTTGTTAACAGTAATGTCAACGGTCCCTGAAAAGGCAGATTAACAGAGACTAAACGTCATTTCTTAAACTTCACTAAAACTGTCATATATCGACTTGAAAACCGGCGCGCGAAAACTCTTATAGAATGTGAATAAAGGCTGAGCAGTGCTCAGTTGGCGAGCAAGACAAAAAAGCTCTACAGATCCCGTTGTTGCTCGGCCTGGGACTCACCATGGCTTACGATGTTTATTTCATCGTTGATCGGGACAGAAAACAGATTCTTCGCTATCGGAGAATCCTCAAGCTGGCAACGGAAAGTGCATTCCGTTCTTTTTCCCAGCTTGCGGGCGTCACGACCAGTGGTCTGGAATCATCCGGCATAGGGCAGAAGGGTCCCGATGCGAAACATTGGTCCTACTGCGTCCAGGTAATTTGCAATGATGGCAAGAAAATCCGTGTCCGCGGTTGGAAAAAGAGTTTAGAGGAGATCGAGAAGGCTGCCCGGACAATGTCCGTCATCCTGGATACGCGGCATATCAAGGGACAACCTCGAAAACACCTCCGGGTAACGGCAGGGGGCTTCAATAGACAGGCGGTGATAGAGCATCTCGATCCTTCTGTCTACAAACCTCCCTGGTATCAGGACACCGTCGTTATGTTCATGGGGGGCGTACTGGCGATACTGGCGGTCATGATCTGGATGTTCCTGAAGATAATGCTCTGATCGTAAAATCATCTTCTATGAGTGTTCTCGGCCTCCGTGAGCTCGTAGACCGGGGTGACCAAAATACCGTCAATAAAATTCAAAAAGATGGTACAATGGATAGCAACAAATCATTGTAAACAAGACCGCCGATTTCGGCCGCCGGATGGTCATTTTTTTAAGAATTAACCAGAGGTTAGCTTATGTTAAAACCATATCCCCACTTCATCGATGACCTCGTTTTTGTCTATGCTCATACCGGCCGGGTGGAAGACGATGGCAATCATATCTATTCAATCTCCGCCACGATTATGCGGCCTGATGAATCGTCACTGACGTTTGAATCGCTGGTTCGGTATGACAAGTTTTCTGAACGAGAGCGCTATTACTCTAATCTTTCAAAAAAGGAGATTGAATCAGCTCCAACCTGCCAGGAGGTCAGGGACCGGATTAGAACCTTTTTTGGGGGCCAAAGGTTTGCGTTTGCTTTTAACGACAACAGCGACCTGGGCGAATTGAAGGAGTTTATCGGGATCGACCGGATTGTCGATCTCAGTTTTGCGGCCGAGTTTTTCCTCCAATATTTGGAATCCCACTCTTTGAAACAGTTGTGGGAGTATCTTTTTCGGAAAAAACGTGATCGGGTCAGTTTTTCGGCGGCGGAGATTGTTCTGTTATCACTTGAGCTTGTAAAACATATCTCCGGGACAGAACTGAACGATCAAAAGTACTCCCGGGCCCGGGCGCTCCGTTATTACCTTAAAAAAAGCGACACGCTTTTTGGTGAAGCGTTTGTTCATCTGACAAAGAATTATCGAGATTATTTTGGGGGTCTTTTTTCCCCGTGCTCAATGCCTGACGCTGCTAATTGGCAGTCTTTTTTGGAAACTGTGGCCTCAATGCCTCCGCCTGAGAATGAAGTTGAGCCTTATCGAAAAATCCCTGCCAGCGAAATTAACCACCGGTTTCAAGAAATGGCAAATTCCGGCCAGGGTTTTAAGTTCAGGACTTCCCAGGTTGAGTACGCGCATCACGTTACTCGGGCTTTAAACGATAGTGCCATCTTGTGCGTTGAGGGCGG
>CAZQHK010000003.1:26879-35584 GCA_964593455.1 uncultured bacterium
AACGCCATTAATCCGAGTTTAAAATATATGGAGGAAAGTGTTTTAATTCCGAATCATGTGATGTTTCAAGGAGGACACATCAACCTTCATTTACAGGAAATGAGAGAAGCGGTCGCGAGCATATATGGCCGTGTGAATTCTATCCTGGATGAAAACTCCCGCACGAAACTTAAAATCAACTCCAGGACCGCCCGGAAATTGCAGGGTGAAATGAATTTGCTTAACGGTTTTTCGGGATCGCTGAAGCAGATTGAAGACAGTTTGGACTCGCAGAACAGCGTGCCTTCATACACGTTGGTTGGAAGGGATTTTATGCTTTCTTCCGCTTCCATTAAAGTGGATGAAATAATCCGTGAAAGGATTTATGAAGATAAGGATTCCATCGTCTATACGGCGGCGACTCTTTGCCGCAAAGAGAGTTTTAAATGTTTTCATGAAATAACGGGGTTGGCTGAATCTCCGGACACGGAAGATGAAATTGACCCCGGAAAACGGGTTGAAAGCGTTGCTCTCCCCTCTCCATTTCCCCCGAGTTTAATGGAGGTGATCGTGCCTGAAGACGCAGTCAGCGGGCAGTATGGCAACAAGAAAGTGTGGCTGAGCAAGATCGTGCCGATGATATTTGATCTTGTTAAGACCAACAAAGGCCGCACCCTGGTATTGTTTTTAAGCTACAACGATCTCAAACATGTGGCTGAAATGATTTCAGAGGACATCGCCAACTCAGGCTACCCACTGTTAATACAGAAACCGGGATCGGCCACTATAAATCTGTGCGATGAGTTCAGGACCGTCAAAGAGAGCGTGCTGTTCGGCGTGGACACGTTTTGGTACGGAGTAGATTTTAAGGGTGACACCTTGACGCAGGTTATCATAACGCGTATCCCCAATCCGTCCCCGAGAGATCCGATTCAGATGGCCAGGAAGAAAACGTTTACGGCGAAGGAATTTTGGAAACGGTTTTATTATCAAAGGGATATCAAACTCAAGCAGGGCATCGGGCGTCTCATCAGGTCGGACACGGACAAAGGCAAAGTTGTTATTCTCGATTCAAGGTTCAGCTTTAAACAGCTCGGGATAAAGAACCCCTCTCTCAAGGTCCGTAAGCTTTGATTCCTTTCAGCTCAATGTAGCTTTCGTCCCCGTAACTCCACTGCAATCTCACCGTCGCCATCGGTCGGCGCCCGTGGAGTTGAGTTTACCGCATAGATCACATCGCCACATCAGGTAAACAGTCCTTCCTGTTTTTTCCCAATCGCATGATACTCCTCAGTCGCTGATAACGGCAAGGAAAGTGATGGAGCGGGTGGCCGCACTTGACACACAGCGGCTCTCCTTTCTACACTGTTTCACAGGAAACCAAAGGGGTGGGGATCATGGAGACTTTGCAGGATCTTGTCGAATCGTTTCCGGCCCGGGGCAATCTGCCGGCCGTATCCTGGAGCGCGGAGACTGGTGAAACGGTTTCGCCATCCACGGACACGGACAGCGAACCGGGAGTCGCTTCGCTTGCCTACCACGAGCTCTACCATCAGATCATCAACTACAGCCGCGGCTTACTCGCCCTGGGAGCCGAACCGGGGGACCGGGTGGCTCTCTTTTGCCACAACCGGCCGGAGTGGATCGGCCTGAGCCTGGGGATCAACTTCGCCTCTCTGGTGGACGTGCCCCGGGGTGAAAACTCTACCGCCGAAGAGATCGAGTATATCCTGGACCACGCCCGGCCCCGGATCATCATCGTGGAAAACCGGTGGTTCTATGACGTGGTGAAAAAGAGCGGGTACGCTGAATCCGGATTATCGCCTGAAGGACCGCTTCTCGTTACTATCGAAGGTATCGACGGAGTGTCCGATATTGCCGCGATGCGGGAACTCGGGCGAAAAGAAAACCGGCCGCTTCCCGCCGTCACTCCCGGTACTACCGCCAGCATCGTCTACACCTCCGGTACCACTGCCGATCCCAAGGGAGTGGAGCTTACCCATGGGAACTTCGCCGGCAACCTGCGGGCGTTGGTGACCCGGATTCCGTTATTACCGGAAGACCGGCTGCTCTCCATCCTGCCCGCCTGGCACACCTTCGAGCGAATAGCCAAATACCTGGCCTTGGCCATGGGGGCGGAGACCTTCCACACCACCTGGCGGACCCTCAAGGAGGATCTGAAGACCAGGAAACCAACGGTCATGGCTTCCGTCCCCCGGATCTGGGAGATGATCCACCGGACGCTGGTAAAACAGACGCAGAAACTGGGGATCGAGATAGGTGAGACGGTATATGCGAAACTCAAGGCGGACCTGGGCGGACGGTTCCGGTTTGCCATCTCCGGGGGCGGAGCGCTGCCGGATCACGTGGAGGATTTTTACACTGCCGCCGGGGTGGAGGTTGTGGAAGGGTACGGGCTTACGGAGACCACGCCGGTCGTGGCGGCGCGGGTCCCGGGAACGCCGGCACCGTACACCGTGGGCCCGCTTCTGAACAACGTGGAAGGGAAGATCATCGACCCGGACACGCGAGAAGAGTTGCCACCCGGGAGGGAAGGGGTGCTCTTCGTGAAAGGCCCCAACATCATGAAAGGGTACTACCGGCTCCTGGTGGAGACCAGGCAGGTACTCTCCGAGGACGGCTGGTTAGACACCGGTGACCTGGCTTACTTCGCCGCTGACGGCAACCTGTCTATCACCGGGCGGATCAAGGAAATTATCGTGCTCCTCAACGGTGAGAACATCAATCCGCTGCCCCTGGAAGAGGCGTTGAAGAAGAGCGATCACATCACCGAGGCGGTGGTGGTGGGGCAGGACTGGAAGCATCTCGGTGTCCTGATCCTATCCGAACCGGAAGCGGGACCGGCGGTGCCGGACATCTTCAAGCGCGAGATTAACCGGCTGGTAAACGGCCGTGGGGACGTAAAACCTTTCGAACGGATCAAAGGATTCCGGTTGCTGACGGATCCTTTCCAACCGGGACGGGAGCTCACTCCCACCATGAAGCTGAAACGGACCGTCATCGAGAAGATATACGAGGAAGTGATCGAAGACCTCCGGCGAGAAATCCACGGCGAGGGGACGCAGGCTAGGTCCCATTGACATTTTTCTCTGTGCTGTTATATTCATAAGTGTTTGGCACAAAGGAGGCGGCTATGTTTAATCCGGAAAAACTTCTGGGCGGACTTTTAACAGGTGCTATGGGCTCTTCTTCGCGTTCATCTTCGCGGAGGCGACGAAGCAGCGGTATGAAATCGTTAATTGGGGTAGGGCTTCTCGGGGTGGCAGTCGGGGCCTATGAACACTTTTCAAACCAGGGTAAACAGACACCGGCGGCACCACCACCACTCCCATCTTCTCCCGGGGCGGCACCACCACCGCTGCCACCTTCTCCCGGAGCAGTTCCTCCACCACCAATTCCACCTGTTCCTTCCGCTTCGGCGGCAGGCCCGGCTGGACCACCACCCTTGCCCGGTTCACCACCTCCACCACCGCTGCCGACAGCCCCTTTTGCTCAACCGGTGGCCGAGACAGCCGACCGGGATCGAAGGAAAAAGGAGATGGCTGTCATCCTCATCCGCTCGATGATCGCGGCTGCCAACGCCGACGGCCACATCGATGAGAACGAACGGGCCAGGATAATGAGCAAACTTAACCGCAGCGGTATGAGCGGAGAGGAAAAATCATTTATTGTGAAGGAACTTGACACTCCACAGCCGATCGACACTATTCTTCAGGGTGTGACATCCTCGAAGATGGCCGAGATGGTCTATACTGTTTCTCTCATGGCTATCGAGCTCGATGAGGAAATTGAATTTGATTACCTTCGAAAACTCGGCAGAAAATTGAGCCTGGATGGGGCGGCGATTTCCAGGATACATGAGCAGCTTGACATGCCGCCACTTTAACCCGGAAAGGATAATGAATCTATTATGGCACAATGGTATATGAGTTTTGATGGAAAACGGGTTGGTCCTCTCGAACATACCCAGGCTGCTGCCCAGGCCAGGGCGCATCCCGACGGGTTGGCATGGCGTGACGGTATGGCTAATTGGCTGCCCATATCGCAGGTTACGGAACTTTCGCGGCCGGCTCCTTCCAGTCCGCCGCCTTTGACTGCGACGGACAGTGCAGACGAGATTGAATACAAGGTCATGGGGCACGAAATGCAGTTTGTGGAAATCGAGCTTGACCCGGGTGAGAGTGCTGTCGCCGAGGCCGGAGCCATGATGTACAAGGACTCTGCCGTAGCTATGGATTCTGTCTTCGGGGACGGTTCGGCTAAACAACAGAGCGGTGGATTTCTCGACAAGCTCGTCGGGGCCGGGAAAAGACTCATTACGGGCGAAAGTCTCTTTATGACCGTGTTTTCGAATACCGGTAATGGAAAATCCCACGTGGCTTTCGGGGCTCCCTATCCGGGTAACATAATCCCGATCAAGCTTACTGAAGTCGACGGTTTTCTGGTCTGTCAGAAAGACAGTTTTCTGTGTGCCGCCAAGGGCGTCTCGATCGGTATCCACCTGCAGAAAAAAATCCTGACCGGGCTTTTTGGCGGAGAAGGTTTTATCATGCAGAAGCTCGAGGGCGACGGATGGTGTTTTATGCACGCGGGAGGAACTATCGTCGAGCGGGAACTCGGTCCGGGAGAAGTTCTCCATGTTGATACGGGCTGTATCGTGGCCTACACCAAAAACGTGGATTTTGAGATAGAACAGGCCGGCAACATCAAAACCGCCTTTTTTGGCGGAGAAGGATTCTTCTTCGCAAAGTTGAGGGGACCAGGCAAGATCTGGCTCCAGTCACTACCCTTCTCGAGACTGGCCGGCCGGATGCTCTCCGGCGCCAAAGCTCACAAGGGGGAAGGTTCGATCCTCGGCGGTCTGGGTGATCTTATCGACGGAGACTCGTGAAATATCCGGGCTAGACGTCACATTATAATACATGACCCCGTACTTTGTACGGACCGTGCCCTTTCGTAAACCGCTCTCAGGACGGGGTTTTGGCAGCGGCGATGATGGAGTTGAGTAGTGTTTCCTGCTCTTTAAAAGCCTTCCGCCAGGCTATTTTGAAATCGTCTTCTCCTATGTCCTTCATAATGCGGGCCAGGTCTGTCACGATCTGCTTGCCGGTTTTGATGTTGTGCTCGGCGGTGATGGTCAGGGCCATACCGTACCAGACCATGGCCTGGTGAAAATTCTTCCGCCGGTAATGCAGGATCCCGAGATGGTTGAGCGTATTGGCCAGCAGCGATTGAAGGTTCAAACCCTTGAAGATCTCTATCGCTTGCATATACTCCTTTTCTGCCCGCTCGAACTTATCCTGAACTTCCGCTACCAGGCCCAGCTGGTGGTGAATGAGGGCGATTTTGGACTCGACGGCGGGATCGTGGAGTGAATACAGGTAGCTGAGTATTTTCGCATAGATAGACTCGGCTGTCTTGAACTCGTCGTGTGCCCTGGCCTCGTGCGCCTCACTGCTCAAAAGATAGATCCACAGATTGGCCCGGTCGCGGTCGGAATCGGCATCCAGGTCCTGGCCAATACGAAGGATCAGGTTGGCCTGGAAAGCAGTCCATTCGTCAGACCGTCCCACGGTTTTGTAGAACTCACCCAGCAGTCCGAGAATGGTCTGGGCGGTGAGCCAGCGTTTGTTTATTTCAGCCATCCGCAAGGCGCGGATGAGGTTCGATTCCTCGATTCGTATGACCTCGATGATGGTAGGGTCTTTCTTACGGACACCTTTCAAAAAATGAGAAGCACCGGAGGCGTAAAACTCCATGAACTCGTCATTCAGAATACTTAATCCCTTTCTATCTACCAGGGAAAAGAGACGCCGCCGGAGGAAAGAAAGAAGGAGCGCGTGCATCTCTGATGTGCGGTTTCCCAAAGGCCGGATCAAACCATAGTATCCGGCTTCCTTCAGCAGGGCTTCCCAGCCGACGGCATCGATGGGCTCCTGCATCAGCTCGAGATAAGTGTTCCTTCGTTCATCCGTTCCATCAGTGAAGTTGCCCAGCACGGTCACGTTCACTTTGGAAGAAAAAAGACCGAGAAAGGGAAGATGCATGCGGGCCGGGGTCGACAGGCTGGAAAAGGCGTAATTCAATGACGCTTCATGCAGGCTCTCGCCCAGTTCATCCATGCGGCGGTTAAGAGCTTCAATGATGAGAGTGGGAGACGTCCGGACCAATTGCGGGAGCACGATTTCGATCGACCGCGGATGCCTCTGTAACAGCTTGAGAAGCTGGTAATAGTGTGGATCGTTGGCAAAGTTTTCCGGACTGCACTCAACCGACTCCAGGACGAAGTTGGCCAGATGCACGGCCTCCCGCTCGCTGAAACCGGTTACGTGCATTGGCTGGTAATCTACTCCCACCCACTTCTCCTCGGATTTTCGGGTAAGGAGTAAAACCCGGCTCTGGCCGTACATGAGTTCCTGGAGAAAACGGGCCAGTTTGCCCTGCTCCTCCTCCGTTGCCAGCGGAACTGCGCTTTCCGGGTACCCGGCCACCAGCTCGATATTATCCCAGATGAGCAGGCAGCGGTTCTCGCGCAGATAGCTGATGAGTTTCTCCCAGTGCTGTTTGTCCGAAAGGCTGACCAGGCTGGTTCCGTAACCGATGATACTGCCGAGCACCTGCCCGAAGTCCGCCTTCTCTCTGAAAGAGGTGACAAACACTCCCCCCGGGCAACCTTCGCTCTCCGCATACCACCGGGCAAAACCGAATGCCAACTCGGTTTTCCCGATCCCCCCGGGTCCCGTGATGAGCACCCACGGCTTGCTTTTGTCGTGCAGAAGACGCTCGATGCGCAGCATATCGTAATCACGGCCGACGAATCCATACCGTCCTTCGGGACACACCTCGGCCACCCGCGGGCGGGCAGGCGTCTCGTCACGGTCACGCTCAATCGGTTCCCGGTGACAGCTTTCGGGCAGTGGCACATACCGGTGCTCCCGTTGATACAGGACGGGGATAATCCAGTCCTTAAGCTCGGTAGATCCCGTGACAGATTCACGGCCGGGCTGTCCTTCCAGTGCCCGGCGGGCGTCGGTAACCGCTTCCGCCAGCAAGCGGTGTTTTGCCAGGCCCGCATAGAACCGCCCCATAAACAGTTCCGCCGCGGTAGAGCAGAAGGGGTAGGGAGTAACGACAACTCCTTTGACTCCATTGGCAATCAACTGCGAAGCCAGGGAAGTAAACGGGTTGAAGACGGTCATCTGTGCTGAACGGTACGCGTTGATCACGAAGAGCGGTATCCCGGAGTTGGCCAATAGCTGGCCCAACCGGCGGCCATCGATCAAATCCTCTTTACCGTCTTCTCTCTCCAGGGCCAGGTACCCGGTATCGACACTATCTATGGAATGGGCAACGGAATAGTCTCCGGTCCGGTGAAACAGAGCCTGCCCGTCGAAGTGGACCAGGCGGTAACGACCGGGACTGGTGGTGAAATGTTCCTGCAGTGCCTTGAAGGTAGGGGGACGCAAGACATCGAACTCGATCTGATTCCGTAGCGGTTCGAGTGCTGCCAGGAACGGGCGACTCACCGTGGCGAAGGCATTGTCCCGTTCTCCGAAGGGCCTGCTCATAATCAGCAGAACCCTGAACGGCTCTGTTGCTGATAACTCGGGCATATCGACCTCGTGACCGGCCAGGTGACGATACATCCCCCGCAGTAACGGCGCCAGGTGTCCGGGCTCCCGCTCCGGGTCTTTTAACAGCTCCCAGGGAATGTCCAGGAAAGCGGGATCCTCCGATGTGATACAGATCAGGCAGGTATCCAAACCATAATCCATCGCCTCCGTATAAAAAGCATACGGATCGGGATCCCGGTCGCTCCTGATGAATACCTGTGTAAACAACTCGCTACCCCATCGGGCTAACGTCTGTTCGATCTTTTGTGCCCGATACCGCTCTTCTTCAAAAGGATAGTGAAGGTATTGTTCCAGGTACCATTGAATAGCAGTGAGATCATCGATATCCACCGGGTTGATGCAGGGAATGGGATGAGGATACAGGCGGGGGGCGGCCTCCCCCCGCTGCCAGGAAAGCCGGACCTGTTCGTCACCCAAGTCGGTGATGCATAGATAATTTATCATTCCCGATCCCCAATTAATACTACTGCACAATTTATGTTGTGTCAACAAACGAGTGCATCGTTTAGCGGTCAGGTTTCTTAGACATGTCTTTCAGGTAGGCTTGGCGTTTGGGTTCCGGAAACCTCTCGATGGCCACCAGGATTGCCAGCAGCACGGGCGCGGCGCCGATGATCATGATACTCATCTACTGTGATCACCGGCAAGAAAAAATGCCTGATCTTGTTTTTACGTGTAGCGAAATGTAAGATAATAGCGTGAAGCGTAAACGGTACAATTAGCTATCAAGACCGGAGTTGAACACGTGGCCACGAAGAAGTGTCTGTTTTGTGCCGAGGATATCCAGGCCGAGGCTATCAAATGCCGTTACTGCGGGGAGTTCCTGGAGCTCCCGAAGAAAAAAGAGAAGTGGTATTTCAACACCTCCTGGTTGGTGATGGGGTTTCTGGCCGTTGGGCCGCTGGCGCTGCCGCTGATGTGGATCAACCCGAGATTCAGTCGGCGGGCCAAGGTGATCACTACCGTTATTACCCTGGTCCTGTCGGTGGTGTTGGGGTATTTCGTAGGCCAGGGTATCTCCAGCGTGATGCAGTACTATTCGTTTTTAAATTCTATTTGATCTGGCTTTGA
>CAZQHK010000003.1:35684-43041 GCA_964593455.1 uncultured bacterium
TCTCCAGCGTGATGCAGTACTATTCGTTTTTAAATTCTATTTGATCTGGCTTTGACTGGAAGATAGCTTGACGTACGGCCTGAAGATCCGCTACTATTTCAGTGAACACCGATAGACCATCAACCTGAAAAGCAAAGGGGGAAGCGTGCGGTTGAAAAAAGGGAATGGTATCCGGGCCCTGTCTTTGATAGAGATCGTATTGGCTATCGCTATTCTCATCCTGGCCTTGATCCCCTGTTCTTCTCTTTTCAGCCAGGGTATCTCGGCCCTGCGGGATATCCGGGACCGGACCGTCATCATCAACATCGCAGAGCAGCAGATACACCGGTACATCCACGATATAAATAATCTCGATCCGGGTATTCCGATGAGTTTCATCGATCGGGACATCACCCAGGATATCGTCGAAGAGTACAATGATAAACTGGCCTATATCAAGAACCTGAAGATCGTGGCCACGGTCCAACCCTCCTCTATCTGTGTCAACGGCGCTCATGAGATCAAGATCGCGGTCCAATGGAAGAGCGGCACCAGATCGGCAAAGTTCACCCTGTTCAACATCAAGGCCCGAAGGGAGAACATGTGAAGAAACCTGCCGGCCGAAATGGGTTCACCATGATCGAGATTCTTGTCGGGACGGCTATTCTCGTTTTGATTCTCGGGTTCTTCAGTGTGGCCGTCAAATGGAGCAAAAAGAGCGGTAAAGCGGTAGAAAAAACCGAGTTGACATCCAAGTTGCGGAACTGTTCCGTGCTGCTGGCGAAACAACTCTACCTGGCTACCGAGTTTCTCTATCCCGCCGATGTTTCGACCGAGTTCGTGAATCAGGTGATATTTAAAAACAACTTGAATGAAATCGTGGCCATCTTTCTCAACGATGCCGGGAAAGTGTCTCTTTACAATTACTCTACGGACGAATACGAGGAAATCGTTCCCTACACGATCAATTTCAAAGGCCGGCTGACAGACAAAAAACTGATCCAGTACATGATCGATATCGAGAAAGACGAGTACCGGTTCACGCTTCAAAACGAACTTTCGACCTGTAACACGCTGCCGTGAGGGAAAGGAGAAAACCAGTGCTGACCAGCTTTTTGCAGTCTCAAAAGGGAATCGCTTATGTTGTCGTACTGGTTATCATCATTCTCCTGTTCCTGAGTTTTATCGCCCTGCACAGTTTTACCCAGAACGAGTTGAGGATTTTCGACCTGATTATCAATCTCAAGAAAACCGAGTACCTGGTGCGGGCCGGACTAAATATCGCCGAAGACCGTTTGCAGCAGGACCGCTGGTACGGCGATTCCGCACCCCGTGGGACCCTGGAGCCGGATCTTCCCGACTCCAAGGCTTATATCAAGATCTATGCCGACGATTATGTGCAGAACACGAAGAAGAGAATCGGTGACTGGCAGTATGTCATGCTCGACCATATCAAGGTCTACGTGTATGCCAAATACAAAAGCAAGGTTCTGTACGGGTACGGCAAGTACATTATCAGCCCGGAACCCATCTACGGCGAGAAGTCGACTCTCGGCGTCGACCCGGAAGGAAGCGGTTTGGCGGCGGTCAAGACGTTCCGGCGTATGATCAACGTTAAAATCCTGTCGGAGTCGGAGATCGACAAAAATGTTCCCGGTTTTTCCGGTGCAGACGATTTAGAGAGCCGAAAAAAACTGGCTGCCTACCTGGCCGATATCCAGCGCAAATACGTCCAAAACTACAGCCGGAACAAGATCCTGTCGGCTAATATCAAGCAGAATTTGCATATCAGCGAGCAGACGATTTCGCAGAAGAACCTGCAGGAACGCCTGGCAAATCTCGACACCGGTTCGGTCACCGGTGAAAATTTGAATACCTTGAAAAACCGTTTCATACGGGAAAATTTCGAACGATTCTTCATGAGTGCCGGATGGGATATCTCCGAAGGCGACAAAGATGAGCTTCTCGCCAAGATCGAGATACTTCTGGGGGAGGCACCGGGCCGGACCGCGGATTCGGACAAACTCGGCGCCATGGCGGCGGTGTTCGGAAGCGGGCATCCCGAGCAGGCGCCCGAGCACAAGAGTAATTTCAGATTCAGCCGGGGCCAAACCTCGGGCGAGCGCTACCTGCGTTACATCGATCAGCAGGGTACCGCCGGTTCGGTCGGTTCTAATCCCCGGGACTATGTAGACAGTCTTTCAAAAGTGATCACCGGCTACACGTACGGATTTAAATGGAAAGCCCAGGGAGTCGTCAAATACGAGACCGCTGACGGAGAGGATTTCAAGATCGTTGAGGACGTCGGCGCGGGAGGAAACGCGGCCGCTTCGTTCCTGTATTTCTATGAGAACCAGAACAACCCGGATGTGTGCCGGGGACTGAGTATAGAAGGAAAAGTCGGGCCTGAGCCCATTCACACGAATTACTATATGGAAAACAAAAATGATGGGTCAAAAATGGCTGTCTCGTCCGTGATGAATTTCTTCCTGAAGTACGTCGACGAGACCAACTGTTACACGCCCGACGGCAGCGGAAAAGGCGAAAACTGGTGGAAGATTAAGCTGGCGCCCGGCGGACCAACCGAAGCCTGGGGCGTGGTCAAAGACACGTTTTAACGTGATCGAGCCAGCCTGTTTTCCCGGTTACTATTTCCCTGCTCCCGGTGCCAGGGGCGATTTACAGTAGAAGCAGAACTTGCTTTCTTCCACCTTCGACTGGCAGGCGGGACACGTGAGCATCTTCTTCGGAGAAGAGGGGGGCAGACCGGTTTCGTCATCGGGACTCGGCCGCCTGATAGGGATTTCAATGGCCGGACCGGGTTTCGTCTTTCCCAGTAGCCGGTTCACCGGTTCACCGTTGAACAGTTCCTGGGGCATAAAGATCGGAGTCGGTGACCCCAACGGTTGATTACGATCGATATCCAGGGCGAATCCGGCTGGTAAAAGAACTTCGGCGTTATCTTTCTTGACGGAAACCGTTCCCTCCGCGACCGCCACTCTGGCGTGAGTGCCGTCGTCGTCGACGGTCACCCTGAAACCGGTCCCGATTATTCCCATGACGGCCATCGGGGTGATGACATAGAACTTTCTCGTGCCGCTTTCAAGGTAATAAAAAGTGTCCCCCCGCTTGAGTTTGAAACTGATAACATAATCGGCGGTTTCGCCTTTCAGGGTTTCCACTTCGATTTCGGAATCAGGCGCTACATAGAGCTTTGAATTATCGTCCACCAGGACCGTTCCGGAAGCGCCGGCCCCGGTACGGATGAGGCTGCCCGTTTTGATCTGATCGCCCGTTTTAAGGGCCCGCCAGGACTGTTCGTCAGTCCCTTTCACCTGTAGCTGTCCCTGTATCTCGGTCACGGTGAAACGGGGAGACCGGCCGCCGCATCCAGGCAGCAGATAGGCGGCTAAAGCCATCACAACGAGCGCCAATAAAAGCTTTTTTACCATCAGGACCATCTCCCGGTAATGATTGTTTCAAAATCCCGGAAACGATTCATTCCAAAACAAATAATACCGCAAATAAATGCTTATTCGCAACACCGGAACAAGAATGGAGCGTAATATCTACTCATACCCGTCTACTCTGTCCGGGGGACTTCGAACACGTCGCCTGCTTCCGGATTCCTGAAGGAAGAACTTGCAGGGGAGATATTCCGGAGATACAATGAGATAAATTCGACCTTATCAGCCGCTCGTATTCCAGGAAACTGGGCCAGTGAGTGGCTATCGGGAATATCTGGTTACCATTGAGTGAGAAAGATAAAACGATCCATCTTTCCTTCTTATATTAAGGAACAATAATAATTATGAAAAGACTCCTGGTTGGTTCCCTGAACTCAGACTATGTAAATGAAACCAGAATTGTTCCCCAGGAAGATGGTAAAAGAACTGAACTGTTGAATATTTTCCTCAAGATATGTGACGGGGTTGCTTTTGCCCATTCCCAGGGAGTAATTCACTGTGACTTGAAACCGGGCAATATCATGGTCGGCGATTTTGGTGAGGTATATGTCACCGGAACAAGCTTTTGGCGAAGTAGAGAGGATGGACGAACGTTCAGATATTTACTCGTTGGGAGCCCTCCTTTATGAACTGCTTTCCCTGGAAAAACGGTTTATAGGCGATAACCCGTGGAAAATTCTGGAAATCGTCAAATCTTCGGATCCGGCACCGATAGCTTCTCTGGCCTTCAGCCCTGACGGTACGATGCTGGCCAGCGGAAGCGTCGACAATACCGTGAAGATCTGGAAGTTCGGTGAATCACTCAAACCGATGGAGTTTTAATAACTCATAGGCAATCTGTTTTCATCATCCACCGCCACCTCGGGTTTGGAGCACAGTTCCCGGTAGTTGCAGTAGTCGCAGATCCGCTTGATTTTGGTCTTGGGAAACTCACTTTTCTCTTTCGGGATGTTTTCTTCCACGTCCTCGCAGAAGTTTTGCATCTCAAGGGTTTGTTCCTCTATCTGCAGGGAGAATTCCTCGATGTCGAACTCGTTGAACTCCGTGACGGTTTCCTTGTAGACCGGCTGCAGATAAGCGATGATGGGAACGATCATGGCCGGATCGTGGTCGAAATGGTAAGATGCCCAGGCCGCGTAACCCAGGAGCTGGTTCCGGTGTTTTTCTGCGTGGGGTTTGCCTGTCTTCCAGTCCAGGATATAGATCGTGTCTCCTACCGGGAAGAGGAAATCGACCTTGCAGTAGACTTTCAGGTTGTTGATCCGGGCTTCGCCATATCCCGGCGGTTCGATGATCCAGCGGTCGATCTTAGGCACGGCTTCGGTGAAGATCCAGCGGTAGCGTTCATTGTCGAGAAAGTTCTTAAGGCAGCCCTCGACTGACGTATACACGTCCACCGCGTCGACGGTTTCAGTCTCCTTGTAATACACCTCGGCGAATTTCTTTTTTTGGCAATAATTGGTGGCTGTTCGTTTGGCGTAATCGAAGAAGCGGTCGCGGTCGATAGCTTTGGCGGTCTTCTTGAGCCGGTTTAGAAGCACCCTGATCACGTCGTGGACGATGGAACCGATCTCCAGGGGGACGGAGGTGAGATCCTTCAGTTTATAGATCTCTTTCCGTGTGAACTCGGTGTCGTGTTTGCCGTAATAATCGTAATAGTACTGCCGTTTGCAGGTTTTGAACTTGTCGTAACGGCTCACCGACCAACCCAGTACCGGGGTGTAAGGGAATCGTTTGATGGAAAACTGCTCTTTTTCAGTTGGCGCTGCTTTTTTCGTCTCGTCGGTAGCCGTCTTGTTGCCGGCGGTTGCCCGTGGCTCTAATTCTTCCGTCATTAGTGTGTCACCTCTTTATCTTTGTAAGGTCGCGGACGTGTTCGATAATCCGTCCGTCTTCACCGAACACGAAGAGCCGCACCGAATCACCGTCCACGCTAAACAGGCAATAGTTCCTGGCGGCGGTGAACGCGGCCACGTTGCTCGTCCACGAGGCTGATTTGTCCTGGGAATAGTAAGGCGCTCCCACGCCGCCGCTGATAATCTGCCAGACGGGGTAGCGGTAACGGGAATTAAGCCCGCTGTCGATGAGTGTCCGGCTGTAATTGTGCTCGTCGCCGCACATGACCGCCACCACTTTCTCATACCCGCACACGGTCTCCATAACCCGGTCGCGCATGTCGAGCACGTCGCCGCAGGGTTGCGAGTGGTCGTTAAGCCCGTCTCGGTCACCCTGGCCGTTATAGCCCCAGTACATGACGTCCGAGAGATGTCCGCCACAGGGGTAGGGCGGTTCGTGGAATATCACGAAAATCCAGTCGATGTCCTCGTCCGCCTCAGCCGCCGACAGGTCCCGTTTGAACCATTCGATCTGGTTGTCCCTGATATATCCCTCGCGGGTACCGCCGAAGACTTTCAGCGCTTCGGCGTTTTGCCGCTTATTGGCGTATTTACCGGTGGTGCCCGGCGCGCCCTTGATCATGGTGGTCCAGTAGTTGGTGTTCAAGATGGTGAAATGGGCGTTACCATAGTTAAAGGAGTACACCGTCTCGTCGTAGGCAGGCCCGACCGGCGTTCCGCCCGTTCCTTCCAACCGTTTCTCTGGTCTGGCGGAAAATCCGTATATGCTTCCTTTCGGGTTGACCACGTGGCCGGCGAAAATAACCTCGGCGCTTTCCTTCCCCCGGCGGTCCGTGCCCACCAGGAAATGGTCTCCCTCAGAGCGGGAGTCCGGGTACTGGAAAAAATCTCCGATCATCTCGTGATTCCCCATGGCCTCGTAGATCGGCAGGCTGGCGCCCACCGGCCCCACCGCCCGTTTGAAGGCGGCCAGCTGCATGTCAAAATTGTACCGCTCGGAGGTGTACCCGTTGACCAGGTCGCCCCCGAAACAGATGAACCGGGCACCGTGGTTGTAGAGCGCGGCCGTGAACTGGGCCAGAATCTTGGTATTGACACCGTTGATGGCGTTTTCGCCACCGCCCACTCCCACCCGGCTGTCGGACATGAATCCGAAACTGAATGGTTTGCGGCTGCCCGGTTCCGGCGCGGTCCTGAACGAAAAGGCGGTCGAGGTCCCACGGTCTTCCGAATAATCTACCCGGTACGAGTAGCGTGTATCAGGTTTCAGACCGGTAAGCGGCACTTCGTGGATCCGGGCGGCCGGGCTGGATATCGTCTGTCCGCCTTCGATCACGGCCCGGCCCGGACTTTCGCGATCGGTTTTCCAGGAAATGACTGCCGAGGACGGGGTAACACAGTCCACCATGGGCCCTTCGATCAGGGCGCAGGTCAGGGTGTAGTTGCCCGATTTTACCGGCCCCTGCCGGCGGTAACGGAACCGGAAATCGTGAAACCGGGAGTGCTGGACCGACGGGTCGTAGGCGGTGATACGGCAGTAGATGGTCCCGCCTCCTTTTTCGATCAGGCCGACACTGTCATAGAGCGTTTTCTCCAGTTTGGCTATATTCAGTTTGACCCGGTGCGAGGTGAAGAACGTTTTCTTTTTAAGGGGTTTTTCTTTTGCCTCTTTTCGGTAGTAGGCCGCTCCCAGTTTTTGGGTGGGCAGGGCCGTCCCGAAATAGATCAAGGCCGGTGAAACCGGGTTCACTGTCTTAAACTCCACTACTGCTTTGGAGCCCTTGAATCCGGTCACCACCGGTTCACCTTTCAGAAAAAGGTCGTTCCCATACACGATCGACGGGTAGGGACCCTCCTGGCCCGCCGCCGATGAAACGAGAAAAAGCGCTGCTGTCGCTGCGAAAAAACTCATGGCCATTGATTTCATAAACCCGATATCCTTCCGAACCGTAAATTTTGCTCGGATCTGCTCTGAACAGATTCATCCGTTTCATATCACGAAGCTATTATAGGAAAGCCGCCCGGAGATGTCCAATAAATAGCGGGACAGGTGTC
>CAZQHK010000003.1:43141-60399 GCA_964593455.1 uncultured bacterium
AAGCTATTATAGGAAAGCCGCCCGGAGATGTCCAATAAATAGCGGGACAGGTGTCCCGGCATTAAGGTATTATTGGAACGGTGAATAAGGTCATGGAAGATGGAATAAGCCGTTGAAAAAACAAAAGAAGGCGGATAGCGAGAAAAAGCGGCCACGGTCCTGGTTGTTAACACTGCTGGTGTACCTGGTCTTAGCCCTACTTTTCGCCCCGTTTGTTATCTCCCGGTACTTTCCGTGGCTGATCGACGATATCGAAGCGAAGATCGCACCACATGTTCCACCGGAGATCCTCCGGACCGTCAAAACCGCCCTGGCAAAAACCTCTTCCGGGGTGGATATACCGGCCCCACCGGTTCCGGTTCCCGGCCAACATTCGACTGCAAAAAAAATATTGCTTCCCTGCCGCTTGATCCAGGTGTTTGACGGTGACACCATCAAGGTAGAAATAGATATTGAATTCGCCTCTGTCCGTTTTCTCCGGATCAACACGCCGGAGAAGAATATGTACGGGGGCCGGGAAGCCACCGACACCTTGCGGGCGCGCCTGGCCGGGAAAGAAATTACCCTTGAATACGAAGAGGCCGGGGTTCCGGCCACGGACGATTACGGCCGTTTGCTGGCTTATGTGTATGCCGACGGCGAGAATGTCAATATCGAGATGGTACGAAGCGGCTGGACTTCCTTCTGGACGTTGTTCGGCGAGGGGAAATACGCGGCCGAGTTCCTGGCGGCTCAGCAGGAGGCTGAAAGAGCCGGACGGGGACTCTGGGGGGCGTACGAGACGACGGGTCCGGAAGCGGCCGGACAGGATATGAGTGCCGAAAGCGCTCCGGCGCTAACCGATTAATCCGGGAGTCGGCCGCATCGATAGCTGCACTAGCCATGAAATGTACCGCTGTGTCCTCATTAAATACCCGTGTCCGGCCGAAACAGAATGACAGGCGCGGTGTGTCTCCGGCCGGGCCGAGTACGGGTGATTTATCGTGAGGACGTGAGAGCAGTGAAAAAACAGAAATCGCTGGAAATCAAGTACATCAATACCTGCACGGCGTGCGGGTTTACCATGGTCATGGCGGGCCCCTGGGAGCTTTGCCGCGACGAGCAGGGCCGTGAGGTCGTCTGCCCGCAGTGCAAAACAGGTGTCCTGGAAGGCACGAAACACCAGGCCGAAGCCGGTAGTAAACCACCTGCAAGCGAACTTATCGACGATATCGTGGACGAGATGGACGAAGTGGTTTTCAGGTTGTTTTATCGTACCCGGAGTCGATGGCACCAACGTCTGATCCGGCATGCGCAGGGGATAGACACCGGGGTCTTCTCAGACCTTATCGACGTTTTGCCGCGGGGGCATGCAGCCTGGTTTATTCCCACGGCAGTGGATATCGCGGTCAAAGAATCAGACATGCGTTTATCGTACGCTCTGCAGTTTCTGGCCGAACTGTGCCGGGTGGCCACCAGCAAACGCAAGGTCATGCCGGAGGGGCTGGAGAAACACCTGAGCGGGCTCTGGGAACGGGTTGAACGGTTACCCGACACACCCGAGATTGCCACCTGGTGGAACACTGTGGCCCGGTTCTACGTGGAGGTGTGCGAGAACGGTCCGAACAAATCAGCGTCGTTCAGTCTGAAAGAACTGGCCTTTGACGAGACCGGCGATGCCAACCACGGCCGTGGGGATACCGTCACCGCAAACCTGGTAAAGGCTGTTTCACGGGGAGCTGAAAAGGTCCGTTTGGCGGCCTCATCTTTCCGCTCGACGCCGAAGACCCGCTTAAAACGCCGCTGGCGGTGGAGTTCCTTTTCTATGGTCGACAGGACCGCCTCGTTCTGGAACCGGCTGGTGGTTCCCCGGTTGAAGACCTGGCACCAGTTTCTGGCCGGAGTGGTGCTTTTCGCGGTGCTTTGCCTGGCAGCGTCACGGGTAATGGATATATCTCTGAGTGCTTCCGGTATTGCCCTGACAATGCTCCTGTCGGCGGTGTGGACGGCTTTGCTCTTCTGGCGGCAGAACGTGGCCCGCTTCAGACAAGCGGTTATGAAAGAGATCGCGCTCAGGCGGTAGATAGAGAACGGGTTACTTCTTTTTTTCCGCAGGCGCCGTTTCCTCTTTTTTGCCGTTCCCGTCTTCTTCCTGTATCCCGATTTCTTCCGGGATATCGAGCTGAATCTCTTCCGGGAAATCGAGCAGGATTTCCTCCGCCTGCGCGCCGCTGCCGATGGTCCCCGTAGTTGTCTCTGTCTTCGGTTCTACCTCTACCGCTGTTTCCACGGCTTTCTCGTCGTCGGGAATCACCGGTTTCTCGTTAGTGCCGTGTTTGGTACACGTCACGATGTAATTTGAACCATCGTAGTGATAGGCGCCGTCAGAAGGGCAGCGGGGCACTTCCCTGAGGTAGGTCATGTCCTCGGATGGTTTGAATACGGGATAGTCGCCGGTGATCAGGCCGCTTTTAACGGGTTCGCTTGAATGGTCCATGTTGTAGAGGTCCATGGCGGCTTCCAGCATACGTATGTTCTTGCAACAGGTTTCCCTCCGGTCTTTGGCGCCCGAAGGATCACGTTTATTTTTCCCTACTTTTGCTTCCAGAAGGGCCGCGGCCTCGTTATGTCCGAGCTTACGGTAGATGTCTGCCAGGATACTCATCAAGGCCATGACCCGGGGATGGCTGGAACCCAGAGTGTATTCTGTCACCAGTAGCGAGCGTTCATAAAGTGGCAGTGCTTTATCCAGGTCACCCTCAAGCGCATAGAGTTCCGCCAGGCTGCCCTGCACAGCCGCTGTTTCCTGGCGGTTGAGGCCGATAGTAGCTTCCAGGGTGGCCAGGGATTGCTGGTAGAGGAGGTCGGCTTCACTGAAGCGACCCTGCAGTTTGTAGATCTCGGCCAGGAGACTGAAGTTCATAGCGGTGATGGGATGATTTTCGCCGTTTTCGCTGAGGCTGCGGTAGATCTTCCACTTGACGTAGGGCAGGGCGGGGATATAATCGCCCTGTGACATGTAACCGGTGATCAGGTCGCTGACGTACTTGTCGGGATTTAAAGCGCTTTCTCTCAGCCCGGGGTCCATGAGTTCGACGGCTTTATCCGATAGCTTCCGGCCTAATTCGTAGTTGTTGTGCAGATAGTGGAGTTCCGCCAGCATTCCCAGGGAAAGGCCGGTGAAGGGATTATCGGGGCCGAACTGCTCGTCTGCCAGGGTGACCATACCTTCGGTCATTTGCAAGGCCTGGTCGTATTGACGTGCTCGGCAGAGTGCGGACACTTTGCTGTGGACCCGTTCCCACTCCTGGATGTCGCTTTCGACGGCTAAAGCTGCAGTCGTGCAAAAGAACCCCAGCACGATAAAGGCTGCCGGCAGCACGCGGCGGCGTATGGATCGATTCATGGTTGTCTCCTTATCCGGATAAGGTATACGTTATTTTATTATGGCTCCGTAAACATCCGCAACTACTTCGTTTCGTCGGCTGAAATAATCCGGCCGTTCTTATCTGCTATCAACGAACCCGGGCACTGCCCGGACTCAGGATAGAATCAAGATGATCCCGGACACGGCGAAAACTATCCAGGCATACATCTGCGGTACGTTGCGCCGCCGCTCCACCACGGTCCCTGCAAACAGGTCGCCCAATCTCCGTCCCCGCCTGTCGGAAAGCACTACCAGGAACTCGAAGAGGAAGGCGAGCAGGTAAGACAACGGGTAGCGGTCCTGCAAAGCGGTAATTATCAGGGGAGCGATCAGGGTGACGTCCCTGATGAGTCGCCGGGGAAGCGATGCGAACTCGCCATTTTTTAGTTCGGTCACCATGAGTCCCATGGCATGTTTACCGGGAGAATAGATCTCCCGCAAGATCAGGCAGAGCGAGAAGCATAGGGACAGACGCAGATTTAGAGGGAACATAGGAAAGAGGTAGCGGCCCATGGGAATGATACCCACACGGACCAGGTTGATGATGAAGAAGATGATCCAGAGATCAATCCCGGCGGCGGCAATCCGGTGTATCCGGGACACAGTCAGGATCATGCGGGGTTCCCGTTTTTCGTCGGGCAGTTTAAGTTTTATGATCTGTTCGGTCGTCTCGTCATGGTGGACGCTCTCGGCGCCGCAGTTGCGGCAGAACTGCTGATCGCCTTCGCTGGAGTTTTGGCATACGGGACAAATTCTGCTGGTATCCACTGGGTCCTCCATTCCTTGCACCCGGGTTTGCCTATTCGGTATCGATCAGGGGTCGTGCCGGCATTATAACACCCCCTTTGTGTGGAAACGTACCTTATGGCCGGCGAGACCGGTAAACTGTCTCACTTTGAGTCATATCTCCGGCAAAGTGACGCAATATGAGACGGTTTTGCTGGCGCTAGGTTATCCTTCAATCGCTTGATACCCGCTTAATTGGCGGCGGATCGTCTTCTTGGTCCGCGTCTGGCATGTGATGTGCTTTCTTTGTGTTCCATCAGGAAAACACGGGAAGGGGATGACGATAGTGGACACACTGAAAAAAGTACGGGTAGTCAAAGCTGCGGTGGCGGGAGGGATGGCCGTGTTGGTGCTGTTGCTGGGGGTGGCGGCCGCCGGGGCCGGAACCCTGGAGACGGTGCTTCACCGGGAGGTCGAATACCATCCGGTGTCGGGACTTCGTCTGGCGGTGGAAGGGCAGGATGCGGACGGCAACCACGTGCTTGAGGAACGTTTAATTCCGGCCGCCGAGTGTGTGGCCGGCGCCTATTTCTACTACGGTCCGATGCCCGGCCTGTACAAGGCCGTGCTGCTCTACCGTTACCGGGATACCTGGTACGTGATCGGGGACGTGCTTTTCTGGGTCGAGCGGTTCGAACACGGCGAAGAACTTAGATTTGATCCGCACCTGGACGTGGCCTGGGAGTATGACCGGGAGACGCGGGTGATAGATCTCAACATCTATCCGGACCTTTTGAACGCGGTACCTGAGGAGTTCGCGGTACCGCTCACCCGTGAAACGGTGCGTGAAAAACTGTTGTTCGAAGAGCTTCACGGTCTGCCAAACGCGAGCAGTGCCGCCCTGCCGTGAGACAGGGGACGCTGGTGGTTCACGGATTGAACCGTGGGTAAAGGCCGGTGGAGGGGATTACTCCTCCGCCGGTTCGTCTTCGTCTATGATTTCGTACTCTACGTGGATCTCCCACTGCTCGGCGAGCCATTCCAACCAGGAGGCTTCCCCGTCGAAAATACCATCCTCGCTGGCGCATTCAAGTATCTCACCGAAGATGAGTTCCCGGGTCTCCTGGTCGGTGACTTCAGCGACCAGGGTGGTGAGGTCCTGTTTGGTTTGTACCAGGTTGTTGGTTTCGTCTACCAGGCCTAAAAACTCGTCCTTGCCGAAGGCTTCCGCCAGGTGGGCGGCGTGTTTGGCCTCTTCCGGCGAACTGGCGCCGTCGGTGATAACCATGACGTTAAGTAAAGCGATACAGGCCATTTTTTCCGTGCGGTTCAGGTCTTTCAATTCCATGGATTGTCCTCCCAAAATGTTGTTCCCGGATAGTGTGTTTAAGCTCTCGTTTTCAAGGGATATCTCACAACCCGGCTGATGGTAGTGTACTGGTTTGAGACGATAGATTCAAGAGCAGACGTTTGGCTATCGGGATATCGGCCGGCGCCAACTCGAAGTCGAGCAACTCTTCCGCCGTTACCCACCGGATCTCGGAATGGTCGTTCAACTTGAACGTACCGCTTACGTACTCCGTCTCGTATCCCAGCAGTTCGATGGTGAAATCGCCGTAATCATAAATACTCGAAGCAACGAAATAACCTACCCTGACGGTGATTTCAAATTCTTCCCGAAGCTCCCGTGCCAGGCACTCTTCCGGGGTTTCCCCCGGCTCGATCTTGCCGCCGGGAAACTCCCAAAACCCGCCCAATCGCCCGCCGTCCCGGCGCCGGGCGATGAGGATCTTGTCTCCTTGCGTGATTATGGCCGCTGTTACTTGTTTCATAAATCGTGTAGATCCTTCCAGGTGTTTCCACTGTTCTACCGCAAACCGGGGCTGTTTGGCAACCTTGGTGTATCCGGAAAAAAGTGTAAAAAGAAATAAATTTATTGTTTTTCTTCCTTGACTGACCGGTCCACGATACGTCATTATTAAGACGCTAAGAAGACGCGAAATTGAGTACCTGTTTTATTCTCCACATAATTAGGTTGACGTGAGATTGACCGGGGATATGGGGTGGTGGAAAGAACAGGGAGGAGTAACGATGAGCGAACTACCAGATAACGAACTACCGGACTTGGATGATCTCGGATTTGGTGTTGTCGAGACCGATTCCATGTACATTGCGACTTGCCGGGACGGTGACGAGTGGCAGCAGGGAGAGCTCAAGCCGTATGGACCGATCCCTATGCACCCGGCAGCCGGAGTGTTGAACTACGGGCAGGGGATCTTCGAGGGAATGAAGGCTATCCGGACCACCAAAGGCCGGATAGCTCTTTTCCGGCCCGAGGACAATGCCCGGCGATTTCAAATCGGAGCCAAACGGTTGGGGGCGCCGCCTGTTCCCGAAGAGATTTTCCTGAATGCCGTGATTAAGGTGGTCAAAGCCAACCAGCGTTGGGTGCCGTCTTCGGGCAAGGGCGCGCTCTATATCCGGCCGCTTCTGTGGGGCTCGGGTCCCGTGCTGGGTGTGAACCCGGCCCCCTCTTACACCTTCTGTATCTATACCTCCCCCGTGGGACCTTACTTCAAAGGCGGTTTCAAACCCATCAAGTTAATCGTGGCCTTGTACCATTACCGGGCGGCTCCCGGCGGTACCGGGAACGTCAAAGCCATCGGCAATTATTCCAGCGGGTTGATCCTGTCGCGCAAGGTTAAACGGCACGGGTACTGCGAGATCGTGTACCTGGACGCCGTCCATCAGCGGTACGTGGAAGAGGTGGGCGCCGCCAACTTTTTCATGGTCAAAGACAACAACCTCTACACTCCCGAACTCAGCGGTACCATTTTGCCGGGTATCACTCGTGACAGCGTTATTAAACTGGCCCGTCACCTGGGTTTAAATGCGGTGGAACAGAAGGTGAGTATCGACTGGGTGCTCACGGCGGACGAGGCGTTCTGTACCGGGACGGCGGCGGTTATCACCCCCATCGGGTGGGTGGACTACAGCGGTAAAAAAGTCACCTTCAACAATGGCGAGGTGGGACCGGTAACCAGAAAACTGTACGACACCTTGACTTCCATTCAGATTGAAGTGAGCCGGGATATCTTCGGCTGGATGCATCCGGTCGAGGAAAACGGCGCCCTGCACGCTATCTGACCGTCACTATCAATTCATAGTTTTCACAAAACGGCGGGTAGCCGACACTAACCGCCGAATCCGAGCCCGACCGCTATCATCAAGGTGACCGCCGCCAGCACGAACCAGAATACCTGTTTTTTCAATTGCCATTTGGCCCAGACGGGCCAGGGTACCCTGGCCACGGTAAGTACGCCGATAAGCACGGTGTTGGTTGGCACGATCATGTTGGTGAACCCGTCCCCGAACTGGAAGGCCAGAATGGTCATCTCCTTGGTCATACCCACTATCTCTCCCAGGGGCGCCATGAGCGGCATGGTCAGGGCCGCCTGCCCGGAGCCTGAGACCACGAAAAAGTTGAACACCGACTGGAACACGTACATGAAGAAGGCGCACAGTTCCATCCCGAACCCTTTCAGCCAGGAGCTGGTGTAGAAAAGGAAGGTGTTCAGGATGGAGGCTGAATCGGCCGCGGCCCCGCCCATGACATAGAGGATTCCTTTGGCAAATCCGACAATGATGGCGGCGGTCAGAAGATCGGCGGCGCCCGACTCGAAGGCTTTGGCTGTCTCGTTTACCGTCATGAGTCCGGTCAGGACGGCAATGATTCCAGCCATAACACCGACCGCCAGGAAAATCATGGAGATCTCAACCAGGTAGTAGCCGTGGGCGATAACTCCCCAGATTAGCCAGATCATGCAGCCCAGAAACGAAAGCATGATCATGATGTGTCCACGAGTGAGTTCGATCTTCTCCAGGTCCACTTCACCCAGGGTATTCCGCCACCGCTGGTCGATCTCAAAAGTAGGCGACTTCTCCGGAGTTTTCTTGATAGCCAGGGCGTAACGCATGACCATGACGATCCCGATCAGGGTGAACAAAGCCCAGATGGCGCACCGCCCACTGAACCCGGACATGTAGGGCACGCCCGCTATTCCCTGGGCGATCCCCAGGGTGAAAGGATTCATGAACGCGGTGGAGAATCCGATCTGGGAACCCACGAACCCGATACAGATGGCGGTGATGGAGTCGTACCCCATGGCGATGGTGATGGGTACCAGGATCATGGTGAACGGGATGGTTTCTTCGGCCATCCCGAACACGGCGCCGCCCAACGAGAAGATGAGCATCAGGACCGGGATCATAAACAACTCGGAGCCTTTTACCTGGGAGATCACTTTGAGCATGGTTGATTCCACGGCGCCGGTTTTTATCAGCACTCCGAACGCCCCGCCGATCAAGAGGATGAAAGCGATCACTTCCACGGCATCGTGGTCGGTGAACCCGAGAAACGGTGCCTGCAGGATGTCGAATATTCCTTTGCGGCCGTATTTGGGGTGGCCGTGCTCGTCTTTGACCACCTCAAACGATCCTTCCACGGGTACCACTCGTTCCTTCTCAACTTCCTGCCCGTTTTGGGTGACGGTGTAGGTGACGGTTTTCACCCGGAAAGTGCCTGATGGCACGAACCAGGTAAGCATGGCCATGATGACGATGATCCCGCTCACGATGATGTAGGTGTGCGGGACTTTGAACGTTTTCTGTTTTTTGGGGGTGTCCGGGGTTCTATTTTTACTCATTGTTGTTCCGGTCTCCTTATCTGTAATGGTGGTGGTACCGAGTATAAAGCGGTGACCCATTCGGTTGCAATAAAGCGGCCGGATAGGGTTTTCGCTGGTCGTACATGAGGTGAATTGTATCAGTCTCAAGGCTGGTGTACAAGCGTTTGCTCGGCCGGTGGTCTGTCTGCGTCGGCTACTTTTTCGCTTGTTTTTGTTTTTTGGGTTCCTCGTCAGGCGGGTTTTTGAAGAGTTTTGCCGTTTGCGCGAAAGCCAGTTTCGCCACCTGGTAGAGGATGGCTACCAGGAACAGCCCGGCCGCGGCGTAACTTAAGCCTTCGAGATCGGTGGGAACGTTGGGGATATAGTTTTCCCAGGTTTTTTTTACGATAGGCCAGTTGGCGTGTTTCATGAACACGAAGGGTTTTTCCCAGGCTCCGGTGTGGGCCAGGGTGGTAAGCGCGTCCTTGAGGTTGGCCAGCCTGAGGACTGCCCGCTTGATCACCACCGAGAGCTGAGTAGTTTCGATTTTATCCATGGCCTGCAGCGACGCCACGTACTCGTGCAGGCTCATACCGGCGGCCCGGGCGGCGGCCACGTACTGGTTCACGGTCAGCTGCAACTCGTCCACGTGACCGCCCAGTCGCTGCATGTAGTGCTGGATGAAAGCCGGCAGCTGCGCGCCGCCGATGGCGCCCAGTGCGGCCAGTATCCGGTCGAAGGCTCCATCTATCAGCTTCAAGGGGTATTTAAGAAATCCCATTTTTCAGCTCCGCACGTGCACGTAATATTTGCTATACTATGGTGTCGGCAAATTGTAACCGCGACTTGACCGGTGATGCCGCCGGCTATTTACAACCAGAGAGGATGTCCTGCATGCAGAACGACATGAGCTGGGTCCGGACGATAGTTCCTGAGAGTCTTCAGAAGACGACATTTATACTGGAGAACTGGCAGTGGTTAGGGCTTTTCATGATTATTATGCTGTCGGTGATACTGGGACGGCTGGCCAATTTTCTCCTGGCCGGGTTTATGAAACGGTGGCAAGCGAAGATGGAGGAACGCAACATTTCTTTCATCCCCGACGATGCCTGGAAGGGTGCGGAACGGCCCTTCGGGCTACTCGTGTCGGGAACCCTGGCGATGCTTTCGTTGCCGCTGCTGCTATTGCCGTCAGCGGCCGGGGCCATGTTGATGCTGGCGATCAAGATCTTCATCACCTGTGCGGGCATCTGGTCCGCGTGTCGGGTAATCGATGTGGCGGGCGCCTATTTTACCCACCTGGCCAGCCGCACGGAGAGTAAACTCGACGACCTGCTGGTGCCCATGGTGCGTCGGTCTACAAAGGTGTTTGTAGTGGCTTTCGGGCTGGTGTTCATCGCCCAGAACCTGAATATCGAGGTGGCCAGCCTGTTGGCCGGTCTGGGAATCGGCGGTTTGGCGTTCGCTCTGGCGGCCAAAGACCTGCTGGCGAACTTGTTTGGCAGTATCATGATTCTGGTAGATCAACCGTTTCGGATCGGGGACTGGGTGGTTGTCGGCGACGCCGAGGGCACGGTGGAGGACGTCGGGTTTCGCTACACTCGTATCCGCACCTTCTACAACTCGCTGATCTCTCTGCCCAACGGCATCATCGTCAGCCAGAAGGTGGACAACCTGGGGATGCGTACTTACCGCCGCTGTAGCTGCAAGCTTTCCATCACCTATGACACTCCACCCGAGAAAATCGAAGCGTTCTGCGAGGGAATACGGGAATTGGTGCGAATCCACCCTTACACCCGCAAAGACTATTTCCACGTGTATCTGAACACGTTTGCCGACAGCAGCCTGGACGTGCTGCTGTACGTGTTTTGGGAGACTCCCGACTGGTCCACCGAACTTCGGGAAAAACACCGGTTGTTCGTGGACATTATCCGCCTGGCCAACCGCCTGGGGGTGGAGTTTGCCTTCCCCACCCAGACGCTGCATCTGTCCTCGGTCCCCCAGGGTGCTGGGATGACGGGGGATATCGGCCAGATGGCCGCGGCTATAACGAAAAAAGCCATGGCCGGTCTGGGAGGGGAGTCAGAACCGGTCCGGGACGGCGAACCGTCGCCTCTTCTCGGCTCGAAGGATATGACTGAGGCTCTCGATCGGGGACGTTCGACCGCGCGTGGTCTGGTAAAAAGCACATTGGGTGAACCGGCTGAAGTGCCGCCGCCGGTTACGTTTTAACAAAAATCACAAACCTGCGGCAAGGAGGAGAACAGCATGACAAAGGTCACCAGAGGAACTTTGAAGGCGCTCAAAGAGATGATCGAAATTCCTTCCATCTCGGGTAACGAGGGGAAGTTTTCACACTACCTTAAAAACGAGTTCAGCAGGTTTGCTGATGAGGCTTTTCTGGACAAGATCGGCAATGTTATTGCCATCAAGGGTAAACCCCGTATTGCTCTGTTCGCGCACGTCGACACCGTTGGTTTCATGGTAAAAGTAGTACGTGATGACATTATCGAGGTGGTCAAGATAGGGTATCCTGAAGATTTTCACGGGCAGAGCGTGCGGATGTATAGCCGTGAAGATACGTTGCGTGGTCACATCTTCAAGAAGGATAAACAGATTCTCATTGATACTTCCATGAAACGAGCCTTGAACCTGGTGGAGGTCGGGGATTTCGTGGGGTACACTCCCTACCTGGAACGGGAAGGCAACTCTCTCATCGGTCCGGGACTCGACAACAAGGTGGGTTGTTTCGTTTCCCTCGAGGTGTTCAAGAAGATGGACAATATCGCTTTCGTCGGGACCATTAAAGAGGAGTCGGACCAGCAGGGAGCGCTTTCCGCCGTCTACAATCTTCGGTTCAACCTGGACCTGGCAGTGATTGTCGACACCACCTACGGTTCGGATCTCTTCAATAGAGAGTCGGTGGCTGTGGGCCGTGGTACCGTGATCAGCCTGAAAGACACTATCATGCCCCGGCGTGAGAACGTGGACGAGATGGTCCATCTGGCATTGGACGAAGGGTTCCGGTTCCAGCGGGAGGTCTCCGAAGGCGGCGAGAGCGACGCACGGTCCATTTTTCATCAACGGGGCGGTATCCCCTTCCTCTTCGTGGGAGTAGCGGCCAAGTATCCCCATTCCGCTTTCGAGATGGTCAACGTCAAAGACATCAACGAAACCATCAGGCTTCTGAAACGATACGTCGCCCTCAAACACAAGAGTCTGGATAAAGGCGAGGAAGAGATGTGCATAAAAAAACGGCGGCCGTGACGGCCGCCGCGTTTAACCTGATAGATCGTTTCTATGACTGGTAGTCGGTGGTTGTTCTATTTGCGTTGATGGTTAAGCGGGATCAACCGGCCTCCTCCGTCATAACTGCTTGATTGTCTGGTCATTGGTAACCCGGTACGGGATGATGGTGCTTCTATTGGGAACAACTGTTGCCGGTATGAACCGAATAGCCACATGAGATAAAGCACTGCAATTGGGACGCACAAGATCATGGTATACGGTACCAGGCTTCCTACTGTTGCCCCGACAAAGGCGCCGGTAGTGGAACGATTGATTATATTGCCCAGGTAAAAACCGACTGCCCCTACGAGGGCGCCGCCAACTACTATCGCGACCATTGGTGACCAACCTCCATTCCTTTACCCGGAAAATGCAGCTGACTTCTACTCCGGCTCGAAAACATCTGCATTTTTCGGGTTTTAAATTTTAAATTTCTTAAACGGACGGGAAGGTTTTGTCCCGCCGCATTATTTCGCTTTCTACTTATTTTTATACAGAAACCACCTCGAAAGTTTCAGAAAAAACTTTTTTTTAAAAAAAATTCGGTTTTGATTAAAGTACATCTTAGAAGGAGTAATATAGAGATATTCTGCATTATATTACTCAGGAAGCCATATATCGCGCTAAAGTTAAAACGGGTAAATGCCGATACGAATATTAGGAAGATATACAAATTTACCAGGGAGGGTAATCCATGGGCATCGAATCCACCGCCGCCGCGTTTCGCATGAGTAAATCACTCGGCCACTACCCTCTGATGGTCATGATGAAAACCCTGGAACTCCAGAAGCAGACCGCCCAGACGGCCCAGGCCATGAATCCGGTGGTTGCTCAAGCCGCCAACGCCATGCCCGGCGAAGCGGGGTACAACTTCGATTCCTACGCTTGATATCGCCTGATATCGAGGGGTATCTTCCACTCACGCTTCCAGTCCGGTACCATTTTATTTAGAGCGGCGGACCGTCACCTTGGGGTGCGGTTGCTCGTTATAAACGATACTGTCCGGGGGAACCGAATGAGTCAGCCACACGTTACCGCCGATAAGAGAACCTCTGCCCACCCTGGTTTTACCGCCCAGGATAGTGGCTTCAGCGTAAATGACCACGTTGTCCTCGATGTCCGGATGGCGTTTGATGCCTTTCACCGGTTTGCCCTCCTTGTCCAGCGGAAAGCTCAAGGCACCCAGGGTGACACCCTGGTAAATTTTGACATTCTCGCCGATGGTAGTGGTCTCCCCGATGACTACGCCGGTGCCGTGATCGATGAAAAACCGTTCGCCGATGGTGGCCCCGGGATGGATATCGATACCGGTGCGGGCATGCGCGTATTCGGTCATTACCCGGGGAATGATCGGTACCTGGTTTTCGTATAAGGCGTGGGCGATACGGTAGATGGTTATGGCTTCGATACACGGGTAACTCATGATGATCTCGTCGTAGGACTGGGCGGCGGGGTCGCCATCATAGGCGGCCTGGATGTCGGTTACCAGTACCTCCCGTATCCGGGACAGGGAATCCATCAGATGTTGAACCGCCCTGGTGGTCATATCGTGGCAGTCGCACAGCTCGCATTTGTTGGTGGTAATGCAGTGATACCGGTAGGCCCGTTCACACTGCTCGAAGAGGTGAGTAGCCGCCGACTGCAGCCGTTTCCTGATAAATTCTTTCAGTTTAATGCCTTGTACCGGTGCGCTTCCCATGTATCCGGGAAACAGCACGGTAAGAAGATTATCGACCACCGCGATGATGGCTTTGCATCCGGCCAGGTTGAAATGCTCGGTAGTGTTGACCCCGATAGGACCCTGCATGGATTCAACCATTTTGTTGACAGCCTCATCCAGGACGATGGCTTCTGCATCCGTAGGCTTTGTCATGGTCATCCCTTCTTCTTAATGATACTTGGTCTCTCAGCGTACCGCTGCCAATTATTTTTTCTGTTCACCATACCCTCTACACCGCCGAGTAATTTATACCATCGGTAATTCCTTTGTCAAGGTGCGAATGATGTCGAATATGTCTTACTCGTCTTATTTAAGCAGTTTTCTGGCCTCGGCTTCCGCCGCCTGGAAAACGTCTTTCAGGGGTACGCCGAGTTTGGCCGCCAGGACGCGGCAGTCTTCGTACTCTGGAGCCAGGTTGACCACGTGGCCGCCAGACTTCCCCAGTTTGACCGCCACCGTCCCGAAACGAGTGTCTACCTTTACCGTCTCCCGGGCCAGCTTCCGGCGTTCGATGTGCTGTATCCGGGCCCCCAGGGTGGTGGTTTCTGTAAACAGGATGTCAAGCACCTTCTCCAGTGCCTGCGGGGTGGTGATGACGCTGAGTTTTACCGCCGGACGGCTCTTCTTCATGAGAATGGAAGTCGTGAACACGTCCAGGGCGTCCGGCGGGCGGAGTTTTTCGAAGAGATACGAGAAGAGTTCCGGGCTCATGTCGTCGATATTGGTTTCCACCAACACCGTGGCGTCTTCCGGGGTGCCCGCTTCGTTCCCGGCCCGGCCGACGATAAGGCGCAACAAATTGGCGTGTGGCAGTTCACGGCTGCCGGCTCCGTATCCGACCGTTTCCAGGGTCATGGCCGGCATGGGACCGAATCCGGCGGCCACGGTGGTGATGATTCCGGCGCCCGTGGGGGTAGTCAGTTCCGCCTCGATTCCCCGGGAGTAGACCGGTACGTCTTTGAGAAGTGCCACGGTAGCCGGGGCTGGTACCGGGATGGTGCCGTGAGAACAGGTGACGGTACCGGTTCCCAGGTGGATTTTCGAGCAGTATATCCGCTCGATTCCGAGTTTCTTGATCCCGACCAGGGTGCCGATGATGTCCAGGATGGAGTCTACCGCTCCGATCTCGTGAAAATGGACCCGGTCTATCTCCTGGCTGTGAATACCGGCTTCCACGGTGGCGATACGTCTGAAAACCGCCGTGCCGGTGTTCTTGATGTCCTCATCGAGAGCGCTTTCGGCGATGAGCCGTTCGATGTCCGTAAGGTTCCTTTCGGGCTGGTCTCCGGTCATCTCCGCGATGAAACGGGTGCCGGTAAAGCCGTTCCGGGTGATTTTCTTCGATGAGAGCCGGTAACCGTCGAGACGGAGTTTCTTAAGCTCATTTCGCAACTCATCCAGAGGCAGACCGGCATCGAGCAGCGCCCCCAGGAGCATGTCCCCGCTGATTCCCGAGAAACAGTCAATATACGCTATTTTCATGTCTCTTCACCTAGCTTGTTGATGATCCCGGCCATGTAACCGGCGCCGAATCCGTTGTCTATATTGACCACCGCCACTCCCGGGGCGCAGCTGTTGAGCATGGTGAGCAGGGCCGCCACTCCCTTGAAACTGGCTCCGTAGCCCACACTGGTGGGTACGGCGATCACGGGTTTGTCCACCAACCCGCCGACGATGCTGGCCAGGGCGCCTTCCATACCGGCGGCTACCACGACCACCCGGGCCTCGAAGAGCAACTCCTGGTTGAGAAACAAACGGTGGATACCGGCCACGCCGATATCGAACAGTCGTTTAACGGTGTTCCCCATGGCGTGAGCTACGGCCGCCGCTTCCTCGGCCACTGGAATGTCGGCGGTTCCGGCACTGATTATCAGAATCATACCCCGGGATGAAGGGGTGGTCCTCTGCCCCACAGTGACTATGGAGGCTATCTCGTTGTACCGGGCACCGGGACACACGGCTTTGATGGCTTCAAAGACCTCGCTGGTCGCTCGAGTGGCGATAATCTGCCCGTTTCCAGCCGCCATTTTTTGAAAGATTTGGGTCACCTGATCGGTGGTTTTTCCCTGGCAGAAGATCACTTCAGGGAATCCTTTGCGCACACCCCGGTGTGTGTCGATCTTGGCAAACCCTATATCATCATACGGTAGAGTCTTGAGCCGCTGCAGAGCCTCATCGATACTCACGGAACCGTCTTTGACGGACTTCAGCAGACTGGCTATTTTTTCCCTGTCCATGGTCAGCCTTCCTCTTCATCTGGCGGTCCGGAATCTGGTTCGGTTTTTCCGGGATAGTCGCCGGGGCGTCTTTTATCTTCAGAAAGCACCTCGTTCAGGCTGCCGGTACGGTATCCCTTGAGATCTAATGTGACATACGCGTACCCGAACCCGGTAAACCGGGTAACAATGGAGGCAGCGGTGGCCGGTTCGGTTATCCGCGGCAGGTCGGCCGGAGGAACTTCTATCCTGGCGATGGTTCCGTGGTCCCTGACCCTGAGTTGCCCAAACTCGAGGCTACGCAGGAACTCTTCCGCCCGGTCAACCCGCTCAAGCTTCTTTTGGGTGATACGCATGCCGTAGGGAAACCGGGAAGCAAGACAGGCCTGGGACGGTTTGTTCCAGGTGGGAAGGCCCATCTCTTTCGAAAACCGGCGGATGTCGTTCTTGCTGAACCCGGCTTCCTTTAAAGGACTTCGCACCCCTAGGTCGGCAGCGGCCTGCATCCCGGGACGGTAGTCGTCCAGATCATCGTTTGTCGCGCCGTCGGCCACATACGCCAGCATGTGTTTCTCCGCCAGTTCGAGCAAGGTGGAAAAGAGCTCTTTTTTGCAGTGGTAGCAACGATCCGGCTGGTTGGCGCTAAAAGACTCGATTCCGAGCTCGCTGGTCTCGACCACCAGGTGCTTACCACCGATCATCCCGGCAAACGTGGCCGCGTCTTCGAACTCCCGTTTGGTGTAGAGTTCCGAGCGAGCGGTGACAGCCACCGCTTTGTCCGCCAGCATATCGTGAGCTATCCGGTAGAGAAAGGTGCTGTCCACGCCGCCGGAATACGCTACCAGCACACTGCCCATGTCTACCAGGATCTGTTTCAAGCCCTCGAGTTTCTCACCGGGAGTCCTAATTAAAGTACCCTTATTCTTCATGAAGTCTAGTCTATGTGTCCGGACGGTCAGTGTCAAGGATGCTTACTTTACGTTTCCCCTCTTTCCTTGTTAAAGGAATCAAAGTAAAATAGGGACAATATTTTGAATCGAGGTTTTGAAATGACCACAGAAATTGTAGATGAACCCAAACCGGTTTTTTTTCTAAAAGCCTGGTTGGCGGGGTCATTGCCCTCGGTTACACTCGTATGGGGTTTTGTTTGAAATACGCCGCCCTGGGGGACATTAGCTTTTTCTTCGCTTTCGGGGTATTGCCGATGTTCGGAACATACTGGGTACAGACGCAAA
>CAZQHK010000003.1:60499-179382 GCA_964593455.1 uncultured bacterium
CGCAAAACCTTGTGGGAGAAACTCAAGTTGTTTGAGACAAAATGAAATTTTCTCTCTAGAGTGATTCCAGGAGCTCTCTCAAGAATACGATACTATCATAGCTGGCGCCGTGAGGGTCACGGTGTTTAAATCCTCCCTGCTGGTCTACCGACAGGTATCCGGAGTAGCCGATATCCCTTAAAGCCATCAGAAATACTTTCCAGTTGATAGTGCCTTTGCCTGGCGGAAGCTTCTGATCGTGGTACCCGTCGTTGTCGTTAACATGCACATGAATGATTTCGTCCTTGAGTATCTCCACGAACCCTGTCAATGAGGTGGCCCGGTGGGTCATCAGGTTGAGAGTGCCGGTATCGAAGGTGACCCCGAGGGCCGGAGACTCTACCTCTTCGATCATGTGTTTGGCTGCCCAGGGGTTGTTTATGACGTAAGCGATGGTGTGTTTCATGGACAGAGCCAGTTTCACGTTGGCGTTTTCCGCGTAAGCGCACAGATTCTTTAGCTCTTCGCGGGTTCTTTTCCAGTATCCTTTGTAAGGTGATGCGTACGGCCAGCAGTAAACTCCTTTTACCTGTACCATCGGGCATCCGCAGTCTCCCGCGAATCGGAGTGCTTCACGGATTGCTTTGGCTCCGTCACACCGCTTATCGGCATTGCTGCTGGCGATATTGGATCCCCGGGCCACGTGAGCCGAGCTGTGCAGGGATGAAATATCGAGGTTGTTGGCTTCCACCATTTCCCTGAAAAAATGGGCCCCCATCTCGGGAAGCCTTTCCAGTTCGAGTCCGTCATAGCCATACTTCTTGGCGATTGGTATGATCTGGTTGTAATGGTAGTATTGGAATATCTTGGTACACAACGATATCTTCATGATAATTCACACAATACCGAAAGCTTTCCGGTCGTGTCAACTACGGAAATCTCACGGTAGCACCAGTGTCGAGGCAAGAGCAGTGCTTGAGTTATAATAACTCGCAAAGGGAGTTCGACCTAACGCCGGCCTCCGGCTCCGGGGCCCCTGGTAAGGAGAAATGATGGGCACACTTCACCGTTTCGAGATGTGGGCCGCCCTGGTTATGATTATCCTGCTGGCAGGACTGTCTGTAATCGGTGCGTTTTGGGGTGCCCGGCGCGCCGCCGCGTTCTTCAATTCATTTCCGCTGTCGATTTTCTGGCTGGCGCTGACGGGACTTTTACTGGTGGGACTGGTCACTACTCGGTCTCTCAAGTATCGTCCCGGGCTGCTGCTGATACATCTCGGGTGCGTTTTTATCCTGGTGGGAGCCATGTGGAGTTCTACCGCCGGGCATCATGTGCAAAAAAAGCTATTCGGTATCGACAAAGTTCCCTTTGGAATAATGATAATTTACGAGGGCGCCGCCGAGAACCGCATCATTGTTGAAGGCGGCGGGATAGACGCCGAGCTGCCCTTCCGCATCTACCTGAGAGACTTCCGTATCGAATACTATGGTGATGATTCTTCCGGACCGGCAAAAAAGAGCGGCGGCACGCCGGGGGAGATAGCGGATGATACCGGTCGGGAACCTGACTCGGTGAGCATTATCCGCGATTATTTCAGTGATTTGATGCTGTTTGAAGAAGAAAAACTGGTGGGGCAGCAGGTGGTCGAGGTGAACCATCCGCTGCACTACGGCGGGTATCATTTCTACCAGGAATCATACGATCATGAGAATGAACAGTACACGATTTTGTCAGTTGCCTCTGACAGCGGACTGAATCTCGTCTATACCGGTTATCTTATGCTCTCCCTCGGAGTCGTCTGGCTTTTTTGGCTCCGGCCCATCCTTAAGAGGCAAAAAAATGGCGATTAAGTACACCATCCAGGGAATACTTATCTATGGAGCCCTGGCGGTCTACGGGGCGGCCTGGGTGATGATGGTTTGGCGATTGTCCCGGGCGGGCCGGGTTTTATACTTTACCGGCTTCGTACTGGCGGTGGCCGCCTACGCCTACCGCTGGTTTGACGTGCAGCACGTCCCTTTGCAGAACCTCTTTGAGATATTTCTGACGCTGGGTATGCTGGTGTATCCACTATCGGTGTTCTGCCGGCGGGTGCTTGGCGTGGGAGGAGAAACCGTTGATATGTTCATCGGGGCAATACTCCTGTTCCCATCGGGTTTTGTCTTTAGCGCCGAACCGCAGAATTTGCCGCCGGCCCTCCAAAGCTGGCTCTTTATCCCCCATGTGGGAGTCTACATGCTCTCCTATGTAATTATGGCTAAAGCCGCCGTTCAGGCCGCTTACCAACTGGGTAAAAGCCCTGCTTTCAAAGGTAAACAGCAGATCTCTTTCGAAGAGGGAACATACCGGATGATCCGGCTTGGTTTTCCTTTGCTGACCCTGGGACTGCTACTTGGAAGCTGGTGGGGCAAGTTGGCCTGGGGCGATTATTGGGGATGGGACCCGAAGGAACTCTGGTCCCTGGCATCGTGGCTCGTGTATCTCGGTTACTTCCATTTCCGCTCCATGTTCGGAAAAAAACACCCTGGTATCAACAGCGCCTGGGCTATCGCCGGTCTAATAGTCATCGTGATAACTCTCCTCTGGGTAAACCTCTCCAGCCTCTTCGCCGGCCTGCACAGTTACGCCGTGTGAGGTACGTGCCTCCCAATAGTGAGGATGGCTGACCTGGCCGTCAAACAGTTGGTATATATGTGCAGTATGGCTCCTCGCCCAGGAAGTTTCCCGATGTGCCCAGCGCCCTGGCCCGGCAGCCCCCGCAGCTCGACTGGTACTCACAGCGGCCACAGCGGCCCTCCAGCAATTTATAGTTTCTGAGTGACTGAAACAGTGAAGACTGCTGATATATTTTTCTGAAATTCTCCTGCCGTAGGTCTCCAGCTTTCAAAGGCAAGAACCCACATCCAAAGACTTCACCTGTGCTGGATATGAAACAGAACCCGTTCCCGGCCATACATCCTCTTCCTCCGAAACGTGAGTTCGGTCTCCGACCGAGGGCCGGGTCGCCCGACATGAGCGGCCGCTGCCCGGCTTTATCCTTCTTCAACTGAGCTATGATTCTCATGTAATGCGGAGCACAGGTCATTTTTATCGGGATCGGTGATGTTTGATTCCATCGGTATATTTTCTCCATTGTTTTCTCATATTCTTCAGGAGATATCTCCATCCTGACCCTGGCTCTTCCCGTGGGTACCAGCATGAACACGTCCCACGCCGAGGCTCCGAATTTCACCGTCAGATCACGGATTTTACGAAGATTTTTCAGGTTGTGCTGGGTAACCGTCGTGTTGATCTGAAAAGGCATCCCGCCGGTTCTCAACAGATCCAGGGTTGAAGCGGCCGCTTCGAAGGAGCCGGCCACCTGGCGGAACCCGTCATGAACTTCAGGATTAGAGCCATCGAGACTGATAGAGATCATCCTCACGCCGCTCTTTTTCATCACCAGGACGGTTTCTTTCCTTATCTGGCTTCCGCTCGGTGACATGACCACCTTCAGTCCCTTTTTGGTGGCCCGCGCGGCTAGCTCAAAAATGTCCTTTCTGAGAAGGGGATCACCCCCGGAAATTATGAAAATCGGTTTCGAAAATTCGGCAATTTCATCCACTAAACGATAAGCTTCGTCAGTGGTTAGCTGGCCTGGATCGGGCTCGGTCTGCGCATCGGCCCGGCAGTGGGCGCAGGCAAATCGACAGGCCCTGGTTGATTCCCAGGCGATGACCCGGGGAGAAGGTTTTTTTTCCATATGGTACGGTCTTTCCGTTTACCCCGCTGGCAATCCGATCTCTTCGTCGGTCAGGTAACAAGCGGGGTCAGGAGCCCACAGGTCCTGGTGGACCGCCTCCGCTCTTACCCTGAAATTTCCGTTGCAAATGTCGAGGTATCGGCACCACGCGCATCTTCCTTTGAGCATTTTTTTTCTATTTCTGAGTGCTTTCAGCAGCGGTTCGGTTTCGTCCGACCATATTTCGCTGAACCGGCGCGCCAGAACATTTCCGAGCGAGCGGTGGTGCCAAAACTGGTCTGGGTGCACATCTCCGCTGAAGCTGATACAGCCAAAGCCCTTGCCTGAAGTGTTTCCGCCGTTCATCTTGAAGAGTTCCAAAACCTGCTGTGCCCGGTCGGGATCACGTTCAAGCAGCTTCCGATAGATGTAGGGAGCATCGCTGTGGTTGTCCACAGTCAGGACCTCTGCCTCCCGGCCGTTCCGGTTGAACTCTTCAACTTTTTGTATCACCCGATCCATGAAGGTGCGTGTTTGCTTGTGAGACAGGTCTTCCTGCTTCAGGTTGGTGGCCCGCCCCGAATAGACCAGGTGGTAGAAACAAACCCTCGGTATCCGTTCCTGCTCGATAAGGGAGAATACTCCGTGGACGTCCGACAGGGTATGTTTCGACAGGGTAAACCGCAGGCCTGTCCTGAGCCCGGTTGAGAGGCAATTTTTTATTCCCTGGACGGCCGCCTCGAAAGCCCCCGGCCGGGCCCTGAAGTGGTCATTTGTCTTCTCCATTCCGTCCAGGCTTATCCCGATGTACGAGAAGCCTGCCTGTTTGAGCTTTTGTGCTTCTTCCCTGGTGATGAGAGTCCCGTTGGTGGATAGAACAATCCTGAGACCGTGAGCTTTTGCCCGGGCCGCCAGTTCAAAGAGATCTCCCCTCATAAGAGGTTCTCCCCCGGAGAAGATGAGAACGGGTACGTTAAACTCCGCCAGATCGTCGATCAGGTCTTTTCCCTGCCCGGTGGTAAGTTCATTCGAACAGGATGTGCTGCCGGCCCGGGCGTAACAGTGAATGCATCTCAGGTTGCATCTCCGGGTAATGTTCCAGACTACCACCGGTCTGGAGTGGACCCCTTTTCTGTACCTGAGTTTGTCTCCCGAGCCCGCTCGTCCGCACCATGTCTTGGTAATATTTATCATGCGTTATCATTTTCTCCGTCGATACCGGCGATCGCTTTGTCAACGATACGGCCGGCACTGGTCTTCTTGAATTCCCGGGTGCTGAATAGAATACAGTAGTCTTTGATACCGCTTGAGCGGCTCATCCCTTCCACCAGCTTTTCAACCGTACTCCGTTCATAACCGTGGATCACGGTGAACATGTTGTACGTCCATCTGCCGGGAACCGTTTTGCGGATATAGCAGTGGGTCACCTGCTCGTCCCCTGCAAACAGCTCACCCACCTTTTCAATCCTGTCCCGGGGTACCTTCCAGACCACCATGGCGTTGGCCACTAACCCCAGTTTCCGATTGTTAGGCAGCACACAGAAGCGCCGAATCACACCCTCGGCCATCATCCTTTTCAACCTCATAATGACCTCATCTTCACTCAACCCCGAGAGCCCGGCGATGCTCTTGAACGGTTCTGCTACGAGAGATATCCCGTTCTGGATTGCCCGTAGCAGGGCGATATCCTTCGTATCCAGGAGTGGTTTCATACCGCTGGTCACCTTATCTTGAAGATTGCCTTTATCTTGAAAAGACGTTCCGTCGGAAGATTCAGGGAGTCTTCCGCAGGGACTCCCGTCTCCTTGCTGATGTCATGAAGGATCCGGGCCAGATCGTCCTGAGCCGGCGCGGTCAGGGTGAACCAGAGATTATACGGATGATCTCTCTGGTAGTTATGAGAAACTTCGTCGTACCTGCTGATGATCGCAGCTATTTCATGTATCCGGTCGAGCGGGACTTTCATGGCCACCAGGGTGGAAGCCCGCAATCCCACCTTCTTGGAGTCGATTATGGGACCCAGTTTTCTCACCACACCCTGCTCACACAGTCGCCTCAGCCGAGCCAACACTTCGTCACCACGTAACCCCAGGGTTTCTCCAACCTCGTCCCATGGTCTACTGGTAAGAGGTATCGCCCTCTGCAGTCTATCAATGAGCCGCCGGTCGATCACATCGAGATCTTCACTTATTGTTTCAGCAAAATTTGTATCCGCCAATCTCCATAACCACCTCTCCAGTGGGCTGTAATGTTCAGGACGAATCGGCAACTAACAGCTTGAGTGCTTCGGTTCCGAGGTCGATTGTTGTTTGCAAAATGCTCTCCTTCAGGTGGGAGAGGCTCATAAATGCCGATTCCCACTGTGAAGGCGGTAAAAGGAGACCGCGTTCGAGCAACGCTTTGAAAAAACAGGAATAGAGATGATCGTCAGCCTGCTTGGCAGACTGATAGTCCTTCACCGGCCCGGAGGTAAAGTAGAGGGTAAACATTGACCCGGCCCGGCCGACCCATAACGGTATACCCGCCAGCGAGGCAGCCTGGGAGAGATCATCGGTTATTTCCCGTGTCCTCAGCTCAAGTTCTTTGTAAGGGTCCGTTTTGCCCAACACGTCCAGTACAGCTTTCCCGGCGCTGGCTACCAGCGGGTTCCCGGAAAGTGTGCCGGCCTGGTATACGTCTCCCAGCGGGGCCAGCTTTTCCATTATCTCACGCCGGCCTCCGAAAGCACCTACCGGCAGGCCGCCGCCGATGATCTTGCCCAGGGTGGTGAGGTCCGCGCGAATCTTAAACTTTTCCTGGGCTCCGCCCCAGGCGATCCGGAAACCGGTAATGACTTCATCGAAGACGAGCAGGGCGCCTATGCGATCACAGATATTCCTCAGTCCCGCGAGAAAACCCGGCTTGGGCGGGATAACTCCCATGTTTCCAGCCACGGGCTCCAGGAGTATACAGGCCAGGTCGTCACCATGTGCCCGGCAGATGGTCTCCACGGACTCCAGATCATTGAACCGGGCGATCAGCGTTTCCTCAGTGAAGGAACATGGCACACCGGCACTGGCCGGCAGACCGAAGGTCGTCAGCCCGGACCCGGCTCTGGCCAGGAGACCGTCGCTGTGGCCGTGGTAACATCCTTCAAACATCATGATCTTATCGCGTTTGGTGTAGCCGCGTGCCAGGCGTACCGCACTCATCACGGCTTCCGTGCCGGAGTTCACCAGGCGAAGCAACTCAATAGACGGGAAGGCCTGCTTGATAGTTTCGGCCAGGTCACATTCAACCCCGGTTGAGAGGCCGAAGCCGGTGCCCCGCCCGGCGGCCGCCTCGATAGCGTGCTGTACCTCCGGATGAACATGTCCCAAGATGAGTGCCCCCCACGACATCAAGTAGTCGATGTATCGGTTTCCGTCCGAGTCGTAGAGGTACGGACCCTGGCCGCTCACCACAAAAAGGGGCGGCGCTTGCACGGCCCGGAAAGAACGGACCGGGCTGTTCACACCGGCCACGATGGACTTTTGTGCTCTTTCGAACAGGGTTTTACTCACCGGTCTATCCATGCGCAGATCTCCTCGGCAAAGTAGGTAATGACGGCGTTTGCACCGGCCCGCTTGATGCACAGCACGCTCTCGAGCACGGCCTCTTGCTCGGTGAGCACTCCGGCCTGGCAGGCGTATTTCAACATGGCATACTCTCCGCTCACCTGGTAGGCGGCTACCGGCAAGCGGGTGGCACCCCTGATCTCCAGCAGCACGTCCAGATAGGGGAGCGCCGGTTTAACCATCAGCCAGTCTGCTCCTTCGGCCTCATCCAGCAGGGCGTCCCTGACCGCTTCCTGCCGATTGGCCGGCGGGAGCTGGTATGAACGGCGGTCGCCGAAGCCCGGGGACGACCGGGCGGCATCACGAAACGGGCCGTAATAAGTGGAAGCAAACTTGGCCGCGTACGACATGATGCCGGTGCTTTTGAAATTCGAGTTATCCAGCTTCTCTCGGATGGCTATCACCTGCCCGTCCATCATGGCGGAAGGGGCTACCAGATCGACCCCGGCCACGGCCTGAATCTCGGCCATCCGTCCCAGAAGCTCAAGCGTCCGGTCGTTATCAACCTCTTCCTCAGGTGAAAGAACCCCGCAATGACCGTGGCTGGTGTAAGCACAGAGACACACATCCGTTATAACAACTATATTCGGTCTCTCCTTCTTGAGTGTCCGTATCGCCGCCGGGACTATACCGTCCTCCAGGAGGGCGGCGGAACCGTTCTCATCTTTCTCGCCGGCGTCTGGGACGCCGAAAAGCAAGACCGCACAAGACCTCAAGTTGGCCGCCCGCCGGGCCAGAAGATCAATACTCGTCCTGATCACTCCCGGCATGGAGGGTATCGTTTCTTCCCTTTGTTTACCAGGGACCACAAAAATTGGGAGGATAAAATCCTCCCGCCTGATGGCTGTCTCCTGAACCATCTTCCGGAGTCCCTCAGAGCGCCGGTATCTTCGCATTCTAGTCAGTGGATACATGAAGCTCAACCACCTTTCCCGTTTGCCCATATCGATTGACCTCCGCCAGAGTTATTTCACCGATACACCAGACATCCTGTCTAAAGGCGTCCCGGCCGTAAGTGTCCCAGTAAGCACGGACGCCGGAGGGACTGGTGAAAAAGATAGCGTCGTGTTCGGGGAGGGGACGGCCCAGTTCAGGATGGGGCTGCACCCCATGCAGAGACAGACGGGTCACCCGTTTCCCTCTCTTCTGGAGAGACTGTTGCAAAGTATCAGAGGCATTACTGCCCTGCACCAGCATCACTTCTCCGGGGGCGAAAGACTCGAACGTTCTTACTATTCCGCACGTACCAGGCGGCTGGGCGACGGCGTCGGAGCGAAGACCATACTCGCTCAGCCGCTTATCGGTGCCGGGGCCACCGCTGATTATCCGGGTGCCGGCCAGCAGTCGGCAATCAAGACGATGTCTCTCGATAGTCTGGAAGAAAGCCGTGACTCCTAGCTTACTGGTAAATAGTACAAAATCGAACTGCTTGTGCTTGAATTTAGTGATGGCTTCCGGTATCAGAGCATGGTCTTCTTCTCGAGTTGCCTGGAGAGCCGGCCAGTGCAGTAAATTACCCATCGACCGGAAATTAGAGGGATCAAGACCGGTGAAAAGTATCCGCGGCCGCTGCCTGAATACCTGGCGTGGTAAGGCGGCCTGGCCAACCACCAGCAGGGCCGGTGATGAAATTTCTGCCTTCACAGCCATCTCGTTTATCTCTGCCAATTCTCCTGCCACCCGTTTCTCCCAGGAGAGGGAGAAACGTTCCAGTAGAGCCGCCGGGGTATCAGTTGGCCACCCGTCCTTAAGCAATGCAGCCGCTACCTCTTCAAGTACGGCTACGCCCATGAAAACAATGAGAGAGTCTGCCCGGGGATATGATTTATTCACTTCTCCCCCTGCACACCTGGCGGTAACCACGGCAAACGACCGGCCCTCCCGGCGCCAGGTCGGCGGCAGTCCGGCCCCGGTGAGGGCGGCGGTGCAGACGCTCGGCCCGGGGATAACTTCCCAGGGAATATCCTGTTCCGACAGAATTTCTATCTCCTGATGAGTGCGGCCGAAGACCAACGGGTCTCCTCCTTTTAACCGTACCACGACCTGGCCGGCCTGAGCCGCCTGGCACATGAGTGTGTTGAGTTCTAATAAATTATTCTTTTCACACGGAGGGAGGCGGTACTTGACCACTTTTCCCTCGGTGCTAATCCCCAGATCGCCCAGGAATGTCTTTGAAAGCAGATGGTCGCATATCAGCACTTCGGCCTGCTGGATTATCCGGTACCCGCGCAGTGTGATGAGATCAAAAGCTCCCGGACCGGCGCCGACTAGGTAGACTTTTCCAGTACCCATGGCAGTCCCTTTCTGTCACCGAGATCAAGTGGTCCGAGAAGCGCCCGCAGCTCGGTGTCTTCCTCTCTTACCATTAAAGAGAGGGAACCCTGGCCGGGTTCTGGTGGAAATTCTTTCAGAGAGAAGATCTGGGAGATGCGCTTCTGAAATCCCAGCCGGATGAGCCCGGCCGCGGCCAGTATCAGTGCTTCATATTTTCCTTCGTCCAGCTGAGCCAACCGTTCCGGGACATTGCCTCGCACCCCGCAGGGCAATAGATCGGTTCTCAGTTCGGCCAGTTGATGTTGGCGGCGCTTACTGGAGGTGCCCACTCTGGCTTCCGTCGGTAGATCAGCCAGGGATTCACCGGAGCCTGTCACCAGGCATTCCCAGGGTGCCGCCGCGGGAGTTACCGCGGCCACATGAAGACCGTCAGGAATTCTGGTGGGAAGATCCTTGGTACTGTGTACTGCCAGGTCGATTTTCCCGCTCAGTAAAGCCTCGTCCAGATCACGGGTGAAAAAATCGTTGGTCTGCACGTTCGGTAGTGGAGTGTTTTTATCTCTGTCACAGGGCGCCTCCATGGTAATAACTTCAAACGTGGTGCCGGCGGAGAGAAGGCTCAATAAATCCAGCACTTCACGTATCTGTATGTGAGAGAGACGGCTGGTGCGACCACCGATTTTAATGGTTCGTTCCAATTGCCGGGAACCGCTTTGGGAAAGATACCATGTAAGAGTGTGCGTGACGGCGGCCTGTTCTGCCGCCGCCACCCGGGCTGCGTTCTGCCCTGACAGTGGTACATCGGAGATGTCGGCCAGGCCGTAGTAGCAGCCGCGACCTGGATGTTCCAGCAGGTTGCCGGTGCTTCCGGTCAGGTCGATAACCACCAGGTCATGGGACCGGGTATGCCCGCGGACCGCCTCGACCTGAGCGGCCGCGAGATCGGAGGTCAGAATCAGGGCGTGTGATCCCGTAAGAAAATCTTCCAGTACCTCCGGGTTTCCCGGGGTTAAACCGAGCCGGGAACACCAAGCAACACCGGAAGATTCCGCCCGTTTTGAAAAGGGAACAACTATCGCTCCAGTCTCCAGGAGTCCTGAGGCTATTGCTTTACCCAAGCGGCCACATCCGAAGAGCAGCACCCGGCGTCTCGGGAGGGGGGCACAGTGTTTTTCCAGCAGAGATATCACGGATCCGGTCCAGCTACTGTCCAGGAAAGATAAGCCGCTTTCATGGCGCAGTTTCTTTTGTGACTTCAGGCACCGGTCGAAGGCCTGGTTGAGGGGGGATGAGCGCTCCGCAATCCACCGGGCTCGCGCTGAACGTACCTGGCCGACAATTTCTGTCTCTCCCCGCATCAGGGAATCGAGTCCGGAGATCATCCGGAGAAGGTGGTGAAAAGCCTTCTCCCCGCATCGAGTGTAGAGGACCGGCCGGTAGGATTCCAGGAGGATGCCGGTTCTCTCCTGCACCAAACTCAAGACATCGTGAATAGTAGCCCGTGGGGAAGGAGCGAAAAACCAGCACTCCCAGCGCAGACAGGTGGCCAGGAAGAGCATTTCGCTGGCCGGCCCGTCTCCCGGAGCCAGGCTGGCAGTGCTCCTGACCAAGGTAGCGAAAACGTCACTGGGCAGAGTGTGTCCTTTTATTCCGAAAACCACCAGTTGCGGCGGTGGGTCTTTCCTGTTTCGGAACATGGCGGCTATCTCATCCCGCACCTTTTGCGACCGGGAACAATCCCGGCCGTTGGAATAAACGGCGACGCTAATGCCGTCCTGCACGTGAGTGGCCGGAAAGATTACACGGGAAAGACGTCCGGGTGAAACAACACAGAAAAGGATATTACGGTCTTTGGCCTCCCGGCTGATCCGGACGTTGAGGGCGGGGTCTGAAGTGGCCGCCACCACCAGAAAAAAAGAATCGAGGCAGGTGCGGCTGTAAGTAGCTTGCTCCCACCGGATAGTGCCTTTCTCCACCGGTTCCCGAAGACGCTGGCATATTTTCGGCGAGAGCACTGTTACCGTGGCCCCAGCTGCGGTCAGGGTCAAAGCTTTGCGGGCACCAACCCGGCCGCCGCCCACCACCAGACACCGGAGCCCGGCCACGTCGATCCCTAATGGCAGATAGCTTCGTTTGGTCCAGGCTGCGTTGGAATGCAAATCAGGTGGCACGTGTTCAGACATCAGTAGTTTGAAGTAAATGATTTTTAATAGAATTCACATTATCACCCTAGCATAATAAATATAGCTGGGTTTTATATCACCTATTTCCCCTTGATTTGTCAAGATTTTTTTGCCGGCCCCATCATGGGGAGTGGCGCTGACTCTATTGTTTTTCCCGGCCGTGGTTGCTAAACCCGAATAATTCACGAATCTTCGTAGCGAGGTGAAGGAAATGGCCGCAGATACAAGGCGCGCGAAGAAAAAGGACCGGAGGCGTACCGGTCGGTACGTTGAGGACCTTTTTCAAACGCAACGCAGTAGCTGTGGACATTTCCGAGCCGGAGTAGATTATTTGTGAATTATTCGGGTAAACTATGTTTCAGGAAGAAGCGTGACTTACATGGCTTCGGGAGAACAACATTACGAGGATCTCAATAACCGGGAGCTGTCTTTCACCCGGACGGAGCTTGGCCTGAAGGCGTGCTTGGCAGCACTGGTGGTCGTCTTTCTCATCTTTTCCGTGTACGAGGTGGTGGAGCGCCAGTGGTTCGGACAGGTGGAGCTGAGTAGGCTACACCTCTTTCATATCATGCGCGGGATTGGCTCCTCGGTAATCGTGGCTGTGATTGTGGCGTGGTATGTTCTCAGCAGCAGGCCTTTTGTAATTCCCGCTCGATCGTCCGTACTTGATTTCGAGATATCGGAAGATGAGGCGGATAAAGAGCAGATGCTTCAATTGAACAACTGGTTCATTCGTCTGCGCTGGATCGCCTGCCTGGTGGCCGCTACTTTGACCATACTGACGATCGAGGTCTTCAACTACCTGGACCGCTCAGCCTTCTGGCCGCTCGTCATCCTGATAGGATGTCTGCTCGTCTCGAATGTTCTGTACCGGGTGTTGCTGTGGCGTGAATGGCAGGTACAGAAACTTCCCATCCTTCAGATTGTTGCGGATCTTATTATTCTCACTGCCATGCTACACTTTTCGGGAGGGATAGAGAATCCACTCTCTTCCGTGTACGTGTTCCACGTCATCTTTGGCGGCATTCTGCTGGACAAGAGAAGGTGTTACCTGGTGGTGGCGGTAGCATATGTCCTTTTTGCCTCTCTGGCACTGGCGGAGATGACCGGTTTTTGGAATCACTATTCCCTCCTTGTTTTTCCTCATCCGGAGGTAGGAGAACATATATATCATGTTGCTCATAGGCCGCTGTACGTGGGCAGTCTGCTGCAGCAGCAGTTGCTCCTGCTGGTGCTGACGGCCTACTTTTCCACCACCATGGCTGACCGGTTGCGAAGGGAAGAAAAACGTGCCCGAGCGGATCGGCAGCGGCTCTTGCGGGTGGTTGAGGCCACGGGTTCCGCTCTGGCCGTGCTGGATAAGAATTTGCGTCCCGTCTGGCTTAATAAAAGGATGAAACAATGGCTGTCTCATTCGGGGGCGGCGGCAGAAAAAAACGGAACCACCGCTGGCTGGTGGATCGGAGGAATAGACGGTCCGGCCAGGGAAACTTTCCTGGACGGCAAGGTCCGCATGGTTGAAAGACGGACCCCGGATAAACAAAAGGGGGAAGAGCGCTTTTTCCAGGTTACGGTGGCTCCCCTGTTTGACGGCTCTGGGAACGTCTACCAGCTCGTGGAGCACATTCAAGATATTACCCATCGTAAGGTAATGGAGGCGGAGATGATGCACTCGGCCAAAATGGCCGGCTTGGGGTTCATGGCGGCGGGTATTGCTCACGAGATCAACAATCCGCTGGCTTCCATCAGTACCCGGCTGTGCCTGTTGGCCGAACGGCAAGACCCGGCGTTTCTCCAGGAAAGCCTTCCACTCCTTCGGGCCCAGATCAGTCGCATCGAACGAATTGTACGTGGTGTATCGCAGCTTGCCCGGCCCTCCGGGCAGGAGTGGAGCGACTGCCGGATCAACCAGATTGTCAAAGAAACGTGTACCATGCTGAGGCTTCACCGGCTGGCCAAAGATCGCTCGATCGAGGTCGCAATGGCGAGAAACCTTCCGGTCACCATGGGCGTCAGGGACCAGCTCATGCAGGTTTTTTCGAACCTGGGGATCAATGCCCTGGAGGCCATGTCCCCGGGCGGGGTCCTGTCGATCAAGACCTTTATCCGCGACAACGAGATTGGAATAGAATTTGCTGACACTGGTAACGGGATGGAGATGAAGGTCCGCTCGAAGATTTTTAAGCCTTTTTTCACCACCAAGAACAAAGGCCTTGGTATCGGGCTTTACTTCGTCAAGAGCATCGTGGACGGGCACAACGGCCGCATCGAGGTGCGGAGCGTTGCTCAAAAAACTTCGGTATTCACGGTGTTCCTGCCGGTGCGGAAACCGGAACACTTTCATAAATGGAAGGCGGGTGTAACGAAGCAGTGGCCGCAAAAATTCTCATAATCGACGACGAAGACCTGTTTCGTGAGGATCTGGCTAGCCTGTTGTCCGTCCGCGGCTATGAGTGCGAAACCGCCTCTACCGGGGAGGAAGGCTCTGCACTGGCTACTGAATACGGGCCGGATGTAGTGCTCTGCGACATTGTGATGCCCGGCAAAAGCGGCATTGAGATCCTCGGTGAGATCATGTCCAACAGTCCGGAAACCTGCGTGGTTATGATAACCGCTTACGGAACCCTGGAGACGGCGGTGCAAGCCTTTCGCCGGGGGGCGGTTGATTACATCAACAAGCCGTTACTGGTGGAAGACGTGGTCCAGAAGATCGAACGTATCATGAACTACCGGCGCCTGATTCAGGAGGTAAAATTCCTGAGACGCGAGGTATCACCGGATGTCCAGAGTTTGCCGATGGTTGGTAAAAGCAGGGCGATGGAGGACGTTTTTAAGCTGATTGCCAGGGTCGCGCCTACCAAGAGTACCGTCTTAATCAGCGGGGAATCCGGAACGGGTAAAGAATTAGTGGCGCGGGCCATCCACCAGGCGAGCAATCGTTCCGAGGGGCCCTTTGTGGCCATCAATTGCGCAGGAGTGGCGGAACAGCTTCTGGAAAGCGAGTTCTTCGGTCATGTTCGCGGGGCGTTCACCGGCGCCGTCAAGAAAAAGATTGGTTTTTTCGAACTGGCTGATGGCGGGACATTGTTTTTGGATGAGATTTCTGAAGTGTCCCTGAAACTTCAGAGCAAGCTCTTGCGGGCCCTGGAGGAGCGAGAGTTCATCCGGGTGGGTGAGACCAGGCCGATTCCTTTTACAGCGCGTATCATCACTTCCACCAACAGAAACCTTCAACAACAGGTGGAAGATGGATTGTTCCGCAAAGACTTGTGGTTTCGCATTGCGGTCTTCGAAGTTCACCTACCTCTTCTGCGGGAGCGGCGCTCCGACATTCCTCTCCTGGTTGACCACTTCGTGAAAAAGTTCAACAGGGAGATGAAGCGGAAAATCATCGGCGTGGAAAATAAAGTCATACGCCGACTACTTTTGCATTCCTGGCCGGGAAATGTGCGGGAGCTCAGGAACATCATGGAACGGGCCATGATTCTCACTGACGGAGATTATATCACATCGGTTGACCTTCCGGTGGAGACGATGGCTGCTTCAGTTGAAGCCGGGCACGAATCCGACGGCCTGCGGGAGGCCGTCCAGGCTTATGAAAGAGAACACATCCGGCGGGTTCTGCAGTCCACCGGCGGGAACAAGGAAGAAGCCGCCCGGCGGCTTCGTATCGATTCCTCGACGCTGTATCGAAAGATGGTCAAACTATCTCTTTTTGATCAGGACCAGCCGCCGGTTTCTGCTTAACCCCCACTCCTGCAAATTCGCAAGATACAGCCCCTTAGAACTATTGCAGTTATGCACGATAGTATCGCTATCCGCTCTTGTCGCCGCCGCCGGTAAAAAAAAATCGAGTGACCCTATTGGCCTTGTAAATCGTTCTTTTTGCCGAAAAAAAGAGGCTGTGATTTAACAGTGGCATGTCTTTTGCGTTTGTAATCAATTCCGAACCGGGTGTCTATTTGTTCATTTTAGGCAAGGAAGAGCCAAAAAGTGAGTTTCAGTATGTTTGTGTAACCCTGTTGAGAGTTGAAGAAAACAGTTCTGAAAGGAGGGGATAGTATTGAAAGCTGCTTATCAAGCAGCTGGTCACGGAATATGTGGAGATGACGCTGAGTATTGAAAGAGAGAGAATTGGCGTCTGTAAGGATAGACAAATGAACTGCAGAATGTTAACCAGGGAGAACCGAAAGCAGAAAGAATGGAGACAGATCACGTGAAGCGTCAAGCCAAAGTTTTGGAAACCGAGCAAGGAAACCTGGAGGCTTGTTCAAAGGTATCAAAGTATGGTTTGCGCTTCCGAAAGCCACTATTGACTCTCCCAGGAAATGCAGCTGAAGGAGAAAAATCATGAAGAAATATAGTGTCGCTATTGTATTGGCAATATTAATGTTATTTACGGTCCCGGTTATGGCGGGCCCATACTCGGATGTACCGTTTAGCCACTGGGCTTACGACGCGGTCAAGAAGCTCACCTCCAAGGGTATCATCACCGGGATGGCTGACGGGACCTTCCAGGGGAATAAAAATGTCTCCCGGTACGAGCTGGCAGTGACCATTGCCCGGGCCATTGAAAATATCGGCACCAGCGGTGGTAAGGCTTCTTCCGCCGACATCAATACTCTGGAGAGGCTTACCGTGGAGTTTGCCGACGAGCTGGCTCTGCTCGGAGTCAAGGTCACGGCCCTGGAAGACGGGCTTCAGTCGATCAGGTCCTTTGACGAGCGGCTGGCCGCTCTGGAGAGTGGGAAGCACGGTATTTCCAAAGGCTTTATTACCGGCAAAGGCGGCAACTTCAGCCTCAATGGCGAATTGGAGTTCGAGCTGCACGATGCCGAGACCGGTGCCGCGGCGGAAGACGATCTCACGCTCGGGCTGGACAAGTTTGTGCTCCAGCCGAAGTTAAAGGTCGGGGACAATCTCAGCTTCTCCACCCAGATCTACGTGCATGAGAGCGCTTCGGGTTCGGGCGCCTACATGAACGAGTTCCACGCCAAGTTCTCGAAGCTCGACCTGTTTAGCGACAGCAGCTGGCTGGATATCGGTCTGTACGAGCGCTATGCCAAGGGTCATTATGGCCAGATTACCGAGGGCTACTCCCTGCCGGGTATCGCCTTCTTCCGCGATGACGCCTACACCCTGACCCTGGGCGGCGTGAAGGCCGGAATCTTCGATTTGAAGTTCTCCATCGGCGGCGGTTACGAGCTCGACGAGAAAGTGATAGCCGAGTCTGCGGCGCCAGCGGCAACCAAGAAAGAGAACGAGATCTGGCACGACGACGTTAACAACGCCAAGGTCTGGGACGAGCTGGAGAAGGGGATCAACATCGGTGCCAAATTCGGTGATTTCGATACGTTATTCTTCTACTACACCGACGAGTTGAGCGCGGCTGACATCGCTCTTCTGAAAGCCGGTCTCAGCGGCTACACCTCGGATGACAACAGCAAAGACCTCTACGGTTTCAGCACCAAGACCACGTTCAGCGGGATTGACTGCAAGCTCATGTACGTAGAGGCCGAGACCGGTGACATGGAGCGCGAAGCGTATGCCTTTGAGTTTTCCAAGAAAATCAAGCTCGAAGGCAACAAGAGGTATTTCACCGCGTTTACGCCCTTTATCGCCATGAGCGAGATGGACATAGACGATCGCTACGATGAAGCTATCGCCTCACCTATGAGCTGGGATCGGGATAAGACCATGTACGGTATTATCTTCGACTTCACCAAGAACACCAAGCTCAAAGTTGAGTATTACGTCAACGATGAAGACACCGGTGGCGCGGAAGTCAACAATGATGAAATGCTGGTACAGTTAGAGTTCAAGTTCTAACTGAATTTATTAACCAGGTTATGAGTGGCAGAGATTTTTGAGACTTTGCTTCTCGTCTCTGCCACTCGTTATCCTGTTGACACGGTTATCACGATTATTGAGGTGAAGAAATGAAAAATCTTGTTCTGACGGTCTTTTTGCTGGTTTTTTATACGGTCGCGGCCGGAGCCACTCCTTCCGGGTTGAACAACATTCCCACCGCCGACGTCACCGGTTTAGAGACCCTGGTCTTCCAGACGTGGGTAAACCTTCCCGACACGGCTGCGGACGAGTACTATTCCGGGTTCAAATATGGGCTGACGGCGGGAATCGAGATCGGAATCGACGGGAAACTCAGTCCCGGGCAGGAAGGTCCCTTCAGTTTCCAGTTCAAGAGCCTGCTTGCGGATGATTCCGAGGGATTTAGGATACTGGCCGGGGTTGAAGGCATCTCAGAGTCGGACCGGGCTGGTGAAGAAGTGCCGTACCTGGTGTTGAGCAAAGAGTTCAAAGGAATCAGGGCCCATCTGGGGTACACGTTCCTTGACAACCAGGGAGGAGCATTCTTCGGCCTGGATAAAACCTTCGAGTTCCAGGGGAAAGACCTCACTGTCAGAGGAGATATTAAAGAGATAAATAATAAAAATGATCTTTTGAGGAGCTTTGGCTTTATGTACCCCCTGGTAGATAAGGTCATTCTGGAGAGCTGGATTTCTTCACCGGACAATGCCAGTCAGGATGTCTACACGATCAAGTTCAACTATGTCTTCTAGTCCGGGAGGGGTAACAGTCATTTCAGCAGGATGCTGATGTTAAGTTTAAGGAAGAGAAAGAATGGATGGCGGGGTTGGGATGGTACGAGAAAAAATCTGTAAACTCTGTTTTTATTGTGAGTCTTCCGTGATTGCAAAGGAGGTAAGGTATGTCTGAGTATGATGGTCTTCCACATCTGGCGTTCAACTGGACAATGGTGACGTATTTTTTCTTTGGTGGTTTGAGTGCGGGTGCTTACTTTTTCTCGGTAGCGGCAAACTACTGGAAGAGAGAGTTTAAACCGTTGGCGAAGACGGCCGCGATACTGGCACCCATAACAGTCGCTATTGGGATGTTCATGCTTTTCATCGATATTGGTAAACCGCTCAGAGTGTGGCGGCTTTACCTGGTTTTCAATCCCAAGTCAGCAATCTCGTATGGGGCTTTTATCCTGGTCATATATTTCTTCGTGAGTTCGCTATACGCATTCCTGCTAACCAAAGGTGAAGATGAGAAGGCCAAAAAAACTACGTACCTGGGGTTGCCTTGTGCTCTTTTTGTGTCTATTTACACCGGGGTACTTTTATCTCAGGCGCCGGGAAAGGCATTGTGGCATACCGCCCTGGTGCCGTGGTTGTTCCTGGTAGGAGGTTTGATTTCCGGTATGGCCCTGGTGATGATGGTGTCTGCGGGCAGGGTAGAAACTGCACTTTTGAAAAAGCTGGGCCGGGTTTTGGGTTTCTTCATTCTCCTCGAGTTGGGGATGGTAGCTTCTGAGATATTCATTCTCATACACGGCGGTATCGGGGAAGTGGCTACGGTTACGGCCCTATTATCCGGTCAATACAGCTTCCTCTTCTGGGGCGTGGAGATGCTGCTGGGCGTGGCGGTACCTCTCTTTATTCTCTTCCGGACCAGGTCAACCGCCGGGGCCTACGCCGTGGCCTCGATGTTGATTCTCATTGGAATCTATGCCATGCGCTACATTGTGGTCATCGGTGCACAGAGTATTGGTTAACGGTAAGGAGAGATGAAACCAATGGATAAAACAAAAGATAAAGTGTGTACCCGCCGGCAGTTTCTTAAACTGGGTAGTTTTGGGGTAGCTGCTCTCGTTACCGGTAACGTTGCCAAAGGCGCGATGGCGGACAAGGTTATGCTCGATAAGAAAAGGCTGGCTATGGTAATAGACCTTCAGCGGTGTACCGGGTGCGCAGCCTGTGTTATAACCTGTAAAAATGAAAACAACGTCCAGACGGGTTTTGCCTGGGCCAGCAGGATTATTCGAACCGTCGGTACGTTTCCCAATGTCAGATACGATTATTTACCGACGCTTTGCAACCATTGTGAAAAAGCTGCTTGTATTCGAGTCTGCCCCACCAAAGCCATGCATAAGACAGACGGTAACATAACCATGCATGATCCGAACAAATGCATCGGTTGTAAAACCTGTTTGGCCAACTGTCCGTATAAGGTAATTCACTACAACTGGAAACATCCTCACAGGTCTTGGCAGTCCGGCAAGGCTCTCATAAAAGGTTGTACTTCCTCTCCTCACGAAGCCGTGCAAAATGCAAAAAGCACGGCTATTCCTTATTACAACCCGGATAGAGAACGAGATCTGGCGGGTTCCGGACTAAGAACCAAAGGGATTGTGGAGAAGTGCACCTTCTGCATCCACCGGGTCAGGAAAGGTGAGTTGCCTTACTGTGTTCTGAGATGTACGGGCAAGGCAAGAATATTCGGCGATCTGAATGATCCGAATAGCAAAGTAAGCCAGATACTGGGGAAATACCGCCCATTGCGGCTCAAAGAGCATTTGGGAACAGAGCCGAAAGTTTTCTATGTGAGAAGTTATAATCCTGGTGCCTATGATGCTACCTTCGGAAATGTATGAGGTGTTTAGCCATGACTGAAAATAAAGGGAAAACGATGGATAAAAGCGAGATGAAACTTGATCGCAGGATGTTTTTGAAAACCGCGGTGGCGACGGGAGCGGCGGTGGCAGTCGGATCTGCCTTCAACCCGGCGTTAAGGGCCCTTAAACCGTCTGGTAAGGTTCTATCATCCACCAGCCAGGGAGAATGGAAACCGACCACCTGCCAGGGCTGTACTTCCTGGTGCGCCACGGAAGCGTATGTGGTTGATGGAAGAGTCATTAAAGTCAGGGGGAACCCCAACTCCAAGGTCAATCTGGGAAACCAATGTCCGAAGTGCCACCTGAGCATTCAACAGCTCTATGACCCCGACCGGGTCAAGACTCCCATGAAGAGGACCAATCCTAAAAAAGGCAAAAATGAAGACCCGAGATTTGTCCCCATAACCTGGGATGAAGCTCTCAACACGGTTGCTGATAAGATCATGGATCTCAGGAAAAACAACGAGACTCACAAGTATATGCTGATGAGAGGGAGATACTCGTATATGCGGGATATCATTTACGACCGTATGACTAAAATCATCGGCTCTCCAAACAATATCTCCCACAGCGCCATATGCGCCGAGGCTGAGAAATTCGGTCCCTTTTTCACCGAAGGACTATGGGACTATAGACAATACGATGTCCTTAATGCGAGGTATATAATCCTCTGGGGCGCCGACCCGCTCTCCGCCAACCGGCAGGTCTCCTACTACTTGAGAGTGTGGGGTGAAGTGCTTGACAGGGCGACGGTTGCGGTCATCGACCCGCGGTTATCCGCCTCTGCGACCAAGGCGGATGAGTGGTTACCACTCAAACCCGGGGAGGACGGAGCACTGGCCGTGGCTATGGCTCATGTGATCCTGACCGAGGGGCTCTGGTACAAAGACTTCGTCGGCGGCTTCAAGGACGGCGTCAACAGATTTGTGGCCGGTCAGGAGATCGATGAGGCCGACTTCGAGGAGAAGTACACCAACGGGTTGGTCAAGTGGTGGAACATCGAGCTGAAGGATAAAACGCCGGAGTGGGCGGCCGAGAAGACTGGATTACGCTCGGAGCAGATAAAGAAAGTGGCTATCGGGTATGGCCAGGCAGCGCCTAACGCCATCTGTTGGGTCGGGGGTGGTCCGTCGATGCAGGTCAGGGGAGGATACACCTCCATGGCGGCTCATGCTCTCAATGGTCTCGTCGGTGCTGCGGATAATGTCGGTGGAACCCTCAAAGCCAACAAAGAGTACACCAAAAAATTCCCGAAACCCGACGCCTATATGGATGACATCGCCAAGGCCGGGAAGAAGCATAAGAAGATAGATCAACGTGGCCGCAAAGAATTCCCCTGCCTCAAAAAAGGAAAAGCCGGGAGCGCGGTTGTCACCAACAACGCTGCGGACGGTATTCTGAACGATGATCCCAATGAGATCAAGGTTGCCATCGCTTATATGAATAATTTCGCGTTCTCATGCCCACAGAGCGAAAGATGGGAAAGAGCGTTAACGAAGATACCGTTTCTCACGCATATCACCACGAATGCCTCGGAGTTCACCTGGTTCGCCGATATCGTGTTGCCTTCGACGCACCATATGTTCGAGAAGTGGGGATACGTCAAGTCGCATGCCAATGGATACCGCCACGTTACCATGCTGCAACCGGTAATTGACCCGGTATGGGACGTCAAGATAGATGAATCGGAAATACCCTGGGCGCTGGCTGAAAAGCTGGCCGAACGCGGCTTTGACAACTTGCTCAAGCACTACCAGGAATACAAGGATCCGGAGACCGGTAAAGCGCCGGCCAACGAGAAGGAGTTTGCTCTCTACGCCCTCAAGTATGCCACCCAAAATCTCTGGGATCCGGCTAAATATGCGGGCGGAGACAAGTTTAGCGGTTGGCAGGAATTTAGCGACACCGGTGTCTGGAACTCAGACCCGTACCCCTTTAGAAAACGATGGGGCAAGATGAAAACCAAAACGCACAAGTTCGAGTTCTATAGTGAAACTTTGAAGGCGGCCCTGGAAGGACACGCCAAAAAGTGTGGTAACACAAGCGTTGATGACATCCTGGCTACGTGTAATTACCTGGCCAGAGGCGAGAAGGCCTTCGTGCCTCACTACGAGGAGCCGTTTACCTATGGCGATGAGATGAATTATCCTTTTGTCCTGGTAGACTACAAGTCACGTCTTAACCGTGAGGGCCGGTCGGCCAATTGTTCCTGGTATCAGGAGCTGAAAGATGCTGATCCCGGAGACGAATCCTGGGATGATGTGGCCAAGATAAATCCTCTTGATGCCAAGAAATACGGGATTAAGAGCGGTCAAAGAATCAAGCTGATATCTACCACCGGACAGTTGGAATGCACGGCCAAGTTGTGGGAAGGTGTCCGGCCCGGAACGATAGCAAAATGTTACGGGCAGGGACACTGGGCGTATGGCCGGCTGGCCGCCAAGGAGTTTGGTAAAACGCCGCGAGGCGGAAACAACAACGCCATCATTCCTGCCGACTACGACCGTTTGAGCGGTTCAACCGCATTTTACGCTGTCGCCAGGATCAAGGTCGTGAAAGTATAACAAACAATGAATGAACTGTTACCTCGAGAATGTGATCGGGCTTATTTATACAAGTATCTGTCCGAATGCTACTATCTTCCGGATGAGAGACTGATAGATGTTATAAAAAGTTTCGAAGGAGGAGAGAGTGGCCTCTATTCAGAGATATCTGAAACCGTTCCCGGGGTAAATGATATTGATCCCGTTGGAGATCAGACGCCGGCGGCGTCTGCCGTCCCGGCTGAAGGGTGTGCCGGGACTATCTCTAACGGGGTTGAGTTATTAAAAGTTGATTACTCGCGGCTTTTTGTCGGACCGTTCAGGCTGCTGGCACCACCCTATGGATCTACGTATCTGGAGGGTGATCGAAAGCTTATAGGTGACTCAACTATGGATGTCAGTGACTGGTACCGGGTAGAGGGGCTTGATAGTGGTCTCATGGACGCCGCCGACCATGTTATCGCGGAATTGGAGTTTATGTATTTCCTCATCTTTAAAGAGATTGAGGCAATTAAGAACTCCGATTTCACCGGTGCCGCCGATTATGTACAGAAGCAGAGGGTCTTTTTAGACACTCATCTCGGTTGTTGGGCTTCTGAATTCACTGATAATATAGAGGAATATGCTCAGACAGAGTTTTACAAAAAGTTAGCCCGGTTTACAAAATCCTTTATAGAAAAGGACTTGACCCGATTAATTCATAATCCTCAATATTCTCCAGGCATCGTTTGAAGCTGGGCATAGCTGAATACCGGCCCATCTTTGCACACGTACTGACTGCCAATATTGCACCGGCCGCATTTACCTATCCCGCACTTCATCCGCATCTCCAGGGAGGTAATAAGTTTATCCGGCTCGAATTTGAGCTCCCGAAGTACGGGAATAGTGAATTTTAGCATAATCGGAGGGCCGCAAACCAGTGTCATGGCATTTTCCGAGGAAGGAGCCACCTCTTTCACGATGGTGGGCACAAAACCTTCCCGGCCTTGCCAGGTTTCGTCACCCTTATCTACGGTGATGTAGATATCTATATCGTTTCGGTCTTCCCACTCCTTGAGTTCATCCTTGTAAAGAAGTTCTCCCGGGCTGCGGGCGCCGTAGATAACGGTAATCTTCTTATAATCACTTCTGTTTTGCTTGTGTAGAAGATATTTAATCGTCGACCGTAAGGTGGTAAAGGCGAATCCTCCGCTGATAATGACGGCGTGCATTCCCTTCATGGTCTCCAGGGGATAAGAGTTTCCATAAGGTCCCCTGACTCCGATTATCTCGCCCTCACGGCAGTTGTGCAAAGCCCTGGTCAGGGTACCGGTTGGATATCGTTTCACCGTGAACTCGATAAACTCCTTATCAAGCGGCGAGGAAGCGATACCGAAGGGAGCCTCCCCCCATCCGGGAACGGTGATTTCCGCAAATTGGCCGCAGTCAAAAGAAAAACCATCTCCATCGGGAAATGACAGCCGAAACGTCCTCAAATCCCGGGCTTCGTTCTCCATGACGATCTTCTCTATTTTCGCTCTTTTAGGCAGGTACGGATTCTGCATTTTAACTCTCCAACTCCTCTGCCAGCCCATTGACCACTGAGCGAATGTCAAAGTTTACCGGACAGCACTGTATGCATCGTCCACACCCCACGCAAAATGTCTCGTCGAAATTGTCGGGGCAGTAGCTGAACTTATGCATAATTCGCTGCCGCATTTTCTCTCTGCCAGCCGGCCGGGGATTGTGACCCGAAGCGTGCAGCGTGAACAGGCAAAACTGGCATGAGTCCCAGCTTCGTATTCGGCAATTGGCTTCATCGATGATATCGAAACAGTGACAGGTCGGGCACAAGTAAGTACAGGCGCCGCACCCCAGGCACTTCTCATGGATTTCATCCCACGTCTGGTGTTCGAAATTCTCTCCGAGTTTCTTGTCCAGTTTGTCCAATTTGAAACTGGTGGCCAGCTTCTTTTCCGCGGCTTTCTTTTGTTTTTCCACCTCGCCCTGGTCGGATCCCTTCGGTTTGGTCAGCAGGCCGGAAACCTCTTTGACAAGCTGCTCGCCTTTGTCGGAAAGTGCTTTCAGCAGATAGGCGTCGGAAGTTTCAAAGAGGATGATGTCGGCGGCTTCTTCGGCGTGCGGTCCGCTGTTCAATGAGGAGCAGAAACAAGACATCCGGGGGTGCTGGCAGGCCAGGGAGACAATCAGTGATTTCTCTCTTCTAATCAGGTAGTAGGGGTCTTCGAAATCGTCCCCGGAAAACACTTTGTCCAGGAGGCCGATCCCCCGTGCGTCACACGGTCTCAAACCAAACAGGATACTGTTCTCTTCCGGTGGTAAGTTCTCTTTCCAGCCGTCTTCAATCTGGCTGAGGAGTTGCTCTGTTTGAGGGAAGAAAAGTGCCTTGGGAGAATGGACGGTATTAGAAAAATGGAGCTGTACGCTCTCCACGTCCTCCATTCGGTCGAAGACAACGGTGCCGTTTTTTAAAATGGGAGCAAACACCGTATACTTTTCTTTCAAGGCTTCAAGCAGAGCTTTTATTTTTGCTCTCTCTATCCTCTTCATCACTTGATCCTTACTATTCTCTTCGTCATTTTGGTTTGGTAATAAACTCCTCTTTATCCGCCAGCGTAAACGTGGCCAGGGGAGCTATTTCGTCCATGGTCATTCCAGGCTTGTATCCAAACTGGTTCTCTACCACCTCTACCAGCTTCCGCTGGAAGGTTCTCAAATCCACTCCCATGGGGCAGGCGCGGGCACACGCTCCGCAGTCGACACACCGCCCGGTAGTATGAATCATCCTTCCCAGGTGGAACATCATGAGTTCGGACAGGGCGCTGCCGGTTCCCATCCACCGGGGATTAGTTTGCTCGGCGAAACACTCCCGGCAATAACACAAGGGGCAGGCCTGGCGGCAGGCGTAACAGCGGATACATTTGGCCATCTCCTGCTCGAAGTGGTTCCAGCGAGTTTCGATATTGCTACCCTCGAATTCCTCGATCACGGTGCTCTTAATAAAATCATTATCGATTTTTTCCCCGACAACAATGTCCGCTATAGGAGAAAGCGAGTCTTCACATGCCAGGCAGGAATCAGCCAGCAGGCTTTCCTTTGCCAACTCGGTTTTTGTGCCTTCATCGTCAACAACGCAGATTTTTGTGGTCTCTTCCTTGGCTTCAACAACTTCGGTTCCCTTGATACTGTTTTGCAGCTTGTCGTTATCGATAATTCCGCTGCAGGCCAACCCGACTATGGTGATATTGGCTCTCGGAACCTGGTTCTCGTTGCAGATGACGACCAGATTGCGTCCGTCACACCCTTTGACCGCTATGCCAATCTTAGGAAACGTTTTTTCTTTTCCTTGGGAAGGTGGGAGAAAATACCGGGGCAGGTATACGGCCAGATTGTTGCTACAGAAACTGTCCCATATCAGTCGGTCCACCTGGTCTTTGCTTCTGATGAAACACGGTGTTGTTGTTCCCGGCAGGCTTCCTTGTTCATAGCCAATAAAAAGGTCGATGCTTCCTTTACCGAATAAATCAGTAACGATATCACGCAGTTTTCTCGTCAGGTCATTCATAGTCACTCGTTCTCACTTCGCCATTTTTGTATTTGGTCCCAGCGCCTTAATCTCCTCAGCCATCTGTTTGATGATCTGAGAAAATCGACCGCCTTCGGCCGCCGAGACCCAGGAAAACTGTACTCTCTCCGGTTCAATTCCAACGTAACGGAGAAAGTCCTTTATCACGCCAAATTTTCTGCGGGCGGAAAGGTTGCCGCTCAAGTAATGGCAGTCGCCCGGGTGACAGCCGGATACCAGCACCCCATCCAGACCGTTTTGCAGGGCCTTGAGTATATAGAGCGGGTTTATCCGGCCCGAACAGGGAACGCGAATGACCCTGATGTTCGTCGGATACTGCATCCTGCTGACACCGGCCAGGTCCGCACCGGCGTATGAACACCAATTGCAGAGGAAAGCGGCTATGGTTGGTTCCCAGCTTTTTTCGGTGGTTTTCTCGTCTGACATCTGTTACATCGCCTCCAGCGCGGCCAGGATCTGGTCGTCCTGGAATCCTTTCAGATCGATGGCACCCGTTCTGCATGAAGCAGAACAGGTCCCGCATCCTTTACATAAGGCTTCGTTCACCGAAGCAATTCTGTCCGGTTCAGTGATTTCGATGGCCTGGTACGGGCAGACCTTCGAACAGAGTCCGCAGCCGAAACATCGGTTGACAGCAACCTGAGCTACCTTACCTTCGGCCTCGAGTTCATCCTTGCTCAGAATAGTGATAGCCCGGCCGGAGGCGGCTCGTGCCTGGCCGATCGATTCGTCGAGCGGTTTGGGATAATGGGCCAGACCGCATACAAATACGCCTTCGGTGGCAAAGTCTACCGGACGCAGTTTTACATGGGCTTCCAGGAAGAAATTATCTGCTGTCAGGGGGACCTTCAGCATTTGGGCTATTGTTTTGTTTTCTTCAAGGGCGGTAAGTCCGACACTCAAGACCAGCAGATCCGGTTTGAGATGAAGGTCGCGGCCCATGGTGTAATCCGTGACGGTTAGCTCAAGCTCTCCATCCGTTTGGCCGACTTCAGGCAGATCGTCGGTATCGTAATGGATAAAGAGTATGCCTTTCTCACGGGCTTTCTTGTAGGATAATTCGTTGCAGCCGTAAGTCCTCATGTCCCGGTACAGAATGTAGATCGATGTTTCCGGCGAACGGTCTTTTAGCAATAGGGCATTCTTGATCGCTTGTGAACAGCACAGGCGGCTGCAATACGGGTGCTTTTCGTCCCGGGAATCCACACACTGGATCATGACCACCGTATCCAGGCCGGCGAGGTCATCCTCCCCGGCAGCAATTCGTCCTTCCAGTTCCCGTTGAGTGATTACCCGCTTGTTCTGGCCGTAGAGGTAGCTGTCGGTGCGGTGCTCCTGAGCTCCCGTCGCCACGATGACCACGCCGTGCTCTACTTCCACGCCGCCGGAGGATGAATCGTCCGGCGGGATTATGGTTGTTTTGAAGTTGCCGACGAAGCCCTGAATGGTTTCAATTTCGGATCCGGTGTGGATAGTAATCTCAGGCGTCGAATTCATTTTTTCCACCAAAGTTTTCAGGAAAGCCTGGGGATCTTCTCCCGTCAGGGTATAATGGATTTCCCTCAGGTTTCCGCCCAACTCATCTTCTTTCTCCACCAGGTGTACCTCGAAGCCATTGGCGGCCAGGTCCAGGGCGGCGATCATACCGCTGGCTCCTCCTCCGATAACCAGTCCTCTCTTGGTTACCGGCAGTGTTTTTTTGGATAGCGGTGCGAGATCCCTGGCTTTGGCCACGGCCATCCGGACGAGATCATTCGCTTTCGCGGTAGCCAGCTCCGGTTCCTTCATGTGGACCCAGGAGCAATGTTCACGAATGTTGGCCATCTCGAACAGGAACGGATTAAGGGAAGCCTCTTTGAGCGTATTCTGAAACAGGGGTTCGTGTGTTCTCGGAGTGCAGCTGGCCACGATCACGCGATTGAGATTGTGCTCACTTATTTTTTCCGAGATGAACTTCTGAGCATCGCTGGAGCAGGCGTAAAGCATCTCGGTGGTGAAGGTCACAAACGGCAGATCCTGGCTGTATTCGACCACCGCAGGAACATCAACGGTGGCGGCGATGTTAATCCCGCAACGGCAGATAAAAACTCCGATCCGGGGAGGTTCTCCACGGATATCTTTCTCCGCAGGGTACTCAAACGAGATGTCCGCCATGGGCAGCTCCCGTAACATGCTTCCCGCGGCCGAAGCCGCTCCGCTGGCCTGAACCACGGTCTCCGGAATATCCTTCGGACCGGAGAGTGTCCCGCAGACAAATATCCCCGGCCGGGAGGTGGAAACCGGAGTGAATAGTCCCGTTTTGCAGAATCGTTCCCCGTCAAGCTCCAGACCCAACCGTTTCAGTAACTGCTCCTGTTCGAGAGAGGTTTCCAAACCGATAGACAGGACCACCATGTCGAATTCCTCTTGCTGCGGATTCTCATGTTTGTCCAGATAATTAATGAAGAGGTTATCCGTGCACGCGTTGATTTCGATGGAAGAGACCCGGCTCCTGATAAATTTGACGCCGTAATCATTGGCCGCCCGGTCGATAAACTTATCGAATTCTTTCCCGCAGGCTCTGATATCCATGTAGAATATGGTGGTTTCCAGCTCCTTGAGATGTTCGGCGGTAATAACCGCATCCTTGGCGGCTTGCATACAGCAAATTGCGGAACAATACTCGTTACCGCACTGCATGTCGCGGGACCCGACACATTGGACGAAGGCAATCCTCCTGGGCTCTTTCTCGTCGGAAGGCCGTTTTATGTGCCCCATGGTAGGACCGGAAGAGCTCAGCATTCTTTCGTATTCCAGGCTGGAGATAATGTTCGGGTAAGCTTTAAACCCATACTCGCCTTTACGCTGGGGGTCGAACTCCCCCGACCCGGAAGCGAGAATGACGCTTCCCACCTCCAACTCCATCAACTCGTCTTTCTGCTCGAAATCAACGGCCTCGGCGGTGCAGACTTTTTTGCAGATCTGGCAAACTCCCCGGGTCAGATAAAGGCATGTCTCCGGTGATATGAAGGCTACCGCTGGGACGGCCTGGGGAAAAGGTACCCGGACATTCTTTGTTTTTCCCAACCCGGCATTGTACTCATCGAGTACCGGGACCGGGCATTTCTGGGCACAGGTGCCGCAGCCGGTACATTTGTCTTCAAGCACATACCGCGCCCGCTTCAAAACCGAAAGTTTGAAGTGTGGAGCTTCCCCGGAGATACTCTGCAGTTCGCCGAAAGTGATTATGTGTATGTTCGGATGGCCACCGGCTTCCACCAGTTTGGGGGAGAGAATACACATGGCACAGTCATTAGTGGGGAAGGTCTTGTCCAATTGTGCCATCCGTCCGCCGATACTCGGACCTTTCTCGATAAGAAAGACCTCTACTCCCATCTCAGCCAGATCCAGGGAAGCCTGAACCCCGGCAATACCGCCTCCGATGACGGCTACTTTTTTATGCAACTTGAGTCACCATTTTCGATCGTTTTTTCTTCATCTTGTTGAAAGAAGTGATTTTAGCCAGCAGTTTTGATTTATGGATCTTTTGTTCTTTTTTAGTTTTAAACGACAGCTCGTCTAGGAAACCATTGAGTTTGGCGCCGTTATAGACGGTCTCCCCAAACTCGGTTCTCACTACCGTGGTAGTGTACCCGTCCGGCGAGCCCAGTCCGCCGCAGGCGATGTCGGCGAAATCGTTGGCGAAGTGTGAGCAGGCCAAACAGGCCGGCCGCGCCACCTGATCGACCACATCGATGGGGATATGTATCTTTTCCCCGGTATCTTTGGTGATAATGACATCGTCTTTGATGTTGAGCTTCTTCACTTTGTCGAGATTTACTTTCAGGGTCTTTTCCAGTTTTTTTCTGGCTTGTTGGTCAAAGGAAAAATTCTCTACGCAGAAGAGTCCGATGGTCAACGTGAAAGAATTTGATGGAAGAACTCCCAGAACCTGCATTTTTCTTATCGTATTTATCTGGCATGGAGTACCCACTATGGCTAAACGTTCAAGGGTGCTCTTCTCCAGTACTTTGATCTCATAAATAGTCGGTGAATAAGTGGTATAAATATCACCGACCTCTTCAAGATGCGAGGATTCCTCGAAGAATGTGCCGGCGGACTCTTTTATCTCCTCCGGGGTAGTGGCGATGATCGGTTGGCGGGAGAACGGCCCGGTTCGTTTAGAGACGAGAGCGCCGTTGATGATTCCCTTTTTCAGCGCGTAGAGAAGAAGAGATGTCACCACTCCTCCATCGGTGGCCCTGGCGTGAAGTTTCTGGTCGGTTGTCCTGGCCGAAGTCAGGTGCCGCCACCGCCCGATGGGAGCTTTCCAGGAAAATTTTTCCACCAAGTCGGTGTTGAGAACATTGGTCTCCGGGCAAATGAGGTAGCAGATCCCGCATTCCACGCATTTCTCCTCGTCCACGAATTCGGGGAGGCCGTTTTGGCCGATCCGTAACGCGTTCAGATCACCGGCTGAGCAGAACGACACACAGCCGCCGCACTTCCCGCATAGGCCTTTAAGGTGAACCTCTTTTTTAAGATCACGGAAGGTCAAGATCTCATTTGTGTTGTCCTCAGCCATTCTTCTTCAACTCCTGTAAGACGTTCTCTATTTTAGGGATAGGATCGGTGTCGCTCTTAAAAATAGCTTGTATCATGTCGTGACGCACGGTCGGACTGAACTTTTTTACCGCCTCGAGTTTCTCCAGTATCTCCGGAGCAACATGGTTACCCTTGACGGCCATGTAGCGAATGGTTCGCATAATATCGGTGAAGTTTACTTGCTGCGGGCAGTGAGCGCTGCAACGATAGCAGAGTTCGCACAACCAGATGAGTGGTGAGGAGAGAACCTCATGCCTCATTCCCAACACGATCATCCGGATGATTCGCTTGGGATTGTACTGGCAGTCTACATTCGTTACCGGGCAGCCGGCCGGACAGGTTCCACAGGTGAAACACCTGGTAATGTTCTCTCCCCCCGGCTGTTTCATAATCTCGTACTTGAACTCCGGATCGAGCTCACTTACTTCTACCACTCCTAAAACAGCCTCTTTCTCAGCCATTTCGAATATCTCCCTTTCAGTTCTCCACTACCTGAAGTTCGTCTTCCTTGAATGTGCTCAAGGGCATTTCGTCCTCCAGGCTCCGCCCCGGCTGGTAATCGAACAGCTTTTGGGCTTTAGTACCCAGCGAATAGAACACTCTCCCCACCGGAATGTTGTTGGGGCACGCTTCTTCGCACTGTCCGCACCCGATGCAGGAGGAGATCATGTGGTTCATCCTGGTGATGTGAAAAAGATAGGTGTCCGTGGGCATCTTCAAGGTGCCCTTCTTGGATGCCCAGTTCACGTACTTGTCACTCTTGTAGTCGAATATCGGTCCTTCAAACACACACTGCTCACAGTAACAAAGCGGACAGACGTCCCGGCAGTTCTGGCAGTTGATACAGAGGCTGGAGATGGTGGCGAGAAATTCCTTGATATCCTGTTTTAATTCCTCGAACTTCTTTCTTCGTGACTCGAGCACCTTCTCCACGGCCGCCGGCCGCCGCTCGGAATCATCAGCCTCCTCCAGCTTAAGAGCCGCCAGGGCTTCTTCTCCTTTGGGGCTCCCGGCCTCGATGAACAGCTCCCGGGTGGTGTCATTGCCAAACAGGCGAATAGTCAGATCGCACGACGCCGGTTCCGGGCTGAGACAGGCGGAACACACCGGTCTCAGTTCCGGAATATCTTCTCCTCCGGCGGCGGACTTGAGAAAAGTATCCGTTACCGTTTGACTCCCTTGCTCCCTGATCAACTCAACATAGCGGGGCACCGGATAGGTGCCAAAACAGTCAATTCCCACGGTGAGAACCTTATCCAGGGAAGCCTGCTTCAACTTGACCAGTTCGACCACTGCCTTCATTTCACACGGCCGTAAAAGACAAGCCACTTTTTTCGTCAGGTTTTCCCCAGTCAGTTTTGACACCAGAACGGCCGAGTTCTGGGGAAGAACCGGAGCCACCGGATTGAGGTTGGTTACCTTCTCCGGGCTCGTGACCAGGGTCTGGACTACCGTCTCTCCGGAAGGGATTTCCTGGGGGACGAGAAGCCCGTCAATTATCTTTTCAGTCAGCAGGCGACGGAAAAAATCACCGATCGCCTCCAGCAACTTTCCATCCTGCACCTCTATCCTGACCACGGTCGGGACCTCCTTCTAGCTATACACTGGCGATTAAGCGGCGATCACTGCCGTCCGCTCCAATCTCCGAGTTTTTATACCGCCCACTTTTCTTTCAGGGGATTTGGCCCCAGACTCTGAACCGTCTCCACTATCTCCCGCATTGTCTCGGCAAACCTCTGCCCCTCAGAGGCGCTGATCCAGCGCAGCCAGAGCCGGTCTTTGTCCAGCCCCAGTTCTTCCAGTATGGTTTTGAGCATCGCGATTCTGCGTCTGGCCTTGTAATTACCATTGATATAGTGGCAGTCTCCCGGATGGCACCCACCGATCAGAACACCGTCCACCCCTTCCACCAGCGCTCTCACTACGTAAACCGGATCCAGGGCGCCGCTGCACATAAGGCGGATGACCCGCACGTTTGGCGGGTACTGCAACCGTGATGTTCCCGCCAGGTCGGCGCCGGCGTAGGAACACCAGTTGCAAAGAAAAGCGATTATCTTGGGACTCCATGTTTCCGCTTCCTGGATAGTCTTCTCGTTGTTTGTTCCTTCATTTGATTCCGGCATAAGCTACCTCCTTATAAAAGTGCGTCTACTGCCGAAAGAATCTCCTTGGTTCCGAATCCACTTTGCCTGGTGGCCGAATTGGGGCAAGACATCACGCACGCCCCGCAGCCCTGGCAGAGCACCTCGGTAACCCTGGCTACTCCTGATTCATCATCGATCTCCCGGGCTTCGTACGGGCATATGGTGACACAAAGTCCGCAGCCGGCACAGTATCGGTCACGTACGTCAACGGTTCTCCCTTTTCCCTGAATAGAGTCTTTGGCCAGAAGGGTCACCGCCCGGCCCGCGGCGCCATGGGCTTGCGATATACATTCGCTGGTAAACTTGGGAGAGTGCGCCAGACCGCACAGAAAGATGCCGTCGGTGGAAAAATCCAACGGCCGCAGTTTAGCGTGTGCCTCGAGGAAAAACCCATCCTGCATAAGGGGTACCTTGAGGAATTTGGCCAGTTCCAAATTATCATTGGCAACAATACCGACGCTGAGGGCCAGCAGATCCGGGTGGAGAACAACCCGTTCATTGAGAATCGGATCGACCACCGCTACTTTCAACAGATCCTCTTCCAGGCTGATTTCCGGTTTACGGTCCTTGTCGTACCGGACGAAAATGACCCCCAACTCCCGCGCTTTCTCGTAATACACTTCTTTGAATCCGTAAGTTCGAATATCGCGATACAATATGAACACATCGTTGAACGGGTTGAGCTCCTTCAGGCGTATGGCATTCTTTACCGCCTCGGAACAGCAGACGCGGCTGCAGTTGGGATTGCTCTCCTCCCGGGAGCCAACACACTGAATCATAACAAAGGTTTTCGCCAGGGCCTTCTGGCTCTTGGGTTTCTTCTTCTTCGGTTGTTCTTCCTGCTTTTGTGCCGGGAACAGCTCATTGACGGCGATACGCCGTTCCAATTCCCGCTGCGTGATCACCCGATGGTCCTGGCCGAACAGGTATTCCGTTGTCTCCAGCTCTTTAGCCCCGGTGGCGACGATGACGACCCCGTGTTCCAATTCGATCGGGGAGTCGGAGCCTTCTGTCAGCAAAGTTGTCTTATAGTTGCCGACACAACCGGTTATATTTTTGATCCGGCTGGCAGTATGGATATGTATGTTGGGACTGTTATTCACAGCCGCTATTTTGTCTTTGAGCAGTGCCTGGAATTCAGCTTCCTCCAGGGTGTAATATAAATGCCTGGCGTTTCCCCCCAGTTCATTTTTCTTCTCCACCAGGTAAACTTCAAATCCCTGTTTGGCCAGGGAGAGGGTGGCTGAGATTCCGGAAATACCGCCGCCAATGACCAACGCTTTTTGGATCACCGGTGACGATGAATGGTGCAGGGGCCGCAGAAGTTCGGCCTTGGCCACGGCCATGGTAACCAGTTGGATCGCCTTTTCCGTGGCCGCTTCCTTTTCGGTTTGATGAACCCAGGAACAGTGCTCCCGTATATTGACAAACTCCAGCAGGCACGGGTTCAGCCCGGCTTCCCTGATGGTGTCCTGGAAGAGCGGCTCATGAGTTCGGGGAGTGCAGGAGGAAATGACTACCCGGTTCAGTTGGTGCTCCTTAATTTTGCCCTGGATCTTCGTTTGAGTATCCTCCGAACACGAGTAGAGGTTTCGCTCGGAGAACACGACGTTTGGCAGGTTCCTGGCGCGGTTTGCTACTTCTTCAACATTGACCGTGGAGGCGATATTGATTCCGCAGTGACATACAAAAACGCCGATCCTCGGTTCTTCTTCACTCACGTCTCTCTCTTCCGGATAGACCTTCTCCTTGATAAGGCTCCCACGGACTTCGGACAGAATCCCGGAAGCCAGGGCGGCGGCGGCACTCGATTCGGCCACAGTTGCCGGAATGTCTTTCGGTTCCGACAGCGCTCCGCAAACATATATTCCTTCTTTACTGGTCTTTTCCTTGATGTAACAGTCGGTCTGGAGAAACCCATGTTCATTGATTTCCAGATCGAGTGTGCCGGCTAAATCCCGGATTCCCGGAGGGGGGGTCAGACCGGTGGCGAGTACCACGAGATTGTACCGTTCCTCTTTCAGTTCCCCGGACTCCGTTTCATATCGGATCAGGAGATCGTCGGACCCCCATATTTGTTCCACCGAGCTGACACGGCACCGGTTGTATTTTACCTTGTACTCTTCTTTTGCCCGCTCGTAATATTTGTCGAATTCTTTCCCAAAAGCCCTGATGTCCATGAAGAAGATGTGACAGTCGACCCCGGGCTCGTGCTCTCGGGCCACCACCGCCTCTTTGGTGGCGAACATGCAGCAGACACTGGAACAGTATCGGCGTCCGCAGTCCACATCCCGGGAGCCGACACACTGCAGGAAGGCTATTTTCTGAGGTACGGTCTTGTCCGACGGTCTGACCAGATGCCCGGCATATGGTCCGGACGCGGAAAGAATTCTTTCGAACTCGGGACTGGTAACCACGTTGGGAAACCGTCCGTAGCCGTATTCCAGCTTGAGACGGGCATCGAACTGCTCATAGCCGGCTCCGAGAACGACAGCCCCCACGTTGAGGTCGAGGTGCTCCTCTACCTGCTCGAAATCGATGGCACCGGCTTCGCAAACGTCCTGGCAGACAGCACAGCGGTCGGTAAGAAAATGCACGCACCGCTCCCGGTCGATGACCGGTGTATTGGGCACCGCCTGCGGATAGAGCACATTGACCACCGGTCTGGAAACGAGACCACGGTCAAATTCAGACGCGATGGGAATAATGTCGTTCTGGCAGCTTTCGGAGGCCAGTATCGCTCCCGTCGGGCAGATAAACTCGCAGGCGCCGCACCCCATACAGATGGCGGAACGTTTATCAAAAGGCGGGCTGATCTCCCGTTCAATGCCTCGTTTGGCAAACCCGACGACCGATACTCCCATCCGCTCCCGGCACATACGTACGCACAGTCCGCACAGAATGCAGTTGGGATGTTTCTTCTCTTGTTTTCTCTTCTTCACCCTGGTCCTGGTTACTCCCAGCTCCCGGGCTAATTCCTGTAACTTGTCCGACTCAGGGCTGCGGGCCAGCAGTAACTCCATCATCATCCGTCGAGCTTTTAATACCCTCTCAGTGTCTGTCCGAATAACGAGGCCTTCCTGGACCGAATAGATACAGGAAGCCTGGATTCCCGGCCGGGGACCGGCCACTATTTCCACGACACAGAGTCGGCAGGCGCCAGAAGGGCTCAGGGCTTTGTGGTAGCAAAGCGTCGGTATACGTATTCCCGCTGCTTCAGCAGCCTGAAGAACGGTTTCCCCTTCTTCGGCCTCGATCTGACGGTCATTTATAATGAGGTTTATCATTGTTTTGCCGGCTGCATCTCCTGGTGAATCCAAGCGGATTTCCTCTGCTTCGGGAACCTTTTTTACCTCTGAGTTAGTCACGGTATTACTCCACTACTATGGCGTTAAACTTACAACATTCCAGACAGACTCCACACTTGATACATTTTTCCTGGGCAATGAACGCGGGTTTCTTTTTCTCTCCGGTGATAGCGTCTTCGGGACAGTTTTTCAGGCAAAGTTGACAGCCTTTGCACGTCTCGTCAATTACCCGGTACTGAATGAGTGCCCGGCATATGCCGGCCGGGCATTTCTTTTCTCTGATATGCGTTTCGTACTCATCCCTGAAGTAACGCATGGTGCTCAAGACCGGGTTGGGAGAGGTCCCTCCCAGGGCGCACAGAGAAGTGTCCTTTACCGCCGAGGCGATATCTTCCAGGAGAGAAAGCTGCTCTTCCTCTCCTCTACCTTCGCAGATGTCGGTGAGGATTTGATACATTGCCTCCGTACCTTCCCGGCACGAGGTGCACTTCCCGCATGACTCATCTCTGAGAAAATCAACGAAGTACTTGGCCACATCCACCATGCAGGTGCTCTCATCCATGACGATCATTCCCCCCGATCCCATCATGGAGCCGACTTCGGCCAATTTCTCATAGTCGATGGGAAGATCCAGCAGGCTTTCGGGAATGCAGCCCCCGGAAGGACCCCCGGTCTGCACTGCTTTGAAACGCTTGTTTCCGGGAATGCCTCCACCGATGTCAAAGACGATCTCCCTCATGGTTATTCCCATGGGGACTTCCACCAGACCGGTGTTTCTCACGTGACCCACCAGGGAAAAAACCTTTGTCCCTTTGCTTGTTTCCGTTCCCAGCTCCGAGAACCACCCGGCTCCTCGGGCAATGATCGCGGGGATGTTGGCCCAGGTCTCCACGTTGTTGATATTGGTTGATTTCCCTCGAAAACCTGACTCAACCGGGAATGGAGGCCGCAGACGTGGTTCCGGCGTTTTCCCTTCCAGGGAAGCGATCAGAGCTGTTTCTTCACCGCAGACAAAGGCTCCTGCCCCTTTGAAGATTGTAAGGTCAAAGTTGAATCCAGTGCCAAGGATGTCATCTCCCAGAAGCCCATACTCCCGGGCCTGATCGATAGCTATTTGCAACCTGTCCAGGGCGATGGGATACTCGCTTCTGATATAGATATAACCATGGCTGGCTCCTATCGCGCGGGCGCCGATAAGCATACCTTCCAAAACAGAGTTAGGGTCGGATTCGATAATACTGCGGTCCATGAAAGCTCCCGGGTCACCTTCGTCGGCGTTGCAAACGAGATACTTCTCGTCGCCCTGGGCTTTTCGAGCAAACTCCCACTTTTTCCCGGTGGGAAAACCCGCGCCTCCCCGGCCCCGCAGTCCGGAATCCTGTATCTCTGTAATTATCTCCTCCGGCGTCATGACGGTAAGCGCTTTGACCAGGGCCTGGTAGCCTTCCCGGGCAATGTACTCGTCAATGTTTTCCGGATCTATCAAACCCCGGTTCCGAAGAGCGATCAGGCGTTGTTTGCTGAAGAAACCGATGTCGTTCATCTTGGGGATCGGCTTTTCTTCCTCGGCGGGAGTGTACATCAGCCGTTCCACCGGCCGCCCTTTGAGGAAATGCTCCTCCACCAGGTGGGAGACATCTTCCTCGGTGAGCATCTGGTAGAAAATACCCTCCGGTTGAACCACCATGATCGGTCCCCCAGCACAGAACCCGTTGCACCCGGTGAGAACCACTCGGACTTCTTCTTCCAGACCGGCTTTCTTAATTTCTCTCTCCAGCGTCTCCTTTACCTTGAGCGACTTGTTTGAGACGCAACCGGTCCCGGCACAGACCATGCAATGGGTTCTATGTTGCTTGTCGGAGCCGATATGCATTATTTACGATACCCTTTCACTGTCCACGGCCAGGGCATACTCGGTGACGACCTTGCCTCCCAGGACATGCTCGGTGAGAATTCGTTTGATCTTATCCTCGGTGAGATCCCCGTATTTGACCGGAGCTTCTCCCTGCAGTTCCACTTTAACCATGGGTTCCCTCTTGCACAAACCGGCACACCCGGAGTTGGTAACAATAAGTCCTTCAACCTCGGTTTTTTCTATCTCTGACAGCACGGTGCTCATTATCTTGCGGGCCCCGGCCGCTATACCGCAGGTTCCCATGTGAACGGTAATCTTTACTTTTCCGGCTCCTTCGCGAAGGAGCGTCAACTTTCTCATTCGTCGGCTGATTTTTTCCAGGTCCTCCGGTTTAAGTTTTGGCATGATCTTACTCCCTGTGTTGGTTTAATATTTTGGGAATTTTGGCCTGAGTTATCATCCCGTACAAATCCTCCCCCACCGTCACCACCGGGGCCAACCCGCAGCAACCGAGACAACGTACCGCTTCCAGGCTGAAATTTTTGTCTTCGGTAGTTTCACCGGCTTTAATCCCGAGATCTCTCTCCAGCCGCTCCAGGAGCCTCTGCGCTCCCTTGACGTGACAGGCAGTTCCCGCACAGACCTGAATGGTGTATTTCCCCCGGGGTTCCAGGCTGAAAGCATTGTAGAATGTAGCCAGGCCGTATATCTCGTTTAGAGGAACGCTGATTACATGGGAGACGTACCGGAGCACATTCTCGGGCAGGTACCGGTAGTGTGTGTTGATATCCTGTAATAGGGGAACCAACTTTTCCTTTCCCCCTTTGTTCCGGCTGAGAATATCGGTAATGACTTTAAAATCTTCCTCGGCCAGCGTAACTCCGGCTGAAGCCCCTATCTGGACTTCGTTTCTCACCGGACAGCTGTTCACGCAGGTTCCGCAACCGGTGCACTTCTCTTCGTCGATGTAACGGGGTTTCTTCTTTACCGTCACGGTAAAATTACCTGCATCACCGGTTATCTTCTCCAACTGGGTATTGGTGATAAGTTCGATATTGGGATGACGGCCGGTATCAACCAGCTTGGGTGAAAGAATGCACATGGCGCAGTCGTTGGTGGGAAAGGTCTTATCCAGTTGAGGCATCACCCCACCGATAGACGATTTCTCCTCGGCCAGAAGAACCTTGAAACCCATCTCAGCCAGATCGAGAGAGGCTTGAATCCCGGCGATGCCTCCTCCTACTACCAGTACGGAACCGACTTTGCCGCTCCCGGTTGTTTTCTGTTCGTTGCCGTCTGACAAGATCTGTCTTCCCTCCTCAGAGCACTGCATCCACCATGGAGAGATACTGGTTGGCGGTAAAGTTCTTCTGCTGGGTGGCTCCGTTGGGGCAGGCGCAAACACAACCACCGCAGCCTTCACACAGTATCTCCTGCACGATGGCTAGTTTTTTCTTCTCATCCAGCTCACGGGCTCCGTATGGGCAGATCGAGACGCAGACCCCGCAACTGGAACACAGCTCTTCATCCACGGTGGCCACTATCGGCTCATGCGACAGTTCTTCCTCCGCAAAGAGACCCAGTACCTTGCTGGCTGCACACCCCGCCTGGGATACGGTATCGGGAATGTCCTTGGGTCCCTGGCATGCCCCGGCCAGAAAGATCCCGGCGGTGTTGGTTTCCACCGGGCGAAGCTTAACGTGGGCTTCGGTGAGAAACTTGTTCTCGTCGATGGCAATCCGAAGCTTCCGGGACATCTCCTCGGCGTCCGGCGGGGCCGTAATCGCACAGGCCAGAACGACCAGATCCGCTTTCAGAACCAGTTGTTTCCCTGACAGCGTGTCCACCCCCCGGACAACCATCTTGCCCTCATCCTCGAAAATCTTGGAGACCCGTCCCCGGAGGTACTTGGCTCCCTCTTCCACTACCGCTCGTTTCCAGAACTCTTCGTACCGTTTTCCTCCAGTCCTGATGTCCATGTAAAACACGTAGGCCTGGCCATCATGGACCCGGTGCTTGTAAAGCATGGTGTGTTTCGCCGTGTACATACAGCATATCTTGGAGCAATACGATATTCCCTTGGCCTCGTCCCGGGACCCGACGCACTGGATAAACACGACCTCTTTGGGTACTTTTCCGTCGGAGGGACGTTTGATTTCGCCGGCAGTGGGCCCGGAAGCCGAGAGCAGCCGCTCGAACTGGAGGCTGTCAATGACGTCCGGGTACTTCCCGTACCCATACTCTCCGTAAACATCCCGGGGCAGCAGATCGAAGCCGGTAGCCACCACGATGGATCCCACTTCTTCCTCCACGAACCGGTCCTCCTGATCGAACACGATGGCCTCTGCCGGACAGACCTTTTCGCACAGCCGGCATTTACCCTTTTTATAGTAGATGCAATGGTCTCTATCTATGGTGACCAAGTTAGGTACTGCCTGGGGAAATGACTTGTAGATTGCCTTACGTACGGTCAACTCCCGGTCGAACTCGCTGATCACCTTCTTGGTCGGACATTTCTCCACGCAGAGCTCGCATCCGGTGCACTTCTCCTCATCGATGGAACGAGATTTTTGCCGTATCTTGACCTTGAAGTCGCCAACGATCCCGGAGATTTCTTCGATCTCGGAATACGCATAGAGCTTTATCCTTTCGTGCTGCGCAAACTCCACCACTTTCGGTGTGAGAATACAGCTGGAACAGTCCAGGGTTGGGAACGTCTCGCTCAACTGAGCCATGTGTCCCCCGATGAAGGGAGCCTTTTCCACTACCACCACTTCATAGCCGCCGTCGGCGATGTCCAGCGCCGCCTGGATCCCGGCGATACCGGCGCCGATAACCAGTGCCCGCTTGGTCAGAGGGACACGGATCTCTTCCAGGGGGAGATCTCCCTTCACCTTCTCGATCAGCGTCCGGATGATCTCCAGCGCTTTATCGGTAGCTTGCTGTCTGTCTTCATGAACCCAGGAGCAGTGCTCCCGGATATTGGCCATCTCGCACAGGTAGGGGTTAAGACCGGCCCGGCTGCAGGCCCGCCGGAAGGTGGTCTCGTGCATACGGGGGCTGCAGGCGGCCACGATCACCCGGTCCAGATTCTCGTCATCGATCGCCTTGAGAATCATGTCCTGGCCGGGCGTGGAGCACATGTAAGTGTAATGGGTGGCAAAAACCACTCCCGGTTCCTTGAGAATCTCGGCCGCCACCTGCTCCACATCAACCGTCCGGGCGATGTTTATTCCGCAGTGACAGACGAAAACACCGATTCTCATCAGACCAACCCTTTCTCTCGTAAAAGCTCCATCGGGCTGACCATGGTTTTTTTAAGCCCGAGAGCAGCTTCGTCCACTCCCAGCGCCAGCCCCAGCAGTTGAGTGAAATAGAATACCGGTATACCGAAGGTCGTCTCGTACTCCTTCTCGATGTCCTCTTGCCGCATATCCAGGTTGGCGTGACAGAGTGGACAGGCGCACACCAAAGCTTCCGCTCCCCGCTTCCTGGCCTGGGCCAGGATGTCGTAGGAAAGCCTCAGGACGATCTCCGTCTTGGTCAGCGAGAAGCTCGCGCCGCAGCAATCCGTCTTGAAAGGCCAGGGGATCGTCGAAGCACCAACAGTCTCCATAAGTTCGTCTATGCATGTCGGGTCCTCGGGATCGTCAAAGGCCACTATCTTCGGTGGCCTGGTCAGAAGACAGCCGTAGTAGCAAGCCACCTTCAGTCCGTTCAGGCTTTTTTGAACCTTGGCCTTGATCTGTTCCAGCCCGATATCGTTCATCAGGATATCAAGGAAGTGCCGAATCTTCATGCTTCCATCGTACTCGGCCTCCAGTACCTCGTTGACCTGGGCTCGGATATCCTCTTTCTCCCGGATGTGCTTGTTGGCAATCCGGAACCGGCTGTAGCAGGCTGCACAGCACAGCGCTATCTCGTCCGCTATCTTTTGGGCCTCGAGGATGTTCTTTACCGGCAGGGTGGCGGCCAGCAACTCATCAGTGAGATGGGCCGGGGTGGAGCCGCAACAGGTCCAGTTGGGAATCTCGACCAGCTCGACTCCCAGTGATTCGGCCACCGCCAGGGCGGACGAGGCATACTCCACGGCCGTCCCATGAAGGGAGCACCCGGGAAAATACGCATACCGCGTGGCCGTGTCGGCCTGCGCCTGGTTACCGGTCTTCTCCACGTTTCTTTCTCAACTCCTTGATTTTTTTGAATATTTTCTTAAGCTTAGCTGCGTCAACTATCGACGGAAAAAACGGCATCTTCCCCCGGGTGATCAGCTTCGGTGCCTTGAATATGTCTTTCAGGGGCTGCAGGGTACCCAGGTTGAACCGGCCCACCAGCTCTCCTTCAAAAATCCGGCCGTATTTCCTGATCAGGTCCAGGAATATGTGGTTGAACAACGGCATGGCTTTCTCCGGCCGGGGGGCCCCTTTGCGCACAGCGAGTATCCGTAGGGCATCCATGATGGCCGCCAGGTCAACCTCCCGTGGGCAGCGGGTGGAGCAGGTCTCACACGAGGCGCACAGCCAGATGGTTCGGCTCTCCAATGCTTCCTCCACCAATCCCAGCTGCAGCAGCCGTATGATCTGGTTGGGCAGTTGGTCCATCTCGAATGCGATGGGGCACCCGGCGGAGCACTTGCCGCACTGGTAACATTCGCTGAGATTTTCTCCGCTAATCTTCTCGATCTCCTTTAACAAATCAGAAAATAGCGTGTCGGAAGATGGGTTTGACTGCACGATTTTTTAACTCCTCAGCTAGCTGATCGATATCCTGCTCTGGACACCAATACGTTGCACGACCAAGAATAACCAAAACCGCCTCCCTTTGTCGACAGTTTTTTTCTTATTTTTTTTTTCTTAAATAAAGTGTACTTTCCATAGGGTTTCCTTCTCAAAATAAAAGCTCTCGTAGTAAATTTCATTCGGGTTCAGTTTTGAAGTTGATTATCTGCTCGCCGTCCACGGTGTGAATGTAGGTGAAGGTTATGGATGGGTGACTGATTATCAAGGTTTGAAGTGTGGCCAGCATGTCGCCGATGGGTTTTCGGTCGATGTGACTGTGCTGGAATGTGGCTTCAAGGTGAGTCCCACGACCGGGTTCTGAGTGAATATCGATATCTCCGTTACTTTCCCGGGCAGCCTGCTTGAGCAGGGGGATACCAAGTCCTATTCTCCGCACTTTTTTAGTCGAGTAAAATGGGTTGAAAGCTTTTTCCAGTTGCTCTCCGGTCATTCCGTGACCATCATCATCTATTTCCAGAATCAAGACGTCGTTTTTGGTGTCTTCGATGAGCTCGATGATGATGGTCTTCGCAGCCGCTCGAATAGAGTTTTCCACGATATCCAGAATATGCAGAGATAAGTCTTCCAATAGTCTTTCGGCTCCAATCCTCGCCACTCAACTCTTCTTCCATCTTGACCTCGAAGCGCTTTTTCATCTCTCCGATGGGTCCTTTTTTTCTGACGGCGTGGACGTTCTCAGTGGTAGTATGATCACAGCTAGCTACGCTCCCCGGATCCCAAGGTCGTACAGTCTGCCGATTAGTTCGAAGGCGGGCAGTGCGCTGACCAGGATTGGGATTCCCTCCTGGTTAGCCTTCTCAATGGTGTTTTCATCGGGACACCGGTTGTTGATGATCAGGATACCGGCCAGGTCGTTCAGGGAAGCCACCGCTGCGATGTTCTCATGAACATGCAGGGTGATCCAGATGTCTCCTTCCTGGCTGTTAGCCATGACATCGCTTAAAAGGTCACCGGCATACCCGCCGGTAACTTCATTGTTCAGCCTGTCTTTACCGGCCTTTACCTCGAGTTTCAACGTGTCAATCAATTTTTGCAGCTTCATTGGGAATCTCAACTTCTTTGGCCAGGGCGATGGTCAATTCCTCCGGCCGTTTCCTATTATCAGCTCGGCTTTAACTATCGGCTTTAACTAATTGTACAATATCACCAAGAAGAATCAAATTTCCCTTTTAGAATTTGTCAAAATAGATATCCTCTTGCCGAACTTTCTTTCGGGTAAGGAGCGCTATGGCAGCGTTGATCATGGGCGGTGGGCCACACAGGTAAGCTTCGTTTGCCCGTTCGGAATCGATATACTTTTCAGCCGTCTGGGTAACGAAACCTACCTCGCCTTCCCACTTGTCAGCGGGTAACGGTTCGGAGAGGGCCGGGATGTAATGGAAATTTGGATATTTTTCTTCCAGTTCCCGGAACTCTTCAGTGAAGAACAAATCTTCCTTGGAACGAGCACCGAAAAAGTAATAAAACCTCCGGGGAATACCCTGTTCCACCAGCTGAAAGAGGATGGATCGGATCGGCGCCATGCCACACCCGCCCCCGATGGCGATGATGTCTTTCCGGCTTTCTTCCTGAAGGAAAAAATCCCCGAACGGCCCGGTAAATATGACCCGGTCACCTTCCTCCAGGGCCGTGTGTACGTACGTGGAACACAGACCGCCCGGCACCTGCCTGATCATCAGATCTATGATGCTGTCGGACCGGGGAGGGCTGGCTATGGAGTAGGCCCGGTACTCGTCGGTACCGGGAATTTTGAACTGGACGTACTGGCCGGATTTGAAACGGAGCCGTTTTCCATCCAGTATCTTCAAGCGGAGCATCTTGATATCGTGGGTCGTATTGTAAAGGTCTACTACCTCCGACTCGAATTCTTCAGCTCCCATCAGATGCTCGGATATGTATAATTCCACATGTTGTTTCACTCGTACCTGGCAGGCCAGTCTGATTCCTTCCGCTCTCTCGCTCCGGGTTACGAATACCTCTTCGGTTGGCAGTATACTGCCCGCCCCGCTTAACACTTTCACTTTGCAAAAGCCACAGGTGGCTTTTCCCCCGCAAGCCGAAGGGATGAAGATCTTGTGATTATTGAGGTAGGTCAGCAGATTGTCGCCGCCATCTACATCCAGGGTTGTATCCCCATTGATGGTGATGGAGCACTCCCCGTAAGTGATCAGATACTTCTCCGCCACCATCAGGACGAGGGCGATAATAAACAGGATGGCGTTCACTACCAAAAAGGTAATCATTGGATATTCACCATCCCCGAAAATCCCATGAAGGCCAGGGCTAGAATGCCGGCCACTACCATGGTTATACCGGCCCCTTTCAGGCCATCAGGGACATCTCCCACCAGTGATATTTTCTCTCTGATGGCGGCGATTATGCTGATGGCCAGACACCAGCCCGCTCCTGAGCCCAGGGCGAAGAAGATCGTTTGCCAGAAAGAGTAATCTCTCAGGTTCATGAAAAGCGAGGCGGCCAGGATGGTGCAATTTACGGTGATGAGCGGCAGGAATATCCCGAAAGAGCTCTGCAACCGCGGAAAAAATCGTTCGATAAACATCTCCAGCAACTGGACCGCACTGGCGATGACGATGATGAACACCAGGTAAGCCATGATCTCCGAGCCGGTGGGGATAAGTATCAGCTTAAGCAGGAGCCAGTTTATGGTGGTGGTGAAGACCATGACAAAGATGACCGAGATACCCATACCGACGGCGGTGCTGAGCTGCCGGGACATGGCCAGCAGGGGACACATCCCGAGCAGATAAGTCAAAGCTATGTTGTGGGTCAAGATCGCGGCCGTAAAAATCACCAGCGGATGCAATGTCATGGGTTTACTCGCTTTCCGGATGCAGCTTCATACCTATCTTGAAAATCCAGATAAACAATGCCAGGAGGAAAAAAGCCCCGGGCGCCATGGCCATCACTACCCATTTGGGAAAGCCCGGGGGCGTAACCGATATGTTGAAAAACGTTCCAAAGGCCAGGATTTCTCTCACCGCAGCGATGATAATCAGGGTGTAACAGTAACTGAAAGAGTTCCCGATGGCGTCGATAACCGAGTACCCCACGGGATTCTTAACGGCAAAGGCCTCGTGCCGTCCCATGATGATGCAGTTGGTGATGATCAGGGCCACGTAGGGACCGAGCTGTTTGCTGACTTGAGGGAAGAAAGCCTTGAGGTACTGGTCAACCACGATCACCAGGGTGGATATTATAATCATGTAGGTGATGATCCGGTACTGGGACGGGATGTGTTTTCTCAGCAGGGACACGAAAAACGAGGAGAGCACCAGTACGAACAGGACTCCCATTCCCATGGCCAGGGCGTTCTCCACCTTGTTACTGACCGCCAGAGCCGAGCAGAGACCCAAAAGCTGGCAACAGACGGCGTTCTCCTTCAACAACCCCTTGCTGAACGTGCGGAACCAGCGGGTGTAGAACAGTTTTGTCAGTCGCATGATATACCTCTTAGCCTTTTAGCCTTTTTTTCGATCATTCTTGATAACGATACGGAAGCTCGCAATTGAATCATTGATCATATCAATCAGAACCTGAGTGGTCATGGAAGCGCCGCTGATAGCATCTATCTCGTTACGTTCCGAAGCTTTTTTTCGAAGGGTTACCACGAGATGAGGTGCGGCTTTCTTGCGCCGGAACTGGTTCAGGAAGCCTTCTTCACTGATTCTGCCGCCCAGACCGGGAGTCTCTTCCTGGGCGACGATACGGACACTCTCGATGGTTTCCAAGTCGGGCCGCAAGGTTATTACTCCCTTGATCATCCCCCACAGGCCGCGGCCCTCGAAGATAAAGATGTAATTTTTTTCCGGGCTGATGTAATAAGTAAATCCCTGTGATTCCAGCTTCTGGATGCTCTTCTGAAAAACGCTGTCCAATTCATGTTCTTTACAGAGGACACCAGCCGCTTCCAAAACAGTGGTTTTCAGGGTTACCTCCTCGTTGCGTTGTATTATCGGCAGCGTGTAGTTTTTGAGTCCCAACAAAAGCATGGTAGAGATGCTGCCCAGGACCAGGATGAAGAGAAGGCTCTTCACGTTGTTGTTTTTCCGTTTCTCACTCATCGCTCGATCTCGGTCTCTATACTTTCACTTTCGGGTACCGGCAGTTCAGTACCAGCGTATCAATCAGGGGAGCCAGGGCGTTACCAATCAGTATGGCAAACATGACTCCCTCCACAAATCCCGTCAGTCCTCTGATCAGCACCGTCAATATCCCTAACACGATTCCAAAAACCCATTTCCCTTCAAAGGTCATGGGAGCCGTCACCGGATCGGTGGCCATGAAGAATAGGCCGAACAGAAGTCCCCCGCTCACGACCTGGAACAACGGAGGAGCAAACAAGGCCGGCGAGACGGCGTGCCCGATGGCCGAGACCACCACCACACTGGCCAGGTATGAAAGCGGGATTCGCCAGTCGGCCACTCTGGTCACCATAAGCATGATCCCGCCCAGAATGATGGCGACTCGGAACGTCTCTCCGATGGAACCGGGCGTTTGACCAAATAGCAGTGAAGAAACACTGGCCATGACCTGAGTGCTCTTGAATGCTATCAACGGTGTGGCCGAGGTGACCGCATCAGCCGTGCACTGAACGAATCCGCCCAACCCTTTTAACAGCGGTATATTCCACAGGTTGGTGAACGCCTCCGGAAACGCCAGACTCAGAAACACTCGTCCCACCAGAGCCGGGTTGAAAATGTTCCGGCCGGTACCCCCGAAAACCTCTTTGCCGAAAAAGACTCCGAAGACAATACCTACCGCCACCATCCACAGGGGAACCGTCGGTGGAAGTATCAGCGGAAAGATCAGACCGGTAACCAGAAATCCCTCGTAAACCGGCTTTTTCCTGATTACCGAGAAGATCACTTCCGTGATGCCACCGAAGATATAGGAAACCAGGATAACCAGCAGCACTCGCAGTCCATACAGGTAGATTCCGGCTATGGCGGCGGGAGCGACCCAGGTCACCACTATCGCCATGTAACGTTTCAGATCGTGGGCATCGAGAATATGGGGTGCTCCCGAGGTGGTCTTGGCGGTACCCAGGAATAACTCGTCCAGTGCCTCAAAAAGGGGGCGAAGCCTATTCAGGAGAGGTCTTTTATCCATAAACTGCCCAGTCTTTTCGAAAAAAATCTGTACGATCTTCACCGTTTTGCTATTACCCCCCTATACTCTGCCAGTCCGGTCAGATTGAACTTCGGCAGTATACACAGGCTTTGGTCACACCCGATCCCTATCAGCTTGGACTTGCCCATCTTGATGTTCCGGGCAAGCGGTATTTTGCACGGGCACACATATGAGCAAAGGTTGCAATCGATGCAGTTGAAAATACCGTACCGCATGAGCCTAACATCAATGGCCCTCTTTGACAACCGGTTCAGCATGATCGGGACAACTCGCACCGGGCAGACTGAAATACAGTAGCCGCACTGGATGCAGGGCCGTTCTTCACCGTGCTTATTGGTGCCGGCATGCTTATCTAAGTTAAGGTAGGCGGAGGCGAAGGTGCATGAGATCGAGTCATCTCGCGGGCCGGTCCGGAAAAGCGCGAGAAACTTACGGTCAGTGTCCTCCGGGATGGCGATGATCAGGGAAAACGTCCGGTCTATCGGCAGCGACAGGTCGTTCAGTTCAACCCCGGTGAGAAGGCTGTTCAGGATGACCCGGCTGGGAGCTTTCTTCAGCCGTCCGTCCAGAATGTCCGCCAGGGGGGTTCCCACCCGCACTTTCACGTGTGTCGGTTCCGTGACCGAAGGGCCGCAGAGGGCAATGGTCCGTTCGATGAGAGGTTTTCCCTGGTGCATCGCCTCGAAGACCTGGAGAACAGCTTGAATGTTCAACACGACGACACCGATGTTGGCCGCAGAGTATCCGTACGGGAAACTCTTCTCCAGGATGGTTGGGATGAGTACTTGATCGAATCCCACCGGGTATTTGGAAACAATCGGTACCATCTCAATATTATCCTCTTTGAACAAAAGCTTGCTCAACCGTTCGTGGATCTCTGATTCCGAATGGTCGATGGCCACGTGGATTTTCGCTCGGGGCATGATCTTTTTTAGAATCTTCAAACCCACTACAAAATTGTACAGCCCCTTGCCCTTGAAAAGTAACTTCAGCGACAGGTTGTACACTTCGGAATCAGCACCATGGACGATGATGTTTTCAACCTTTTCGGGACCGATCACGGACGATCTGAACTGCGTGGGAATGCCCTGCCGGTCAAGGGATGTTACACCCGATGTATACAGGATCTTTTCCACGGCTTCGGTTGGAAGTTTCTCCCACTGGGAGGAGTACCCGTCAACCAGGTCATAGTCATCCGTGCCATCGCCTTCGATGACCACCATCCAAACTTCACGGTGGAAGTAGTTGGTTTTCTTTATTTCCACCACTTTACCGTTGATGGAGGAATGGATTGGAGATGCTATGCTCGCCTGGTCGTGTCCGATGATCTGGCCGGCCCGGACTTTGTCTCCCACTTTCACCAGAGGATCCAGGGCACTGCCGAATCCCTGCCGCAAGGGAATCACGACCTTCGAGGGGATGTTCTGTGTAACCAGTTCATCCCGAGGCTCCGCCTCAAACGTCTTAAAAATGTATCCGCCCGTAAATGTCCTGGCTTTCATGGTTACCGCACCGTCATTGTCTGCACCCTGTCCATACAGCATGTAGTCAGATTGGTGAGACACTCCTTGTAACAAGATTCTGTAATCCCGGCAAGCTGTTTCACGCCATTTTCAAAATAAGACCGGGCCTTATCCAGGGCATAGCAAACACTTCCCTGCTCCCGGAGCATAGCCCTGATCCAACGGTGGTTCTCCTCTTTCAGGGCCACTAAGATCTTCTCCTTGTTTTTCTTGTCTACCGACTTCAACAGATGGATGAGCGACAGAGTCAACTTTCCCTCCCGTAAATCAGAGCCCAACGATTTTTCGGCTTTTATCTCGTTACCGAGCAGATCCATGCAGTCATCCAGTATCTGGTAGGCCATGCCAAAACCCAACCCATAGTCTGAAAACGCCCGTATCTGTTCAGAGGTCCCACCGGCGACGAGAGCACCGCTCTCGCAGCTGAACTGGCACAGGAGACCGGTCTTCTGGCGTATGATAGTGAAGTACTCTTCCTCAGTCAGGCGGGGATTGAAAGCCATCCTGAACTGCTTTATTTCTCCCTCACACATGTCTTTGATAACCGGGTATAATCGAGACATTACCGCGGGGATATTCAACCTGGATAGAACTCCGAGAGCTGCGGAATGAAGGTAATCACCGAATAGGATAGATATCTCGTTGCCCCATTGCCGGTTGATAGAAGGTTGTTTCCTCCGCACGAAAGCCTTGTCGATAACATCATCATGGACCAAGGTAGCCGTGTGAACAAGTTCAACCACCGAGGCCAATCGAACTATCTGTTCCTGGCAGTTTTCAGATATAGATCGGGCTGAGAGCAAAACCAGAGCAGGCCGGAGACGTTTGCCGGTGCCCCCCAAAACATACGTGCCGAGTTGGGAAACAAACTCATTGTCGGTCCGAACTTGTTTAGCCAACTCTCCTTCCACCCCGGCCAGACCTTTTTTAATTGGTGCGTAGATATCGGACAAATCCATCGTCTTCACAGCTGTTCCTGCAGCCTCCCTTTTCTAGCTGAATTGAAAAACAATATCATAGATTACCATGCCAAGCTACCCCTTTGCACGCATTTTGCACACAGAATCCATGCCATATACCAGATCGAAACCTGAGGGATTCGGGGGAGGTATATTAAACGCACTTATTTAAAAGGTTCTACTATCCCGGTCATTCTTCTATCCCTGTAGGAGTCGGTTCTGTTTCTATCGGCGAATCGAGTTTCTCCCGACGGCGTCTGGAGGTCAATTTTGACAGCCAAATACTCATTTCAAAGAGTAAAAGAGAGGGGACGGCCAAAAGAATCTGGGTTAATACATCCGGTGGAGTTAAGACCGCAGCAACAACAAAGGTAAGAACGATAGCATACTTTCTATTCTTTTCCAGAGTTTCAGGCGTGACCACACCGATTCTAGTCAAAAAGAGGATTATCAGCGGCAGTTCGAAGACCAGGCCAAACGCAAACAAAAGCAACGCGACAAAGGAGATATATTTATTAACAGATACCATGGGGCGAAGAGTATCGGTAGCGAATCCGAGGAGAAACTTCATCCCGATGGGGAGGACCAGGTAATAGGCAAAAACCGCCCCTATAATGAAAAACAAAAACGATAGAACCCCATAGAGGGACAAGTACTTTCTTTCATTCCTCTTCAGACCGATGGCGATAAAGCTCCAAATCTGCCAGGTGAGTACCGGGAAAGCAATGAAAATCCCTCCAAAGAAAGCCAGCTTGATATGGGCGATAAAAGCTCCGTGAGGGCTGATGAAGACCAATTCGCCGGCTGAGCGTGAAAGAAAGGTGAGTATGGGGCCGGCGAGAAGATAGCATGGAATGGAACAGCACATTATTGCGATTACGCAGTACAGTATCCGGCGTCGTAATTCCTCCAGATGAGTAAATAGTGGAAGCTTCTCATCGTCCATCAGTTCTTGTCTTCTTTCAAATCATTCGTTGTTTCATCTTCAACGCTTTTTATCCCCTTTTTGAATTCCTGGATGCTTTTTCCCATGGATTTGGCTATCTCAGGAAGCCTGGACGCGCCGAAAAGAAGAAGAACGATAAACAGGACAACGATCAGCTCCGGCATGCCAATCCCAAACATATACTCTCACCTCCTTACGCTTACGCTGACAAGCCGACCGGCTTATGGAATATCTTCAATCATAGCATCATGGTATACACTGACTGAGATGTTTGTCAACCCGGAAACTGCAGTAGTCGTCCAACCCGAATAATTCAGCAGCTTTATGTTCATCGAGGAAAAAGATCGTCCAAGCCTCGTAGAGTTTTTGCAGAGTGTGTTTTGGCCAGGCAAAAAGCCTGACCTTTTCCGGGGTGTATTGAAATTGACTTTAAAGTAAACCTGTGGATAGAATAGGTTAATATTCGAATCAGCTGCCGAAAGACAGTTGGTTGATGCTTCACGAAGGAGGGAACAATATGCAGGAATATTTTGTTGCCAACATGAGGCAGGTGAGATATGGGCTGTTACTTGTGCTGATAACCTTGCTCTATGGATTTGGATTGGGAGGAGTATTCGGACTTTTCGAGGATGACATCAAGGGGCATTTGAAAACGAAGGCCGGTCAGGTGTTATCTACCACGTATAACGGAGATGCCAGCCAGTTAAAAAAAGTAACGGATAAATCCTGGACTTATTTTAAGCGGGCGCATGTTCACGCCATCGGCTTGGGAACAGCGTCATTGGGACTTATCTTTTTTGTTTTGTTTCTCGGTATCGACCGCCGGCTCAAAAGTATCACCGCCCTCTGCCTCGGACTGGGATCACTGGGTTACTCCTTTTTCTGGATGCTCGCGGGATTGGTGGCACCCGGAATGGGCAGTACAGGACTGGCAAAAGAATCTCTGAAATGGTTGGCTGTTCCGTCGACGGGACTGTGTATCATTGCCTTGGTCATGGTGGTGGGATCGGTGATCATGTCATTATTCATCCAAGGTAAGGATCAAAGTAATCAATAAAGGTATTGTTCCCCACGGGTTTAGCCATACCGGCAAAACAGTACGGCTCGAAAATGACCGCACCTACTTAACTACTCTTGAAAAATATCCTCGACGTACCTAACGAATTAGGTGAGTTTATTCTGTGATAGTCCTGCGCTTGCCGCTGCGGAAGCGGTGGTTGCTGCCATTTTATTCCCCTCACAGCGAAAATATGTAATTATTTAGAATTGGCTTGACAGTAATTTTACATTCTGATAACGTAGCAATATGTAAATGAACACCCGATTACTAGCTTAATCTAACACGCGACATTGGAACGCATGAGTACTTGTCTTTAGCATTCAGCCAAGCTGCCGCGAGGGCTGAAAGCCAAGGGTGGCACGGAAGATTTTCGGAGGTAGCCATGAAGAAAATGACACGCAGAGAGTTTTTAAAGGTATCGCTGGCCTCCCTGGCCGGGCTCAGCGCTGGTGCGCCGCTGATGGCCAGCCTGAAGTTTATTCCGGAGATCGATAATCCGCTTGATTTCTATCCCGACCGGGACTGGGAAAAGATCTACCGGAAGCAGTTTAAAGTTGACTATACCTATCATTTTCTCTGTGCTCCCAATGATACCCATAACTGCCTGTTGAAAGCCTATGTCAAGAACGGTATTATCACCAGGATCGGTCCGAGCTACGGGTATGGAAAGGCCGAGGATCTCTATGGAAACCGGGCCTCTTCCCGGTGGGAACCCCGGCTGTGCAACAAAGGCCTGGTCTTGAACAGGAGGGTGTACGGACCGCGGCGGGTCAAGTATCCGATGGTGCGCAAAGGGTTCAAGGATTGGGCAGCGGCCGGGTTTCCTCGTGGTGCCGACGGCAGCCCTCCCCAGAAATATTTTCAGCGGGGAAAAGAAAATTTCGTGAGGGTCTCCTGGGAGGAAGTATTCGATATTACCGCCCGGGCACTGCATAATATCAGCAGTACCTACAGTGGTGAAGATGGGAAAAAACTGCTGGAGAGTCAGGATTACTACGACCCGGCCACCATAGAGGCCATGAACGGCGCCGGCACACAGGTATTGAAGTTCAGGGGGGGTATGCCCTTGCTGGGAATAACCCGGGTGTTCGGCATGTACCGCCTGGCCAATTCCATGGCCCTCCTGGATGCCCACGTGAGGGGAGTCACCCCCGACCAAGCCGTGGGGGCGAGGGGATTCGACAATTACACCTTCCATACGGATCTGCCTCCCGGGCACCCCATGGTAACCGGGCAGCAGACCATTGACTTCGACCTCCTGGACGCCGAAAACGCCAAGTTGATCATCCCCTGGGGTATGAACTGGATCTCCACCAAGATGCCGGATTCCCACTGGTTGACAGAGGCCCGGGTGAAGGGGGCCAAAGTGGTTTCGGTTACCGTGGAATACCCCTCGGTGGCCTCGAAATCTGACGAGGTGATAATCATCAGGCCGGCTTCTGACCCGGCGTTTGCTCTCGGACTGGCTCATGTGATCATCAAAGAAAAACTATACGATGAGCAATACGTGAAAAGCTGGACAGACTTCCCCTTGCTGCTGAGAATGGACAACCTGAAACTGCTCAGGGCTGAAGAGATTATTCCCGGTTTCCAGGCGCCGACAGGGAGACGGGATACGAAAGTAATAAAGAAGGGCCAGAAAGCGCCGTCCCCGATAAAGTCTGATGGCAGCCAGTGCATATCCGAAGAGTTGCTGGAAGAGTGGGGTAGCTTCGTTGTCTGGGACCTGAACAAGAAGTCTTTCGCGCCGGTTACCCGTGATGATGTCGGCACGTATTTCGAAGAAAAGAACATTAATCCGGAGCTAAACGGTGAGTACGAAGCCATCATCCAGGGGAAGACCGTAAAACTACGGACAGTATTCAGTGTTGTCTCCCGGTACGTCATGGACAACTTCGACCCGGAGACCGTGGAACGGTTAACCTGGGCCCCCAAGGAGGCGATCTTCAGCCTGGCCCGCCAGATCGCCCAAAATAAGGGCAAAACCCTGATCGCTGTGGGGATGGGACCAAACCAGTTTTTCAACGGAGACCTGAAGGACCGGGCCATTTGCCTGGTGTGCGCTATGACCAGGAATATCGGCACGCACGGCGGTAATGTCGGCAGTTATGCCGGCAACTACCGGGCCGCGTATTATGACGGTATGGGACAGTATATTGCTGAAGATCCCTTCAATCCCGAGCTTGATGAAAATAAACCGGTTTCTTCGTTGAGAAAATACTTCTCCTTTGAATCCGCCCATTACTACAATCACGGAAGCCAGCCTTTGAGAGTAGGAAACAAGCTGTTTACAGGGAAAACCCACCTTCCCACCCCGACCAAGTCGTTGATGTTTTGTAACGCCAACTCCATTCTCGGAAACATAAAGGGACACCACGACGTGGTGATGAACGTGCTTCCACGGATAGAGATGATCGCCGTGTCCGATTGGTGGTGGACGGCCAGTTGCGAGTATGCGGACATTGTATTCGGCGTGGATTCCTGGGCGGAGTTCAAGTACCCTGACGCTACCGCTTCGGTGACCAACCCGTTCCTGCAGATGTTTCCGCGCTCTCCCCTTAAGCGGCTGCACGATACCAGGGGAGATATCGAGGTCCAGGCCGGGGTGGGCAAGGCCCTGGGCAAGCTTCTCAATGAGCAGAGGTTTGTTGATTACTGGGAGTTTGTGCACCAGCAAAGGGTTGATGTGTATCTCCAGCGGATCATGGACGCCTCTTCCATGACCCGGGGCTACGATGTCGGCGAACTGGAAGCAAAAGCCAAAGAAGGAGTGCCGGCTTTGATGATGAGCCGCACCTATCCCAAGATTGTCGGCTGGGAGCAGGCCCATGAAAGCAAACAGTGGTACAACAAGACGGGTCGGTTGGAGTTCTATCGGGAGGAAGACGAGTTTATCGAGTACGGGGAGAACCTGCCGGTGCACCGGGAAGCGGTGGACGGCACCATCTTTGAACCAAACGTCATTATGGCCCGGCCGCACCCGGCCCTCCGGCCCCACGGACCGGAGGAGTACGGCCTTGAGCGGGATGACCTTTTGGGAGAGGTACGCCAGGTACGAAACGTCGTGCTTACTCCTGAAGAACTGTTGAAATCATCCCACCCTCTCGTAAAAGATGGGTACACCCACGTTTATATCACACCCAAGTACCGGCACGGCGTTCATACCATGCCGGTGGATATCGACATTATCTCCATGTGGTTTGGCCCCTTCGGCGATCCCTACCGGAAAGATAAGCGCAAACCGTGGGTGGGAGAAGCATATGTTGACATCAACCCCGCCGATGCCAAGGCTTTAGGTATTGAGGATGGCGACTATATCTGGGTAGACGCCGATCCGGAGGATCGGCCGTACCAAGGAGAGAAGAAGGTAGGGAGCGAGGACTACCGGGTTCACCGGTTGATGCTTCGGGCCAGGTATTACCTGGGAGTTCCCCCCACCGTCAGCCGTTCCTGGTTCCACATGTATGTATCCACCTACGGCTCGGTGGAAGGACACCTTAACAACGAGGACGGGCTGGCGCGCAATCCCCGGACGGGATACCAGGCCATGTACCGTTTCGGTTCCCATCAAAGTTGCACCAGAAGCTGGCTGCGGCCGACCCTGATGACCGACAGCCTGGTGCGCAAAGGCACCATCGGCCAGGTGATCGGGAAAGGCTTTGCCCCGGACGTCCACTGCCCCAACGGGGCTCCCCGGGAGAGCTTTGTAAAGTTCACCAAGGCGGAGGATGGCGGGATAGGCGGGGAGAAGCTGTGGCGGCCGGCCAGGTTGGGATTGCGACCGACGTATGAGGGTGATGATAAAGACGTGGCTATCAAAAAATTTATCGAAGGACGGTTTGTCATATGAAAAACAAGGTATATAACTGGCAGATCAAGAGAAAAATGGAGTACAAGTATTCCCAGGCCAGACCGAAGAAGCAGGTGACCTGGGTTTTCGACACCAACAAGTGCATTGCCTGCCAGACCTGTACCTTTGCCTGTAAGAATGCCTGGACTGCCGGCAAGGGCCAGGAATTCATGTGGTGGAACAATGTAGAAACAAAACCGTGGGGTTTTTATCCGCTGGGCTGGGACGTCCGGCTGCTTGAAAAGCTCGGGTCACAGCAGTGGAAAGGCGATACATTTGCCGGAGAGACTATCTTCGAAAGCGCTCCGTTCGGAGAGGAAATAGTGGGGTTCAATCCGGATGAAGATGATTACATGTATCCCAACCTCGGTGAAGATGAGGTCAGCCAAGCGGTGAAAAAGGGAGACTACATCACGTTACCACACCAGCCCTGGATGTTTTATCTCGCGAGGATATGCAATCACTGTACGTACCCGGCTTGCCTGGCGGCCTGCCCGCGAAAAGCTATCTACAAGAGGAAAGAAGACGGTATTGTCCTGATTGACCAGAAACGGTGCCGGGGATACAAGGAATGTGTGCGGGGCTGTCCGTACAAGAAACCGATGTACCGGGCCTTTACCGGAAAGTCGGAGAAATGTATTGCCTGTTATCCAGCGGTTGAAGAAGGACAGATGACCCAGTGTGTCCAGAACTGTATCGGTAAAATCAGGCTGTTCGGTTATAAAAGTGTCTGGAACCGGGCCCGGAAAGACAACCCGCTCGACTATCTCATCCACATCAAGAAGATCGCCCTACCCCTGTATCCCCAGTTCGGACTCGAACCCAACGTATACTATATTCCCCCGATCAACGTGCCCGAGTCGTTCAACCGGCAGCTTTTCGGCCCCGGGGCCGCCCGGGCGGTGGAGCTCTATAAACGGGCGTACGAAGACCCCAGGCTCATCGGTCTGCTGATGTTGTTCGGGGGCACCGACAAGATAATCAGCTCTTTCAAAGTCCAGGGAGATATTGTCACCGGCTCCTGTGCGGCCTATAATCAGCGGGGAGACGAAATCTTACGGGTACCAATGAAAGAACCTATCATTATCAGGAAGAGGTACGATGAAAAAAGAGATGTGCACCGAATCAGTGTCACGTGACAAAGAGCGGATGCTACGGTACAAAACGTTCGCTGTAGCGTTTTCCTACCCGGGACCTGAGCTTTTCTCGGTATTTCCGGAACTGTCTGCGGAGAAAGAACAGCTGTCTCTGGAATATGACAGGCTTTTCCGGGCCAAAAAGATTTGGCTTTACGGAGTAGAGTGCCAGGCCAGCACTCTGCCCCAGCGGGCCAACTACCTGTCCGACATCATGGGTTTTTATCGGGCCTTCGGCCTGGAGCCGGATGGAGACCGCCCGGATTCCCTTTCCAGCGAGATGGAGTTCATGTATTACCTGATCTTTAAGAAGCTGAAGGCTCTTGAAGAGGGAAACACACGGGCCGCGAAGGAGAAGGAGTTTGTCTGTCTTGACGCCCAGAAAAAGTTTTTCAGCGAGCACCTGTACCCGGCGGCCACGAAAATTGCGCAGGCGATTATTTCCGGGGCGGCCCGCGACAGCTTTTACGCGGACGTGTCCCGTGAGGTCCTGGATTTCATGAAGAAAGAGAAGCACTCACTAGGGGGAAAGGGATGATGAAAAAAAGCTCTGTTGTTTTGATTTCTCTTGTTATTTCTACCATTTTGGGTGCGTTTGTCTGGTACGGAGTGAGGCACGCCCGTGGAGTACCTGTGGTTATCGATGAGCCGCAGGCCCTGTTGCTGAAGGTGCCGCATATCGACCAAGAGATTGATCTGACCAGGGGAATCGCTGAAGGGTGGGAATCGCTGGCTTTCAAAGAACTGGAACTCATGTACCAGGTCATGGTGTTTCCCTGGCCGGCGAGAGGGCTGACGGACCTGGCGGTGAAAGCGTTCCATAACGGAAAAGATATCTATTTTTACCTGGAATGGAAGGATGACACCGAAGACCGGGGCGTGGAGATCAATACCTTCCCCGATGCCACCGCCGTCATGTTTTCACTGACCGACGATGCTCCGCCGTCCACGCTGATGATGGGGTTTCTGGGTCAGGCCAATATCTGGCATTGGAAGGCCAACCAGGACAGTAAATTCTGGAAGATCCCATATCCCGAAAAAAAAGCATATGTTGATTTTTATTATCCATTTGAAGATGAGGAACTTTTCGAAGTCTCCAAGGAACAGTTTCCATCGGCGGTCAATGATCTGGTGGCGGTCCGGGTGGGGACTATTACCCGCAAGGAACGGCAGGATGTACAGGGCCGGGGGATATGGAAGGACGGAGCCTGGCACGTGGTGCTCAAGCGTTCTCTCAAGGAGGTTGACCCCGAGATCGATGCCGTCTTTACATCCGAAAAAGATAGGTTCTGCGCCTTTGCCGTCTGGAACGGTGCCAAAGGCGACCGGGGGGGTAGAAAATCCATATCGGACCGGTTTAAACTCCAGATAGGACGCCCGGGAGGAATTCTCTGATGGTACGGTCGAGGGTCCGGATCTTAGCGGTGCTGCTCGGTATTTTACTGGCCGGTTCCCTGGCGGCAGCCGTTTTATATCCTTCCTCCTCTGAAATCGTGAAGTCCTGTTGTATTCAAGCACCTGAGAACAAAGACTTACCGGTACTGAAAAAAGCAGGTGATTTTGAACTGCTGAATCAGGACGGTGAAAAAATACCTTTCAGCCGGTTCCACGACGTGGTGAAGATCGTGAGTTTTATTTTTATTAAATGCAGCATGCCTACTATGTGTCCCCTGACCACCAAGAATTTAAGAAGATTGCAGAAATTGCTGGATGAAGATCTCGGCCGGGAGGTGGTGCTGTTGAGCATAACCTTTGACCCGGAGTCGGACACTCCGGCGGCGCTTAAGAGGTATGGAGAGCTCTACGGAGCCGATTTCAGCAACTGGCACTTCCTGACGGGAAGCTTACCGGCCATCGACCGGGTCTGTGAAGATTATGAGATAATTCACGAAAAAACTGATGGTGACCTAATTCGCCATTCGGTGATAACATTTTTGATCGATGGGGCTGACAATGTGCGGAAGATGTACTTTGCCAACAAGTGGAAACCGGAAGACCTCAAACAGGATATTGTTGCATTGCTCGGAGAGGCAGAACGTCACGTTCCGCCAACGGATCGGTAGGACCGGGAGGTTGACGATGAGGAAACGCTGTTGTGCGATGGTGGTATTGATTTTAATCTTTTGTACGTTGCCCTCGTTTGCGGAAGAGAAGTTTTATGAAATCAGAGCCAAAAAATTTGAGTACACCCCCCACATAATCAGGGTAAACAAGGGTGACGAGGTAAGCCTACGCTTGATCAGCGAGGATGTGCAACATGGATTTTTCCTGGACGGGTACGCACAGGAGATGTCAGCCTACCCGGGGCAGGAGGGAAATCTTCGGTTTATCGCCGATAAGGCGGGCCGCTTTTCGTTCAGATGTTCTGTTACCTGCGGGGTATTTCACCCCTACATGGTTGGATTTTTCATTGTTGAACCAAACAGACGCTTCCACTTTTATGTGATTGTAATTTTACTCCTGGCCCTGGTAAGTTTCCTGGTTCACATGCTCGGTGGAGGGAAGGTGACAGCAGATGGCCAACAAGGATAAACTGTTTGGATTGATTGATCTGGAAGCCAGGTATGAGCTTACCAAGTTCAAACTGATACGGATGCTTTGCAAATCGCGATGGGTAGCTGTGCTGCTTCTTTTGGGCAACCTCGCTTTTTTTACGGTCATCTTGATTGCCACCCTGCTTGGCGGTTACTCAACGGGGAATTACAATTTCGGAATCATGCTCGTCTGGATACTCTGGTGGGTGTTGTTGATGTTCGTTCTGGTTCCTGTTTTTGCACGGGTATGGTGCATGGTGTGCCCGTTTCCCATCTTCTCCGACTGGTTCCAACGGGGATCACTCTTCGATGTCAGCACGGCCAAGCTCAGGGGCTTGAACATCAAGTGGCCCAAGAGCCTGAAAAACATGTGGATCATGAATATCCTCTTTTTGGTCACTACATTTTTTTCGGGGTTTACCACCGTACGGCCACTGGCCACCTTCATTATGCTGGGTGGTATTGTTTCACTAACCTTCGTAATGGGACTTATTTTTCCAAAACGGACTTTTTGCCTGTACATGTGTCCGGTCTCCGGTTTCCAGGGTCTTTACTCGCAGTTCGCTATGACGGAGATCAGGCGCAAGGATCCGGAAATCTGCAAGAACCACAAGCCGAAGACGTGCTTTGTCGGCAACGAAGACGGATATGGCTGTCCCTGGTACCAGACTCCGTTTGATTTTCAGAAGAACACTTACTGCGGCTATTGTCTCGAGTGTTTCAAGAGTTGCCCCTATGACAACATGGCCTTTAACCTGAGACCGCCGGGAGCCGATATGCTGGTGGATACCAAGCGGGAACCCAAAGGCTTGGATGAAGCTTTCAAGGCGTTTATCATGTTGGGGATCGCCATCGTTTTCTATGTATCGTTCCAGGGGCCCTGGGGTTTCCTGAAAGATATGTCCCGGGCCAGCACGATGAAGGGGTATCTGACGTACATAAGTGCCCATACGGTGTTTAATCTTCTGGTCGTACCGGGAATTTTCCTTTTATTTGCCTATCTTTCGAAGTTGGCAAGCGGTACCAAGGACGTGTCCTTGAAAAAGATTTTTGTTAACTTTTCGTATACTCTTATCCCTATGGGCCTCGGGGTATGGATGGCGTTTAGCCTGGGAATCATTCTCCCCAACGGAACTTATGTCCTGCACATTTTCTCCGACCCGTTCGCGTGGGGCTGGAACCTGTTCGGCACGGCCAACATTCCCTGGACGCCTGTTTTTACCGGCATCATGGGCCATTTGCAGGGTATAGTAATGGTGGTGTTCTACATATTCTCCGTGACCTTCGGATTCAAGCTGTCCGAGCAGACATACTCCACGCTAAGTGAGGCCAAGCGTGGTTGGATACCCATTCTGTGTTATCTTACATTAATAACGATAATGTTCTTGTGGATGTTTGTGGGGTAAAACATGAAAAAAAATGAAACACTTGCGTTAATTATATTGATACTGGTCACGTTTGGTATTGGACTCGGCGTCTTTGGAGTGAATAAGTACCAGGGGAAAAAGCTGTACACCGCTGAACTGATCGCCCGGGAACCAGACCACGGCAACTGGTATCCGCGGAAAATTACCGTATCGCACGGTAAAGAGGTAAAGCTGCTGATACGCAACATCGAAACGGTGACCCACGGGTTTGCGCTGCCTGATTTCAATGTGGCCGTACCGGAGATAAAAGCAGGCACGGTAGCCGAAGTGCGGTTCACCCCCGACAAAAAGGGCACGTTTCCTTTCATGTGCACCATCTGGTGCTCCCCCCGGCACATGGAGATGACCGGTGAACTTATCGTGGAGTGAGCGGCAATGGGTCCGGGTATGACCGGTACTACGTGTAGAGGGACCGGGGGAAAAGAGTTGCACCGGGGCGGCGGGCTAGGTAAAGACATACCCTAGAGACAGGACAGAAATTACCACAAGATACAAAACTATCGCCCCCCTGATAGCAGGGATAAACTCCGCTGGCTGATCGTGGTATTTGATAGCGATACGGTAGCTTCGAAAGGCCAGAGGCAGAGTCAACATGATCAGCCACGACAGAGGCGGTAACAACCCGGTGAGAAGTTCAAAGCACAAGAGCGCGTATGTGGCCAGCAAGACTACCCCAAAGAGGCGGGAAGTGTTGTGCCTTCCAAGTCTGACTACAATGTTTTTCTTTCCGGCCAACTTATCCTGGTAATAATCAGGTATCTCGTTAGCCAGCGTAATGGCCACTAAAAAAAGACAGACAGGCGATGAGGCCTGAAGCACGTCAAGAACGATCTTCTGGGTTTGTAGATAAAAACTTCCCATAGTCATAAAGAGCCCATAGGTCAGAGCAATCGTTATCTCACCCCAACCTCTGTAGGAGAGTTTCACGGGAGGTCCTACGTAAAAAATAATAGCCAATGCACCAATTATGGAAAAACCCATTATGGGGTACCCTCGCCTCGAAGTTAAAAAAAGAGCGGTCAAAAAAGCAACCAGAAGAGCGCCGAAACCGATAAACTTATAATATGGTGAAACCGGTCTTCGTTCCAGAGAGAACATTTGATCCGTCCCGACCTCGGCGTCGAAATACTCGTTTAAATACTCTATCGCCAGGAGAGCGAACAGTATTCCTGCCAGACCTACAGTGAAATAATCGAGGTGAAAAGACGCAGTGTTATGGTAAGCGATACTTGAACCAAGAAGATATGGAAATATACCTGCAATTACCAAAAATCTATATCGGACAACTTTTATTATTCTGGATATAATTCTATCCATTTATTGGCCTTGGATAAAAGGAGGGGATCGTTTATAACCTTGTTGGTAAAAACGCTGACTTCCGGTTCCTTCCATGCCTCCTTGTAGCGAGTCCAGACATCTGTCAGGTTCTGTCGTCTTAAATCGCCGCACAGGAAAGGCAATGGCCCGATCAATTTTACCTTTCCGTTGGGGATGACGAGAAGGCTGGCAGCAGGATGGTGGAGCCTGTATTTTAATTCCTCTATTACATCGTAAGGATAATAATATACTTTCATTTTCCCATCATATTGGGCTTGTTTCTCTTCCAGAATCTCAAAGGCTTGTGCATACTGCTCATCCGTGGGGCAGAGTAATTCCCAGTTCTGGGCAGCTCTCCCTATTCTCATAATTTTTCCGGTATAAAAACCGTACATTCCGAGGGAAAAGGCAAGATCTATGGCACTTTCTATCTCATGGATATTGAATGTAGTGGGGACAAATACCATCTCGGTGTTAACACCATGCTTGAGGAGTAGTTTGCAAGCGTCTATCGTTTTCTGCCAATCTCCCCCCTCTCTCATGCGCTTGTGTGTCGTGGCCGTTGCCCCGTCGATACTCACCTGTACCGAGCGCATTCCCAACATTGCAAACCGTTTTGCTTCCTTTTCACCGATAAACATACCATTAGTCTCTACTTTGACACTTATTCTGTTCGAAGTAAGCAACTCAATTATATCGAAGAAGTAGGGATGGAGCATCGGTTCGCCGCCGGATATGGCAGCGTAGGGGATGTTCAAATCTATTATCTGGTGGCAGAAGTCGATAATCTCATCGTGGTTCAACTCGTCGGGCATAGTGTGCCCCGCTTCCTCACAACAGTGAAGGCAGTCGAGATTACAGGCGGAGTTTAACTGCCAGGCGATGAACAAAGGCGCGGCGAAATCCTCAATATTGGACCCGACCACACTTTTTCCGTCAACTGTTTCTGTCATACCCGGGGCTTTGTTCATCGGAGCAAATCCCTCTTTTTCAATTCATCAAGGAAGTTTTTCACCTCATCCTGTAACCCCTCAGAGGTTTCTTCGTAATCTTCACGTAGTGCAGCACAAATTGCTTGAAAAGATTTCCCTTCGTTAAGCAGGCGTAGTATATCCCCACCGGTCTGGTTAGCAACAAAGACTTTCTCTTTGAGCGTATCGAAAACAACCGCTCCAAACTGCTCCTGCCTCACCTTGACGTATTCAGGCCAACTCATATATCAAGTAAATCTGATGTAAGGCTGGGCCATTATCTTGCCCGAAACGTCCTCCAGTTTCGGAGTCTCCCAACTCTTCTTTGAGATTTTCTTCTTGGTGGGCTCGCAACCACAGGAAACCTTGTTATCATCTATATTCTTTTCTCTCACCGCTTTTGTCATGACAACCTCCTTTACCCGTAACGTAAGTACTACCCTATCGAATATACCCCCTATCTATTATATATTCGATATTTCTTAAAAATGCAACCCCCATAGCCGAATTAACTCATTTTTTCGATCTGCCTGATGAGGTCATTGAAAATAAAGTGGTGGAAGGGCAGGAATATGTACCAGTATATCTTTCCCCAAAAGGTTTTGGTGTTATAATAGGGAACTACGGACAGCGTTCGTTTACCTTCTTCATCCGCGATGGCAAACTCCAACCAGGCTTTCCCGGGCACTTTCATCTCGGCCCGTAAAAGGAGCCTTTTATCTTGTTGGAGATCCTCAACCCTCCAAAAATCTATCACATCATTGATCTTTAAACCAGCACGGCTCCTTCTTCCGCGAGAGGTTCCGACACCGAGCAAAATTCGATCGACAGTTCCTCTTAAACGCCACATCCAATTGCTGTGGAACCACCCCTCCCGGCCTCCAATCTGGCAAATGGAGTTGAACAGTGAGGCCGCCTCCTTGGCGGTAATCAATGAGTAGGAACCTGTATACATAGGAACATCTTTGAGCTCTTCAAGCTTCATCGCCAATTCATGAGCCGGAGGGTAAGAGTCTGACCACCTGGTGTAAACTCTGTCCTGCTCTTCCCGAGACATGGCCCTGACAATAGACTCCTTGTAAGAGAGTGGTTCGAAAGGAAAAAACTTTTTGATCAAATCATTATGGCAGACGACATCATTCTTCAACCCCTCTATCAAGCAAGAGGTTATCTGGTTGGGTACCGGCGTAAAGAGGCTGGTCAGATAAGCAAAAAATCGAACATTGGAAAAAGGAGAAGGTATGAAAACTCGTTTCAAATGGAGAAGGCTGCCTAGTATGATCATCATCTGCTTGTACGTCAAAACATCTTTTCCACCTATATCAAAAGATTTCCCTGATGTTTCGCGTACCTCCAGACAACCGACCAGATATTTAATCACATCCCGTACAGCAATGGGTTGGCATTTGTTTTTCCTTGCCCAGCGGGGAAGGAAACACACCACCAGCCTTTTTACGAGGTGCTGGATAATTTCATATGAAGCGCTTCCGGAGCCAATGATTATGGCTGCCCGAAGAACTGTTGTAGAGACTTCCCCTCCTTTGAGCTCTTCAGCCACTTCAATGCGGCTCCACAGGTGATTGGATAAACGGATACTGCTATCGCCCAGCCCTCCGAGGTAAATGATTCGCTTTATCTGCATTTCCTCCGCAGCTCTTCTAAAGTTTTCGGCAGCTTGCTTATCGGCTTCGGCAAATTCATGTGGACCAAGAAGCAGTGAGTGAATCAAATAATAGGCAGTGTCAATGCCATCCAACGCGGTTTTCAGGCTGTTGAAATCAAGAGCGTCAGCTACAGCTACCTCTATCTCCGGCCAAAGTTCCTGGTACACGGGAGATTCCGCTCTGACCATAACTCTTACCTGATATCCGCGGGCCAATAGTTCCGGAACCAACCTTCCCCCGATATAGCCAGAAGCTCCGGTTACCAGGACAGTACCGATATCCGGCTGCGGTTTTGACGGCAAATCATGACAGAAAAGATTGCTGTCTCTCCACGGTGGAATACCTATCGTGTGATTGCTCGGTTGATCAGACATTGTCTCATTTTTCATCTTATGATAGTTGGCAGAAGCACATCATTAACACTTCACTTATAAGTTACGCTACGTGCCCAATATTGTCAATGAGTCAGGATTTGGAAAGGTTTCAAAAATTAATCTTCGTGAACAGTTTAATGAATATTGCTCAATGCCCTATTTTGACGTTTTCTTTAATAGTTTTATATGGAATACGGCAATAACAACTACGTTGACAACAACAAAAAGCTGTTCACTATTCTCCGCTTCGAGCCGGAGATGGGTCCCTGGGAGTTCCGCGGCGAGTTCGTGGATTACGAGCTCTCAAACGAGATCGGCGCCGGGCTCGCCGGCAATGCCAACGGTTATTATATGAAGGTGTTCAAGCAGATATCTCCCACCACCCGGTTCATGCTGCACTACGATGTGGCCAAGATGGGAAATAAGGCTCTTGGTGAAGAGTACATCACTATCACGCCTGGTTTAATAATCAACGTTTCGGACGAGACGTACCTCCTGATGCAGTACGACATGGCTGACTGGAAGACCACTTTCCTAGAGGAGTGGTTTGAGCACAATGTGGTCTAGAGGGGCGATTGTGCCGAAGTACAGGGGTCCAGGGGGATTTTCCCCCAGGGCCCCGTGCTTTTGATATAATGAGTGACGTTTGGAGCGGACACTTGGGATCGCCGCTCAAACGCCAGGGATACATAAACAACAAATACGAGGTATTACTCCATGAAAAAACGTGCACTTATCGTTCTCTCGATCATCCTTTTGGCCGGCGGCGGTTTTTTCCTTTACCGGAAACACTCCTCGCGCCCGGTGCAGAAGCGTATGCGGTTCATCATGGACACCTACTGCACCATCCAGGTGCCTGGCGGAAAAGAGGTCGTACCGGCCATCAACAAGGCCCTGGACCGGATGCAGGAGGTGGACGCGAAGTTCAACGCGCAGGATGAGGAGAGTCCTATCGCCGAGTTTAACCAGAAGGCTATCCCGGTGTCGGATAAAGAGATCGTGAACATGGTCCGGGCGGCGCTCCAGATCAGCGACCGCTCGGGTGGCGCCTTCGACATCACGGTGGGACCGCTCCTGAAACTCTGGGGGTTCTACACCGATACCACCCGGGTCCCGGCGGAAGACGAGATCGAAACCGTGCTCGAGCGGTTGGGATACCGGTACCTGGAGATCAAGGAAGGGTACCTGGTCAAGCGAAAAAGCGGGGTCCAGATCGACCTGGGAGGGATCGCCAAAGGGTACGCCATCAGGGAAGCAGTGCGGGTGTTGAAGAATGAGGGGATAACCTCTGCCCTGATTGATGCCGGCGGTGATATTTACGCGCATGGCCAGGTGTACGGGGTCCCCTGGAGAATCGGGATCAGGAATCCGCTGGGTGAAGGAGTCCTGGGGGTCCTGGATATGTCGGATCTATCGGTAGCCACCTCCGGGAGCTACGAACGGTTTTTCGAGCAGGACGGCATCAGGTACCATCATCTGCTCGACCCCAAGACCGGCTATCCGGCGGGAGAATTGATCGGTGTGACCGTTGTATGCAAAGATCCCATGCTGGCCGATGCCTGGGCCACCGCCCTGTTCGTGATGGGGCCTGAAAAAGGGATGGAACTGGTGGAGACGGCCGGTATGGCACAAGTCATCATGGTGACTGATGAAGAAGAACTCCTGTGTTCTTCAGGTCTAACCCGGATATTTCACGAGTTTCCGTAGCGAGGTCGCGGAGGTGCCTGCAAATTCAAGGCGTGCAACCGAGCCTTCCGCAGACGTATCCTCTGCGATACGTCGAGGACAGGCGACCGAGCACAACGCAGAAGATGCGGGCGCATCCGTGGCCGCAGCAGGAAGACTGGTGAAATATCCGGGCTAAAGGAAATCCTGGAAATTATTAAAAAGAAAAAGCTACCGCCGGAAGACCGTCGGAAAACAAAGAACTAATGTTTTACTCCCGCTAATGATTTCCCGCGCCCACGGTAGGAAATTCGTCTTCTTTGAAAGTAGACAAGGGAACCTCTTCTTCAGGATTGCGTCCGGGAACATACTCGAAGGTGTCCTGGACTTTTTGGCCAACGTACTTGAACACCCTGGCTACTTCTATTCCGTTGGGACAGGCACTGCTGCACTGTCCGCAGGCTACGCACGAAGAGACCATGTGATTCAGCCTGGTTAGGTGGAACAACAGCGTGTCCGCCGGTACGCGGACCTTGCCTTTTCTCTTTACCCACCTGAAATAGTCGGCAAACTGGTGCTCGAAGGTCTTGCTCTCGAAGATGCACTCCCGGCAGTAACAGATGGGACATTCTTTACGGCAGTTGTAGCATCGGCGGCAATGGTCAAGCTGCTTCAGGTACTGGTGAGGACCGCCCAGGGACGCTGCCACCTGCTCGAAAAGTTCGTCTTTGTATTTTCTCCGGGCTGTTTCGAGATTCTTCCGGGCTTCCTCCCAGGCGGCCGTGTCGGTCGTGGGGGTAAGCTCCAGCGCGGTTTGCTGTTCTTCTGAAAGATCTTCCCTGGTTTGAATCAGCAGCGATTTCCCCGGGTCGAGTCCCAAGAAATGGATACCCATATCCAGGTAGGGTGACACCGGGTGTTCACAGCTCAGGCAAGCCTGACGGAGCTGGTGGCCCTCCGTTTCTTTTGGCCGGGCTTCCTGACTGGCTGAAAGGAAGTCTTCGGTCAGCTTCTGATGATCATCGAACTGTTCAAGCAGGGCCTGGAAATCTTTTGCCTCGTAAGTGCCCAGGCAATCGACGCCGATCAGGTAGACGTGAGTAAGGTCGACCTGTTTCAGTTTCGCCAGTTCGACTACCGCTCTGATCTCACATGATCTGAGCACCAGGCCGATCTTCTTGCCGGGGTTGTTGATGGTTGCTTCTCCTACCGACCGGGCGGCGTTGTATGGAAGATAGGGAACGAAAATGTTTATGTCGAGATCATTTTCGACATTGCCGACCAGTGTCGGCAGGACCCCTTTCCCATATGGTGAGATGTGCGGCACGGTCAGCAGATCGACCACGCCTGTTTGCATAAGCGACAACAGCAGGTCCTGAATACTTTTAAATAAACCTTTGTCCGCTGTGGAAAGTTCGTAATAAGCCATTTGTTACCTCCAATAAATCATGCCGAACATTTCTTTCCGGCTAAACGTTCCAGATCGTTTTCAGGGGGTTGGGACCCAGTTTCTTGATTTCTCCCACCATCTCGGTGATGGTGGAGGCAAAGTATTGGCCCTGGCTGGCGCTGACCCAGCGGAGCCAGACCCGTTCGGGCTCTATCCCCATTGTTTCCAGTATGGTTTTCAGTATCAGTATCCGTCTTCTGGCTTTGTAGTTTCCTGAAACATAGTGGCAGTCTCCCGGGTGGCATCCTCCGATGAATACGCCGTCGGCCACGTCCACCAGTGACTTCAAGACAAAAATCGGATCCACTGCGCCGCTGCACATGAGGCGGATAATTTTCACGTTGGGAGGATACTGGAGACGAGCCGTGCCGGCCAGATCGGCGGCGGCATAGGTGCACCAGTTACATACAAAGGCAATAATGTTCGGTTCGAACTCTGACATGATTCTCCTCCTCGTTAATCTGCTTTTTCAAGCATGCTTATTATCTGGTTTTTATCAAATCCCTTGTGGATAGTGGCTCCGCTGGGACAGGCTACCGCACAGGCTCCGCAGCCCTGGCACAAGACGTCGATGACTTCAGCTATTCTGGTCTCCTCATCAATATTCCTGGCTTCATACGGGCAGGCCACCTCACAGATCCCGCAGCCCCGGCACACTCGCTCGTTGACCGAAGCGATGATCGCCTTGGCTTCTAACTTTTCTTTGGAGAGGATGGTGGCGGCCCTGACGGCGGCTCCTTGAGCCTGCGTCAGCGATTCACTTAGACGGCGCGGCGAATGGGCCAGCCCGCAGAGGAAGAGCCCCTCGGTGGTGAAGTCCAGCGGTTTGATCTTGGCGTGCGACTCCATGAAAAACCCGTCTACAGTCAGCGGTGTTTTGAGTACCTTGGACAAGGCATCATTGTCCCGGGGAATTATACCGGTGCTCAGTACGCAATAATCGGGTTCGAAGATCAGGATCTCGTTCAGGAGGGCATCGGTATGTTCGATCCGCAGTGCCCCGTTGTCCGTTATGACTTCCGGCTTCAGGTCCTGGTCGAACCGGGAGAAGATCACGCCGGACTCCCGCGCTTTGAGGTAGTAGGTTTCCAAAAAACCGTAGGTGCGTACATCACGGTACAGGACGATAACGGTATGGTTGCTGTTGAGTTCTTTGAGTTTGAGCGCGTTTTTCACCGCCTGGGTGCAGCACACCCGGCTGCAATAGGGATGTTCATCGTTTCGGGAACCAACGCACTGGATCATGACGAAAGTCTTAGGCAGCGAGAACTCATCGGGAGATTGGGCCACCAGTTCCTCTAAAGCGGTCTGCGACAAGATGTTCGGAGATCTTCCGAACCCGTATTCCCCGTTCTCCGGCTCATAAGCTTCGGCGCCGGTAGCCACGATCACTGCCCCGTGATTTATCTCACGGCTCTCTCCCCCGCTGTTGATGATGGAAGTATAATTCCCCATGAACCCGGACAGGTTTACCAGCTTCGACTCTGTCATAAGGTGGATATTCTGGTTGGACTGCACGGTCTCGATGAGGCCGGCCAGGAACCGGTGCGGGTCTTCTCCGTCCAGCGAGTAGTGGAGATGACGGGCATGACCGCCGAGTTCGGCTTCCTGCTCAACCAGGTAGACTTCAAAACCCTGGTCGGTGAGCTTGAGGCTGGCCTGCAAACCGGCCGCCCCTCCTCCCAGTACCAGCGCTTTTTGGATCACTTCCGACTGTTCGCTGTCCAGGCGTCTGCTAAGGATGACTTTGGCCACATTCATACGGATCAGGTCTTTTGACTTTTGAGTAGCTTTTTCAGGATAGCTCCGGTGTACCCAGGAGACATGCTCTCTCAGGCTGACCATCTCGAACAAGTACTTGTTGAGACCGGCTTCCCTAATCGTGTCCCGAAACAACTCTTCATGGGTCCGTGGAGTGCAGGACGCCACCACTACCCGGTTGATATTGTGTTTTTTGATGTCTTCTTTTATGAAATCCAGGGCATCCTTGGAGCAGGAGTACAAAAACTCGGTGGCATGCACCACGTTATCCAGAGTTGCGGCGTATTGAACCACCTCAGGCACGTTGACTACGGATCCGATGTTCCGCCCGCACCGGCACACGAACACTCCCACCCGGGATTCCTCTTCAGCAATGTTACGTTCTGGGGGATATTCTTTTACCTTAATCAGGCTTCCCCGGGCGTCTTTGAGCAGGGCCGAGGCCAGGCAGGCGGCGGAAGATCCGTCGATAACCGTTTCGGGAATGTCCTTGGGTTCCGCTAAGGTGCCGGCTACGAAGACACCTTCCCGGGAGGTGTTGCCGGGATAGTATGACCGGGTCTTGGCAAAACCGTGCTGGGTGGTCTCGATGCCGGTTTTTTCCACCAGCGGTTGGAGTCCTTTCGTATCGGTCAAGCCCACGGCCAGGACGACCAGGTCGAACTCCGCTTCTTTTCGTTTACCGTGTTCGTCCAGATATTTCACCATCAGGTCCCCTGATTTCGGCTGCTGAAAGATTTTGGATATCATGCAGCGGACGAAAGAAACGTCGTGTTCTTCCTTGGCCGATTCGTAGTAGCGTTCAAAGTCCTTGCCGAAACACCGTATATCGATATAAAAGATGGTCGGTCTTATCTTAGCGTCGTGTTCCCGGGCAATGACCGCCTGCTTGATAGAGTACATGCAGCATACGGATGAACAAAACTCGTTGTGACAGCTCTGGTCGCGGGACCCGGTACACTGGATGAAGGCTATCCGTTCGGGATGTTTACCGTCTGATGGGCGTTTCACCTCTCCGCCGGTGGGTCCGGATGAACTCAGGAGCCGCTCGAACTGAACGCTGGATATGACATTTTCATAGCGGTTGTAACCGTACTCTTTTTTCAAATTGGGATCGAAGGTCTTGACGCCGGGGCTGAGGACGATAGCGCCGGCTTTGAGTGTGATGGTTTCCTCTTCCTGATCGAACTCAATGGCGTCTGCTTCACAAAACTCCGCGCACACCTGACAGGCTCCGGTTTGCAGGTGCACACAGTAGCGCGAATCGATAGTCGCCACATTGGGAACTGCCTGGGGAAAAGGTATAAAGACCGGCGGTCTGTTATTCAGACCCAGGTTAAACTCGTCGATGATAGGCTTGGCTAGGCGCTGGCTGGCCGTGGACAGGATCCGTTTCCCGGTTGGGCAGATAAAGTCGCAGGCACCGCAGCTCTGACATAATTCCGTCGGTTCTCCCAGGGGAGACTGGACTTCTCTCTCAGCACCCCGTCCGAAGAAATCGATGGCGGCTCGCCCCATCCGTTCGCGGCACATCCTGACACAGAGGCCACACATGATACAGTCTTTACTCTCCAGCTCGATCCGCGACTTCGCGACTCCCAGTTCCGCCGCCAGTTCCTGTATTCTGGGAGATTCTGGACATCGAGCCAGGAATAGCTCGAGCATCATCTTCCTCAGTTTCCGGATCTGGTCCGTATCGGTCCGGACCACCAGTCCCGGCAACACCGGATAGGAGCAGGAAGCCTGGATAGAAGCAGGCCTTTCTCCCTGACGTACTTCAACCAGACACAGACGACAGGAACCATACGGGGAAAGGGCCTTGTGATGACAAAGCGTTGGGATCTTGATCTCGCACAGCTCTGCCGCTTCGAGAACGGTGGTGCCTTCTTCAACTTCAACTGTTCTGCCGTCGATCTCGAAAGTTATCGGTTTTATCATGTTGTCACCTTGATGTTATATTTGCTGGGTGGTAACGGTTCTCCTGATATTTTAAGCACTGCCTGGAACCGGTCAGGACAGGCTTGGAAACACATTCCGCACTTAGTACATTTTTCCTGGTCAATCACATGAACGATGTTTTTATCCCCTTGAATTGCATTAAGCGGACAATTCTTGGCACATAGCGAGCATGCCCGGCATCTTTCAGGATCAATAAAGAAGTTGGTCAGAGCCCGGCACACACCGGCTGGACATTGCTTATTTCTGATGTGTGCTTCGTACTCATCTCTAAAGTAGGCGAGGGTCGACAGTACGGGGTTGGGTAATGTCTGACCCAGACCGCAAAGCGAAGCTCGTTTGATAGTTCCGCCGAGTTCTTCCAGGAGTGGAAGATCTTCCTCTGTCCCGTTTCCCTGTGTAATCCTGGTGAGAATATTGAGCAGGGCTTCGCTTCCGTCCCGGCAGGAGACGCATTTGCCGCAGGATTCGCCGTGCGTGAACACGGTAAAAAACCTGGCTACATCGACCATGCAAGTGTTCTCATCCATTACCACCAGACCGCCTGATCCCATCATCGAACCGGCCTGCTGAAGACTCTCAAAATCTATAGGCAGATCGATCAATTTCGCTGGAATGCAACCACCCGAGGGTCCACCGGTCTGGACCGCTTTGAACTCCTTGTCCTTCGGAATACCTCCTCCGATATCATAGATAATCTCCCGCAGGGAGATACCCATAGGAACCTCCACCAAACCGGTGTTTCTGATTTTTCCCACCAGTGAGAAGACTTTCGTTCCTTTTGAACTCTCGGTCCCAATGCTGGCAAACCAATCTGAACCACGGTCGATGATAACGGGGATATTGGCCCAACTCTCAACATTGTTGATGTTGGTGGGTTTGTCCCACAGTCCTGATTGTGCGGGAAAGGGGGGACGTTGTTTTGGAGTCCCGGGGGCACCCTGGATAGAAGCGATGAGACCTGTTTCCTCTCCGCACACGAATGCTCCAGCGCCACGTACGATCTCCAAATCGAAGCTAAAGCCCGAACCGAGAATATCTTCACCCAGGAGTCCACATTTACGTGATTGCTCCAGAGCCAGAGAGAGGTTTAAAACAGCCAATGGGTATTCGGCACGGACGTAAATGTACCCCTTTCGAGCACCAATGGCGTAGGCCCCGATAGTCATCCCTTCTAAAACACTATGCGGATCCCCTTCCATAATGCTGCGATCCATAAAAGCTCCGGGATCTCCTTCGTCTCCATTGCAGATGATATATTTCTCGTCTCCCGGCTGCTCCCTGCAAATTCCCCATTTTTTGCCTGTAGGGAAGCCTCCTCCTCCCCGCCCGCGTAAACCAGCCGTGCTCACCTCACGAATTACTTCATCAGGTTTCATTTCGGCAAGCGTCTTGGTCAGGGCGGCATAGCCGTTTGCCGCGATGTAGTCATCGATATCAGTTGGGTCTATCTTGCCATTGTTGCGAAAGACTATGCGTTGTTGTTTAGCATAAAAAGGCACTTCATTTTCCAACAGGCACTTTGTCTTCGTAACAGGATCTTTGAACAGCAATGAATCGACCGGTTCATTGTTTTTAATAGTCTTTTCAATGATATTGCCAATATCTTTCACTTTCACATTACAATAAAAGATTTTTCTTGGGAATATGACGACTAAAGGCCCCTTTTCGCAAAACCCGTGACAGCCGGTCGCACGTACACTCACCTCATGCAGTCCTTCGGCCTTAAGTTGGCGTTGAAACTCCTCGAATAAGTCCATGCTCCCCGTCGCGCGGCAACCCGTACCCGCACAAATAGAGATGGTAGTGCTATTTGGATCCCTCTCCGTCGACAATCTCTCACGTAATTGATTCAGTTCTTCGATAGATTTGATTTTATTGTTCTCTGGCATAGTGCATCAACGTTTCTAGGTAACTGCCTTTTCATTTTGCTCACGGCACGTATCGATGACGTCCAACATCTTATTAATCGTCATCTTCCCATAATATTTATTGTTCACTGTCACTACCGGTGCCAAAGCGCAGGCACCCAGGCAATTAACTTTCTCGAGCGTAAACAGAAGATCGGATGTTGTCTCATCGTGATCGATATTGAGCTCTCGTGAAATAGCCTCCGCTATATTGCCACTCCCCTTGAGGTGACAGGCGGTCCCCATGCAGACGCGAATGATGTTTTTACCTCTCGGATTCAAACTGAACACGTTATAAAAACTAGCTACACCGTAAAGCTGGCCCAATGGGATAGTTAATTTTTCGCTCAAGTACATGAGAGTGTCCTGGCGCAGGTAGTTGAACTTCGTCTGGATATCCTGGAGTATACCGATGAGCATTCCACCTGGATCCGTATATTTTTCAAGCATGGCATCTACTTCTGATTTGATCTCGGGTGGTACCTCTACCGGGTCCTTCTTATCGTCGGAACTAAGGGTAATCTCATTCCTGACCGGACAGTGAAGCGCACAGGCTCCGCACCCGGTGCATTTCTCTTCAGATACGTAACGGGGTTTCTTTTTCAGGGTCACGGTGAAGTTGCCCGGTTCTCCCTCTATCGATTCGATGTCGCTGTAAGAGATAATTTCTATATTCAGATGACGGGCACAATCTACCAGTTTCGGAGAAACGATACACATGGCGCATTCGTTGGTAGGGAACGTCTTATCCAATTGAACCATGCGTCCGCCGATCGACGGCGAGGTCTCCACCAGGTACACCTTGATCCCGGATTCGGCCAGGTCCAGGGCCGACTGCATACCGCCGATCCCGCCACCAACGACAACGGCAGCTCCAACGGTTACATTGCTATTATCTTGCATATTTCAAATCTCAAACTTTCCTTATGTCAGCCGGCAGCCCGGCGGATTCCACCAGGGTTTGTATCAGGTTTCCGGTGTCGATCATATGGCGCGTGATAGTTTCCCCGATCTCCGGCAGCCCGAAAGCCAGACCCAGCAGTTCGGTAAAGTAAAACACGGGCATTTCCTGTTTTTCTGTTTGTCTCATTTCCAGGTTGGCCTGGCACAAGGGGCAGGCGGTAACAATGGCCTGAGCTTCAGCTTCCCTGGCCCAGCGGATCATGGCGTCCACCAGCTCGCTCACCAGACCCGGCCGGCTGAGTGACAGCGAGGCCCCGCAGCACTCGTTTTTATACGGCCAATCGAGACTGTCTATTCCGATAGCCGACATCAGGTTATCCAGAAACTGGGGATTTTCCTTATCATCGAGCTCGGTGACTGAATTCGGGCGTACCAGCAGGCAGCCATAGTAACAGACTGTTTTTAAACCATTCAACCGGTACTTTACATGTTGTTTTATTTCATCGATACCGACCTCTTTGGCCAGCAACTCCATAAGATGGTAGATTCGAATCTTTTTCTCGAAAGTGAAATCAAGCTCCTGTTCTACCATGGATTTAAGATCGGGTTTGTGGTCCATCTCGAAAGCGCATTCTTTGGTTCGGGCAAAACAGGCGGCACAGGGAATGATAACGTCATCGAGTCCTTGCTGGTTGATTAGTTTCAGGTTCCTGGCCGGTAGCAAGATTCCCAACTTCTGGTTGATACTGTGGGCAGAGGAGGCCCCGCAGCAGTTCCAATCAGGAACCTCTTCCAGCTCCATTCCCAGTTCCCGGCACACGGCCCGGGTTGAAATATCGAACTCTCTGGCGGTACTGTGCAGTGAGCAACCGGGGTAATAAGCAACCTTTCGGGTTTTCATGATTCACCTTTTTTCTTGGCGGCCGCGAAAATTTCCCTGACCTTTTTCCGGTGTTTGATTATCTTCGGTACCAGGGGTAGTTTCCCCTTAAAGAACATCTTGCCACCCAGCGCCAGGTCGTTGAAAAGCTTCCCGGACAGCAGTTTCCAGACGCCGATGAATCCCGGCTCAAAGATCCTGCCTATAAGTTTGATGTTGGCCAGAAAGACCATGTGGAAAAGTTTGATAGACCGTTCTTGTTCAGATATTCCACTCTGATAAGCATGTTCCTTGAGTCGATCGATGATGAGCGGAATATTGATCTCAAACGGACAACGACTACGGCATGTCTGACATGAGGTGCAGAGCCAGATGGCTTTTGAGGAAAGAATTGACGTATACGACCCCAGGGCCAGGCTTCGTATCAGGAGGCTTGGAGGGTAGTCCATTTCAGTGGCTACCGGGCAGCCGGAAGTGCATCGGTTACAGGCGTAACACGAGCTTAAAGCCCGCTTGATTTCAGCTTGGGCTGCCGGCGGAATTATTGAATTCACATCAATGTTCGACATCGGTTTCAATTCCCTACTCGAATATATCAATCATGTGGAAAATCTGCTCCATCGTCCAGTTCTTAAGCTCACAGGCTTTGTTGGAACAGGCGCTGACACAGCCCCCACAGCCCTGGCAAAGAGCTTCTTTAACCACCGCGGTATTCGTCTGGGGATCTATTTCACGGGCATCATAAGGGCATGCGGCCACACATAATCCGCAGCCCCGGCAAATGTCCACCGAGAGCCGGGCCACCACGGGGTCGGTCTGCAGGGTTTCAGCGGAAAAAAGACCCAGGATCTTGTTGGCGGCGCATCCAGCCTGACTGATGGTGTCGGTAATGTCTTTCGGACCCTGGCTGCACCCGGCAAAGAAAATACCCCGGGTGGTGCTTTCCACCGGTCTGAGCTTGACGTGGGCCTCTTTTTGAAATCCGAATTCACCGGTACTTACGGTCAGAGATTTGGCCAGTGCATCAGCGTCTGCCCGGGGGACAATGGCGGTAGCCAGCACCACCATGTCGGCCTCTATTTCAATCTGCTTGCCGGTCAGGGTATCGACTCCCCAGACCACCAGTTTCCCGTTGCGTTTAAACACCTTGCTGACCCGGCCGCGTAAATAGAACGCTCCTCCTTCTTCCATGGCTTTTTGGAGGAACTCCTCGTATCCTTTACCCCCGGCCCGGTTGTCCATGTAAAAAACATATGCTTGTCCCTCCGGGATTTTTCGCTTGAACATAAGAGTCTGTTTGGCTGTATACATGCAGCAGATTTTCGAGCAGTAGGGAAGGTGGTTTTCCGGATCCCTGGAGCCGGCGCATTGGACGAACACGATCTCCTGAGGGACAGTGCCATCCGACGGTCTGAGCAGTTTTCCACCGGTCGGACCGGATAGAGCGTTTAGCCGCTCGAATTCCAAGCCGTTGATGACATCCTTGAATTGACCATAGCCATATTCTCCAAATTTTTCCTTGGGATAGAGGTCATACCCGGTGGATATAATCATCGCACCGAATTTCTCTTCAACTATTGTTTCGCTCTGCTCGAAATCAATGGCTCCGGCTTCACAGACTTCAGCGCAGGCCCGGCATGATTTATCTTTCAGGTGTAAGCAATGCCTGGTGTCGATCACCGGTTTATTTAGAATTTCCAGGGGCAAAGGAATATAGATTGCTTTCCGCGTGCTTATTCCGGAGTTGAATTTCGAATCTACGGTAACGGGGCATGCTTCCAGGCAGGCTTTGCATCCTGTGCAGGTAGCCCGGTTTACGAGGGCCGGTTTTAGTTTTATCCTGGCAGTAAAATCACCGAGACTGCCGCTGACGGCTTCAACTTCCGCGCGGGTAAAAAGTTTGATCAGCGGATGCCGGAGGACTTGAGCTATTTTGGGCGAGAGTAACCTCCGGGTGCTCTCCTGGGTCGGGAACGTTTCTGATAGTTGGGCCATCCTACCCCCGATATAAGGCTTTTTTTCCACCATTGTCACTTCGTAGCCGTTGTTGGCGATATCAAGGGCGGCGTGTATGCCTGCCACCCCGCCGCCGATTACCAGAGCTCGTTTGAGTAGTTTCGCTGAACCTGGAGCCAGCGGCTCGTTTTGCTTTACCTTTTCCACCAGGCTGGAAATGATCTTGATGGCTTTTTTAGTCGCTTCCTCTTTATCGAGTTGGTGGACCCAGCTGCATTGTTCACGTACGTTGGCAACCTCCAGCTCATACTCGTTGAGACCGGCGCGGGTGGCGGTTTTTCTGAAAGTTGATTCGTGCATGGAAGGTGAGCAGGCGGCGATGACCACTCCGTCGAGATTATGTTGTTTCAAGGCTGCTGTTATGGCCGCTTGTCCCGGGTCGGAACAGAAGTATTTGTAGTGCTCGGCGTGGACGACACCGGGATACCCTTGCATGGTTTTCACTACGTGGTCGACATCGATCACTCCGGCAATATTGGAGCCGCACCAGCACAGAAAAACGCCGATTCGTTTATTTGTCATCATGGTTTTCCGTAATATTACGCTTGATAGATACCTTTTTGCATGTCCTCTTTCACCCTTACCAGCTACTTGAAAGTGCGATTGCTTCATTATCTTTAAAAGAAATGAGAATGTCAATAATAGCAATATATATGCCAGAAAAGCAAATGCCGGGGTATCGCGAGTAATTGAAGTGCCGTGATTCAGTCATTCTACTCCCTGAATGACTGGTTGGCGGGGTGGCAAGCTACTTATGTTGCAGGCGCTGATATTTAGGAAAAATTTCTGATGACCGGCCACCGGTGGCCGGGAACAGAAAAAAGATGTTTCATTTTTGTAACATAGCTACCTGAAGGCAACGTTAAAACGATTTTTAAGCTTAGGACTCGAGGGACGGCATATTCTCTTTCGGGAGAAGAACGTTGACGGTTGTGCCCTTACCGACGTCACTTTCTATCCCAATTTTACCTCCCTGGATCTGGACGATTCTCTTTACGATGGAAAGTCCCAGGCCGGTGCCTTTGAAAGCATGAGCTTTGGCGTTGGTTCCACGGTAGAATTCATTGAATATATTGGGAAGATCGGTCTGGGGTATGCCTATACCGGTATCGCTGACCCATAGTTCGATATTTCCCCCCCGGTCCTTTATGGATATAGTTACTTTGCCTTCTTTGGTCGTGTATTTGATGGCATTGCTGATAAGGTTGGAGAAGAGGTGGTCCATGTTGTACTTGTTTGAACGGATCAGAGCCATCCCACACGGTGTGGACAAACATGCTTTTTCATTTATGTCCTTTTGCCCGCAAGGAAGCGTAACGGCCAGTTGGATCTCTTTTGCCTCGATTCTTGTTTTCAGAAAGTCGGCCAGGTGTTGCACGATAGAACAGATGTTCATCAGTTCCGTTGGATGTCCGGAACCGGAAGCCTTGATCTGTGAGAGGTCCAGAAGATCGTTAACAAGGTCCAACAGGGCTTCTGTACGCCGTTCAGCTCTATCAATCATTTCCTTTCGTTTCTTTTCATCACGGCTTGATATGTACCCCTGGCTGATTACTTTTAGACAGCTCTCGATAGTTGAAAGCGGGGATCGTAATTCATGAGTTACCTTAAGAACATACTCCGTCTTTAAACGGTCTAGTTTCTGCAGTTGTGCATTGGTTATTTCCAGGTTTTCTTTGAGTTGAACCAGTTCCTTTTCACCATTCCGCAGTTTTCTGGTGATGGACGTGGCCATGGTGGTGCAGATGAAAAGGGTAGAAATGAAAACGAAAGATACTCCAAAAACGTATATGGGCTGTTGGTAGAGGCCGGGTTGAGTGAAGCGGGATAGGGTAATATGAGGTATCGTGCCGACATATTCCAGATAGACGGTCAGACCCAGGGCAAAAGTGGCCAGGGTGGCCTGAAGATAGACTGCCCTGGCGGTCAACAGGATACTGGCCATGACGATGTGAAAAGTAAAGTAGAAGATAAAGGGATTTTCGATGCCTCCGGAATAATGGAGGAGAAGGGTGAGAGCCATCAGATCGAGTGTAATCTGAGTGTTGGCAAAAAAAGTGACCGTTTTTGAGACGCCCGAACTCTTCGATGAGATGTGAATTTTTCTGAATATACCCATGAAGGCGAGATTATAGCCGGCAATTAACAACGCAATAATGTAGAGTGGCCCCGGGTGATTTACGATGTTTAACACTCTGCTGGTTATAAAAACTGTTACCATCACCCCGGCAACAGCAATCCATCTCAGCTGGATGTACCATGTTATGGTGTGAACAAGTTCATTTTGGGCTAGGCTATTGGTAGCCATTGGGATAGCATCAATCTCCTGTCTCACTCATGCTGGTGATATGGTAGATATCCACTTATTTGAGTATTCGTGCCACTTTTTCCAGCAACGTGGATGGGTCTACCGGTTTGTCCAGATAATCATCGGCCGGCAGCCACTGATCGTCTCCCAGGTTGGATTTAAAATTAAATCCCAGCTTTTTTTCCACCGCTGTAAACATGATGATAGGAACACTGGCCGTTTCCGGATTTTTCTTGATTGTCCGGCAGACATCAAATCCTTCACCCAATTTGGTCATCATGACATCAAGCAAGATCAGGTCGGGCTTCTGTTTGGCAACAATATTCAGGCATTCATCCCCATCGGAAGCCAGTGTCACCTGATAAGTCCCTTGTAAAACAATTTTAGTCGCTTCAGAAAAATCGGGGTCATCGTCGACGATTAAAATATGTTTTTTCTCCGCCATTGCTCACACCTTCCTTCTCAACCAAAGTCACAAAGTGATCAACTACCAGGGAAAACAGTGGGAAGTGGGCGATGGCGAGAGAGGGGCGATCTCTTGTAGACACCACCCACACCCAACCGTTATTACCTGATTATTTGAAAATATATCTCTTTGAAATATATCCCACTCATCTATTATACCTGTTTACCCGAATAATTCACAAATAATCTGCTACGGCTCGTAAATGACCACACCTACTGTGTTGCGCTTGAAAAATGTACTCATCGTACCGACCGGTACGACTCCGTGCATTTTCCTGCACGCGCCTTGTATTTGCGGCCATTTACTTCACCTCGCGACGAAGATTCGTGAATTATTCGGGTTTAATACTTTACTCGCACAGATTTTCAGCATGATTTGTGCCAGAAAACAGGAGACAGTAAAAAAAACGGGGTAAGGTGGGATAACAACATAATTATCAGGGATTTATAGCTATCATTATAAAAAAAAAATGCTGTCCTGAGCAAAATAATGATGGGCAGTGACAGAAGCTGTTACTATTTCGTAACTATTTTCGGAGTTCACTACGCGCTCGACCAGTCTGCTTGACATCATCATGCATTGTCGAGTATTTCGGTTTTAGGGGTAGTTAAATGGGAGCTTTTTATTATTCTCGCATTGGGGGTGTGTGGTATGCAGCTGAATCATATAAAGAAGCTTCGGGAATTGGTTGAACGGTTCGAGAAGGCTTATTTTTAGCCTTCAAGCAGTTTCACTGAGAGTTCGATGGCCAGAACGGAGTGCGTGATGACCGACGAGGCAACCATTTACAGCAAAGATACCGGGCGGGAGCAACGCCTCCCCCCTGACCAGGCCCTCACGGACAAGTGGCCGGTGCTCCAGTTCGGTGAAGTTTACGATATAGATTCCGCCAACTGGACACTAACCGTCTTCGGCTTGGTGGAAACAGAACGCCGGCTGACCTTCGCCGATTTTTGCGCTTTGCCGCGGATTAAGGTGCACTCTGACATCCATTGTGTCACCGGTTGGACACGTCTTGATAACCGGTGGGAAGGTGTCGGTACCGTGGTCATCAGGGACCTGGTGAGTATCCGCCCCGAGGCCAGGTTTGTGGTGGTGCATGGCGCGGGAGGATTCACCACCAACCTAACCCTGGACGATTTTTTCTCCCCGGATGTTCTTTTTGCGATGAAGCACGACGGACACCAGCTCACGGCGGGCCACGGGTACCCGGTGAGGCTGGTAGTTCCTCTTCTCTATTTTTGGAAAAGTGCCAAGTGGGTGACCGGCGTGGAGTTCACGGCGGAAGAACGGTTGGGATATTGGGAAACGCACGGGTATCACCGCCGAGGAGATCCCTGGTTGGAAGAGCGGTATAATGAATGAAGTATGAGATCAAGCAAATTCGAGATTGAAATTTACAGAGATTGAGATTGTGGTTTTACCCGGGCAGTGCTTGGGTTGTTTTAACCTGAGCTGAGTGCGAACATTGTGGTGTAATGGGAGCTGGGTGGTCCCGCCCTCAAGCAAGGAGTGTAGAAAGTAAGGTAGGAGATTTTGGAGATTTGAGAACTGGGAAATCTCACTTCAATCTCATTTAAATCCTTCCTTTCTACACTGATATTCCAGAGGGTGGAGGGTATGTAGAAGCTTACGCTACGCCAGTGCGAACATTGTGGTGTAATGGGAGCTGGGTGGTCCCGCCCTCAAGCAAGGAGTGTAGAAAGTAAGGTAGGAGATGGGAATCGGGCAGGAGTTTTTGGAAAAGACCTGTTTTGAACATATGGGGTCTTCTGCTCAGGCTCAGGGCGCGGCTTCGCCGCCGGTGGAGGAAAGTATCAGCGGACGGGTTATTGAACTGCCTTCACCCTCCGGCATCGAGGTGCCCTGGATTGATTTGCGGGTGGCCATCGAAGAGCGCCGGAGTGTGAGGGATTACACCGATACTCCGCTTACTTTGGAAGAGCTTTCTTTCCTGCTCTGGTGTACCCAGGGAGTGTGCGAGCTCTATCCTTCCGTGACCTTGAGGACCGTTCCATCCGCCGGCGCCAGGCATGCACTCGAGACCTTTCTGCTGGTAAACAACGTGCGAGAGCTTCCGCCGGGACTTTATTATTTTAAGGCCACCGCGCATGCGCTGACGGAATTGACTCTGGAATCAACGGTGGCCGAAGCGGTGGCCGAGAGCTGTCTGGGGCAAAACTTTATCCGTACCGCCGCGGTGAATTTTATCTGGACGGCGGTACCTTACCGGATGTGTTGGCGGTATGGTGAAAGAGGCTATCGATACCTGCACCTGGACGCCGGGCATGCCTGTCAGAACCTGTATCTGGCGGCCCGGGCGGTGACATGCGGAGTCTGTGCTATCGGCGCCTATCATGACGCTTATCTCAATGAGATTATGGGCCTCGACGGTCTCAAACAGTTTGTTATCTACCTGGCAGCGGTGGGGAAGGTGCGGTAAGAGATTTTACCCGGGCGGCGGCTGATTTTTTTTGCCTGAAGTGAGTGTGAACATTGTGGTGTAGTGGGAACCAGGTGGTCCCGCCCTCAAGCAAGTAGTGTAGAAAGCAAGGCTGAAGGTTTGGGAGAAGAACGGACGTTTAGTGATTTGTTCCGGCGGAAAAAACCGCTCCTGGCGGTGCTGCATTTGAAACCGCTTCCAGGAGCTCCGCTTTATTCCGGAACCATGGATGAGGTTTACCGGACCGCCCTGGAAGAACTTGAAGTCTACCGGCGATCCGGGGCCGATGGGGTGATCGTCGAGAACTTCAACGATATGCCGTTTTTCCCTGGTCGGGTACCGGCAGCCACCGTGGCCGCCATGGCTGCCGTCACTCGGGATATAGTGCAAGCGGCGGACGTACCCGTGGGAGTAAACGTGTTGAGAAACGACGCTCACGCAGCCGTGGCTGTGGCGGTCGCTTCCGGCGCCGAATTTGTCCGGGTCAATGTACTCCTGGGGGTTTCTGTCGCCGATCAAGGTTTGGTACAGGGGGTGGCTCACGACGTTCTGCGTCTCAGGAGCACTCTGCGTTCATCGGCCTTGATTCTGGCGGATGTGGATGTAAAACACGCGGTGCCTTTGGGTGGGCGGAGCCTGAGAGAAGATACCCGGGACATCACCGAGCGCGGCCTGGCGGATGCCATCATTGTTTCCGGTGCCCGAACCGGCGGCGCTGCAGACATACACGATGTGGAAGAGGTAAAAGCGAACACCCATCTGCCGGTTTTACTGGGCAGTGGTGTTAACGGTAATAACCTGACCGGGTATTTTTCGTGCGCTGACGGATTCATCGTGGGAAGCTGCTTCAAAGTAGGCGGCCAGGCTGTGAATCGGGTAGAAGAGGAACGTGTGCAGCGATTTGTAAACCAGCTTGAAAAACTGCGCAGTAGGTAATGAATGATGCGAGAGCAAAAAAACAAGTGAACTTTCTTCGTACGATAAGTGTGAAAATTAATTGTAGAAAGGCCGGTATCGGACCATGGAAACAAAAACGAAGCCGGAGCACGTAAAGCGGTTTTACCGCCGGCCGCTCCCGCCTTATCAGGTCGTCATGTACCGGATGTTGTTTGCCGTGGTGTTGCTGCTGGTCGTCTCCGCCATCTTTTGGATCGTGGAAAAAGACCACATCAAGGATGCCAACGACGACGGATATTTCTCGTACCTGGATGCTCTCTATTTCACCGTAGTCACCGTTACCACCGTCGGGTATGGTGATATCGTTCCGGTAACCGAGGGAGCCCGGATGTTCGACGCTCTGCTCATCACGCCGGTACGGATACTTGTCTGGATTTTGTTTATCGGAACCGCGTACCAGTTAGTTATCCAGCAATACTGGGAGGAGTACAGGATGAATAAAACAATGAAAGAAATGAAAGAACACGTGATCGTAGTCGGGTATGCAACTACCGGTTCCGCCGCTGTCAAAGAACTTGTAGCCCAGGGATTCAAACAGGATAACCTGGTGGTGATAGATACCGACAAACAACGGATCCGGGAAGCGGCCGAACTGGGTGTGACCGGCCTGCTGGGTGATTCCACCTCCGAGGACATCCTGTGCCAGGCGGGGATAGAGCGGGCGGCGATTCTGATCGTGGCCACACCGCAGGACGACACCAACGTGCTGGTTTCCCTTACGGCCCGGGATCTTAACCACGATGTTCGGATTGTCTCGCGAGTGAGCAAGGAGGAAAACATCAGGCTTCTCAAGCGGGCCGGCGCCAATGTCCTCATCTCCCCATCGCTCACCGGCGGCAACCTGTTGGCTATGGCGGTCTCCAGTTCCAACAGTGTTGAAATCATCAGCGATTTGCTCACCAGCACCCGGGGATCAACGTTGCATCAGCGGCTGGTGAGACCGGAAGAGGTCGGCAAGAAACCCAAAGAAATAAAGAACATGGTGGTTATCGGGGTGGTACACCATGAAAAGAATATCGGGCCACGGGACCTGGACGATGTGGTGCTGGTGGAAGACGACGAGATCGTCTGGCTCGGGTAAGTGATGAAAATGAGATTCTAAGCAAACAGTGTAGAAAGTGGACCCGGGCGGAGGCTGGTTCTTTCTGCCGGAGGTGAGTGCGAACATTGAAGCATAGCATAAGCCGGGTGGTCCCACCCTCAAGCAAGAAGCGTAGAAAGTGAGGTAGGAGATTTCTATGAGCGAGCACGTGCCGACGAGAGACGAGGCCATGGCACTTCTCAAGGAGTTTAACCGGAGTGAAAGCCTGATCAAGCATGCTCTATCGGTTGAAGCGGTCATGAGGCAGTTCGCCAAAAAATATGGCGAGGACGAGGAAATGTGGGGGATTATAGGTCTGGTACACGATCTTGATTACGAGCAGTTTCCGGACCGGCACTGTCAGGAGACGGAACGTATCTTGAATGAACGTGGATGGCGGGATGATTACATCAGGGCGGTCCTGTCCCATGCCTGGGAGATGCACACCGATTTGGAGCCTCAGCATCGGATGGAGAAAGTGCTGTACGCCATCGACGAGTTGACCGGATTAGTGGCCGCCGCCGCCCTGGTGCGCCCGTCGAAGAGCGTGATGGATATAAAACCCAAGTCGGTGAAGAAAAAATGGAAGGACAAACGGTTCGCCGCCGGCGTCAATCGGGAGGTTATCCAGAAAGGCGCTCAGATGCTGGGAGTGGAGCTTCCGGAGCTGATCCAGGAAACGATTCTTGGTATGCGTACCGTGGCAGAGGAGATCGGGCTGGCAGGAGAGCTGGCCGCGGAACAATAGTAATCTTTAAACATTTGAGATTGAAAATCGAAATATTCCATCACAATCTCACCTCTGACTTTCTACGCCAGAAATTCAGAGGGTGGGAAAGGAGACACAATCAAAGGGAAGACATTGGTGTGGGCCTGAAGGTGCTGACCTGGGCAGACTACTCTCAAGCAGGAAGCGTAGAACGTGAGGAGGCGGAGAAAGATGAATAAGAGAACCCTGTTAATGGTATTGTTGGTGATGGTGGTAACGGCGGCGGTACATGCCGCCGATAGTGATTTCCCCCTGAAGAAGGTAGTCTTGTATAACAGTGGTGTCGGTTACTTTCAACGGGAGGGATCTGTTACCGGTAACGGCGAGGTCAGGCTCCGGTTCCGTACCAAGCAGATCAATGATGTGCTCAAATCCCTGTCTTTGGTGGATCTCGATGGCGGCCAGGTGTCGGTAGTGTCTTTTGCCTCCAAGGAGCCCCTGTCGCGTATCCTGGGAAGTTTTTCAGTCAATCTGGGCGGAAACCCGTCGCTTCTGGATGTGTGCCGCCAGTTAAGAGGGACGCCGGTGGTGGTAACGGAGGGAACGGACAGTTACAAAGGGATCATCCTGGGGGTGGAGACCAGAAATCACTTCGTGGAGAAAGAAAAGATCTCTGTTCCCTATCTTCACCTGTTCACCGAGAAGGAAGGTGTCCGGTCTTTTGAGATGACGGGACTCACATCCGTGGAGTTCACCGATCCTGACATCGATCGGGAGGTCCAGGAAGCGCTGAAGGCCATCTCTGACAGCCGGCGCAAAGACGACAAAACCGTGGTTGTCCGGTACCAGGGCAAGGGGGATCACCGCCTTGTGGCCGGGTATGTGTTGGAGGCGCCGGTGTGGAAAACCAGCTACCGTCTGACTCTGGACGATAATGAAAAACCGTTTCTGCAGGGGTGGGCCATCGTAGAGAACACTCAGGACGAAGATTGGGAAAACGTGAAGCTGTCGCTGGTGTCGGGACTACCGATTTCTTTCATCCAGGATCTCTACAACCCGCTCTACGTGGAACGGCCGCTTTACCAGCCTCCCCGGCGGCAAGGAGTGAAACCCCGGGAGTACGAGGGAGCCGTGGAGCGCAAAGCGAAGCCGTCCCTGGCCCGCCGCAACCGCTCCATGAAAAAGGAAATGTTTTTGTCGGAGTCAATGGCCGATGAAGAGAGGTTTTCCGCCCCTTCTCAACAGGCGACGCCACGGCCCGCCGCGGGAGTTAAATCACAGGCAAAATCCCGGGCGGTGGGCGAACTGTTCGAGTATGGCATCAAGGAACCGGTGACTATAAAACGGCGCCGTTCAGCCATGATACCTATCGTGAACCTCCTGGTGGAAGGCGAAAAGGTATCTATTTACAATGAGCAGTCCCGGAAGGAAAATCCCCTCAATGGCGTGTTTTTAGACAACTCTACCGGACTTCATCTGGAGGCCGGGCCGGTAACGGTGTTCGATGGAGGCAGCTATGCCGGCGACGCCCTGCTGGGAAGCATCCAGCCCGGCGAGAAAAAACTCCTCTCTTACGCGGTCGACCTGGCCTGCGCTGTGGACCCCAAGAGCCAGTCTACGCAAGAGTCTATCCAGTCCATCAAGCTGATCAACGGGATACTTACCACAGAAAACAAGTCCGTGTCGAAAAAAGTTTATATCATCAACAACAAGGCAAAAAAAAATAAAATGGTTATCGTGGAGCATCCCATTCGGAGTGGTTGGAAGCTGGTATCGCCGCGGGCACCGGAGGAGCGTACCGATAAGTACTACCGGTTCCGGGTAAAGCTCAAAGCAGAGGAAAATACCAGGTTTCAGGTCCAGGAGGAGCATCTATTCAACCGCACCTACTACCTGACTGACCAGCCTCTCAGCAGGATCGAATACTTCCTCAGTCACGGGCAGACCAGCCGGGATATATCCAAAGCGCTTCGTTACGTGATCAAAATCCGTACAGAGATGGCTGCGATCGAGCGGCAGATATCCGAACTGGAGAACCGGGAGCGCAAAATCACCGGTGACCAAGACCGGGTTCGCCGCAATATGGGCGCGGTTGACCGTAACAGCAAATTGTATAAGCGTTATATGCAGAACCTTTACGACCAGGAAGATGAATTGGCCGACATCAGGAACGAACTCGAAAAAAAACGAGTGTTGCTGGAAGAAAAAAGAAAGGACCTGGCTAAATATTTAGCTAGATTATCCATCGATTAATCACCGGTAAATTGAATCCGTTTCGGTTGTCAATCGGGCTTTATTTCTGCGGTGAAAACCGTTGATACAAAGGCTCGACAATTTTACTTGCCAAAGTATTACCCCCTCAGTATAATTGGTCACGAGAAAAAGACGGTAGACCTTAAGGTTTTCCTTACCCCCCCGAGGGACCTTTGCAGATGGTCTGCCGTCTTTACCTTTTGTCGGTTATCGGAAGTGTGTCTGCGGGTTGGAAAAAGCTTCAGTTCGTGATCCCGAATCCCTTGATTTTATTAACGAACCCTTTACTTTTGATGTCGGAGACGTAGATGTCGATCAGACGCTTGCCGTACTTCCGGTAGACCTTACGTTTCCACTCCGTCTTCTTGTCGTAGGCGGCGTTACCTTTCATTCCCCAGTACTCGATATAGACATCATAGTCGGGCAGGTAAAAATCCGGTCTGATGGAGACGGCTTGAAAGATGGAGAATCGGGCAGGGAGGTCGTAGACGAACGTGATGCGATGGTCATGAAAATAGTTGGCCAGGACTTCCTCTCCGTGAGATTGTACCGTGACGCCACTCTTGGTGGGAATGCTTAATCCTTTCTGAAGCGATTGTTTGAATTGACGGTCTTTCAGAAGCTTGGAAACAAGACCGTAGATCAAAAGGCCCGCCAGGGCGGCAACAAGGATGTATGAACCTATATCGGAGTCCAGTGTTACTTCCACCTTTCACTTGTTCATTGTATATCGCAATCCGATAAAAGGTCAACCGGAGCCTTACCCAGTGTGCAGATAATGTGTTTCAGCGTGACCGGGCGGTAAAGGACGAAGCGCCGAAAGGACTGTGCCGCCTTGTTGCCGGAAAGAGCGTAAGATATAATAAAGCTATCATGGCTTTGAAGTCTACATACAAGGCGTATCGGAAATCGATCTCATATCTGCTCCAGTGGTTGACAGCGGCGCTGGTGCTGGGTCCCATCTGTGCCGCTATCGTGCTGGGATTCCAGAAGATTATCGTCCTGGCGACAGGATTAACTCAGAACTCATGGATGGAATTTTTCTTTCCGGTAATCGCCGGGTTTCTCCTCGGCTTCATCATCTATATTGTTTCTCCCGAGTCCAGCGGTGAAGGTGTGCCCATGTACATCACTTCCATGAACCAGCGCGACGGCTACATAGACAAAGTAACGACACTCATGAAGTTCTGTGCCGCCACGTTGACACTGGCCTTCAACGGCACCGGTGGGCTGGCGGGTCCCATGATCATGGTCAATGGCGGTATCGGGTCGTTTTTCGGGCGACGATTTCTTCGTAAATTTCTGGTAATTTCAGAGGCTTTGAGCTTCAAGAAAGATGATTTCAGGATCGTGACCCTGTGCGGGGTGTCGGCGGCTCTCGGCGCACTGCTCCAGTCTCCGTTGGGCGGCGGTATTTTCGCCGTGGAAGTGCTGTACAAATCGGCTATCAGTTACGAGATGGTTTTTCCGGCAGTGCTCTCGAGCGCATGCGGGTATATCTGTTACTCTTTGTATCCCTGGTCGGAGCCCTCGGCCCCCATCGTGCTTGGCGAAGTGTCTTTGAATTTAATTCCCGGTATCGTCCTTTCGGGTATTCTGGCGGGTATTTTCGGTCTTCTTTTCGTCATGATGTATGAGATGGTGTTCAGGTGGTTTGAACGTCTGCCTGTCCGTACCGCCTGGAAACCGGTGATCGGCGGCGTCATCTGCGGACTGGTTGGAATGTTGTTCCTGCGGTTAACCGGTTACCGTATCACCGGGGTAGGTTTCGATCTTTACAACGCCATGCGCACCGGCCAGTTCGAGGCTCCTCTCGGACTGATCCTTCTCATTCTCCTGGGCCGTATATGCATGACCTCCTTCACCGTGGGTTCCGGCCCGAGCGCCGGGTTCACGTTTCCTGCTTTCCTGGTGGGGGCACTCAGCGGACAAATAGTGCTGAACCTGGTGGCGGTGGGTGATCCGCAGGCCATGCATGCTTTCATGGCGGCAGGTATTGCCGGTTCGCTGGCAGCCATCCTTAACGTGCCGGTAGCAGCCTGCGTGATCGTCATGGATCAATTTGGCCTCAACTTCGGAATTCCTGCCGTCATAGGCGGTATCATCGCCTATCAGATTGCCAAACCGACGGTGATTTACCATTACGTCGAGGAGGGAGCCGATGAGTGAGTTACCGTTCCCGGAAAAACTTCGTAGCCTCCCTTATCTGGAAACGATCTGGCGTTTCCTGCGCGATCACCGGTGCCGGGTTTACCTGGTCGGGGGGCTTTTACGTGATATCATCCTCGAACGGGTAGAGCCGCGGTGCGGATTCGATGTCGACCTGGCCGTCGCCGGTGACTTGCTGGCCGTGTCTAGCCGACTGGCCCGGACGATCAAGGCCGGCTACGTGCTGCTTGACGATGTTCACCTGACCGTCAGGCTGCTGAAAGAAACGGACCATGGGCCGCTCTGCATCGATATATCCCAACTGAGAGCGGAGAGTATCGAGAAAGACCTTCAACTACGGGATTTCACGGTCAATGCGCTGGCCGTAGATCTTGACCATGTGTTTGGGGCAGGCGCCGGAATTAATGACCACGGCCAGGTGCCGCTGATCGATGCTACCGGTGGTCTTGGTGATCTCAAGGTTCGTCGGCTCAGGCATGCCGCGGAGAGGGCTTTCCGGGACGACCCGCTGCGTGTACTTCGAGGATTCAGACTGGCCGCCGAACTGGATTTCGAGTTTTCTCCGGCCACGGTCGAACTGGCGGTATCCAGTGCTCATTTGTTGAAAAACGTGTCGCGGGAGCGGATTAGGGACGAGTTGATAAAAACCCTGACCTGCAGTAGCTCATCAGCCCGGTTGAAAATGGCGGTTGAGGCCGGGGCGTTGACGGCAGCGTTACCGGGATTTGACCGCGATTCCATCGAAGGCTGGATCGACCTGATCGAAACAGGGGAATTACAAAGGGTTTCCGAGTGCTTCATGAAAGAATCGGTTGCCCTCAGCCTACGTTCTTACCTGGAGGTCTGCCTGGTAACCGGTCGGGTCCGGACGGCGCTTTTCAAGCTGGCGCTGCTGATCGGGTTCACTCCGTCGGGTAAACAAACAACACCGCGCCTGGCCGGAGATCTCCTGGCGCTGGCCCGAAGAGAAATCAAGGTTGTTTCAAGGATTATCAATGGAGCGTGTTTTCTTTTACCGGGTGACGGCGGATACGGATTGCTCGAAGAAAAGAATCTTAAAGAACTGCTCGACCCCCAAACAGATGTTCCTCCCGGACATCCGGTGCGCAGAGCCATCTTCCGGTTCTACCAATTAGCCTCCGATGACGTGCCCGGCGCGGTCCTGGCTGCTCTGGCGGTGAAAGGCCTGAATGGTGGCGCCGTACCGCCTGCGGGAGTCCGGTTCAGAGAACCGGTAGAAGTGCTCTTGACCGACTATTGGCGGCCTGGTAACCGGTTTACAGCACCTCCTTTGTTTCTCAACGGGACGGATCTGATCGGTTCCCTGAAGGTTCCCGAGGGGCCGAGGGTGGGCACGGTGCTGGCGGCTCTAAAGGAGGCGTCTGCAGTGGGTGTGGTTGACTCCCGGGAAGAAGCCCGGGAATGGGTGCAAGATTATCTAAATAAAATGTGATGTAATCAACGGTGCCGGCCTAGACCATTATGGATCGGCTGATAAGCTTGATGGAGGAGGTAAGTACGTGTACACGGTTACGGTTACGGCCAGGTTTTCTGCCGCTCACCGGTTACGGGAATATCAGGGTAACTGCGAACGCTTGCACGGCCACAACTGGGAAGTGCGGTTGACCGCCGTCGCTGAGCAGGTTGATGCCAGCGGGATGGTGGTGGATTTCAGGGAACTCAGGGAGTTGCTGCGAAACACCGTAGCGCCTTTTGACCATACGGTCCTCAACGAGACATCGCCTTTTGACCGGATCAATCCAACCGCCGAAAACGTCGCTCGCCATGTCTTTGACGCGGTCAAGCAAGCCGGGATGACAGGTACGGCCAGGATACTGCGGGTCTCGGTGGCCGAATCGGAGGGTAGCTGGGCCTCGTATGCTCCCGGGTCTCATCGATTTGAAGACGGGAAAATGTAGGTATGCCGGGTGGTGTGGTAGTGTTGTTGTCAGGCGGGCTTGATTCAGCCGTGGTTCTGGCCATGGCGGTAGTGGACCGGGACCCGGTAGTAAGTTTGACCTTCGATTACGGACAACGGTGCGCTGCTCCGGAGGTGGCCGCCGCCCGGAATATCACCCGTTTTTTCGGGGTGGAATTTCAGCTGGTCTCGCTACCGTTTCTGGGTGACTGGGCCTCGGTATCTTCCCTGGTTGATACCTCTGTTACCGTTCCTCACGGGCGGGAAGCCCTGGAGGGAAGGCGCGATCTCAATACTCCTGACAGCGTGTGGATTCCGAATAGAAACGGGCTTTTCATCAACGCGGCGGCGGCTCTGGCCGAAGCCCGGGGTTTGGAATCGGTGATGATAGGGATAAACGCCGAAGAGGGTGAGGATTTTCCCGACAACACCATGGAGTACCTGGAACGGGTGAACCGGTCACTGGCGTTTTCCACCCTGAACAAAGTGACCGTCGAAGCGCCTACCGGAAGGTTTAGGAAACGTGAAATCGTGCGGCTGGGAGCCCGGCTGGGAGTTGATTTTTCTCTCATCTACTCTTGTTACCGGGGAACGCTCCAAATGTGCGGCATGTGCGAAAGCTGTATGCGGACAAAACAGGCGCTGGAAGATGAAGGATACGAAGAGCTGGTGGCAAAGATATTCGAGTGTGAATAGAAAGCAAGGTGTGATCGAATAGTGAGCAACAGCGCCGGAGATAATAATAAATACCGGCCTGCCGGCGAGATCCTGGAAATTTTCTCCGGGATTCAGGGCGAAGGTCCATTGGTCGGAGTCCGGCAGGTATTTGTGCGTTTTGCCGGCTGTAACCTGGACTGTTTTTATTGCGACACCATGGACGCCTTCAGCGGGCAGACGGAGTGCCTGGTTGAACAGGTTCCCGGCCACCGTGATTTCGAATCGTTGCCGTGGCCTCTCCCGGTAGACAGGACCGCCGCTATCATCCGCCGGCTCCTTCGGGGCGGCGTGGATCATCATTCCATCAGTCTGACCGGTGGCGAACCGCTGGTACAGTCGGAGTATGTTCGAGAATTACTCTGCATTTTGAACGGTGAAAGTCACGTCTACCTGGAAACCAACGGCACGCTTCCCGGGGACCTGGAGTCGGTGCTGGACCTGGTTGACATTATTTCCGTCGACGTTAAAGTGTTTCCCCGGTTAGGTGGAGTGCCGTATTTTGACCGGCACCGGCTGTTTCTGGAGCTGGCCGCAGGAAAACGGGTTTTCGTGAAATTTGTACTTATGGACGATGTTACCGACAAACAGATTGAGACAGTCTGTCGTCTTATTGCCAGGGTTGATCGGTCCATTCCACTGGTCCTTCAGCCGGTAACAAAAAGGGATTGTTGTGCTCCTCCGGCTTCGGACCGGGTTCTGGAGATAGATTCGCTTTGTCTCCGGTTTCTGCCTGATGTTCGCGTGATTCCTCAAGTACACAAGGTGTTGGGGCAGCGCTAGCTCTACCTTGAAATAAGACCGCACCTCAAGCAAGAAGCATGGAAATTGAGATTGAAGTTGTCAAAAAAAGTTGACATCTCCGATGGGCATGAGCTATACTTGGTGTATAAGAGGGAAGGTGTGTCTCCTCTTATACGTTTATTCTTTACGTGGGAGGAGGTGAACAGAAATGAAACGGAAAGCGAACAGAAGAGGTTTTACGTTGATAGAACTTATGATCGTTATTGCTATCATCGGTGTTTTGGCTGCTATCGCCATTCCTGACTTCAACCATGCCAGGCTACAGGCTCGCCAGAAAGCCTGTCTCGCCAACATGAGGGTGCTCGAGGGTGCCGTCGACATGTGGGAGATGGACCAAGACGCTGCCGGATTTGGAGGTAGTGGAGTAGAAGCTGCGGACTGCACAATCTCGAAAGAGACTCCTTACGGTTTGCGACCCACGTATGTCAAGAAGATACCGAAGTGCAAGATGGCCGGAGAATATAAGTTCGACAAAGAAACGCACTCGGTCTGGTGTTCAAAGCACAACACGGTTGAGTACCCGACGTTCGGACAGGGCAATGAAGCTGCCAGTGGTCCGCAACTCGAGAACTAAAAAGACCGGTAGCAGTTAGGCGTTGCGCTTGTCGCGGCGTTTCAGCAAGTAGAATTAGCGAGAATTATTAAGAGGACGTTCTTTTGAACGTCCTCTTTTCTCATACCGCGGCATGCACAGGGGCCGGACATCTGCCGGGTGATTTACCAGCTTTTGCCGCAGCCTTTGGGTAGACCGTAATACATGCCTTCCTCGTAACGACCGTTCTTTTTAAGAATCTCGAGCCGCTCGCCGCGTTTTCGTACCTTGCCGCCTTTTCGGCGCAGCTTGCGCCCTTTCGGCTTAAGGCTGGTGTGCAATGACATCTTTTTAAACCTCCTCTTGAAAGTATGTTTCCAGACAAAAAAAGTAGCCTGCTCTGGGTCCTTCACTCTCCAAGTGTAGCATTTTCAGCCGTACTTTTCAAGTGAAGTCGAGCAGGTTCAGGAGGCAGCGCAGTGAAGAGGTACTAAAACCACTTAAACCTTATCGATAAAGTAACATGTTTTTCACAAATTCTTCGGGTTCCGAAATATTAACCGCAACAATCTCATCATCGAGTTCGACGTCGGACAATCCGTTCTTTTTAAAGTAAACTTGGATTCGCATCCGGTCACCTCCTCGGAAATTTTGTTTTATGTTGTTCATGGTTTATGTATCGTCACGATTGAAGTAAAACTTTAATTTTTTGAAACGCGCAAATCCGTTACAGGATTTAAATCACAATGCTGAAGTGGATTTGTTGCTTTAGATTCCACCTTTACTTTCTACACTGATATTCCAGAGGGTGGGAGGAGAGACTTAATCAAGGGCAGGTCTTTGTAGTGGGTGGAAGGATGGTGATTTGAGATGGTCTCATCTCAAGCAGGAAGAAGATTGTGAACATGGAATCTTGCAACTAAATGTTGTCGTCAGAGGAGGCTGGTGAAGCCGTATTTCAGAATGCAGTAGATAGCATCGATACCGTCCACCCAGGTAATTTTTTTGCCTTCGCTGTAGTCTCTTCCCCAATAGGAAATCCCGACTTCATATATCCGGGCGTTTTTTCGGGCCAGTTTGATGGTCACTTCCTGTTCGAATCCAAACCTGTCCTCTTCCAGGGTTATGGACTTGAGCAGGCCGGTTGTAAAAACTTTATAGCAGGTCTCCGTGTCGGTCAGGTTGAGGTTGGTAAAACAGTTGGAAAGTAAGGTGATGACCCTGTTTCCCACATAGTGCCAGAAGAGTAGAACCCGGTGTGGCCGGCCGGTCCCAAACCGGCTCCCGTAGACCACGTCGGCGATACCCTTTTCGATGGGACCCAGCAGGCGTTGATACTCGTCTGGATTATACTCTAGATCTGCGTCCTGGATGATCACCACATCACCGGATACATAGCTGAGCGCAGTTTTAATGGCGGCGCCTTTCCCCTTATTGCGGCGGTGATATAGAATCCGGTCGGCCAGATCCGGTTTTGCTTCGAGGATGGAGCGGGTCCCGTCGATGGAGCCATCGTCGACGATGATGATTTCTTTCTCCAGGTCAACCTTTTTTACCCGGGCGACGATAGTTTCAAGGGTGGCTGCCTCGTTGTAGACGGGAATGATAATTGACGCTTTCATTGGTCATCTCCTTCAGCGGTGCTAGTCTGATCATCGGCGTTTGTTCTCGGGCGGCCGATCCAGGTATTTTTCACGGCGTACCGCCATTCCAGCTGCGGCATGGCCGGCATGTTGTATCGGCTTCGTCTTAAAATGAGACGATCCTTCGGTCTCATTTTTTTTATCCACGGCGTGAAGGTTTCGTCTGCGCTGTAATGCCACTGGATGTTCCGGAAAATAGCCAGATCGCCGGAAGGCATCATGGTTGGTTCGTAGCCTAACATATACCGCCAAGGCGCCTTCGGGTTTTTAAAAAAAGTATCGTAAAAAACAGTCATGCTGTCGCTGTAGATAATTCCGTCCGGTAGTGGCATCCAATCTTTTAATGCGTGGTTGCCGGAGGTGAGATATTCCTTGGTGAGAGTGTTCGTCCATCGTCCGTAGATATCACTGGTGGTGACCAGTAACAAGGTAATTCCCACTGCCAACGTCATCATCAACCGGCCTTTAGCTCCGGCCGGAAGAAACGTTTCACAGACATCCTGAAGTTCCAGGGCTATCCAGAATAGAATGGCCGGTACGCCCCAGTCGAACCAGAAGCGGCCGGCGATGAAACCCAATACCCACGACATGGAAGCCAGTATAAACACCGGATTGTCAAGACATTTACGGTTCCAGTTCCCTCTAAGTGCCCTCCAGGCAAGCAGAGCTGTTACCAGCGGAAAGATAAGCAACTCACCGTCGAAAGGTCTGAACTCGCTAACCAGGGTTCGTTGAAGCTGATGGGTTCCCATGGCCCTGAACGGGAAAGCCAGGTTTTGAAATAGGAAAGCCAGGGGCTGCCCGGTGAAGAGAGCCCCAAAACCGATACCGATTACGATAGCCGTGGTCAAACGCCGGGCCGCCTTCCATTCCCGGGCCAGACAAAAGGCGGCGATGGGAAGTATGAAAAGATACCAGGCGCAGTGTATCCAGGTGGCCGCGGCAAAGCCTGCTGTCAACACGGTCATGGTTACCAGGGGTGTTTTCTGGCCGGCAAGATTTCGCCACTGGTGGCACAGCAATAACAATACTGTCATGGAAACCAGAAGCGGTCGGCCGAGCACCAGCCGGGAAGTGATGTACGGCAGGGTCGCGGTGACGGCCAGCAGGGATGTTAACCACGCTTCCGGGCGCTTGAATAGAGTAAGCGGGACGAGGCAAAACAGCCAGAACAGAATGAGAATGGAAAAGACAGCCATGTTCTCGGTGTCCCAGTCAGTCAGCTGTTGCCAGAACCCCAAAATCACGTGCCAGCCCGGATGTGTGTCCATGACGATCTCGTCATTCAGCACCAGGATCTCTCCCAATTCCTTTCCAGAGACAGCTTTAGCCGCGTGCCGGAGTACGTCATCGGGTGGAAGATACCCATATTTCAGAATAAGCAAGGGAATGAACAGCAGGGTGGTCATTGCCAGGAGTAACACAGCCAGGTTAATCATCCGTTGGTTAGTTCCTCGCGTAGCGGTAGATTCCATGTATGTCCAATCCCTTATTACATAGCTGCGTACAGGAAATAGTATAACTGCCAGATGTCTGTTCGTCAAAACTTCAAACTTTTGCCACCCTCGTTTTGCACCTGAAGACAGCTGAATTTTGCATTGAGATATAAAACGTTGGCCGGTGAAGGCCTGGTTACTCCAGGTGCAGGACCTCCGCCGGTGAAACACCGGCGGCCTGCTTGGCCGGGATGTAAGCGGCGATTAAAGAGCAAAGTATGGCAAACAGGTTAACCGCTAAAATATCGGGCCAATGTATCGTCACGGGAATGGTGGACAGAAGGTAGACTTCTCCCGGGACCTGGATGAGATGGACGTCCAGGTACCGGCACAAGCACCACCCGGCTGCGGTGCCCAGGACGGTTCCCAAAAGTCCGATTAAACCACCTTCGAGGAGAAACAGATGCTTGATCTGCCTGCTGCTCCAGCCCATGGTTCTGAGAACGCCGATGTCTCTTTTTTTCTCGCTGACAATAAGCGTCAGGCTACCGGCAATACCGATACCGGCCACTACCAGGATGAAGAGCACCAGGAGCGAAACCACGATCTTCTCGGTTTTCAGAGCGCTAAAAAAAGTACGGTTACGTTCCATGAAGGTCTCTACCCGGCAGTGAAATTGATCAGCGAGTTCGCCGGCTATGGATTCTGACTGTTCGGAATCGTTCAGGTTGACTCCGATTTCGGTTACCACGTCGGGAAGTTCATGGAGCCATTGGGCGTTTTCAAGCCCGGTGTAGGCGAAACCGAGATCATAATCATACATCCCGGATTCGAAAATGCCGGTGACGGTGAACTGTGCTTTCCGATCCAGGGAGGAAATGGTAAGTTCGGCGCCCGGTGAGAGATTCAGGGCGTCGGCCAGGGCCTGTCCAAGGACCAGGGTATGCTTATTTTCCGGTTGAAAAGAACCCTGTTTCATGACCACGTTGTCAGATGAACTCCGAAATTGCAGGACTGTTTCCGTGCCGTAAAGTCTCACTCCTGCGACCATACCCTGATACTCCACCAGGGCCTGCCCGGCGATGGAGACATGCGTCTCTTTCACCTCCGGCCGGTTTTTTAGTTTCCCGGTAATCTCGCGGTAGTTGAAGAAAAATCCGCGGTCGGCAGGAAGCAAAATAAGGTGAGAAGAGAAAGCCATTATTCGCTTCATGAACTCTCCCGTCAGGCCGTTGGCCATGGACATGGAGGTGATCAAAGCGGTCACGCCGACGAAGATGGAGAGCACACTCAAGAGAGTTTGCCTCCGGCGGTTGGTAAGATGTCTTCTCGCGACGAGAAATATCATCGCTTAAATCTTTCCCGATCGGATTATGGAAAGTACGAGCACCAGGCCCAGAAAAGCAGCTATTACGAACCCGATGATTCCCAGTATCGGGAACCCGAACAGCAATGGGCCCTGCTGAGCGTGCATAATAAGCGATGAAGAAATCACCAGGGCGGCTACCACCAGGCTGACGGACAGGCGGTTGGAGGCCCGGTCGAGTATGGAAACCAGTTTCTCCAACCCGAGATGTTCGAACTCAATTTTCAAGGTGCCTTTTTCGGCCTTGGAAAGCACCGTGTTCAGGCGTCGGGGAATGGCCATGATCAAGTTGGCCAGTTCGAAAAGTATCCGGGTGGTGCGTTTGGCCATCCGATGCGGTGAATATAGGGTGCTGATTATCTCCTTGGCGATGGGCTGAATGACCTCCGCGGCGTGAAATTCCGGATCCAAAGACCGGCTGAGACCTTCCAGCACCAGCAGGGTCCGTCCCAGCAGGTAGAAGTCGGGAGGTGTTCGCAGATGGTGTCGGGCACAGGTGCCCAAGAGTTCGTTAAACGCCTTGGCCAGAGATATGTCTTTCAACGGCCGGTCGATGTAAAAGTCTAAAAACTCGGTGACGTCTCGTTCCAGAGACCGCTCATTTATCTCCTCGTCGGCTACTCCCAGGGAAATCAGTGAACTAATGATGCTTTCAGTATCCTTGTTCATAACCGCCAGCAGGATACGAGCCAGCTCATCACGGGTGCGGGTTTCGAGCCGTCCCACCATGCCGAAATCAACAAAGGTGACGCGACCCTGCGGGGTGAGTATTATATTGCCGCCGTGCAGGTCTCCATGGAACGTCCCTTCCAGCAGTACCTGGTTGAGCACTTCTTCGGTAATTTCTCTGGCCAGTTGGGAAGGGTAATCGATGGTTTTCTTGATCATCTCAATATCGGTGAAGTTGGTCCCTTCAATCCATTCGATGGTTAGCACCCGGTCGGTAGTAAACTCCCAGTACACCCGGGGAGCGTAGAATTTCTCCCGGTCTTTAAAGTTCTTGGCGATGATTTCGGTATTGCGTCCTTCGATGCTGAAATCGAGTTCCCGGTGGATGGTCCTGGAAAATTCGTCCACGATCTTCATCGGTTGATAAATCCTGCTTTCGGGTACCCGGCTTTCCAATATGCCGGCCAGGTTGCGGAGGATTTCCACGTCTGCTTCCACCTGGTTCTTGATATCGGGCCGCTGGATCTTTATCACCACTTTGCTGCCGTCCGGCAGAACGGCATCATGAACCTGAGCCATGGAAGCGCTGGCCCGTGCTGTTTGAGAAAATTCTTTGAAAAGGTTTGCCGGGAGTTCACCTAGTTCTTCGAGAACGGTTTCATTGATCTCTTCCAGGGGAACCCGTTTTGCTTGATCCTGAAGTTTTTTGAATTCGTTCAGGAAATTCGGCGGCAGCAGATCTGGCCGCATACTCAGAATCTGACCCATCTTGATGAAGGTCGGGCCGAGTTCCTCCATCACATGGCGGAGCTTTACGGGCAGCGGTTCGCGGGCTTTAGGCGGCCGGGTCTCTAGTCCTACCAGGCGTTTTCCGGTGGAGATGTATTCTTCCAGCCCGAGTTTATCAAGCACGTACCCAAACCCATGCTTTACCAGCACGTTCAAAATCTGCTGGTAGCGCCTGACTATCCTGACTTTGCGGTGGAGTTCAAGAACGCTCATAACGTGTTAATTATAGATTCAGTCTAAAACCATGTCAACGTAATCGGTTAGGTAATATATCCTTAAGCCTTATATTAATTCGGTTAGGACCGGTTTTTCCCTGTTTTTTAAAGGTGGGACCTCTTTCAGCTAAACCAATCTACCTCTTGAGAGGGGGCGAGCCGGTGTGTTAAAATGCTATCTTCCTTATGGAGTATTTAGGTGAAAGTATATAAGGTGCTAAGCCACACAATTCTATATTCCTGAAAGGTGTGATGAAATCGTGGCAAAGCTTTACAACGAGAACGAGTATGGATGCAGTCTTAATGGCGGTTGGTTGAACACCTCCGGCCCGGAACTTAAATCGATATCACCTGTTGATGGCTCCGTAGTGGGTACGATCCAGACAATAGATGAAGCCAGCTATGAGAAACTCATGGCCGCTTCTCAGGAAGAGTTTCTCCGGTGGCGGACGCTGCCGGCGCCAAAGCGGGGAGAGATCGTCCGTCAGATCGCCGGCGCCCTCCGTGATCACAAGGACGAGCTCGGCCGGTTGGTGACTCTGGAAATGGGCAAGATTTACGAGGAAGGGCTCGGTGAGGTCCAGGAAGCCATCGATATAGCCGATTTCGCCGTTGGACTTTCGCGCCAGCTCTATGGAGTGACCACCCACAGCGAACGGCCGAGTCACCGGATGTACGAGCAGTGGCACCCGCTGGGAACAATCGGTATCATCTCAGCTTTTAACTTCCCGGTAGCGGTATGGGCCTGGAATGCCATGATCGCCGCGGTCTGTGGAGACATAATGATCTGGAAACCCAGCAGCAAGACGCCGTTTTGCGCTATCGCCGCCCAGAAGATCGTAGCGCCCATTCTCAAAGATGCCGGTTTCCCGAACGTCATGAACGTGGCGGTTGGAAGCGGGCTGACACTGGGTGAGTGGATGATCAACGACCGGCGTATACCACTGATCAGCGCCACCGGCAGTTGCCGTATGGGGTATCGAATCGGGGCTGTGGTTGGTGAGCGTTTGGGCAAGCATATTCTGGAACTGGGTGGCAATAACGGGATTATCGTGTGTGAATCGTCAGATATCGACCTGGCTCTGCGGGCGGTGATGTTCGGTGCTGTCGGAACCGCCGGTCAGCGTTGCACTACTACCAGGCGTTTGTTCCTTCATAAATCTATCGCTGAAAAATTTACCGACAGCCTGGTTAAAGCGTATTCCCAGGTCCCTATCGGCAATCCGCTGGAAAAGGGCACCCTCATGGGGCCGCTGGTCGATCATGGCGCGGTAGACGAGATGCAGCAGGCTTTAGAGCAGGTAAAGCGGGAAGGCGGAGAAATTCTGTATGGCGGAGAGATTTTGGCCGAGGGCAGTTTTGCCAAAGGGTCCTATGTACGGCCCTGTTTGGTCAAGGCTCACCCGGGCATGAAAATAGTCCGGGATGAAACCTTCGCGCCCATCCTCTACATCTTTACCTTCTCCAGCCTCAAGGAAGCTATTGCCCTCCACAATAGCGTGGAGCAGGGATTATCTTCCGCCATCTTCACCAAAGACCTGTTGGAAGCGGAACTGTTTCTGAGCTGCCAGGGAAGCGATTGTGGTATTGCCAACGTTAATATTGGCACGAGCGGTGCGGAGATCGGTCTGGCTTTCGGCGGTGAAAAAGAAACCGGTGGTGGCCGGGAGGCGGGCTCAGATTCCTGGAAGATGTATATGCGGCGGCAGACAAATACCATTAACTATGGAGAAGACCTGCCCTTGGCACAAGGTATATCCTTCGATGTATAAAATCGGCCTGTGAGAGGAGCCTGAAGATGAGTGTCCCGCACGAGAAAACAGTGTGGTTGGGAGTATTCATAGTGCTTGTCATGAGTTGCTCACTACAGCACATGATCGCCGGTGAGGTGCAGGTTCTCGAGTCATCTGATCCCGGGCGGAAACCGGCCTTGGTGAAGGGTACAGGGGCGAATCCCCTGCAGTATATACCAGAGGATGTAGAAGTGTTCTTTTCCTGCAATATAACCTGGCTGCGATCTTCGCTCATCTCCATGTTGGAAGAAGCTGACAAGGGCGCAGAGCCGGATCTTAAAAAAGGAATGGAAGAGATTATCGCTACCTTCCACCAGAATTATTACCAGGGCCGGCACAAGGCGGAAAACCGGGTGTGCGGAGAACATCTGAAAATAGCTCAGGCAGTGCTGGCTGAGGCCGGGTTCAGTAAATATTTAGCACCCTCGGAAGAAGAAATATCGGGGGTGTTTGCCAAGGCCGCGGAAGAACAATCTTCCCGGTCTCAGATCCGGTGTTCCGGTGACGGACAGTATATCTGGGATGAAAAAGCTGCTGAACTGCTTTGTTCCGTGCACGGGAGTGGGACCTCACCGCTTAAACTTCCGCCGCTGCCGACTGTGCCTTCTCTGAAGAAAGCAGCGGATGTACTCAGGCACAGCCCGCTTAAATACGGTTTGATGATCGACCGGGTATATCTGTTTTCGGGTGGTTCTTCATGTACCGAGGGGGCCGTGCTGGCTACCGGTACCTTCGAACCGGAGAAGGTCGGAGACTATATGTCTCTGAACTCGAAGCGAACAGGGGCGCCTCCTCCCCGGATCAAGCGTGAACCAGGCCGGGTCTCTTTCATCAATTCCACTGTGGGCGGCGAAGGAAAGGTCGTTCTCTTCGGGAATGAATTCATTTTGGGCGGGAAGCCGGACGGGGTAGATGAACTGATGGCCAGAGATTTCCGGTCACTGACCGGGACGCCGGACCGGTTTTCCGATGTACTGTCGCTGGCCTCTGACGAGATGTGTGCTTTGGCCGGCAAGGTATATTTACCGCCGGGTTTGGCGCCGGCACCGCTTATGATCTCCGAGTGGCCAAATTGGATCCGGTTTGAGCTGTTTGAGCACAGACTCAACCTGGTTGCGTGGTTCAAAAACGGGCAGGCAGCCAGTGGATTAAAAAGCATGGTAGAGATGCTGAGGGTACAGGGTATTATGGTTCTGGGAACGAAAATCGGTGAATTGGAAAAGAATCCTCCGAAACCGGTAAAGGGCTCCCTGGCGGTTCCCAATCCAGCTGTGCTGAAACGGTTAAAGGAGACCCTGGAAACATCTGAAATTAAGATTGATAATCAAACTCTGTCTATCGCTATTCCACTGGGAGAACTCGAGGAAAATCTCCGATTTCTCATTAAAAGTGGGGCCGCGGAGAAGATTAAAATACCGCCGGGAATGAAAGGCCTTCCCAGTTTGCCGGGATTGAAGTAGTGTCTGCGGCCGAACTGCCTACCATTTTGATTTTTCCAGAGGAGTGTATGACGGGATTTCGATATTGAGCTTGATATTCTTGCGGGCAGGAAGCTCGAAGCGGAGTTTCTTGCCGCACCGGGAGCAGAACTTGTCCGCCGGGGTGAACCGTTTTCCACAGCATTTTCTTTTGAAGATATCTTTGGGGACCTTGGTAATGTTGGTTTTGACGAAATTAAGTTTTCTTATGTACCGTCCCTCATGATGGAAGTAGGCTACGTAACTGGCTAGTTTGGCCGGGGTGCCTTCATAATATCCGATAACGACACCTGAATCCAACGAAACTTCCCAAACCCCTTTGGTGTTTGCACGTTTATCGCTGGTGACAGCGCTGGATTTGGTGGTCTTTTCAACTGATACTACATCCTGTTTGCTTGCTTTTTTCTTCGTTGTTGGTTTTTTCTGACCGGCCACGTGCATCCCGTCCCATCCATGTTAAGGTTATGATTCTCGCAATAGAATTATATAGGTTTGACCCGGCCAGGTCAATGATTCGGTTTCGCAGGAATTCTTCGTAAAAGTTTTTTGAGAGCATTTTGAGCTGCTCTGGCTAGAGGTCCCTCATTATCTGCTGCTTTTTCAAGCGCTGGAATGGCCGCGGGATCTTCCATTTTTCCCAGGGCTTCTGTGGCGGAAATCTGTACCAGCTGGTTGGGGTCCTGGAGTTTGGCAATCAAGGCTGGCAATATCTCCCGCCCTTCTAGCTTTGCCAGTGAGGAACACGCCCTGGCCCTAACCCACTGGTCCGGGTCTCGAAGAGCTCGTATCAGACCCGGAATGGCTTTCGAATCGCCGAATTTGCCCAGGGTGCCTGCCGCCCAGGACCGGACGCCCTGGTCGTAATCTTTCAACGCTTCCAGAATTGCTGGTACCGCCTGCGGATCACCGATAGTTCTCAAGGCGTTGATGATGGCTATTTTGATGGTTGGATCGGGATGGTCAAGAAGGATAATCAAAGATGGTACCGCTTTTGAGAGGCGCAGTTTACCCAGGACCTGGATAGTGCTGATTCGCACTTTTTTTTGGTCGTTGGCTAAGATAGTTGGAGATATTTTCAGCAGAACTTCGCGGGCTTTGGCTGTTCCTATTTTTCCCAGTGCACGAACAGATTCTACGCGAACTTCATGGAATTCATGGTGAAGTGCGGCTTCTAAAAGGTTTTCCGTTCCGCCTTCTCCAATATTTCCCAAAGCTTCAGCTGCTGCCGCTTGTACCGAGAATTCAATAGGGTCAGTCAATAGCACGATCAATTTATCAATGGCTTCCACCGCTTCCAGGCGGCCCAGAGCAGTGGCTGCTCCACTTCGCACGTTAAAAGCTGAGTCATCCAACATCTGGATTAGATCCGGAATTGCTGCTTTTCCTATCATCTCACCCAGAGCAAGTGCGGCTGATTCTCTGGCTTGCTCCGGTGAAAAAGCAGGATCAGGAGCACGTGGCCAGTATCCTTCTGCGGCAGGTTCAAACGCCCCGGAGAATATGGCGTTTTCCTGGTCGGTAAAGAGTAACTCGCGCAACCCGGGAATTGCGCGTTTATCGCCAAAATCGCGGAGTGAATTAACTGCCCGGTACCGTACATTCCAGTCGTGATCCATTAGAGCAGCTATAAGTACTTCGAAGATCTGGTCGGTGGGAATCATCTTGCCCAGTGCTTCTGCGCAGCGGGCCCGTACACTTGAACCGGAGTCGGACCGTAAAGTCTCAATCAGGGTCCCTATCGATTCCTGATCTCTCAGGCAACCCAGGGTCCAGGCTGACCAGGCCCGTACTTCGCGATTAGTATCGGTGAGCAGGCGAGATACAGGTCTGGCTGTCTCTCGAACATTGATCGTTCCAAGAATTGCCGCTGCACCTCCCTTGAGAGAGTAACTTATACTCTGGAGAGCTTCAAGAAGCTTGGGAATTGCTGGTTTTCCGATTTTCTCCAGAGCTCTGGCAGCGGAATCCTGGATATCGTACCTACGCGACGGAAGGATCATTATAAGAGGAGTTACAGCCGCTGGATCACCGATTTTACCCAGGGCTCTGGCAGCGGAGACAATAAGTTCCGTTTTACCGCTTTTAAGTAACTTTATCAGAGTGGGAACGGCCTCACTATACCCGATTTCCCCCAGAGTCTCCGCCAGGACCATGGTCAGATCCATCGAAGCTCCTGAAAAACGTTCCAGAAGAGCCGGACCGGCTTTTTTATCTTTTAGCTTTCCAAGCGCTATGGCCGCTTCAACCTGTACTTTCACAAAGGTGTCGTTCAAGGCTTCGCAGAGCAATGGTCCAGCCTCCTGGATTTTCATTTCTCCTATAGCCAGGGCGGCACCGATCCGTATATTGGTGTTGGAGTGTTTGATTGCCCGTTTAAGATGGTTAGGAACCCTGGACCCGATGTTGATGAGAATATAAATACTCACATCCTCCGGTTGCTTTTCATTCACGGATGTTTCTCTGGTAGCCAGTAGATTCAGGAAACGGCATACCTTCCGGTATTCCATATACCAACTGAACAATGACCATGAGGCCCAGGTGCTTGATGTGAAAACTATGCATAGGCAAATTAATAAAATTGCCTGATTTTTCTTTGATTTTAAGGTACCCATTCCCTTTATGGTACCAAATTTATCGCGGTGCGTCATTATGAAAGCAACAATTGCGGTAGGAAAAAACCATGTGCTACAATACCTTGTTATTACTAGGCAGAGGTGCCGCCAAACCGGTATATCATCATGTTACCCAGAATTTTCGTTTAAGGAGACGCCGTGACAGATTTCAAGCTTGTGTCTAACTTCACACCCCAGGGCGACCAAGGCCAGGCTATTGAGGAACTGTCTGCCGGAATTACTACTGGTCAGCACTGCCAGACCCTGCTGGGAGTTACCGGATCGGGCAAGACTTTTACTATGGCCGCGGTGGTGGAGAAGGTGAACCGGCCGACTTTGATAATCACCCACAACAAGACGCTGGCCGCCCAGCTTTATAGTGAGTTTACCCAGTTTTTTCCGAAGAACGCCGTGGAGTATTTCGTTTCCTACTACGATTACTACCAGCCGGAAGCGTATGTACCGTCCTCGGATACCTACATCGAGAAAGATGCTTCAATCAACGAACGGATCGACCGGTTGCGGCATTCGGCCACGCGGTCTTTGCTCGACCGGCGGGACGTGCTGATAGTGGCTTCGGTGTCATGTATCTATGGTCTGGGTTCGCCGGAGATGTATGAACAGTTTCTACTCCGGTTTGAAGTGGGACAGGAGATCAGGCGCAAAGAGATCATCCGGCAGCTGGTCGAGATGTTTTACCAGCGGACACCGGGTGAACTGAAACGGGGGACCTTTCGGGTGAGGGGTGACACCATCGAGATATTTCCTCCATACCAGAATATCGTGCTCAGGGTCAGGTTGTTCGACCAGGAGATAGAGGAGATTGCTGAAGTGAACCCGCTTACCGGGGTGGCCGACGGTAAGTTCCCCCGGGCTACCGTATGTGCCGCCAATCACTATGTTACCACCATGGACCGGCGGGAAGAGGCCATCGAGTCCATCGAGGCGGAGCTCGGTGAATGGCTGGTTGAATTGGAGATAAACGGCAAGCTTTTGGAGGCGCAGCGGCTCAGGGAACGAACCCGGTATGACCTGGAAATGCTCAGAGAAGTGGGTTACTGCACCGGAATTGAAAACTACTCCCGGCATCTTGACCGCCGCCTTCCCGGGGAACCGCCGTATACACTCATCGATTATTTCCCCGATGATTTCATCGTTTTCATAGATGAGAGTCACGTTACCATCCCGCAACTCAACGGTATGTGGCGGGGTGACAAGGCACGAAAGAAAAACCTTATCGACCACGGATTCAGGCTTCCCAGCGCCTACGACAACCGGCCGCTCAGGTTCGAGGAGTTCGAGGGGCGGGCCAGGCAGACGGTGTTCGTCTCGGCTACTCCGGCTGACTACGAACTCGATCGTTCAGGAAAACAAGTAATTGAGCAGGTCGTGCGTCCCACTGGTCTGCTCGATCCAACCGTTACCGTCTATCCTATCGATGGGCAGATAGATGTGCTTCTGGAAGAGATTCAGAAGACGGTTAATCGCTCGGAACGGGTGCTGGTGACAACCTTGACGAAGAATTTCTCCGAGGAATTAACAGACTACCTGAAAGACGTGGGGGTGCATGCAGAATACCTTCACTCAGACATCAACTCCATCGATCGGGTGAAAATCCTGCGTGATCTCAGGTTGGGGAAGTTCGATGTACTGGTGGGGATTAACCTGCTTCGTGAAGGTCTTGATCTGCCGGAGGTTTCCCTGGTGGCAATCATGGACGCTGATAAGCAGGGATTTCTACGGTCCGCTCGTTCTCTTATCCAGACGTTTGGCCGGGCGGCCCGTAATGAGAACGGCCAGGTGATCCTTTTTGCCGACAGCGTCACCACTGCCATGAAGGAGGCGATGGATGAGACAGATCGCCGCCGGCGGATCCAGGAGAAGTACAACGAAAGCCGGGGAATAACGCCCCGGACGATCCGGAAGGAAATCCACAAAAGTATCGAAGTTATGGAAGAATTGGATTCCGATCTCTTGGGTGCCGCGTCCGCTGTGGTGTCGGTGGGACGGAGCCTCGAAGAGACCGTCCTGGAGGGATTTGTGAAAGAACTGAAAGGTGAAATGCAACGGGCGGTGGAGAACCTTGATTTCGAAACAGCGGCGGCTATCCGTGACGCCATCCTGGAACTGAGCGATTCCAGCCGTGAAGAGTTGAAAAGGGATAAAGAAGATCTGTAGAAAAAGTTTTCGTTGAGATAGTGATGAAGCGGAAGACGAGAAAGTAAGAACGTTATGGCGTTGAATAAGAAAACAGTTAGCCGGCTGCCTGACGGCCCCGGGGTTTATTTTTTGAAGGATGCCAGGGACAAGGTAATTTATGTCGGGAAGGCCAAATCGCTTCGTGGGCGAGTTAAAAGTTATGTTTCTCCCGCGGCTGAGTCCGATCCCAGGCGCCGGCGGTTGGTAGAGGCGGCGGTGAGTGTGGAGTACACGCTTACCGACAGCGAGGTGGAGGCGCTGGTTCTCGAGAATGTGCTGATTAAAAAGCACCGGCCGCGCTATAATGTCCTCTACCGGGATGATAAAACGTACCCCTATTTGAAACTCACAGTGCAGGAGAGCTATCCACGCCTCCTGAAAACCAGGCGGGTGCTGAAAGATGGGGCTCTCTATTTCGGGCCCTATGTCAGCGCCTGGGCGGTGAATCGGGTCCTCAAATTCGCTGCCCGACACTTCGGGGTTGGAAAATGCGGTGGCGATACGGGAAAGCCGGGAAAACCTTGTTTTAACTATCATATCGGCCGCTGCCGAGGCGCTTGCGGGGGGATGATCGACCGGGAATCCTACCGGGCTGTTGTCCGTGAGGTTCGGGCGGTCCTGGAGGGCAATTACAACGAAGTCATAACGGACGTTGAACAGGAGATGTGGAAAGCGTCTGACGAAGAACGTTATGAAGAAGCGGCGCGTTTGAGAGATCTTCTCACGGCGGTGAAAAAAATGTCTCAAGAACAGAAGATCGAGCGGTTCGGTGGCCGGGACGGTGACGTGATCGGCCTGGTAGCTGCCGGTGAACGTGCGTATGTACAGGTATTCCAGGTTCGGGAAGGAGTCATCGTCGGCCGACGTGCTTTCAATGGTACTCTGCCGGTGGAAGATGACAGTCCCGGAGAGCTCCTAAGGACCTTTCTCACGCAGCATTACGTGGATGGTGAAGTTGTGCCACGGAATCTTTTTTTGTCAGTTGCGCCGGCGGAACAGGCTGAGACCGGGACCTATCTTAGTGATTTGCGAGGAAGTAAAGTTGTTCTCAGGGTTCCACAGCGGGGAAACACCCGGCGCCTGGTGGAAATGGCGGTGAAAAACGCCTGGGAAATGTTGAGAATAAGAAACGGGCGAAAAGAGATTTTAAACGACGATAGAGGTGACCGGGAGCGCTGGCAGGGATTCCTCGACCGCTATGGGCTTGTGTTTCCACCGGCCCTGGCTGAATGTTACGATATCTCCAACCTCCAGGGACGGCACACAGTGGCCTCCCGGGTGACCTTTTTGGACGGCTATCCGGAAAAAAACCTGTACCGACGGTACCGGTTGCTGGAAAGCGGCCGTCCGGACGATGCCGGCAGTTTACAAAAGGTTTTCAAACGCCGGGTAGTTCATCTCGTCGATGGTTCGGAAGCTGAACCCGATCTCATCGTGGTTGACGGAGGGGTTCCCCAGGTCAACGCTGCCCGGTCGGTGTTGGACGAGGCTGGCCTGGAGGCTATACCGTTGGTGGGATTGGCCAAACGCGAGGAGACCATTTATCTGCCGGCTTCGTCCTACCAGATAAAGTTGCCGGATACCTCGCCGTGGCTCAAGTTTTTACAGCAGTTGAGAAACGAGGCTCACCGGTTCGCTGTATCCTATCATCGTAAGCTTCGTTCGAAGGCTGGAAAACGGTCTTTTTTAGATGATATAGAAGGCATCGGCCCGGCGCGCCGGAAAAAACTTCTCTCCCGCTACCACAGTGCCGCCGGCCTCGCCCAAGCGACGCCGAAAGAGGTATCCGGGTTGCTCAGGTGTAGCCTGCTCGTTGCGCGGAGAGTGATCATGGCCGCCAAAGCCCATCAGGCTGTACGGGCTAGATAACCAAATGGGTAGAGATACTACCATTTTGACATGGAATCACTATTCCCCTATTGTACTGATCGGCCGACTTGAAACTGAAGAGATACAGCCGTATACTGTTGTTGTGCTGCCTATTTTGTTTTACGGGTAATAGCAATACTTTCAGTACTGTTATATGCTTTTTCTGTCCGGGTACGGATACAGAATGGGAAGGGTTGGATAATGTCCACCAGGCAAAGTTTAAGGGTAGTTCTGGTTTTAAGTGTACTCATCTTGGTTATCCCCATCGCTTATGGTGAACCTGAGGGAAACGAGCTGCTGCTCTCTACCTTGAACGTGACGGTGGTTACGTCAGACGGTTCCCCTCTGACGGCTTTGTGTAGAATTGTTAGGGATAATGAAACGATAGTTGAGGAAAAAGTCGCCGGTGAAAAATCGTTCCGGCTGGTGCCGGGCACGTACCGGGTAACCTTTTCCGCGCTCGACCGGGAGATAACACAGCAGATCGTGCTTCCCGAAGGGAGCGCCCGGGGGATGTTGTTTACGTTTCCACTCTTTCGAGTAGAGTTATCGGCGGTAAGCCGGAGAGGAAAATCCCAGGCAGCCCGGTATATAATTCAGCGCCGGGATGACCGGGTCGCGTTGACCAGCGGGAAGATAGCCAAAAAAGACCAGCCGGCGGTGCTTCACCTGGAGGCCGGTACGTATGTGGTGGTTATCTCCCGGGGGGATGAACGGTTCGAAGAGCACATAGAAACCGGCAGCCGTACCATTCGGCGAGTAACCGCCCGGTTCGGTCAAGGGGTTTTGTTTCTGAAAGCGTTGATAGGTGATCAGGGTATCTCCGCCTATTTTGAGGTTTTTTCCTCTACCGGGATAAAGGTAAAGGCCGGATCTATTTATTCGGAGGGTGTGCGGGTTGTAGTAGAACCGGGAAAATATACTCTTAAAGCCTACCGGGAAGTGCGATCCGGAGTTATTATCGAAAGGGATATCACTCTGAAAGCGGGGAAGGAGACCCTGGAAGAGATCAACTTCCTGGGTACGCTCAAACTTACCGCTACGGGTATCGACGGCCGATCCCGATGGGCCTGGTATGAACTTCATGATAAAGATGGAAACACGGTGTCTGAAGGAATTATTCCCCGTGACGGGTATGAGGTTCCGCTCGATCCCGGTGACTATACTGTCTGTGTCTCTCCGGCGGCCTATAATAAGCTTGGCGTGGAGCACGAAGTATCAGTGAAGCCGGGCGAAGTCGTATCCCGGGCTTCCGATTTGGAAGGAGCTATCAAGATTCGTTTCTACAATCGGGAGCGAAACTCCCGTGAAGGCTACTATCGGATATATTCGAAATCTGATGAAAAAACAGTGCTGGACGAGGGGGTTATATCGACCGGGGAGGTACTGCTTCCGGCGGCGCCGGGGGACTATAAAATAGAACTCGCTCCTAAAGCCCGTGCCCGCCGCAAGATAGAGAAGACCGTTTCGGTTAGCGGCGGGAATATTGCTGAAATAGACGTGGTGTATCCTTAGATGAATGCAGACCACGATGAAAAAGATACAATCGACCTCAGCAGTCTTCTCCCGGTCGAATTGAGTGCCATCTCCCATTATTATGAGAGATCGACCGACGAAAATGTTCTTCACCAGGTTACTTTGTCCGTACAAGAAGGTGAATACCTGGCAATTATGGGCCCTAGCGGCTCCGGAAAGAGCACTCTGCTCAAGATTATGGGCACGCTTCTCAGGCCGAGTAGTGGTCGGGTAGAACTCTTCGGTCAAGCGGTATACGATCTTGATGATACTCGTCTTTCCGCTTTGAGATCGACCTACATCGGTTTCCTTTTTCAGGCTCATCACCTGCTCCCCGAGTTTACAGTCGGTGAGAATGTGATCCTGCAAATGATGGCGGCCGGCTGCGGTTCGCCTGCCTCCTGCCTGGAGAAAGCAACCGCTATACTGGAACGAGTTGGACTGCGGAAAAAAATAGATAAACTGCCCCGGCAATTATCTATGGGAGAACGGCAGCGAAGCGCACTATCCCGGGCGGTGGCGCATGGTCCGGGCCTCCTTCTTTGTGACGAACCTACCGGTAGTCTCGACAGTGAAAACGGAAGCCTGGTTCTAGGTCTTATTGATGAACTGCGCCAGGAAACACTACAGGCGGTGGTGGTGGCTACCCATAATCCGACGGTGGCCGGGCGGGCTGACCGGGTTCTCCACCTGGTGGACGGGACCGTTAATACACCGTAATCTCGTGAAAACATACTATTTTCAGGACAAAGACCGGTTATTCACAGGCTCAGAAAAAGTTGCGGGAGAGAAAAGAGAACCTGTGTTATAATTGATGCATTGAGAATTCTATAGCCGATACGGTTGGAATTCCCAATACCTTGTAAATAAAATAAAGAGAAAACACGGGAGTGATTGACCTATGTTCACCAGCTCTCCATCTCCTTACGGGGTGGATATCAGGATTGTCGGATTGGGCTCAAGCGGCTGTAATGTCATGGACAGAATGATTGATTCTGGCCTGTCGGATGTTGAATTTATCGCGATCAATACAGATTTTCAGGCTCTGTCTATGTCACGGGCGAAGGTCAAGGTCCAGATCGGGGAAAAAATAACCAAAGGGCTTGGCGCAGGCGGTGATCCTAAATGTGGTCTGGACTCTCTCGAACAGGACAAAGAGAAGATTACCGCTGCTCTTGAAGATGCCGATCTGGTGTTCATCACCACTGGTTTGGGGGGAGGGACCGGAACCGGCTGTGCCGCGCGCATCGCCGAGATAGCCAAAACTCTGGGAGCCCTGACCGTGGGTGTGGTCACCAAACCGTTTTCCTTTGAGGGAAAGAAACGGATGCGTAATGCAGAGGAAGGAATGCAGATTCTCCGGGAGAAAGCCGACACGGTTATCACCATTCCCAATGACCGGCTTCTCCAGGTAACAGAAGTGCGGACTTCCCTACTTGATGCCTTTCGTATTGCTGATAATATCCTGCGTTTTGGTATTCAGGGCATCATCGATCTGATTGTCTCGCCCGGGTTGATCAACCTTGATTTCGCCGATGTTCGCACTGTCCTCTCAAACGGTGGGAATGCCATGCTGGGTATGGGGCGATCCTCACAAATTGATGACCGGGCTCTTCGGGCTACCGAAGAAGCACTTGAGAGTCCGTTGCTGGAGTACCCGGTGGCTGGTGCTAAACGGGCGTTGATCAACATCACCGGCGGCCGCAACCTGAGCCTGCCGGAAGTGGATCGGGCCTGTAAAAAAATCACCTCGGTACTCGATCCCGATGCAAACATCATTTTTGGTGCACTCATTGATGAGACTGTGGAAGACGAGTTCCGGGTAACCATTATCGCTACCGGTTTGGGCGTGGAAGCCAGGGTCATCCAGACCGCCCCGGAGCGAAAAGCTGTCAACGCCGCTTCCGACACCATTGATATCCCGGCTTTTCTGCGGCGCAGACGGTAACAACACTTCGTATCATGCCTCTTGCCAGCCACTGGCTAGAGGTGCGTGTGGAGGCATCTTTGCGAGTCAATATATATACCGACGGTTCCGTTCGAATCATCGAACTCTTCGACAATATCATTGCCGAAGAAACAGAGAGCATGCGCGATTACCTGGAGGCCGAAATACAGGCGGAGCACATTCGCCTGATTCTTGATTTTGCGCAAGTGGACTACATGTGCAGCTTTGCCCTGGGCGCACTGGTAAGTATGTTGAAAAGAGTGCGTGCCCGTGGCGGTGATCTGAAACTGACCCGGGTGAACATTTGGCTTAAAAACCTGCTCAGTATAGCGCAGGTATCAAAGGTAATCGACATCTACGACACCGTTCCGGAAGCAGTCAAAGCCTTCTCGGCCCTGCCTTTTCCCGCCGAACAGTAAGATTCCGGTTATCCGGGCTAAGGTTGGTTTATCACCGAGTACACTCTGGTGCCGGCCACTACTGGTTCCAGCAGAAGCCTGATTGCTGGCTGCAGGTCCGGGTGTTGACGCACCACTTTAGCAGCCGTTGGTCCCCAGGTATAGTAGATTCCTACCAGATCAGGGCCGCCCGGTAGTTTTAGCAGGCAGCGATCACGGAATTGTCTTAGCAATTCCAATTTATTGTCGGCGCGGCCGTGGTAGACGGCGGTGGCTACGAAACAGCCGTTCACACCGGTGTTGTAAACATCAGGTCCCGCGGTCTCGATGATGATCGTCACGGTGCCCACGGCGTTTCCGTTCTGGCTGTCGGCCGTCAGCACCGTGTTTCCGGGGACGGAGCCGGCCTTGAACATGAAAGCGATGCTACCCCCTGAACTTTCCACGATCGTACGGTTTGAAAATACCGTTTCGATCACCGCTCTCACTGTGCCGCTTCCCGAGGTCACCTCCACATTGAACTTCTCTCCGTCTCCTACCGGGTCCTGACTGGTATCGGTGATGATATCGGAAACCACACTTGACAGGGTTGCACTGCCGGCTTGGAGTGTGGACGGAGTAGCGGTAAGGGTGATGGTGCCGGTCGGGACCCCCGGATCTTCGGCGGCGATGGCCCGCATGGTCGCCAGGACATCTACCTTACCATATCCCCAGGTGTACGTGGGCAAGGGACCATCGTAAAAAATATCGTGTTGTACGGCGTTCTCCGTTATCAGCGACACAATTTGAGCAGGGGTGAGCGTGTTTTTCTTCTGGAGCATCAGTGCCGCCACCCCAGCGATGTGGGGAGACGACATGCTGGTTCCCATGTAGAAGACGTGTTTGCCGTCGGGAGTCATATCGCTGGGATCAGTCCAGAAGACGGCGTCATCAGAGAGCGACGCGGCGATATAGCTGCCGGGTGCGGCGATCTCGGGTTTGTGGCCGGTCAGAACTTCGTTCCGTGACGGACCGCGGCTGGAGGTTCCGGCGATATCTCCCAGGGTATCGCTGACGTTGTAGTACTGGCCGTTGAAAGCGGTCCAGGCCCGTCTGGTAACGTAGTTGGCCACGGCGATGATATTGGCGGTTGCGGCCGGGAGAGCGACGGTTTTTTCTCCGTTGCCGCTGTAGGCGGCGCCGTCGGAGGAGGTCCCGAAAGAACCGTCCTCGATCCAGGCGTCAAAAGAACCGCTCCCCCTGGTCCAGAGTTTGAAGGATACGTTGGCCGAGTCGATTTTGCTGCCATCCACATCCAGCCGGACGTGCCTGGCCTGGTTGTGGGGATTCTGGATTTCCGAGGCATCAAGGTCCATGGTCCCGTAGGTGTCGGCACCGTTTTGGATGGTGACGCCGGTAACCGGTGCCCCTCCCATGAGCACCCAACCGGTGTCTCCGATCAAGGTGTCGCTGAGGGTGTAAGCTTCCACCTTGACGTCTATCTGTCCCGGTTGATCGTACCAGAAGTCAACGTATCCGAAAGTGGAACCGCCCCAGAAATAGAAAGGAGTGCTTTTTTCGGCGGCGGTGGTGGTGTAACCTGCATGAATGTCGTCTTCCCCTTCGTTACCGGCGGCGGCCACCACGATCTTGCCCTCGCCGACCAGTTGGGCGATGGCGTTGGAGAAGTCGTCGGTGCCGTCGTGGGCTCCTTCATGGGTTCCCAGGCTCAGGTTCACCACGGCGGGTTTTCCAAGAGTTTCCGCCTTATCAAAAATGTAATTCACTCCGTTTAGCACATCGGTGGTGTCGAAAGTGGTTTTAACGATGATCAAGTCGGCTTTAGGAGCCACACCGGTATAGCCGTCACCGGAACGGCCGTTGGCTGCGCTGCTGCCGGCCACGTGAGTACCGTGTCCGTCGATGTCATGTTCGAAAACCGATGGGGTTCCCTGGAGATGAGTGATAATCTGTGCCTGGCTATACTCAGATCCGTATGTGTAGGCCCCTCCCGGGGCGGTGCGGTCCTCCGTCTGGTCCCAGATGTAAAGGATACGGGAGGTTCCGTCCTCGTTGATAAAATCGTCGTGATAAATGTCGATTCCCGAATCCACCACACCGACGATTATACCGGTCCCCTGATAGGCGCGGGGTAGTTGCTCCGCGTCGGGATTGTGGACTTTGTCTGCCTTGATATTTGGCACGCTTATATCGAGCAGTGGTTTTAACCGGGGAGGTTTTGACAGGTAGACCACACCGGTTTGGGCAGCCAGGGAGGAGATGTTCTTGATCGGCAGCACTGCTCCCAGCACCGGTTCTTGCTCTCGCCGTATTTTCCCCCCCAGGAAGAGTATCCGGGCGGCTACAGCTTCACCGGCTCCATCTTCAACGTGTATAAGAATATCTATTGAATTCTCTAGTAGAGTGTCCGATTTTTTAGGAGTTGTACCGCCCGGTACAGGTGGGCGGTGGAGCAACCGGGAAATCAGGTTTCTGAGGCCGGGACTACTCCGTTGCCGGTCGGTTGTTCCACCGTCTCCGGCTGTTAACCCAATCGGTTGACAGCAGATAAAGAAGGCCGTAAAAAAGACCAGGATATAACGTTTCACAACGTTATCCGGTCCGGTTTTGAACATGGCTTCTCCAACGTTACAGCTTGACTATTTTTTCCCGACTTTCGGTAACATTGCGGGTAGCGTTCCTGGTGTCGAATACAACCGGCGCCCGTCTGACAATGTCCGTGTAATCATACACACTATGGTTGGTGGCGATGACGATACAGTCGCTCTGTTCCATATCGGGCAGCTCCAAAGAAGTACTCTCAAGAACGGTTCCATCCAGATTGAATGATGGTACAAAGGGGTCGTTGTATTTGATGATAGCACCTTTACTGGCCAGTAGTTTTATAACTTCCAGCGCCGGTGATTCCCGTAGGTCGCTGATATCCCGTTTGTAACTGACACCCAGGACAAAAATGGTGGATCCCTTCAGAGGTTTGCTGCGATCATTGAGGATGTCCTGGAGTTTATGGACTACAAACCGCGGCATGTTACCGTTGATTTCACCGGCCAGTTCAATAAGCTTGGTAAAAAAATCAAATGTTTTTGCTTTCCATGAAAGGTAGAAAGGATCGATAGGAATGCAGTGTCCTCCCAGTCCCGGTCCGGGGTAAAAAGGCATAAAGCCGAAAGGTTTGGTAGCGGCGGCGTCAACTACACGCCAGATATCGATTCCCATCCGGTCACTCATCATCGCCAGCTCATTTACCAGGCCTATATTAATACTCCGGAAAGTGTTTTCCAGGAGTTTTACCATCTCTGCTTCCCGCGGTGTTTCCACCAGCACCACCTGGTCTATAACCTGATTGAACAACAACGCTGCCAGCTCGGTGCACAGTTTCGTTACTCCTCCTACTATCTTCGGAGTGTTGCCGGTGGTGTACTTTTTGTTTCCGGGATCGACTCGTTCCGGAGAGAAAGCCAGGTAAAAGTCTTTGCCGGCTTTGAATCCCAGTTCCTCGAACATCGGCATAAGCAGTTCTTCGGTAGTACCCGGATACGTGGTGCTTTGCAAGATGATTATCTGCTCCTGCTTCAGATGTTTTGCCACTGATTCAGATGCAGTGTAGATATATGAAATGTTGGGATCTTTCGTCTTTCTTAGCGGTGTCGGGACGCAGATGATGATACAGTCCATCTTTTCGAGTACGCTGGGATTACTGGTAGCACTAAGAATTCCCCGGTCTACATATAAAGTAAGTTCAGACGAATCCACGTCCAAAATATACGACGTTCCCTGGTTGAGTTTATCGACCTTCTCCTGGTTGATATCAATTCCGGTTACGTTGAAACCGCCTTTGGCAAACTCGCACGCCAGAGGCAGTCCCACGTACCCCATTCCAATGATCCCAACCAGCGCGGTTCTGTTTTGTATCTTTTCTTTCAACGACGCGCTCACGACGGGCATCCTCCTCAGTTTCAACCGTTACGGTATAAGTCCGAATATGGAACCATACGTTACCGTATAATAGGAACTGATGTCAATTGTTCAAAGTCTTTATGCCACCTCCGTCTTGTCACTTTGACAATTGATGTTCTCCGGCTATCCTCACTGAGG